>LBWM01000004.1 GCA_000993615.1 Candidatus Peregrinibacteria bacterium GW2011_GWF2_39_17 | reverse complement strand
AACTCTGGATATGAGACCTCCAATCGCTGTATATTTTAACTTGTTCTACAAATCCCGCCTCATCTCAGGGGTGCCCTCGAGACTATGGAACCGCACATTCCCTTGCTCAAACCCTTTTTATCGATTAGAGTGCTTTTGTTTTTGATATTTATTTTAAAATTTTTAAATTATGGCTAAATCACTTACTCCTGCAGACTGGCGTTGTCCAAATTGTAAAAAAACTTTAGATGTGACAAGTTATAATAAAAAGAATAACGAGAAAATCATGAAAGAAAAATCCAAGTTTTGTAATCAATGCCGTGAGCATGTTAAGACTTTTAGAAAAGATACGAGTAAGGGTAGTTTGGGTAATAAAAAATAAGGCAATTCGTATGTTATGCGGGCGTGCGAACTTAATTTTTGCGTTTTATTTCTTTAAATTTTCCTTCCATGCGTAAAAGTTCATTAATTTTAGGTATTTTTTTGGTTGTTGTTTTCTTAAGCGGGTGTGGCTTAAATAATTTTGAGCAAGCTAATCAATCGCATTCTGGCTTGTTGTTGGAGCAAGCTTTTCCTGAGGATACGTGGTTTTTAGCTTCGATTAATAATTTTGATATTCAGCAACGGCAATTTTTAGAAAATTTTGCGACAAAGATTTTTCAAGGTTCAGGTAATGTTAAGGAGCAATTTTTGCAGGCAGTGAATACTAATTTGGAGCCTATTAACCTTTCTTATTCAAAAGACATTCAGCCGGTTTTAGGGGATGGGTTTCGGTTTATGGTCGGATTTAATCAAAAAACAAATAGTGACGGGACGGTTGTGCAATTACCGCATGCCGCTTTGACCTTGGATGACGAAGCGAAAGCGGAACAATTATTTGATACTTTGCAAAAGGAGGGTAGATTTTTGAAGAAAACAGTGAATGACTATGATCTCTATTTTAATGTCGCGGCAGCCGAATCAGGAGAAATAATTTTTTATTTTCTGAAGTATCAAGATGTTTTATTAATTGCTAATGCTGAAGATGAGGTAATACAAATGGCGAATTTATTACGTAGTGAGTTAGCGCAGTCTTTGTGGACAAATACGGTGTATCGAGATCAGATTAAGAAATTGCCATTACCCAATACAGCCATGGTTTTTGTTAATGGTAATTTTTTTACTAGTCAGGCTAAGGCGATTGAAAATTTACCTTCGGGTTCTTTATTGCAGGAATTAATTCATTACCTGAAAGGACAAAGCTTGGCTTTGGTAGCCACTAAAGATGGGGTGGCTTTGTACGGTAATGCTAAATTTGATCGTGCCAAAATTAAGGCCGATAAGGTAGATTTATCCGAAATGTCGCTAAAGCCGATTTATCTTTATAAGAATATGGCGGCTGATGGCTTGGCTCTATATTTCGAATCTTATAATTTTGCAACTCTTTTAAATCAACAACTAGCTGCTTCTGCCGACGGGATGTTTAGTTTAAAGAGTTTATTAGGCGGAGAGCAGTTTGATTTTAGTAAATTTTGGGGCAGAGGATATGCTTTAGCGGTACATCAGGATACTTCTTTTCTTCCGGCTTTAACTTTATTGTTTGATGTTAGGGGTGATGAAACTATGGCTCAACAATTTTTAACCAATATTGACCAAAAATTAGCTGGTTTAATAGGTTTGTTCCAATTACAGGGTGGTGCTTTAGCTAATGCTTTTACTAAAGAAGAAGAAATTTTAAATGGAGTTTCTTTTAAGAGTATTCAATTGGATTTGGATACAATTATGACGGCTTACGGGAAAAATGGACTTTTTCAATTACCGGATCAGCTTAAAGGGCAAAAAATTAAGTTGTTTTATGGAATTACCAAGGAACATCATTTGTTGATTTCAACTTACGAGGGATGGTTGGAGGAGGAGGGGGTGAATTATTTACTTGATGACGAGATGTACAAACAATCTTTGGCGAGCATTAAGGGGTTTCGAAGTGGTTTATTTTATGTTGCGTTTGATTCTTTGGGTAAAATTTTAGATAATTGGGAGATGATGCGAAAAGCCTTTCAATCCGCAGAAGTAATTACTAAAGAGAAGGATGCTGCTGGTATACCTGAAAAAGAAGATCTTTCATTTTCCGAATGGGTTTCTTCTTTGCAAAGCGCTATTTTCTCGAGTGATTTAGGTTGGTATGAAGTGAAATCAGGCGGGATGGTGCTTTTGGGAAAATAGGTTGACAAGTATAATGAAAGGTGTAAGATTTAGTCTTTTATTAGTTTAACCCTTATTATTTATGAGTGGCGATATCTCTGACGGTGGTTCTGGGGAGGGATTCATGTCCGAGGAGGAATTTTTGTTCGAGGAGGAGGGGGGGGGCACAAGCTGGTCATGAAGAACAGCTTCTACCTTCATTAGAACCTCTTCCTGTAGCGGTAAAGGCTAGGATATGGTCGCTTTGTGGATTGAGTGGTATGGGCGCTTTAGATCTTGCAATATTGAATGATGTCCTTGCTCATTTCCACGAGCCATCATATTTAGCAGTTGCAAAAGATGTGGGGAAAATAAACGATTGCCCAGAAGAGGGAATAAACTTTTACAAGTATAGTCTTTTAGAAACGGCTAGGTTAAAAGATATTTAAATTTCTTGCCTGGTAATTTTAGCGCCCAGGTGATTTAGGGTTTGGTCTAGGTTTTCGTAGCCGCGATCAATATAGCGAATATCGTTGATTTCAGTTTTTCCTTCAGCAATTAGGGCTGCTAGAACCATGGCCGCTCCGGCCCTGATATCACAACTGGTAATAGTGGTTGCGTTAAGGGCAGTAGGGCCGAAAATAGTTGCTTGTTGGGGATTATTGATTGTGATTTTGGCACCCATTTTTTCCAGTTCATTTAGATACCCTAATCTTCCCTCAAAGAGGGTTTCGAAAATACGACTTTCTCCCTTTGCTTGCGTTAGTAAAACAGCAAATGGAGCTTGTAAATCAGTGGCAAAACCAGGGTAAACCGCTGTTTTAAGGTGATTAATAGCTTGCAGATGATCAAATTTTGGTAATGGGAAAAAGGTGGCAGATGATTTGGTTAATTTTAAATTAACGCCTACTTCTTCAAGTTTTTCCCAAAAGCTGCTTAGGTGGTTGGGATTAAGGTCTTCGAGCGTAACCTCGCCTTGAGTAAGAATTGAGGCTAGGGCTAAGGTGCCGGCTGCTAAATAGTCAGAGGTTATTTTATAGGATACGCCTTTAAGTTTTTTAACTCCTTCAATATAGAGATGCGGAGAACCGATACCTTGAATTTTGGCACCCATTTTAGCTAAAAAATGACATAAATCTTGGACATGCGGTTCCATGGCGGCCCACTTAATTTCGGTTACCCCCGAAGCTGTAACAGCTGCCATGATAGCATTTTCCGTAGCCGTCACACTGGCTTCGGACATGGTAAAATTAGCTCCTTTGAAGGTGGTTACTTGCGATTCTAGTTTTGAGGCGCGTTCGGTGATTTTAGCTCCCAGGCTTTCTAGGGCATGAGTATGAGCGTGAATTGATCTTTTACCTAAAACACAGCCACCAGGAAAATCCATGATAAATTTTTGGTTGCGGACGAGAAGTGGTGCCAGTAAAAGGATGGATGCCCGCATTTGTTTAACTAGTTCGGATGAGATATTGGTTGACCTGAGTTGATTGCTTAAAATGGTGATTTTATTTTTTTGAAAAGTAATCTGTGATCCCAGGTCTTTTAGAATGTTAACAAAAGCGTAAACATCGGAAATTTCCGGTACATTTGTTAAAGTGCATGGTTCCTCGGTTAGCAAAGTCGCGGCCAAGATAGGCAAGGTGGCATTTTTTGATCCTTGGATTTTGACTGTTCCATGTAGGGGACAACCTCCTTCGATAATAAATTTTTTCATGAGGGTAAATTTTCGGGAACAGATTTGGGAAAAAAGAGGCGAAGTTTATTGTAGCACCAATACTAGTGATTTCCCATTAAGGATTCCATTTGGGCTTAAAGAAGCGGAATCATGCCAGTTATGAAGAGTTTCTATAATTGTCTCGTAGGGATAGATAAAGTTTTCGCCATGTTTGGTTCCTACATCATTAGTAATAAAATGAGATTGGTCGTAGCCGCGTAAAACAAGCATGTGGTAAATCGGTCCTTCCCCGCTAAAATAAGGGTTTTTTAGGTATCTTCCAGCAAAGGGGGCAACAATAGGGTGTCCTTGTGAGAGTTCCGCTTTGAGTTGATCAGTGGTTGGGTTTTCGATAATTTTAAGATTTTGGTAATTCAAATAATTTTGAGCTATTTCGGCGGTTTGAGCAATGGTGGTGTGCTGATATTGACCAAAATAATTAATTTCCCAGTTAATCATAGCCAGTAAATCTGTTTCAAATTGATTAATGGTGACGCTTTTTTGGGTTACGTAATAGTAGGCTAAAAGTAAGCTGGCTTCTTCGCAGGCTTCTTGGTATGGCATATCCCAGTTGCCAAAAGGAGCTTGAGAATAAAAGGTAATTCCAAGGTTAATGGTTGTTGGTAGGGGGGATAATTTTTGTTCCCATTGGTTTGCGATGGGGGTGCTGATTGGGACCAGGCTTTTAAATTGGTTTGCTTGGGAGCAGCCAGGCAGAAGAAATAGGCTTAATAAAACAGGTAGGGGCAAAAAGGAGATTTTTTTCATGGTGAATGTGCTATAGGGAGGGAAAGATAATTAAAGGGGAAAATTATTTTTACACAGATAGCCTGGAAAAACATTTTATATGTATTTACAAAAAAGTGAAACTTATTTGTGTATAAGGTTGTCTTAAAATGCAACAATCTACTAATCTTAAAAAATATTTACCATGAGAATGCAATGTTTAAGCCCACAAGAACAAAATGAATTGCTAGCAGCTAAATTCCCTGCATATGTTCAGCCTGATCGATTACCTGATTTTAGCGATGAAACAGTTAGTTTTTTAAAAGCAAGAGGTGATATGTTAAATAGGTCGCAAGCAATGTATGGAGATTCAGGTTGGGCACGAGGTTTGATGGCTGAATCTGCTGCGAGTGATTGGACAGGAAGAACTATATTTGACGAAAGGCCATTAGCTGATTCAGGTGAGGTCGCGCCGGTTGAGGCAGTGGCACAAGCAGTGAAAACACAAGTAGCAGGAATCCCGGCATTAGGGGCGCTTGGTGATAGTTTGCCTGATAATTTAGCAGAATTAGCGTCTTTGGATGGTTTAACTCTTGAGGAGCAAGTTGTGGTTAGGGGATTACTTGATTCAGGTGTTGATTTGCCATTAGGGCAATTAAGATTGTTGGCGAAAAAAGCGTTGGAGGTTGCTTTAGGTGCTTTACAAGCTAAACCTACGCCTTCTCCTGTTGCAGGAGTTGGCGCTGAAATTGGGTTAAGATTGGCTCAATTAAAGTTGCGTGGAGTTTCTATTCAAACCGGTGGGGCAGTAGGTAGGGTAATGCATTTCGACGATAGGTTGGCCGGATTAGAGGTTTAATTATTATGCTTTCCACTTGATTGAGCAGCCGATGAAATTAGCTTCTGGTTTAAGGATTTTTTGTCCCTGGGTTAAGGCCATTAAAGCGTCTTTTAGTGGGGTTTCCGTAGTATTTTCCGGTTCGGAATAGCTATTATCAATACCTCCTTCATATACAAGTTGGCGTTTTTGATTAAAGACAAAGACTTGCGGGGTGCGTTCGGCATGGTAATTTTTAGCAATTTTTTGAGTTTCGTCTCTTAAATATGGAAAATTGAGATTGATAGAATTTGCCATTTTAACCATGTTTTCAAAGGAATCATCTGGATAGGTGGTTTCGTCGTTGGAGTTGATGCCTAAAAATTGAACTCCCTTTTTCGTGAATTGATTTTGTAAAGCGATTAACCGATCAAGGTAAGCCTGAACATAGGGGCAATGGTTACACATAAAAATAATAACTAGAAAGGGTTTATCTTTGTATTCTTTTAGGGAATGATTTTGTCCATCAACGCCCGGTAAGGTGAAAATAGGAGCTTTTGAGCTAAGTGGGAAGGGGTTTGCTGGCAGGGTGTATTCGGCCATATAAAGGGGGTTAAAATTTAAGCCAGGTTAAATCGATATTCGGCCATAAGCGCTGGAATAATTCGTCGGCCGATTCGGTGCTGCGTTCATACTTGGTGAGATTTAATTTTTCTAAAATTTGATCAATGGATTTGGAATCTTTCCCTTCGATTTCCATGTAGGTGGGGCTTTTAGGATAAGTGTCGATGTCAAAATGGAGATTTTCTAGGGAAAAGGATTCTCTGATTTTTTCGTTATCAAGCGTTATTTTAAAGCCAAGGCGTTTGATGATAAATTCGAATTGTTCGGGATTTTCAACAGTTGTTTCTATTTCTTCGCGCACCTTACAATTATCAATAATTTGTTTGGGGCCTTTATAGCAAATTTCGATTTTACTAGGGAATCCCAGCTTACCTTCAAGGCGGCGCAAACGAAATAATTTGCCCTTGGAATGGAGTGGTTGGCCAGGTCGGTCAAAATGGA
Source organism: Candidatus Peregrinibacteria bacterium GW2011_GWF2_39_17 (assembly GCA_000993615.1). Taxonomy (GTDB): domain Bacteria; phylum Patescibacteriota; class Gracilibacteria; order UBA1369; family UBA12473; genus UBA12473. Next base: position 105,026 of record LBWM01000004.1, on the reverse strand, counting down.
GGCATTTTACCAGGCCGGCAAATGTTTGTTTGGCGCCTAGGGCACGGAGGTCTTTTTTGATTTGGTCGGGTTTAACTCCTAAAACTTTTATCTCAATTTCAGGTGTATTCATGATTTTATTATAGCACTATTTTTACCAGGTTTGTGATTATAAGATTAATTATAATGAGTAAAGGATTTATTCTTCTCCTGCTAGCTTGGTAATGGTTTTTCCCCACCAGGAAAATTCTTTTTTTCGAATGTTTTCTGGTTCGAAAAATTTTAACTTCGTTAAGTAGATGAAGGGTGTGTCGATTAAAGCGATAATAAATTTTATTAAAAAGGTAAAAATGGCCATTTGGTTAATGGAATCGAAAACTCCATAAAAAGCAATATAGCTAAATAAGAAAGAGTCAAAAAGTTGCGAAGTAATGGTAGAAAAGTTATTGCGGAGCCATAAATGGCGGCCAGAAGTAGCATGGCGCAATTTGTGATACATCCAAACATCCCAATTTTGAGTGATTAAATATGAGGCTAGGGAGGCGAGGATAATACGAGGTGTTAGGGTGAAAATAGTAATAAATGATGATTGGGCAAAATCATATTCATTGGGGATATAGCGTAAGGCGAATTGCAGGGTTATCATGGAGAAAATTCCAGCAAAAAAGCCAATGCGGACCGCTTTAAAAGCTTCTTTTTTTCCATAATGTTCGGATAAAATATCGGTTACTAAAAAAATGGAGGCGTAAAGAATATTGCCTAAAGTCGCATCAAAACCAAAAAGCGTTACTTGTTTTACGACTACAATATTCATAAGAACGGCACAGATGCCAATGTAGCCCATGAGCCAGCTTTTCCCCAGGCGAAAGCATAACAAAATAATAGAGAAAGTGACCAGGGCTTGGGATAGAAACCAGATTTCGTTAAAATGCCAGGTGAGCATGTCTGTATTTTAGCATAGGATATGAAGCCAGAAAAAGCCTGGGCAAAAGGATGGTTTTATTTTAAAATAAGGGCGTTTAAATTTTGATTATGAAATATTTTGTTGCATTGTCTTTTGTCGGTGGGGGTATAGGATTTTTGGTTGGAGCTTTTGCTTTCTTTTCAGCTACTCAAATGCCGTATAATACGGCGCAAGATAATTATATTTTTTGGTTATCTACGGGGATATTTGTGGTTATTGCTTTGGTGTTTTTTGGGGCTGGTCTTAAGTATCTTTTCACAGCTGGGCGGTCGAGTGTCTCATCTGCAAAAGGGCAAAAATTGAAAATTAACGGTATGCAAATAATGGCGCCAATTAGTGGTATCAAGCATCAAACTAATATTAGAATAAATGGCAGGGCTCCTTATGTGATTTTTGCCAAAGCTCTTAACCCTTTAACTGGTCTAGAGCAAGTTTTTGAAAGTGCTTATATCTGGGAAGATTTGGGAATAAATCAGGTTTCTAGCCCAGCTATCTCTATTTATATTGATCCGGATAATTCTAAAAGATATTATATGGATTTGGCTAGTATTGGGATTCAGGTTAAGGGACAAAGTTGGATTGGAATACTGGTGGTTATAATTATTTTTTGTTCGCTTGTGGGGTCAGGAGTAATGGTTAAATTTATTTTTAATGATTCGGGAACACTAAATAACACTTTATTAAATAGGGCGTCTCAAAAATTTTAGTTATTTTTTAAGGACACCCCATTTTTTGAAAATATACAAACCACGTTTTAGCTAAGGTAGTAAACTGAATAGCAGAGGAACCCACCCAAGACTATTGAAATAAAGCCGGCAAGATAGAGCAGGGAAACGTTATTTTTAAGATTTAGGAGGGTTTTTGTCCATGAGCCAGGGGCAAGCATATAAACTGTTCCTTTTAGAAAGGCTGCCCAGCCCGCTAAGGTGACAATGATCCAAGTATTCCATTCCCAAACGTTGTACATGCGGATGATAATTAGCCCTAAAACCATGGTCATAAGCGCTAAAGGGAAAAGGGTATAGTGATCCTTTCTCCAGGTTTCCATGAGTTTTCGCCAGGAAGGGGTGTACCCCAAAAGAGAAATTCCCAAGATGATCCACACTGGGCCTAAAATTGAAGCTATTAAAACAGGATTTTCCATAGGGGGAGGAATTTAAGGGATAAAAAAGATTAACTTGAATTATACTGATGAATGCGTAAAATTTCAAATTTGGGATTAATAGAGAGGGTGGTTTACCTATTGACATAAAGTAAATAATTTGATTAAGTTAAGTCTTTAATTTTTAGTTTATGTTGGAAGGGATAAAAAGACCGGAGGGTGATCCTTATCACGATTTGGCTAGAGATCTAGTAAAATTGAAGCCTTTTGTGGTAACAAGGATAATTGAGGATATTTTAAGAAATCCAAGGGGTTCTTCTGTTCAGGGAATAATAGGCACGGATTACCCGGTGATTGTTACTGGATTAAGGTCTATCTTAGTAGGTTGTTCTCAAAATGGGCAGCAGGTCGGCATAGAAGAGATGGCTGCACGTAGAGCGACTTTAGATGCTGCTTTGCAAGCAGAAAGGGAGTTTTTCGAGATGAATGCGTTTCTTGATGCAGGAATAGAAAATAAAGAGTTTCGTGATGGTCTTGGTGATTATCTTTTAGATGCACTTTATCCTGGTATTTTGGGTGATGAGGTAGAAACTTTGTTTAAGTTTATGCAAGAGCAAGAGATTTTATGTGTGTGGCTTTTGGAAAACGTAGTTCCTTCCTTTGATAATCGTAGGCGTATTTTAACTCATTGCATAGAGAAAGGAATTCGATTTTTTGACAGTATCAAGACGCAGATAGCACAGTTTTCGGCGAAGGAAAAATTGGAAGTTAGCTGCTTATTGTCTGAATCTTCATTTAGGGGTTTGTCTTTGGGCAATAGTAGATTAGCTGTGCTTTTGAAATATTTAAGTGAAATTTTTGGGAAAGGTACGGTGCGTTCTTGGCTTGTTGAAGTTTTAAAATCAGATAATGAGCTAAGTCGTTAATTTAGGTGATTATTGTTTTGGTGTTTTTTGGGGTGTAAGGATTAGTCCAGTTGCAGTATAGAAAAAAATAAGAAAAGGAGAAAAAAGAAGACTATTTACAAAAATGGAGTGAATTAGAAGTCCGCAAGTGCCGGCTAAAAAGCCCATAGCTAATGGATTTTGTTTATTTTTGAGGCTGGAGATAAAGAAAATTACGATAATCCATAAATAAGCACTAAATCCTAAAATGCCAGTGGTGGCTAAAATAGTTAATAAACTGGAATCTGAGCCTGTGGAGGAATGGGTTTCAATTTGATCGACAAAACCATAGCGCCGTTGTGCGAAGCCAAAGGCATTATATCCTACTCCTAAAATAGGGTGGTCTTTGATGATAATTAAGGTATTTTGCCAGGAATCTACACGAAGCCTGGCTGTAGCATCTGGTAGTTCGGTTGCCTCTTGGGTGATAATGGATTTGGCGCTGTAGTAGAGATTATTGATTCGTTCTTGGGCACGATCTGAAAATGAAATTAGAAGTAAACAAGCGATCAGGGCACCGAAAAGTAATTTACGGGATTTTAGGAGGCCAATTAGGCCTGTCCCAACGATAAAAGACAAGTAGGCGCTTCTGGAATAAGTGAGAGTTAAAGCCAGAAGTAAGGTGATTATAATAATAATTAAGGGGATTTTTTTTAGGGATGGGGGTTTGATTTTTTGATATGGCTTGCTAATGAGCTGCGAAATGCCTAAACACAAAACGAAAGCAAACATCCCCCCAGTAAAATTAGGATCAAACCAAGTGGAAAGCAGGCGATTGAGGTGAGGGTCCCAGCCATAATCTTGCATTTGGGTAAAATCAGGAAACCATTTTAATTGGATAAATCCGAATAGGGCGATTACGGTAGCGGAAAAGAATAACAGTTGAATAATTTTAGAGCGATAAATTGGGTTTTTGGTTAAATCAAAAACAATAAAGCTGAGTATAAAATATGCAAAAAAACGAAAAAGATAAAAACCACTATTGAGAAATTCATTTAAGCTAAGAAAGCGAGAACCATTGACTAGAGAAATAAAAGCCAAAATAATGAATATTAGAAATGGAATCCAAAGATTGGTTTTGGGTAATTTACGTGTAAGAAATGTTTTATGAATTAGCCAAATAAGGCTTAAAAAGGCTAAAATAAGGTCGTTAGGTAAAATACCGTTAATTGAGCCGATAGGGAGTCTGATTAGTTCCCCCAAGGTGGCGCAAATAAAAACGAGGATTAAGGATAGGTAAAAAAAGCGATTCATAAATTTTAATATTTTTGCAAGGTTTCTTTAATGGGTAATATGCTATCCTGATGGTGGATGGTGGCCCCCGGGAGGGAGGGTATAAGTATTGATTTAGTTATAGCTTAACTTTTTTTAAAAAAAAATGAATTCTTTAGCATCATCTTTGCTGGTTGCGACTGCTAATTTAGGTAAATTAGCAGAAATAAAAGCAATCCTAAGGGGTTTAAATTGCGAAATATTATCCTTGAAGGATGTGCCACAGGGGAAAGATCAGGTTGAGGAATCCGGGTTAACGCATGAAGAAAATGCGCTTTTAAAGGCTAGGTATTTTTATTATGCTACTGGTTTAATGACTTTGGCTGAGGATTCGGGGATTGAAGTTGAAGCTTTGCAAGGTGAACTAGGGTTGTACACCAGAAGATGGGGTGCAGGGGAGCAGGCGTCGGATCAAGAATGGTTAACGTATTTTTTAAAACGAATGGCGGATGTTGCCGATTTAGAAAGAGGCGCTAAATTTGTTTGTTCCGCGGCTTTAATTTTACCTAATGGGACAGAGCATGTTTTTAATGGTGTTTCTTTTGGTTGCATTACCAAAAAAGCGGAGGCGGAATTATTAGCGGGGTTACCTTTAAGTTCGGTGTTTAGGCCAAATGGGTTTGACCGAGTTTATGCTGCTCTTACTAAAAAGGAAAAGGGGGAGGTTAGCCATCGAGGGTTAGCTATTGGCCAGGTTCGAGATTTTCTTCATAAGTATCTTTTGGCTCAATAATTATTACAATCCCAATTTTACCTTCGGTTGATTGTTTGAGGTTAATGGTAACGTGGTCTTCATTTTTGGCATAGCTTCTCGTTTCTTCAGCGGAAGAAGTTAAAAGCCAGCCGTTATAGGCCATCCCTTCTTCGATGTATTCAAGGGTTTTTGGTTTTGAAAGAGTAGTTAAATAATTATGATTTTCTATTTTTCCAGAGATGACGGTGTTTTGCCAAATAGCGTCTTTGGGGAGTGTAACGTCAGACCAATTTGGGATAGGGCCAATAAAAGAAAGAGCCGGATTTTGCTTTAAACATCCTAGTAAAAGCAAAGGAAGTAGGACAATTAGGGCGATTTTAAATAAAGTTTTTTTCATGTCTTGTCTTTCTTAAGAAGATGGTAAAAAATAGGAGATTGCAGCATAACATAGCCTAAAATTAATTCCAATAAAACCGGTTTAGGATGAGGTGTCTCCCGTACTTGCTGGAGATTTAATTTGGACAGGGACGGTGCTAACATTGCGATAGCCTAGTTGATCATAAATATAGGCCGTAATTTCATATTGGGCGCCAATTTTATTATTAATAGGGATGCGGATTGTACCGGAATAAGGCGGGTTAACACTTATAAATTGCAAAATATCTCCTAAATAAAATTCTACTTTTTCAATACCATTTGGGGCATTTATTTCGACTTCAATATTGATTGAACCAGCCTCAATAGCGCTATAGGAAGTTGGGTTGGTAATAATAATTGAAGGGGCATTAGCTAGCGTTTCAGCTGTATGTAGAGTGTCGGTTTCGGTGGGTGGTTTTTCAATTCCTTCGGTTTTAAGTGCCCAGGCATCAATGCCAGCTTGCCAATAGGTATAGCTGGGAATAATTGACTGATGAATAAAAAAGGTCTTTTTTTGCAGCGACCAACTTGGAGAATAAGGATTGGCAATTAAGCCAGTTTTGCTGTCTATGTCCATGGTTACATAACGATCTTCAATAGTGGTGGGGATGCTAAAGCTAGCGAATTTTTCTACGGTAGTTTCAGTGGTATTTTCCGAAGGAAGAAGGCCAGTAGCTTTACTCACGGTTATTTCAACAATGCCGGTTGGCTTTGGAAAATTTTCAATGGGCATGTCGGTGAGAGCTTCGGTCATGAAGGCATTCCAAATGGGCGTGGCACAGTTGTAACCGTCTGCGTAATAATTCATTCCCGAGCCATCAGCATTGCCTACCCATACGCCGGTGACTAATTTAGTTGAGTATCCTATTGCCCAAGTATTGTTGGGGAAATAAGCGCCCTTTTCATCTTTTTTATTACTCGTTCCAGTTTTGATGGCTGTGATTTGATTTTTTAAATTAAGCGCAGGGCCTAAATTATTTGCGGTGTCCGAAAGAATATCGTTGATTAAATACGCCACTTGCGGGTCTAAGACTTGTGTTCCAACTTCGTCTTGCCATTGTTCAAGAATTTTTCCGTCGCTGTTTTCAATTTTTAAAATAGGGCTGGTTGTTTTTTTGATGCCGGTATTAGCGAATACACTGTAGGCTCCTACCATATCGATTAAACGTACCTCGCCACTTCCTAGGGCGAGAGGCCATCCGTAACCAATAGATGAATCAAGATTGATGCCAAATTGTTTTACGAAGGGGATGATTGCTTCTTCCTGGCCGGCAAGAAAATAGGCTTTAATAGCCGGAATGTTGCGCGATTGAGCCAGGGCACGACGAATTGAAGTGGGGCCTCTAAACGTTCCGTCGTAATTTTTTGGCCATTGGCCTGGTCCAAATTGAGTGGCTACGTCATAAAGCACAGTGGCGGGATTATAACCATTTAAAAAACTTAACGCATAAACGAAAGGTTTAAAAGACGAGCCAGGTTGGCGATAACGTAAAGCAATATTAACATTGCCATCAATGCTTTCATCCCAATAATCTGCAGACCCTACCATTGCTAAAATTTGGCCAGTTTGGGGTTGAATGGTGATTAAACTCGCGTTGGTGGCGTTGTATTGTGTGAAATTTTTGTCGCGCTGATTTGCGATGGCTTTTTCGGCTAATTCTTGCATTCGAGGGTCGAGGGTGGTGTAGACTTTAAGGCCGCCTTGTTCGATTACTTCCTTACCATATTTTTCTTCTAAAAGTTCTTTGACGTATAGCACAAAGTGCATGGCTTTAGCGTTACCGTGGTAGCGTTTAAATTCGATACTCCATGATTCAGTGCGAGCCATTTCCATTTCTTCTTGAGTGATTTTTCCTTGAGTGAGCATCGCGTTTAGGACCAAATCAACTCGGCCTGGGATGTATAGGGTTGAGCCATCCGCGAGAGAAATATTTGCTCCGATTAAGCCGCGCACGTATTCTTCATAATTTAGATCTTCTGTAGATTTTAGGGGGCGCTTTTGAAGTTGTTCTTCGGTGAATTCAATGGTCAGATGTGAATAACGGTTGTTGCCGTAAGGGGAATAGCGCGTCGGAGCCTTAGGTAGAGCTGCTAAAATAGAGGCTTCGGTTAAAGTAAGATCCTTGGCTGGTTTGCTGAAATAGGTTTGGGCTGCGAGTTCACTGCCGTAGGCGTTATTCCCATAAGGGATTTCATTGAGATAAAGTTTGAGGATATCTTCTTTTTTGAAAAAGATTTCCATTTTAACGGCAAGTACCAATTCTTGGATTTTTCGTTTATAAGTTTGGGTAGGATTTAAAAATAAGTTTTTGGCTAATTGTTGAGTGATGGTTGAGCATCCACGGCGAATGCCAATTCCGAATGTTTCATAGGCAACGGCTTTGGCCAAACAGGGTATATCGAATCCAAAATGGTCATAAAACTGATCATCTTCAATCGCGATAGTCGCGTCTAAAAGATAAGGTGATATTTCATCGATATTGACGATTTTTCGGTTTTCTTCGCCGTGAATCGCGTATAGAATATTTCCTTCGCGATCCATGATGATAGTGGATTGAGCTTGTAGTAAGTCGTCTTCATTAATTTTTGGTAAGCCGAAGCTGAAAATTATTAAACTTAAGATAAAAATAATTATTCCAGCTAGAAATCCTGTGCCGCCAAAAATTAGGGCCCATCTGAATAGCCGTTGCCAAAAGGGAAGTAAGGGGTGTGGTTTAATTTTCCCCCAAAAAATTTTTAAAGAGAAGTTGTTATTTTTTTGCTTGGAATAATAGTTATGATGCATATCTATAAAGATTCTAAGGCGAAGTTTTTAGCAAAAAAGAGCATACCAGACTTTGGAAAAAAAATCATTTGCGCCAGCTTTGTTTACGAGGGGAAAGTTTTTTTCTATGGAGAATATGTTATTCTAGGAACGCTTTATTTTTTTAAAATTTTGAAATATGTCTCTTACTCTTCAGCAAATTTACGAGCACGCCATTGGCATGGGGCGGAAAAATGATCCAAGAACAATTAAGGAAATTGAAGATAATTTAAAGGAAATCAAGAAAGAATATCAAAAAATGGACAAAAAGAAAAAGATTTATTTTGATTTGGAAAAATTAACCAATCCCTATTCTGATTCTAGGGTGCTTCATGGTAAATTAAATCAGGTTGTTAAAACCATGATGGTTTGCATTGATGGTGATATGCAGGAGCTTTTGTTGGTGAATGCCCTTCGCGCAAATGGGCAGAAAATTGATCTGCTTTTTGTTCATCACCCTGAAGGTAGAGGCTTGGTGGATTTGACGCGGGTGATGCCGATTCAGGAATCGGTTATGGCCCATTTGGGAATTTCGATTAATGTTATTGAAAAATTACTTGAACCAAGAATTCAAAAAATTAATCGCAGTTTGCATCCAATTAATCATTATCGAGCTGTAGATGGAGCGCGGCTTTTGGATATTCCAATGATGTGTTGTCATACAGCAGCGGATAACGGAGCACATCAGTTTATGGATAATTTTGTTAATAAAAAACGGAGTAAATTGAAATATTTGAAGGATTTAGCGGAAGCATTTTTGGATATTCCGGAAATTAAGGAAGCGGAAAAATTGGGCATGGGGCCAATGATTTTTTCCGGGTCTCCACAGTCTAAATTAGGTAAGGTGGCGATTACAGGAATGACTGGAGGTACGTCTGGAGCTGAGGATGTTTATGAGGTTTTAAGCCGGGAAGGAGTGAGTACGGTTATTGAAATGCACATGGGTGAAGCTTACCGTGAAAAAGCCGAAAAATATCACCTTAACGTGATTATTACTGGCCACATGGCTAGCGATAGTTTGGGAGTTAATTTAATATTGGATGGTTTAGAGCAAAAAGGAATAAAAATTATTCCAGCCGGGGGTTTGATTAGGGTAAGGAGATAGTGCATGTAGAGAACTTATCTCCTTATTTCTCCGCCGATTTTTTCAATACTGGTAAAAATTGATTTTTGGGTAGCTTGAAATTCTTGATCGTTTAAGGTTCGTTCTGGATGTTGTAATTCAACTTTAAAGGCTAGTGATTTTTTGCCAGTTGGGATATTTTTTCCTTCGTAAATATCAAATAATTTTAAATTAACAATGAGATGCTCTTTGTCTGCGTTAAAAATTACTTTTTGAATTTCGTTTACGGTTTTTTTAGAATCAACAAGGAATGAAATGTCAAAATAGATACTGGGAAATTTAGGTAGAGGTTTGAACTTGGTTAATTCGCGACCTTTGGCGCTTAGGTAGGTGAAATTTAATTCAAAAAATCCAACTGAATGTTCAATTTCAAAGGCTTGTGCAATAGCTGGATGCAGAGTGAAAACATAACCTAATAATTTTCCTTGTAATCTGATTTCGCAGCATTTTTGGGGATGAGCATAAGGTAATGGTGTTGGGCAATCTTTAAGGAAGTAATTGGTGGTATGAAATTCCGTTAAGAAAGTTTCTAGGGCACCTTTAATTTCGTAAAAAGGTTCAAGGGTTTTTTTATAGCTAATACAGGCGGTAAGCCATTTTTCTTCCAGGGGCATAAATTCTCCAATTTCATGATAAGTATGGCCGATTTCAAAGAGTTTGAGAGTGTCGCGTTGACGTTGATTGCGTTCAATATTTAGCAAAAGCCCGGGGATTAAACTTGTCCGCATGTGGGTTTGATCTTCGGATATATAATTTTCCACTTTAAGGTGGTTTATTTCTTCCAGTCCGCATTTTTGAAAAATATTTTTACTGTAAAAAGAGTAGTTAAATATTTCCGTAAAGCTGAGAGTTTTGCTTAAAATTGTTTTTGCGAGGTGTTCGTGGGAACGTTCTATATTTTCAATAGGCAGAGAGATTGGTAAAGCGGGTAATTTCGCAGGGATGCGGTCATAACCATAAATTCTAGCTATTTCTTCGATAATATCTTCTTCAATGCTAACATCTTTGGTGGCTCGATGTGATGGGACAGTGACCGTCAATTTTGATCCTTTTTTGATGACGCTAAATTCCAGGGCTTTGAGAATACGGATCATTTCAGGGATTGGGACCAAAATACCGATTTTACTACAGACTACTTTGGGGTCAATTGTTATTACAATATGTGGTTTTTTCCATCTGCCCTCTGTGATGAGTGGGCTGATGACTTTGAGATTGGGGCAGGTTTCTTTGAGGATTTGGATGGCGCGTATGAGGGCGATTTCGGTATTGGCTGGGTCCAGACTTTTTTCGGCTCGCTGTGAGGCCTCGGTGCGAAGGCCGTGCTGCAAAGAACTTTTGCGCACAATAATAGGGTCGAAATTAGCTGATTCTAAAATGATTTCGGTGGTGTTGGTGTTTATTTCGGAATCGAGTCCACCCATGATACTCGCTAGTCCTACTCCTTTTTTACCATCTGTCACTAGGGGATCTTTATCGGTCAGAACGTATTTTTTGTGATCAATGGTTTCTAAAATTTCTCCATTTTTGGCAAAACGGACTTCTAGGGTGTCTGTTTTAATGATATGACGGTCGTAAGCGTGCAGGGGTTGCCCGATTTCAGATGCGACATAATTTGTTGTATCTACAATGTTATTGAGAGGGTGAATGCCAATAGCCTGAAGGCGTGTTTTTAGCCATTGCGGAGAATCAGTGATGCGGAGCCCTGAAATAATACAGGCTGAAAAGCGCGGGCAGATTTTAGGATCTGCAATGCGAATGGTGAGTTTAGTTTTTCCTGTTTGTATTTTTGGAGGGGTGTGCTTTTTAAGTGGTTTTTTTAAGAGGACGGCGAGTTCACGAGCCATTCCATAATGTCCCCATAAATCGGGGCGATGCGTGAGAGATTTGTTGTCGATTTCTAGGGAGACATCTTGCATATTTAATATTTCTGCAACGGGCTTCCCCAGTGGAGTGTTTTTAGGGAAACGCGTGATACCTTCTGAAGAATTTTGGATTCCGATTTCATTGTCTCCGCACACCATCCCTTCGGATTTTATCCCAGAAAATTCGCCACTGCGGATTTCGCCATTTGGAAGTTTTGCCCCAGGAAGGGCAATGGGTAAAATTTCGCCTGGATTAATCGTATAAACAGACCCAAAAACAATTTGAATTTTTTTCCAGCCAATATCAAATATTCCTCGATGAAGCTTTGTGGAATTTTCGATTTTTCCAAATTCAATGAGTTTCCCTGTGACGACATGATTTAGATATGCATCTTGATGAATGAGACCTTCTACTTCGGCGGTGTGTTTTGTAAAAAGGTCCGAAATTTCCTCTGGACTATACGCTTGAGGTAATTTTAGGGCTTTTAAAAAGGATTCTCCGGGTGTCCATTTTTTCTTTGAATCCAATATCCAAATTTCACGAGGGTTATTTTGACCCAAGTTCAATTCAGCCTTTGCGCAAATCATCCCTGCACTTTCTTGTCCACGGATTTTTGATTTTTGAATGATGAAATTTCCTGGAATCACAGCGCCGGGCAAGGCGACGGGCACGTGGGTTTTTTCTTTTAAATTAGTCCCTCCACACACGATTTCGATATTTTTCTCTCCTCCTATGTTGATTGTTGCGATGTTGAGAGTATCGGCATCAGGATGTTTTTTTAGTGATTCGACATAGCCTACGACTACGTTTTCAAGAGTTTTTTTGTCTATTAAGTTAAATGAAACGAAATCTTTGAGCCAGTTGAGAGAAATTTTCATAATTAAAATTGTTCTAAAAATCGTACGTCACCACTGGTTAGGTGGCGAATGTCATCAATACCGTAACGCATCATGACGAGACGAGTGAGGCCAAAGCCAAAAGCCCAGCCTTGGTATTGTGTGGGATCAGCACCACCAGAACGAATAACGTGTGGATGGGTCATGCCGCAGCCCATAAATTCAATCCAGCCAGTTTTTTTGCACACCCGACAACCTTTTTCATTACAAAAAACACAGGACATATCAAGTTCAAGGCCGGGTTCTACAAAGGGAAAGTATCCGGGGCGAAAGCGAATTTTCATTTCTTTTTTAAAGAGGCGACTTAAAAAATCCGTCATTACGCCCTTAAGGTGGGCAAGGGAAATATCGCGGTCGATGAGAAGTCCTTCAACTTGATCAAAAGTGTGTTCATGAGATGCATCGGTGGCTTCATTTCGAAATACTCTACCGGGGACAATAATTCTTAGCGGGACACCGTATTTGCGCATGGCCCGAATTTGGTTTGGAGAGGTATGTGTTCTTAAAACTAGGCGACCTTCTTCGTGGTGTGCTTTTTTATCAAGGAAAAAAGTATCTTGCATGTCGCGAGCTGGATGGTGAGCAGGGATATTGAGACCTTCAAAATTGTAATATTCACTTTCGATTTCCGGACCATCGATTATAGAAAAACCCATTTGTTGAAAAATTCGTTCCACTTCTTCTTGGGTTTGTGATAAGGGATGGATGTGGCCAATTTCGTAGGTTTTTCCGGGAGCTGTTAAATCAAGCCATTCTTGTTTTAAGGATTTACTGATGTTTTCTTGATTAAGCTCGTTTTGACGATTTTTGAATTGGCCTTCGAGTTGATTTTTGAGTTCGTTAGCTGCTTTGCCAATGGTTTGTTTTTCGTCTGGGGAAAGATTTTTGAGATTACTTAGAATTTCTTTGAGTAGGCCCTTTTTGCCAAAATAATCAGTATAAACTGATTGTAATTCTTTGAGAGTGGTGGCTTTTTGGAGTGCTTCAAGCGTGGATTGCTCGAGTTTTTGTAGGGTTTTTCGCATCGCTTTTTAGTTTAGCGATGTTTTTTGCAGAAGACAATTAAAAAAGCAGCGAAATCAGAGGTTTCTAAATCATTAATATTTTGTAATGTAAGGTCGCTACTAGTGGGAATGGGGGTGCTTGGTATGAAATCCGTATCTTACTTAACGTTGGTTTTTAAAACATCGCAAGTTGCTCTTCGGCTTTTTTGTGCTTGTAAAGTTCTTCAAATTTCATAAATAGCCTTTTAAAGTTTAGCTCCGTAAATAATTTTTGAATTGCATCCTTGGGCATATCTTTTGTTTCGCAAGCTGTTAAATTAAATTCCAAGGGGACATTTTTTATTAGTTTTACTAAATTTTGGCAGTGATAAGCGGCTTCTTTGCCAAGGCTAAGTTTGAGATGTAAGGCGCCTTTAATTTTGTCTAAATTTTCATAAATACCATCTAGGCTGTGGTAGGTTTGAAGGAGTTTGGTTGCGGTTTTTTTGCCAATTCCCGGTATACCGTTAATATTATCACTTTTATCCCCAGAAATGGCTTTGTAATCGATCATTTGCTCTGGGTGGATTCCATATTTTTCAATGACAGCCTGGGTATTATAGGTCTTGATATCATTAAAACCGCTTAGGGGGGTTAAAAGTTTAATCTGTTGATTAATGAGTTGGGTTAAATCCATATCGCCGCTAATAATGGAAATTTCGATTTCAGGGTGGAATTTTAATTGTTGGGCAAGAGAGGCAATTAGGTCATCTGCTTCGAATCCTTGTTGTTCAAAAATTGGAATTTGGAAAGTGCGCGCAACCTGATGAATTATTTCGACCTGGGGAATTAGATCATCAGGAGTTTCTTTACGGGTGGCTTTGTAGGTTTTATCTGTATCATGGCGAAAGGTTGGCCCCTTCATGTCAAAAGTCACAACCAAATAATCCGGTCGCAGTTTTTGTAAAATATTAAGTAAAATAGTTGTAAAGCCAAAAACAGCGTTAACTAATTCGCCTTTTTCGGTGTAGAGCGGAGGAATGGCGTAATAACCACGAAAAATAAGGGCATGCCCGTCTAAAATGGCAAATTTTTTAAGGTCCATAACCGTATTTGCTCAAAAATTATTGAAGAGTTTCAATCCCCCCGCTGTTGGGGTTAGCGCTGGAAGTAATTGAACGGATCATGTCTACAATTTCTCCGAAGTTTAGATATTCAATAATATTAAGCCCTAAAGCTTTGCCCACTGCTGCAACAATAACAATGGCCATAAAAGTTATAATTAAGCCAATTATGGCGTAGCGAATAGTGCTGACTGCTTGTTTAATTTTATCTTCTTGGCCGCCTGATAAGATGAAGGAAATTCCACCGAAAAAAATAAAAACCACCGAAAGAAAGCCAGCAATAATAATGGCATAGGCAATCCCGCGATTGATTATTTCGAGAATGTCAAATTGTTCGGCGGCATCAATAATTGAAATATTTTGATCGTTCATGAATTTTATTGTACTGGATAACTGCCTAATCAAGCAAGATTAATAGAGTGGTTTTTTCAAGGTGATCTTTCCTGGTTTTTAATTTTCGTTGAGGGCAGTTAGGTCATCCGGAAGATCAGCGTGTTGATCCGCAATTTCTTCTTCAAGGATTGCCGATTTTTCCTTTTTAGAGCTTTTTTTCTCGGTTGTAATTTCTTCGGGAGCAACCTCATGGCCATCTGGTTCCACAATTTTAAGATTGACGCGAGCGTGATTTTTTGAGCCGATTACTCGCAAAAGAATTCGTAATGCTTTGGCGGTTTGGCCACTTTTTCCAATCACCTTTCCCATGTCCATGGAGCTAACTTGTAAGGTGATTAAAACACCCATCTCATCTACTGTCCTGGTAACAATAACTTTCGTGGGATCATCCACAAGTTGCTTGACCACATACTCAATAAAATCGCGGTCAGCGCCAATAGAAGGATCACTCATAATAAAAAAGGGTTAAATATGTTTCAAGTTCAATCTTTACTCCTTTGTAGGAGACTCTTTTTCTTCGCTAGAGGTTTCATTTTTGGCTGCTTCGTCATTGTTTTCAGGTTTATCATTAGGAGTTGATTCAGGGGCAACTTTCACGGATGGCGTAGTTGTTACAGCAGGTTCATTCCCGGCTTTTTTCTTTTTTCGTTTATGGGTTTTAGTTAGGATAAAACGATCCATTCCTTCAAGGCCTTCTTTTTTAAGCAAAGAAGCGATAGTATCGCTTGGTTTTGCACCTACAGAAATCCAGTATTTAATACGATCTTGGTTAAATACCAATTTGCGATTTGCTTTTTCAATACGGTAATGCCCGACCATTTCAATAAATTTTCCTTTTATGGGGCTAGTATGTTCAGCAACTACCAAGCGATAGCTTGGTTGGCGTTTTTTCCCAGTTCGGGTTAGGCGTATTCGGAGCAAGGCAAAACAATTTAAATATAAAATTTGGGAAGCGTGGCTCTTAGTGTAGCTAGGCCTTTGATAAAGTCAAGAGAAACATTGTAAAATGGCTGAAAATTGGCTAAAAGCAAAGAATTCTGCATTTTTTTGGTAGGTGTTGATGATTTTCAGGGTGACATTCCGGGATTAATTTGGATGTGGATGTTTTTAATGGTGATGCTTGGGTGGGTTTTGCTAAGTTGTTCTAGGATAGCTGTTTTTTTGAATTGGACTTGTTGCGCCCAGCCTGAGCTTTTGGCTTGAATGGTTAGGGTTCCCTTTTTGTAAGATAGCGCTTTTATGTTTTGGTCAGCTTTTTGATTCCATAATCCGGAAGTTAATTTTTTAAATTGGTGGCAAATAGTAGCACCGTCAAATTGGGGCTTTAGGTTATATTGATTAATGACTGCAGTCAGCAGGTTTTGTAGGGGGGTGAATTCAGATTTACGCATAATAAGATTGCTTAGGGGCAGTTTGAAAGATAGAGTTGCCAGGTTTCCTTAACCATTTTGTCCCAGGAAAATTTTTTAACATGAGCTAACCCGTTTTTTCTTAAACGTTTTTGCAGCGCTTCACTAGTCCATAATTTTAGTAAATTTTCAGCGATTGATGTTGGATTTAAGGGGTCAAAAAAGAGGGCATTTGGATGGCCGCAAATTTCAGGAAGGCAAGAGGTGTTGGAAACAGCGACTGGAGTGCCGCAAGCCATGGCTTCTAATGGCGATAAGCCAAATCCTTCGTATAAAGAAGGTAGGCAGAAAATTTTGGCTTTGTAGTACAGAGTAATGAGATCTTGTTCTGGGATTAGGCCAGTTAAGACAATACGTGAATTTAACTTAAGATCTTTAATAGTGGTTTTAACTTCGGGATAAAAAGGGTCTTCTTTACCAGTTAGAACTAGCTGTCCTTGGAAGGCTGGGTTTTTGGTTAAAAGAGAAAAAGCCCGTAAGAGATTAATGATATTTTTGTGGTTGCGCCAAACTCCTGTGTAGAGAATAAAATCGGAGGTAAGATGATATTTAAGGGTGATGGATTTGAGGTCTTTCGAGGAAGGATTTTTGCTAAATTCTTGTCCCACGGCTTCATAAATAACTTTAATTTTTGAGGGTGGTACTTTAAGTAATTTTATAAGGTCGTGTTTAGTGTTTTTGGAAACAGCAATAATTTTTCGGGCTTTTTGAACACTGGTCTTAATAACTAAATTATAGGCTAAACGGTGATACCATTTAGTCATTTTTTTACCTGGGAAAAAAGATAAAGTTAAATCGTGGATCGTTACAAGATAAGGTTTGCGATAAAATAGCGGAACATTAAAATGAGTAAAATGTATTAAATCAAGATTGGCTTGTTGTAATTTGTGCCAAAAGGTGGTTTGTTCAGTTAGAGAATAATGAGCAGCATTAACTAGGATTTTTTTAACTTGAGAATAAGGAGATTTAAATTTAGAAAATTCTGGTTCGTTCATGAATAGAATAAATTCGCACCTCGGGGCGATTTTAGGCAAGCGATGGACTAATTCAAAAACATAGCGCCCAATACCAGTAAATTGGGTGGAATACATGCGAGCGTCGATGCCGATACGAAAACTGGCCGATTTGGAATTTAGGTTTTGATTTGAAGGATGTTTGCTTAAAGATGTAGGCATAAGGCTAGCTTTTATTTAGATTATCCCTCTCTTTAAGAGGGCTATCATCCATGCCTAGGATAGCATATTTATTATGAACCTTCCTGTGGTGGGTAGAAGAAGGCCTTGTACAAAAAAAACCCCAAGATTCAAATAGTAAGTTCAGCAGCAGCTAAGAGTTTAGAGTAAAAATTAATGCATCACTACACCAATTTTCTGTTAATTAGGTTGCCCTAAATAGCAAGCTGTCTATTTCTCTTTTTTAGGGAAGAAACCCCGCCTAAAATGAGCAAACAGTGACCATGAAATTTTGGGAAAATTCATAAGCAGGCTTATTGTACTATTGGAATCTTGAGGCGCAGCCGAAGATAAAAAAGGTTTTATCTCCATCTGTGCCTCAGGATTCAAGTTAAATTTTCAATGAACATTATAATATATTACTTTATTTTTATTAATAAGTCAAGTAATTTTGAATAAATTTTCATGTTTTGCAGGGTGAATTTTTGCTTCTGAATATGTACAAATTTAATAAATCAGGTTATCATCTCGCCGCTTGTTTTTGCCGTTTAGTTTGAGGGGGCGTAGCTCAGTTGGTTAGAGCGTCTGCCTGTCACGCAGAAGGTCGCCGGTTCAAGTCCGGTCGTCCCCGCCAGTGAGTGGTTCGATAGCCTGTGGATAAAGGTTTTTAGATAGGTTTCCCTGGATTTTTATTGACAAATTTAAAAAATGGGATAAGATTTGGTATATTTCAGAGGGCTTTTCAAAGTTTGCTACTATATAATTTCCACATTTATGAAATCACCGGAGCATCATTCTGTAAATTCACTTGCCCTTGCTGCGGCCGGGGTTTTGGCTTTGGCAGCAGGAACAGGGTGCCATCAGGAGAAGAGGGAGGAATTTAATGCAATTAGGCAAATAACTGATCAGATTGGTTTAAGCTGCAATACTCTCTCAGCAGGCTTAAGATTAAAAGGTTCAGATGGATGGGAGGAAGATAGGGGGCATAGTCGTTGTTCTTGTGTAGCACTAACTGATTCTGATGGAAACGATGATGGTATTAGTTGTTGGAGTACTTATCAATCAGGCAGTGGTCCTTTTAGCGGGGCGACGACTCACTTTAGCGGAGTTGCTGTTTCCCATAAAAAAGGGAAATTAATTTATAGAGATGACCGACTTGGGAAAAGAGGAGGAGGAAATTTACGTAGGCAAAAGGAGGCTGAGTCCTCATCATGTGGGGATGGTGATAATACCCTTGTTCAGAATAATTTTTTTGAGGGTGATGGTTGTGGCGAGGAATGCGAAACTGTCATAGAAGATATAGATCGAGTTGTTAGAGAATTATACGATGAAGGTATGAAACAAGCTCGATTTAACGCCGGTAACTAAACCTAAATTATGCCTAATTGTCCACGTCGTCCGGATGGCGAAGAACATCAAGAATGGGCAGAGGATATTTCTAATAACGGCGGACCAAGCGGTCATTGTAAGATGGAAGTTTATTTTGAGGATGATAATCCAAATGGCGAATCTGGCATTCATCTTTTTAGTGGGCGTTATCCTCGTTTTAGCAAAGGCCATAAAACCGCTATTATTATTCAGGGGTTAAGCAATGAAAGGTATTTGGCATTAACTAGGATGATTTGTGAGGTCACGGGCGATACAAAAAATGGTGCAGTATCTTCTGTAAGAGGAAGTCAAAGAACTAAAGTTTTGGTAGCTTTGTGGTCAGATGTTGGTTTGGAATGGGCGGATTAGAAGTTTTTAAATTTTTCGTGCTACAATCGGCAGCGTGAAATTTATTTTAGGAAAAATTCAGCGCAAAAGAAAAGAAGTAGGTGGATTTAGAAATCTTTTTTTACACACGGCTTTTGCGCTTACCTTAACTTCTGGACTTAGTTATGCTTTGGGGCTTTTACGCGATAAATCTTTTGCTTATACCTTCGGTGCATCTTCAGAACTGGATATTTATAATGCGGCTTTTGCAATCCCAGATCTTTTTTTAGCTCTTTTGGTTACCGGGACTTTGTCCGCAGCTTTTGTGCCGATTTTTAGTAATTTAGATGAGCACAATCGTCAAAAAGGGATTTTGTATACGAATCAAATTCTTAGTTTTGGGCTTCTTATTTTGGGAGCGGTGGCGGTTTTATTTGGATTATTTTTGCCGCATTTGGTGGATTTTATTGTGCCTGGATTTGATGCGGAACAAAAAGCGCAATATGTGACTGTAACTCGCTTAATGCTGATTTCTCCTTTGCTTTTTGCGATTAGCAATACTTTTGGAAATGTTTTGATTAGTATTAAGGCCTTTTTTTGGTATGGGATGGCGCCGGTTTTGTATAATGTGGGAATTATAATCGGAGTTTTTGTTTTTGTGCCGCATTTTGGACTTTTGGGTCTAGTAATTGGCACAATCCTGGGGGCGTTTTTGCATTTGGGAGTTAGAATTCCTTCTTTGATTCGATACGGGTATCGTCCTCAATTTGTTTTTATTTATAATCAAGAAATTAGAGAAACAGTTTGGCTTTTAATTCCCAAAACCGTACAAATGGGAATGTGGCAGTTGATGCTATGGTGGTTTGTGCGCTTGGCCACGGAGTTAGAGGAAGGAAGTGTGACGATTTACAGTTTTGCGCGTAATTTTCAGAGTTTGCCGGTGAGCTTAGTTGGGATTGCGATGGCCTTGGCTGCTTTTGCTAATCTTTCACATGTGGCGGCCAACAAAGATTATAGGGAATTTAAGCAACTTATTTTGGGGAAAAGTTTAATTATTATGGGTTATACCACCTTGGCCGCAATTGGATTAGCGCTAATTAGTCATCCTTTAATCGGGTTGCTTTTGGGTGGAGGTAAATTCGATGCTCAAGCCGTGGCGGCCACAGCTTCTTTGTTAATGGTTTATACAATTGCGGTGCCCCTGGAAAGCGTGATGCATTTGTTAGCACGGGCTCATTACGCGCTTAAAAATACGCTGCGTCCTTCTTCTATTCATGTTATAACTATTGTTTTAACTATGGTGATTAGCGCTTATTTTTTGGATAAAATTGGTTTATATGCGATTCCGGTATCGTTTGCTGCAGGGCTTTTGGTTCAGGTGTTGCTTTTGGGGGTTTCGCTTAGGCAATTGATTTTGAAGTTGGGATCAAATGAGGGGGTTTACGGTGTAAAACATTGACAGGTTTTGATTTTTTATTGTAAGGTGAATACTTCGTTTTTTAATTTTAAAAATATGGCACAAATGATAGGTGAGACGGTGAGTGATAGCCCAACATCGGGACTTTTTAAGTCCATATTGAAACATGAGGTGCAAAAAGCCTTGGGTTGCACGGAACCCGGGGCAGTGGCTTTTGCTGCTGCCATTGCGGCGCAAGTTTTAAAAGATGGGGGTAAGTTTAGTCCGGATAATATTGAAAAAGTTTGGGTTACCGTATGTCCAGGAGTAATGAAAAATGGCGCTGCTGTCACTCTTCCTGGAACAGAAGGACAGGGAATTGGTCTTCCGCTGGCTGCGGCTTTGGGGGTTTTGGCGGCAAACCCAGATGGACTAAATACCTTGCAGGGAGTTGATGCTAAGGCTCGTGAGCAAGCTGCTTGTTTGGTATGTCAAAATCATGTTGGTCTTTCTTCAACAGAGGGTTCTGAATTTTTTATTGAAGTTAAGCTTGAAATGAAGAATGGTGTAACCAGTGAAGTGCAAATTACTGGAGGTCACACGCATGTCGCTTCAGTAAAAAAAAATGAAAAAGATGTCCCTTGGAATTCAATCTCTGAAAATGGGAATGGAACGAGTACCGATGTTCCTCTTTCGGATTTATCTTATCGCGAAAGACTGAGAAAGTGTTCTTTTGAAGATCTTATAGCTATGGCCGGGGAGCTTAGTATTAAAGATGCTCGATATGTTAAGCTTGGAGTTGATATGAATCTTAGACTGGCTAAGGTGGGTTTAGAGATGGGGAGACCAGCAGTTGCTTCTTTGCAAAAAATGGTTATTCACAATGTTTCAGCTCCCTCTCTTGAAACAAACATAAAACTAATGGTAGCAGCGGCGACTAGCGCGCGAATGGGGGGTGCTGATGTCCCGGCGATGAGTAGTGGAGGGAGTGGTAATCAGGGGGTGGATACCACTTTGCCGCCTTATTTATTTGGAAAAGATAAAAATATTCCTGAGGACAGAATTTTAAAAAGTATTGCTTTAGCTCATATTATTAATGCTTATTGTAAAGCTTTTTTTGGTGATTTGGCTCCTGCTTGTGGGTGTGCGGTTTCGGCGGGACTAGGTGCAACTGCAGCCATTGCTTATCAAATTAATCCTACGCTTGAGGCTGTTACCTGTGCGATCCAAAATCTTACGGCCATGATTGCGGGGATGCTTTGTGATGGAGCGAGCGAAGGATGTGCTGCCAAAGTGGTTGTAGCTGCAGATGCCATTTTATGGGCTGGTTGTGCGGCAGGATACGGTGATAATTTATCTGGTGGTGCGGCAGGAATTGTAGGAAAAACAGCTGAGGAAACAATTAAAAATTTGAATAGAGTTATACAAGGTATGTTGCCGTTGGATCCTGAAATTAATGATGTGATTCGAATGAATGCTGGGAATGTTCATCGCGCTTGCTTTAAGCGCCCGCCTTTATCGGCAATGGCTCAATTGTCTACTTTTGAAGTTTAATTCATTTTAATTTTTTAACTCACTCAATTTATGGAAAATCCCTCTACTGTGATGGGAACTGGTGACCCTGTTATGGATGTCCCTAGAGTAAATTATAAAGATCACTGTCAATACCAGCCTGTACATTTCAGGGATGGATCTGCTTGTATCCAGGAGTTTTCTGTGCCGAATTCGTTGAGGGCTGGTTCCGCCAGCGAGTTCCTATATCACGTTGCAATAAGCAAGGGAAGTGTAGGGCCTTCTTTTTCGCTGCCAACCGATCTTGTTGGTGTAACTGAAGCTAGAGCGATGGGCGTACTCAATAAGATCAGACCAGAAGATCAATATTCCGATCTTTTAGAGTGGGCTAAAAAGGGGTGATTTTAAAGAATTTTCATAATAAAGTTTTTCTTTATTCCCCTTCAGTAGTAGTCACTTCTTTCCCCATCAGCCATTTTTCGCCGCGGGCTTCATAAGGGCTCACGATTGTTTCTTTTACGACGCGCCCATCGGCATAAGTGACTGTGCGATACCAAGTGGCGGTGAAGCCATTGACGGCGCCATCGATTTTCTTTTTTTCTCCAGGCGCTAATTCGTCGGTTTCAATGTACTGAACAGCCGGTGCTCCATGTCGATTGCTGATGTACGGGCCGTCCAATTCCACTTTTCGATGGTCGCTGGTGCCGTAAAATTTAAAATACGCTTCATTGTTTCCAGTTAAATACGGTTGAATGAGGATGGAATGTCCGGTGTCGTTTTCAAATACTAAATCAACTAAAGGTGGGTAAACGGTTGCATCGAGTCCCCAACCATCGGGATAGGAATAATAGGAAACCGCATAGGAATGAGGATGACGAATCACAATTGGGAATCCACCAAAAACGATGGCTCGAAACATGGTTGAAGAAACTTGGCAAACTCCACCTCCGTATTCAGGGATGGTGCGGTCTTCTTTGATGACTAATTCTTTTACAAAACCGGTACTCCCATCTACAACACCCAGTTGTTTGTCGAAAGAAAATTTTTCTCCTGGTGCGACCATTATTCCTTCGAACCTAGACATGGCGACGGCAATGTTTGTTTTGCGGTTTGCGGTGGAGTGAAAATAGCCGGTATAGCCGGTGGCGATCAATTCTTTAATCCCTAAATCTATCAATTCTTGCGGAGCATTGATCTTGGCTGGAATTTCTTTTAAAGGAATTTCTACGGTTTGAATTTTTTGAGTTAAGGCTATTTCGATGAGTTCTTTTAAATTGCTGGTTTCGATTTGATAACCGTTAAAAGCAACGCCTTCAAAAGTGATTTTGCCTGTGGTTTTATCTTTTAAGATAGTGACATCTTGGGGATCTTGTTCGAGTTCTGGGGTTAAATTTTCAGTGATATATTGGGTGAAATGATCTGAGTTGAGGGATATTTTAATGGTTGAGTTTGAATCCGTGGTTTGGTAGGCAGCGAAAGTTTGCGGAATTAAGACGCTAGGTAATTGTTTATGAGATATACTGAAATTGTGAGTTTTGATTGATTCGAATTGGAGCCAGTCTAGATGCGAAAACCAGTTAAATTGCCAAGTATCAAGGCCGGAAATTAAGGTGGTGGTTTGGCTGAGTTTGGTTTTGAGATTTTTTTGATCAGACTCTAAATCAATGCTGGTAATTTGCGGGTTTAGGGTGGTGAAAGTGATCTCAAGCGGGGTTTGATCTAAAAAGGCAATATGTTGAGAGAGCGAAGCTTGAAATTCTTCCCAATTTGTTTTCCAGCCAATTTGTTCCGGCAAAATGAGGAAATCTTTACTACTTTCATCCCAAATTAAACGCGCGTCTTGGACATTCATATTTAGATCAACGATGGTGGCATTAATGGTGGTTTGCAGCTGTTCATTATCAATCGTAAAGGCGCTTTGGACGTTTTTGAATTTTAAGCAGTCGACTAAAAACTTCCAAAATTCATTTTCGGGTTTGATAATGGGGATATTTTTAAGGCTGGCGGCTTGGTCAATGGTAATACCGAGCTGATCGAGGGTGAAGGTGTAGACTTGACCCTTAAAAAGGATGGTGAGCGGAGTAGATTGAAATTTGGTTAGGTTTTTGGAGTAATTAACTTGAGCCAAAGAAGCCTTTTGAAAGCTGATATTTTGGTGGAAAGCATAGGTGTTTGGCATTACTTTGCCCTTGTATAGAACTTCGAAGCCAATGGTTAAAATTCCGCCGATGAGTATTAGTAAAGATAGAATAAGAGGTATGCGGTAGGCGTTTCGCGCTTGTCGAAACCATTTGATTAGGGTTAGGTTTGAGGGACTTAAAAACATAAAAAATATTTTGGCTGGTATTGAATGACGAGTTTAGTATAGGTGATATTTGGCTTTAGGAAAATAAAATTTGACAAAAATAAAAAAGTTTTGTTAAAATACAGCCTTAATTTTAAAAATTTTTCTATGGGTGACAAATCGATAGATGCATCTTCTCAGGCTGTGCTTCAGAGAACAGCGGCGGATTGTGTCGCTGAAACGGAGGTTAGGGTAGCTTTAAATACTGTAAGTAGTAACGCGTATGTTTTACCCGCAGCGATAAATCTAGATTGGCAAAACTTTTGAGGGCAGTAGCGGATATTTTGGGATTAGCAGTTAATAGCGAGGATGATGAGCAGGTAGTCGGGGCAGAGCAAGAGTTAGAAGCTTTAGCTATTTTAGCAACTGAAGGGGTGTTAAATCCTAAAGAGATTCAAACACTCAGAACGGTATTCGGATCTAGATTGGGAGTGGTATTTGAGGGATGTTTAGGTGACAATAGTATTGGTCAGGACGGTATTGGTAGAGATGAGTTGGAATAGTTTTTTAGTCCCTTTAGGGCGTATTTTAGGCTGATCGGGGTCATAAGGGTGGTAATAAAAGCCATGAGGATTAAAACTGAAAAAACCTGAGAGTTGATCAACCCTTGCTCTAGGCCAATAACCGCGATGATGAGTTCGACTGCGCCTCGTCCATTCATACTGATGCCAATTATCAAGGCTTCATGAATATTTTTACGTAATCCGTAAGCTATTCCCCCGGCTCCGATTATTTTACCGGTAATGGCAGCCAGAATAATTAGAATTAAGAAGATGAGCATGCTTGAGTCCTGAAAAATTTTAAAATCCACATGAAATCCCAGGCTGATAAAAAAAATAGGGCCTAAAAAACTATAACTTAGAGCAAATAGGCGATCTTCCAATTTGCGATAAACTTCCGGATGCGTGATTTCTTCTTTGACGAATAACCCAGCTAAATAAGCCCCTAAAATACTATGTAAACCGATTTTTTCTGCTAATAATCCGAAGGCCAGGGCAATGACCAGTAAAAAAGTAAAAGCCTTGTGCCCCTGTTCCTGAAAAATTTTTTTAAAAATAGGTAATAATTTTTGACCAATAATAATAACGCCACCAAAAAATAAGCTAACTTTTCCAACAATAATCAGAAAATCAACCCAATTAAAAAGGCTATTTTTTTGCACAACCCCAAGGATAATGGAAAGCATTAAAAAGGCGAGAATGTCGTCGATAATAGCTGCGCTCATGGTTAAATGCGCAATTTCCGATTTGTTAAATTTGAATTCCTTGAAGACTTTGGTGGTAACGGCAATCGCGGTTACGGAGAGGCTCATACCAATAAAAAGCGATTCTAAAAAATTAAAACCAAAAGATTTCGCGACTACTATTCCCAGTACTAACGGCAAAATAACTCCTCCAAGTGCGATCAAGATTGATTTTTTGGAAGCATTTAGTAATTCGTGGGGGTTGCTTTCCAGACCCGCATGAAGCATAAGAAAAAAGATTCCTAATTCGGAAAGTATTTGGATACTGACTGTATTTTGGAATACCCCTAAAAGAGCCGGCCCTAGAATTAAGCCAGCTAGTAATTCACCTAAAAGAACAGGTAAATTCAATTTACGAAATATTACTCCTATTCCCCAAACTGAGATTATGATAAGGAAGAGATTTTGAATTTCCATGAAAGTTTTTAGAGAGAGGTGGTTTTTTCTGTTTCGGTGGGGATTTTTTTAAGAGGTTCGTGAGTTTGATCAAAGGTGGAGGCCCGAACAGAAGTGGGGTCGATGGGTGTTTGCTTAGGGGGTGATTCGCTTTTTTCTCTTTTAAAGATTTTTTTGAATAATTTGAAAATTCCTTGGCTAGTTTCGGTGGTTAAGATTTTGATAGAATGCAAGTTTTTTTGATAAGTATTTTTAATTATTTTTTGAGTTTCCGAACCCTTTTTTGGGGCTACCGCAAGTCCAATAACAGATCCAATAGCGGTACCGATAATGGCGCCCATGACGATTTTATCAATGGTACTTTTGGAGGATGTGGGGTTATTTTTTTTGGAATTAAACATAGAGCAAGTGGGATAATTTATAGGGAGGATTCGGGCATGGTTTTTGTTTTAGCTGACCACCACAGTCTGCGGATGACATTTACTTTAATATTTCCTGGATAGGTAAGGTCAGTTTCAATTTTTTGGGCAATGTTATGGGCTAGGGTTTTTAAATCCTTATCGCTAATTTGTTGAGGTTGAACCACGACGCGTACTTCCCTCCCTGCGGAGATAGCAAAGGTTTTTTTGATGCCCGGGAAGGAAGCGGCTGTGCTCTCGAGAGCTTTAATGCGTTTCAAATAGCGATCTAAAGATTCAAGGCGAGCACCTGGCCTGCTGGCAGAAAGGGCATCGGCAGCCATGATAATTTTGGCTTCCAGGCTTTGAGTAGGCACAGCTTCGTGATGAGCCCAAGCAGCATGAATAACTTCTTCCGGGTAATTGTACTTTTCTAAAATTTCTTTAGTAAGATGATCGTGACCCTTGTCGCTTTCTTCGGAAATAGCCTTGCCAATATCGTGTAGGAAGCCGGCTAGACGAGCCACTTTAACATTGGCGCCTACTGCTGCGGCAATTAAACCTGCGAACATGCCTACTTCGATGCTGTGCTTGAGGACATTTTGGCCATAGCTGGTTCTAAAATAAAGCCTACCAATATATTGTTTAATTTCAGGCGGAGCATTTTCGAGTTCAAATCTTTTAAGAATTTTTTCAGCGATTTGTTGCATGATTTCGTTTGTTTTAGTTTCTCCTTTTTTTAGGGCGTCATCAATAGTGCTTGGGGTAATTGGTTTATCAATTTTTTGTAAATGTTCGATTGTCCATTTGACGATTTGGCGTTTAAGAAGATGATTTCCGGTTACAGTGATGGTTTTGGGTGCATCATTAAAAATGATAGTTACTTCAGCTTTTTCTTCTAAATAATTGATGTTTTCAGCTTCTTTCCCAACTAAAACGGCTTTGAATTTTTCGTTTTTTACTTCAATTAGGGTGGTAGAATGGTCAACCGAGCTTGGTGCCCCGTAGCGCTGAATTGTTTCGGTGAGGATGTTTTTTGCTAATTTGGAGCTGTCTTCTTCAAGGTTTTCAAGGTGTCTTTTAAGGAATCTATCTTTACGTTTTAAATAATCTTGAGTTAATTTTTCGATAATTTCTTGGACAATTTCTTGATAATTTTGAGTGGTTTTTTTAAGTAAAAGATTAATAGATTCTTGTTTTTGATCTTCAATGGATTTTTTTAAGGCAAGAATGGTTTCTTTTTCCGTTTGTAGTAAGTTTTGGTCAGCGATGGTTTTGTCTAATCGTTCTTTGGTGTGTTTTTCTTTAAGTTTAAGGGCTTCTTCTAGGCGGTTTACATGATTTTCCATTCTTTTATTTTCATCCTGTTCGTACTGGACAATATCTTGCAAATTGGTTTTAGTGTCGTGACGGATTTGGGATGCCTCTTTTTTGCTGGTTTCTAAAATTTGATGAATTTTAGTTTGAGTTTCGGCTAAAATTTTACCTTCTTTGGAAGGGATAAGGCGCATAAGTCCCAGAATGCCGATTATTACACCGGAAAGAAGGGTGATGATTTCCATAATTTAAACGAAGTTTAAGTAGTTTGTATTATATAATAATCAGAGGGATAAAAAAAGTTGCTTTTCATTTGTTTAAATGAGTTGGATAGTTTTAAAATTTTTGCAGTTATTTGTTGTTTTTATCGTCCGGATTCGGCCCTAATTTCCTTTACAATTTGTAAAAAAGTTTTTAAAAAGTGCTTTATTTGGACTTCATCATTGGAGTGACCAAGAGAGAAGCGAATTGAGCCGTAAGCTTCTTGTTTGGAGCGGCCAATGGCTCTTAAAACATGCGATGGCTCGGTGGAGCCCGCGGTACAGGCAGAGCCAGCCGAAGCAAATATTCCGGCTTGGTCCAGACGCATGAGTAAAATTTCGCCTTCGATTCCTTTAATGGTTAAATTGAGATTATTTGGCAATCTTTGAGTTAAATGGCCGTTTAAAATGATATTTTTAAGGTTAATTTGAATTTTTTTAAAGCAATAATCGCGTAATTTAATGAGGCGTTTATTTTCAACTGTTTGTGACTGTTGGGCAATTTCTAGGGCTTTGGCTAGGCCAATAATGGCAGGCACGTTTTCGGTACCGGCTCGGCGTTTGTATTCTTGGCTTCCCCCGTATTGTTGAGAAGTTAAATTAATGCCTTTTTTAAGATATAGAGCCCCGATACCTTTTGGTCCATAAATTTTACTGCCATTAAAAGAAAGCAGGTCTATACCAAGTGAGTTGTGGTTTATCCCGAGGGTTCCGGCAGCTTGGCAAGCATCAGTGTGGAAAAAGGGAGGGGTAAGTTTAGTTTCTTGATCAGGGCGCGGTTTTTGTTTGTCTTTATATTTTTTGATAATAGCGGCAAATTTTTTAATAGGTTGAATTGTGCCAATTTCGTTATTGGCAGTCATTATGGAAACAAGGGTTGTTTTTGGTGATAAAGCTTTTTCTAGGGCTGCGATTTTTACGATTCCATCTCGATCAACTGGTAAATAGGTCACTTCCCAGCCTTGTTTTTCTAAATGTCGGTATGGTTCTAGTACGGATTCATGTTCAATTTGAGTGGTAATAAGGTGATGGCCGTGTTTTTCGTAGGCTTGAGCAATGCCAAAAATAGCCAAATTATTACTTTCTGTGCCGCTGCTGGTGAAAATAATTTCCTTTGGGTTGCACTCAATAAAATTAGCAATGAGTTGTCGTGCTTGGTTGATTGCTTCACGGGATTGTTGTCCAAAAGTATGGAGGCTCGAAGGATTGCCATATTTTTCGTGGAAATAGGGCAATATAGTGTTAAGAACGCGGACATCAAGCGGGGTGGCTGCGGCATGATCAAGGTAAATCATTGGGCAAATTTCACAATGGTTTTTAGGTGGCTCTTTGGTTTTGATGATGTAAAAGGTCCATACCCTTTTTGATTTGTTCCACTAATTTATCTTTGGCAAGGTCTACGGCTTTTTGTAAATCGCGACTATCCTCTGAGGCGCAAAGTGGCTTGTTCCCGATTTTCGGTATTTCTAAAATCATTTCAACTTTATACGCATTTTTATTAATGAATTTTTCCGCAATAACTTGCAATTTAACGGCATCTTCGTCAAATTCAGTGAGAAATTTTTCTAAACGAGGAGTTTTTGTTTTGAGATAAGTTTCTAGTAAGTCTTTTTCAATATCGGTTAGTTTTTTGGTAAAAATGGAAAGGTGCATTTTGGCTAGGGGTTAGTGATTTAGTATTCGAATTTTAATCCTAATTTGATTTTAGAAGAAAGTTCCCTTGCTGTTAAGGGGTTTCCGTATTAAATCTGATATTGGCGTTGGTGTGTCTTAGCTTTTTGTTATAGTTTAGCTTTGTCTTGGCTAACAAAATTTACTAGCGCGCTTTGAATAGATCTTTCATTTGGCATAGTAATAGTTTGTTCTCCGGATGAGTTTTCCCAGCTAATAGTTAAGATGTTATTGCCCTCAGGTGAATAAACTTGATCGGTATCAACCATGTTTATTTTGATTTTTCCACCCAGGGGTAAGCCATTTTTTATTAAGTAAAGCGTGAATTCCGGATGATTTTGGTATTCCGTGTTAAGTGTTGTTGGGGGAAGGGTATCACTTGTGCAAGAGGCGTAATCCGCAATTGCCTTCTCGATGTGTTGGATAGTAAGCACTTTAAAGTCATCCGGGTTTGTCAATCTAGCTTGGGGTGTACTTATAACGAGGTGATTATAAACTTGGGTTCCCAGATGAAATTCAATATTTGCGAATATGTTTCCTCCCTGCAATTCCCATCCAGGATGATGATACGATAATTGGAGTTCCGGGAATTGTTGATTAAGAGTAGTGATATTATTTTGAATAATTTGTTCTGGCGATGCCGTGGTATTTTCTGAGGGTGTTTGCGGTGCGGTGTTATTAGAGGCGGTAGGGTTTATGGGTGGTTTTTCGGAGGCGTCGATAGGAGGCAGGGATGTTTGAGGATGGGAAGTTACATCATTTGCTTGAACGCCATTAGCCGATATGGAGTTGATGGGTGGATCTGTAAGTTCAAGGCCTGCGCCGGCTATAACGGGTTTATTTTCTGGGAGGGGAACAACTTCTTGAGCGGCTGCCTTTGGTGGTTCAGGTTGAGGTGTTTGTTCGGCATTGTTAGCCACCACTGGGTTCCCGTTCATAGCTTGTTCAGCGGGGGTAAGGGCAGGGTCATTGACAACTGTTGGTGGGGTTTCAAGTTCAAGGCCTGCGCCAGCTACAACGGGGTTATTTTCTGGGAGGGGAACAACTTCTTGAGCGGCTGCTTCTAGTGGTTCAGGTTGAGGTGCTTGTTCGGCATTGTTAGCCACTACTGGGTTTCCGTTCATAGCTTGTTCAGCGGGGGTAAGGGCAGGGTCATTGATAACTGCTGTTGGGGTTTCAAGATCAAGGCCTGCGCCGGATACAACTTCTGGAAAATTGGCAGCTTGGGTTTCTGTGGGGGCTGGCTTTAGCTCGGATGGGGCAAGTAGAGGGGAAGGAGTAGCTTTTAAAAATGGTTCCGAGGTTGCAATTAAAGGCGTTGTTGGTATTTCTAATTTTGTTTCTTCCCTTTCTTTCATTAAATCTTGGTGTCCGGTTAAGTACGCTTGTACATTAGCCCAATACATCCCCATATTTTGGTTATTATCACGTGTTTTTCTTAGGAAATCTAAAATGGCTAAATTATATTTAGCGCTATATTTTCCTCCACCTTCTTCTTTTGACATTTCTTGAATTGTGGTTAGTTCGTTTGCCAATTCGGTTGTTGGCATTTTGGTTTCAGCTTGTGCGTTACGAGGAGCGGCTAAAATGGCTTCTGTGAATTTATCTCGATCTTTTTCCCAATTTTTAATACCCGCACCTGCTAAAGCAACGCCACTCAAGATGTTACGATCGATCCATTCGTTGGCCGTAGCTACCTTTGTGCCTTCGAGCGCTTGCCGGTGTTCATCAATAATATGAGGACGGTCTCCGGCTAAATTTAATGTAAAGATTTCAACGATTTCCGTAGAGATGCTTTTTGTCGCATCAGATGGGTCAGTGGTTTCTTGAAAAGTTCCTGTTGGGTGTTCGATTTTCACAGTATTACCTTCAAAAGTGAATTTTTCTCCCGTTTTAATGGTTTCCACATCAAATCCAGGAATGGATTGGCTGGCCTTAGTGAGTTGAGCCAACATGGCTAGCATTTTTTTTTGGGCTACCGGAATAGAATTTTTTTTATCGTTTGCGTAAAAATCTAAAAGTCTTTTTGAAAGTCCAAGTTTGTCGGTTGTTAATACAGTGAATGAAAAGCCTTTTATTTCATCGCGAATTTGTTTGTAATCGTTTGGTTTAACTCCGTATTTTTCAGCGAGAGCTTCGTAATTTTTAGGCTGTGAAAATTCAGGGGTGGTTTGGGAAGGCATGGGTTTTCGGGTTAGTTTTAGGATTTGCTTTGAGTGATTGTGTTGTGCAATCTTTTAATTTTAACATCTTTTTAAGAATATTTCAACTAATAGTTGAAGGGTTGGGAATGGGTGATTTTTTGGAATTTTTGTTGGTTTATGGTATAATTAAAAGATTTTTTTTAACCAAATCTCTGATGGCCACTTTAGAAAAAGTTTCTTCAAAAGAGAGTTTAACCTCTAGCGAAGTTAAAATTTTTGCGGATCTTCTGCGTCGATTTGATGCTTTGGCGAATACAGAAGTTTCG
Source organism: Candidatus Peregrinibacteria bacterium GW2011_GWF2_39_17 (assembly GCA_000993615.1). Taxonomy (GTDB): domain Bacteria; phylum Patescibacteriota; class Gracilibacteria; order UBA1369; family UBA12473; genus UBA12473. The sequence continues at coordinate 73,186 of LBWM01000004.1, read as the reverse complement.
CTCACGACGCTCACGACGTTCGAAGAAACTTTAAAAAAGAATGAGCGCTTATTGCCCAAGCTTTCCCTTGAAAATCAGGAAAAATGGTTGTATATGCAGGCTTATTTGAAATACAAAAAGGCCTCTCTGGCTTTTGAGAAATTTAAGAAAACTTATAAGATTGATGATCTTGCTTTGGCTTATCCTGTTTCTTTTCCTTGGGCGGAAAAGCTTAAAAATTCAGAAAAAGACGAGGCGTATAAAAAATTAAAGGAGATAGAAGCAACTTTAAACGAGGGTATAGCTGTGGTGTATCAGGGATTGGTGAAATTTGTTGACCCTCGCTTTGCCCCCAAGCATTCTCTCCATCAGGATTATCTTTATCGTCTTGAGGAAATGAGTCGACTTCGGGTGCAATATCTTTCTTTAGAGGGGATCGTTGCTGGGCACTCAAAACTTGGTCTCAAAGCTGAGGAAGGGTTAAGGTTTCGCACCGAGGAAGAGAAAGACGGGCTGCGTCTGCAGATGGCTGAGCATTGCAGCGCTTTACTTCAAAGTGATCCTCGATGGAAAAAAGTTGAGGCAAAATATAAAGCGGCCTTAGTTACTTTATTAAATTTTAGTAAGACCTTGCGGAAATTAGTATCTACCGAGGAAAGGCGGAGATTATCCTTTTCGATTGAGGATGATAAAGGGAAAAAGAAATCTTTTGAATTTCCGGATGCGGTGGCTCGTGCTAATCGGGCAAAACGCACTGAAGTGAGAAAGCTGATTGAGGCGCAATTTGTGATCTTGGCTAAAATTCCTTTGCCTTCGGTTCAATTGGTTTTTGGACGATCTTCGGCGTTGCTTGATTCATTACAGTCGCAAATAGGTCTTTCTCAAACAGTTTTAGAGCGTGTAAATCGAGTTGCTGATTATTTAAAGCCGATTGCGCCTAAAGAGACGCCGGTGATATCGACGACTCCTAAACCTAAAGTTTCGATTTCACCCAGGGTGCCGATAGGACCTCCTATTTCAGATGGGGGTGTTGAGAAAAAATCAGGGGTACTTATTTTGGAAATTCAAAAAAATGTTTTGAATGCTAATTACCCCAAGGAATCAATTTTCCCTGGTCGCCCTGCCTGGATGCCTCCTTTTGATCCTAATTTTGTGACTATTGGTCGTCATGGTTCACACCTTTGGGGAGACGGAGTTGTTGAAAAGGGGATGAAAAATATGGGAAATGGGCAATTGGAAATAATTCTTATCGGGACAAATATTAGGGTTTTAGTTCCTATGCCTCAAGATGGACATGCTTTGCGTTATCCAATTGTGGGCCCGAAATAATTTTAAATTAGCAAAAAGCCACGAATAGAGTGAGTTTTTTTCATGTCGCCAAAATTTTAGGAGGGAAGTAAAATATTGGTATGTTTGATCTTATTTCCATTACTCCGGGGAATCTTGATTCTGAGGATTTTTCGCGTTTTGAAGGCTGGGTAGCTCAAGGGCGAGCTGGCGAAATGACCTATTTAACTTGTAGTGTTGAGCGTCGAAAGTCTGTTGAGGTATTGCTTCCGGGAGTTAAAACCGTGATTTGTTTGGGTGTAAATTATTTTCGTGAAAATCGAGAGCGTCCGAATAAAGGCTGCTTTGGACAAATTGCTCGGTATGCTTATGGTTTTGATTATCATAAAATTATCGAAAAAAAACTTAAAAAAAAGATAAGAGAATTGCGCGAGATTTATCCTCAATATGAATGGAAGGGGTATGTGGATACTGGAGCTATTTTAGAGAGAGCTTATGCGGCAAAATCCAAAATGGGCATGATTGGGAAGAATACTTTGTTTATTACACCACAATACGGTTCGTGGGTTTTTTTAGCGGAAGTTTTAACCACCATGCCTATTTCGGAACAAGAAATTAAAAAATTGAGAAAGTTTTTTAAGGGTGATATTTCTGAAAAAGAGGAAAATACTCAAGCTGGTGCTGGGCAAACTTGTGGGTATTGTCGTCTTTGTTTAGATATTTGTCCGACTCGTGCTTTGGTGGCTCCTTATCAATTGGATGCTCGACGTTGTATTTCTTATCTTACGATTGAGTATCGGGGGTCAATTCCGCTTTCACTTCGCCCTTTAATTGGGGATTGGCTTTTTGGGTGTGATTTATGTCAGGAGATTTGTCCGCAAAATAATCATGCGCAGGCTGGTAATCGGGATGAAATTTTTGGGAAAAGAATTGGGGGTGATTTTCAGTTATTGGAGGATATTTTGAAATTGAAAACTAAGGAGGAATTTGATCAACGTTTTGCTCTATCTCCAATTCGGCGGGCTAGACGCGAAGGATTGGTAAGAAATGCGTGTATAGTGGCGGCCAATGTGGGGGCCATAAATTTATTTTCTTTACTCGAAAGAATTGCGCATGAGGATGAAAGTGCGATTGTGCGCGAACATGCGCTTTGGGCAGTAGAAAAATTAGCTACTCGACTGTATTCCAAGTAATTCTACTTCAAAAATCAACGTTGAATTACCAGGGATAATTCCTGGAACTCCACCCTCGCCATAGGCTAAAGAAGAGGGAATGGTGAGTTTGCGTTTGCCTCCAACTTTCATTCCTTCAATTCCTTGATCCCAGCCAGGGATAACTTGGCTGGCTCCTAATGTAAAACTAAACGGGGTTCCTCGATCATAAGAACTGTCAAATTTGGTGCCGTCCTCTAATGTTCCGATATAGTTCATACTTAGGGTGTCACCGGTTTTAGCTGTTTCTCCGTAGCCCACCACGAGGTCGGTATATTCTAAACCATTTTCGGAAATTACGGGCCCGCCTAATTTATTTCCGCACCCCACTATTGAGATTATTCCCAAGGTTAAAATAAAGATAATAGCACCTAAAAATGGGGGAATTTTTTTCATAAAGATAGATTAAGGTTATAATAGAAATTGCATAGTGTATCTATTTTAGTCATTTTTTTGCAAATGTCACTTTTTATAATTCATTATCATGAAATTGGTTTAAAAGGAGGTAATCGATCTTTTTTTGAATCAAGGCTTAAAAATAATTTACAGCGCAGCTTAAACGCGATTAAATCAGCGAAAATTACAAAAAAGCATGATCATTTTCGAGTAGAATGTTTAAAACATGATGCACAGGCCGTAAAGGAAAAATTGCAATTGGTTTTTGGAATTGAATATTTTGCCGAAGTTACTACGGTTAAGCCTGATTTAAAGAGCGTGATTAAGGAATCTATTGGGTTTTTGGAGAATGAATTAGGGCATTATCAGGATGTGAGAAATAGCGCTAAGAAAATTTCGTTTAGAGTAGAAGTTCATCGCGCGGATAAAAATTTTTTTATGAATTCGGTTGACCTAGCTAAAGCAATTTCAGCCCAGATTTTGTCGCAATTTCAATCCCTTAAAGTTGATTTAAGTGGAGCTCAGCTTGTTTTGCGTGTTGTTTGGGGGCGTGATGAAGTGCATTTGTATCTTACAAAGCATCCTGGTTCTGGTGGTTTACCGGTTGGATCAGCAGGTAAAGTGGTTTCTTTGATTTCTTCGGGTTTTGATTCGCCGGTAGCTAGTTGGATGATGATGCGGAGGGGGGCCACGGTTGTTTTTGTCCATTTTCATAGTTATCCGGCAGTTGGCCCAGAGTCGATTGAAAATGTGAAATCCATAATTTCGGTGCTGAATAATTTTCAATTTCAGTCTAAGCTTTATTTGTTACCTCTTTTGGAATATCAAAAAATAGTGGTAGCTAAAGCTCCTGCGCCTTTGCGGGTTTTATTGTATCGACGGATGATGATAAGATTGGCGGAGCGTGTTTTATATCGTGAAAAAGCAAAAGCCTTAGTGACCGGTGAAAGTTTAGGGCAAGTTGCTTCTCAAACTTTGGATAATATTCATGGGGTTGATATTTTGGCGCATCGACCTGTATTTCGGCCTTTGATTGGAATTAATAAGCAGGAAATTATAAGGATGGCGGAAAAAATTGGAACAGCAGTGATTTCTGCTCAGCCTTATGAGGAATGTTGTTCTTTGTATGTGCCCAGGTCGCCTGTTCTTTCGGTTAAAATTGAGGATTTAGAAAAAGCGGAAGAATATTTACAAATTGATTCTTGTGTGGAAATTTTATGGAGTAAGAGAGAAGTAGTAAATTTGCAGGCTTAAGTTTAAATTTTTACCCTTTTAATAGGTTTTTTTTGTGACGATTATGTTATGCTGGAGGTGGATTGTTGGAGTGATAGGGAGAGTATTAATAATTTTGGAAAATGAAATTAAGGTTGCATTTAAAATTGGCCAGGTCGAATGATATAAAGCCCGTAACCCGTTTATTCTCGGCAATAGGGAAGATTAATCATGCGGAAGTTGGGCGCTTAATTGACGAGAAAAAAGTTTTTGTGTTTAAGCAAAAAAATAGGGTTAAAGCGGCTTTTTCCTACAGCACATTAGGAATTGGTGGTTTTTTTGCAGTGATGTATATTCGAAAATTAGCAGTGGATAAAACTTTCAGAAAAAAAGGTATTGGTTCTTTTGTATTAAGGCAAATTAAGCAGTTGGCTCAGGTGAAAGGATTAACCGCTTTCTTCTTGTTTTCCTTAGCAAAAAGTCAGAATTTTTATAGGAAAAATAATTTAAAAAATATTTGGCGATTATTTTGGTGGAGTCCCGAAAATAGTTAGCTTGATTTTTATGAGTTTTGTTTATTTAAGTTTGGGTTCTAATTTAGGTGATCGTTTTGCCTTAATTGAAAGGAGTAAGGAACTTTTAAATTCGAAGGGGGTTGTTTTGAGTCAGGAATCTTCTGTTTATGAGACAGAACCGGTTTGCCCGATTGTTGATGATCAGAAGCAGCCTTGGTTTTTAAATCAGGTGGTTAAGGTTAAAACAAATTTGTACCCAAGGGAACTATTGCGAGTAACTCAGCAAATTGAGCAGGAATTGGGGAGAATTGTTAAATCTAAAATTATTGATGGTAAATTGCATTATGCGCCAAGGCCAATTGATTTAGATATTTTGTTGTATGATCAATTGGTTATACGGAAAAGAGATTTGGAAATCCCCCATCCCCGGTTTCATCAGCGACGATATGATTTGATGCCGCTAGCGGAAATTGCGCCTGGGGTAAAGCATCCTGTTTTAGGAAAAACGATGTTAGATTTATTGAGCGAGTGTTTTAACCCTGGTATAGTAAAGTTGTATGAAATTGGATGAGCTTGTCTATCTCGCCCATGATTTTCGTCTTCAGCTTTTGAAGATGTTTCACGAATCAGGAATTGGGAATACTGGAATTTCTTTGGCTTATATCGATCTTTTGACTGTAATGTATTTTGGGACCGATAATAGTCGTTTGCTTCTAAATTATGATGCGTTAAAGCCGCAATGGGAGGAGCGCGACCGGATTATATTATCGTGCCCTGAAGCAATTGCGGCTCAATATGTTTGCTTGGCTAAGGCGGGGTTTTTTGCAGAAAGTCAGTTAAATAATTTTGGTAAGTTTGGGGCTTTATTGCAGGCTGAGCCTACTTTAGAAGTCCCAGGAATAGATGCGGTTTTTAAAACATCTGGTGAGGGGCTTAAGGCCGGAGTGGATTTGGCTTTGGGAATTGGTGATTCTAAAAAGAGCAGGCGAGTTTTTGTTATTTTGGGAGATGAGGATTTATTGCAGGGCGCAACTTGGGAGGCAGCTATGGAGGCCTCTTTTGAGCGGTTGTCTTCTTTGGTGGCTATTTCGGTGCATACGGGATTGCGTAAGGTGGAACCTATTGTTGATAAATTTGAAGCTTTTGGCTGGAGCGTGCTGTCATTAGTAGATGGACATAATTATGAGGAAATTAAGCAGGCCTTATTAAGAGCTAAAGTTGTTTCCAGAAGGCCGGTTTTTATTTTTGCCCCGGCGGTTTTAGGTAAGGGTGTTTTTTTTGCCGAGCATAAAGAACATTACGCAAAAGCGGTTTTTTCGGATCATGAATACGAAGAAGCGATTCGTAATTTTGAAAGTTGACATTTGATGGTCGATATTTGAGAATAGGAATATGCGTTTTTTCGGCATTTTTATTACTGGAATGTTATTGGGGGGAATTGTTTTTTTTAGCTTAAATGAAGGGTTTTTTAAAGCAGCTGATATTTCCGATTTAGCTGAAAATTATTATGAAATAGTTCCTTTGCAGATTATTAAGGCGGATGGGGAAATTTTTAATTTGCAAGTAGCTTTAGCTGATGAATCTTTGGAGCGAATAAAAGGGCTACAAGGAGTGCAATATTTTAGGGAGGATCAGGGTATGTGGTTTGTTTTTCAGGATCAGGCAAATTTAGTTTTTTGGATGAAGGATATGTTGATTCCTTTGGATATTTTATTTGTGGATGAGAATCAACGTATTTTAAAAATTATTGACGGGGCAGTGCCGTGTTTTAAAATTGATCCTGAACAGAATAATTGCGAAGAATATAGTTCAGGACAATTGGCGCAGTATGTTTTGGAGCTTAATGAGGGGTTGGCTAAAAAATGGGGCTTAGCTGTTGGTGATCAAATTAAAATGAAGGATTTTGAGCCGTAGAAGTTTATTTTTTTGTTTAAATTTTCTCTTTGAAGATAAATTGAGTATAATCATTTATGTTTTAGATATTTATATTTTTATATGATTCACTTCGCTAATAAAAATTCGCTAAAGGTTTTTGCCGGAACGTCTCACCCTAAACTAGCGAAAGAAATTGCCAGGTATTTAAAATTAGGAATGGGGAAAATGGTAATTAAAAAATTTGCCAATGGGGAAATTTATGCTAAGCCGGATGAATCAGTTCGGGGGTGTGATGTTTTTATTGTGCAAACCGGGGGAGCGGTTGTGAATGAATCAATGATGGAATTATTTATTATGTTAGATGCTTTTAAACGTTCCTTTGCTCATCATATTCACGTGATAATGCCTTATTTTGCTTATGGTAGGCAGGATCGAGTGGCTAGTGCTCACGAGCCTATTTCTGCTCGGTTATTGGCTGATTTAATTTCAACGGCTGGAGCAACTCACTTGGTTACTTTGTCTTTGCATTCCGGTCAAACTCAAGGTTTTTTTAATTTCCCAGTGGATAATTTACATACTCACCGGCTTTTTCTAAATTATCTAAAAAAGAAACGTTTGAAAAATTTAGTCGTGGTTTCTACTGATGCTGGTGGAGCCAAAGCAGCGAAGCGACTTGCTGATGAGCTGGGGGTGGAAATCGCAATTGTGAATAAAACTCGACCTAGTCACAATCAAGCGGAAGCAAATTCTATTGTGGGTGAGGTTAAAGGCAAAACGCCGATTATTTTTGATGATATGATCGATACCGGAGGGTCAGTAGTGGCAGCGGTGGGGGCGGTCAGAGCAGCTGGGGCAAAGGATGAGATTTATTTAACGGCTACACATGCCTTGTTTTCTGATCCTTGTATCGAAAGATTAAATAGCTTGAAGCTTAAGGAGATTATTGTTACTGATTCACTTCCTATTACTTGTGAAAATCAACTTTCTAATCTTACGGTAATTTCAGTTGCGCCTTTTTTAGCTGGCGTAATCAAAAATATTCATGAAGATAAACCTATTAGTCCCCTTTTAAAATAATTTTATGCAGCAACTTTATTTAGGATCTGATCATGCGGGCTATGGTCTTAAAAATAATTTAAAAGATTATATTGAGACTTTAGGTTATACGGTTGTAGATTTAGGAGTTTTCAGTGAAGCGACTTATGATTATCCGGATATTGCCCGCGAGGTGGCTGAAAAAGTTTATGAAAATTTGGGTTCATTTGGGGTTTTAATTTGCGGGACAGGTACAGGAATGTGCATCGTGGCGAATAAGCACGTGGGAATTAGGGGTGCTTCATGTTCGACAGAAGAATTAGCGCATTATGCTAGAGCTCACAATAATGCGAATGTGCTTTGTTTAGGGCAACGGATTATTGATGAGGAAAAAGCAAAAAAAATTTTGGCGGTTTTTTTAAAAACTCCCTTTGAAGGCGGGAGACATCAGGCGCGAGTGGATAAAATAGAAGTTTCGGCTAAAAATTAGAAGAATATTCGTAGGCTGTTTATCAATAGGTCAACATGCTATAATTTAAGGGGAAAAGACTTATTAATCATTAATCAATATGCCTTCTTTTAAAATTGCACCATCTCTTTTATCCGCTGATTTGGGGAATTTGAATGCGGAAATTGCTTCTTTGGATAAGTATGTGGATTTTATTCATTTAGATGTAATGGATGGACATTTTGTCCCTAATTTAACTTTTGGGGCGCCGGTAGTGAAGTGTTTAAAATCGCGAGTGCCGTTGGAGGCACATTTAATGATTTCTAATCCCGAAAAATACCTTGAGGATTTTGCGAAAGCCGGATCTTGGATGATTACAATTCATTTCGAGGCTACGTTGGAAAAAACAGGTGAGGTTTTAAGGAAAATTAGAGATTTAGGTGTGAAACCAGCTATTTCGCTTAATCCACCAACTGAGGTAAAATTGATTGAGCCTTATCTTGAATTGGTGGATCAGGTTTTAGTGATGAGTGTGCATCCTGGGTTTGGGGGGCAAGCTTTTATTGAAGATTCTTTGCTGAAAATTAAACGACTTCGTGAATTAAAGTCTAGTTTAGATATTTGCGTAGATGGTGGAATTAATTTGGAGACTGCTCAAAAGTGTTTGAAAGCCGGAGCTAATGTTTTAGTGGTTGGATCTTTTCTTTTGAGGGCTGATAACCGGCAAAAAATTATTACCGAATTGCGTGAGCTAAAATAGAATTTAGAGAGAGTTATTTTTTTTGAAATGGCGTTTATGTTATAATCAGTGTAGGGGTATTTATTAGTGCTCCATTCTTTATTTTTTAAATTTTATTTATGACGATTATTGGCACAATTCGTGAAATTAAGAATAATGAAAATAGAGTAGGGATTATTCCCGAAGGGGTTGTTGTTTTAGTGGCAAAGGGGCACCGCGTCTTGGTACAGGAAACAGCTGGACTAAATTCAGGATATAGTGATCAGGATTATTTAGATGCTGGAGCGGAAATTGTCCGCGATCCTTCAGATGTCGTTTCTAAAGTTGATATTTTAGTTAAAGTTAAGGAACCATTGGAGGAGGAATATTATTTATTGGATTTACTAAAGGATAAAACGCTTTTTACCTATTTGCATCTTTCTGGGGTACCAAAATCTCTCACTAGGCGTCTTTTGGATAATAACATTACCGCTATTGCTTATGAGACAGTGGAAGATGAGCGTGGGCGATTGCCTTTATTGGCGCCGATGAGTGAAGTAGCTGGGGTTTTGGCGGTACAGTATGGAGCTCATTATTTACAAAAAAAATATGGTGGATTTGGAATTACGATGGGTATGATTACGGGGACAGAGTTATGTCATACCGTGGTTATCGGCGGCGGCGTAGCTGGTGAATTCGCGGCGCGAACAGCCTTAGGGATGGGTGGAAAAGTGACCTTATTTGAAATTAGGGAAGATCGTATTGCTGAATTGTATGCTACATTTAAAACTTTTTTGGGTGAAAATTTATTAAGAAATTTAGAAATTTTGAAGCCAGAGGAGCCGGTTTATACGGAAAAGATTAAAACTGCCCATGTTTTGATTGGAGCGGTTTTAGTAAAAGGGGCTCGTGCTCCTCAGGTAGTTACCGAAAGTCAAGTTCGAACTATGATTGACGGGGCAGTTATTGTGGATATCTCTATTGATCAGGGTGGCTGTATTTGGGGCTCAAAGGTGATGACTCATGAAAATCCAATCTATAAATGGAGAAATAAAATTTTTTGTGCGGTCGCTAATATGCCGGGACAAGTGGCTCGTCAATCAACACAAGCTTTAACTGCAGCAACGACACCTTATCTTTTACAATTGGCGGATAAGGGAGTGATTGAGGCCTTAATTGCTTCTATAAAGAGTGATGGCCGATTTGTTAAAGGTTTGAATGTTTATAAAGGGAAAATTACTTATCAAAGTGTGGCAAAGGATTTGGATTTAGAAGAATCTTATGCTGATCCGAAGGGGCTATTAGAGATTTTTTGAACAAGCTTGATTTAAAGGCATGCAATCGTATAATAGACCCGTTTTGGTAAGGGATTAGTTTGTTTTTTGATTTTGTCCTCGTAGCTCAGTTGGATAGAGCGTTGGCTTGCGGAGCCAAAGGCCACAGGTTCGAATCCTGTCGGGGACACCATTTATGTTCGTAAAAAGATTGAAAAGTTTTGGGAGGGGAGGGGGTTTCATAACTTTTTTCTATCATAGTCTGGTTTTGATGAATTGCAAATAAAAAGTTGGAGACTTTTTTCCGCTTACATGGGATTTTTTTCTAGAATTACTGGCACTTCTTTTTCCGCACCTTTACTGTAAACCTTTAGAGTCACCGTTGCCCCAACGTCATATTTAACAATTTCGCTTTGAAGTGGATGGGTCGCCTCAATTTTAATATTATTGATTTCTAAAATAAGGTCGTTTTCTTGAAGGCCGGCCTTATCAGCTGGCCCCCCTGGAATTACGGCTAGATCTTCTGGAGATTGGCCTCGTAGAATTAATGCTCCATAGTCATAAGGTAAATTATTGGCTTCTTGGATGGTTTTGTTAATAGGAGTGTAACGGATCCCAAGATATGGGCGAATAATTTCGCCATTTTCTTGGATAGATGTAAGAATGGATTTGACCGGATTAATAGGAATCGCAAAACCAATATTTTCTGCATTTTGAGCCATGGCTACATCAACTCCGATAACGTTGCCATTTAGGTCAAGTAATGGTCCGCCGGAGTTTCCAGGATTAATAGAAGCATCAGTTTGGATGATGTTATTAAGCGTTTCTACTTGGCCATAACCCGAGCCAGCGGTTACGGTTCTTCCTAATCCTGAAACAATTCCAGAGCTAACGGTATTAGAAAATTCGCCCAGAGCGTTGCCAATGGCAATAACACTTTGTCCAACTTTGATGGTATCGGAATCCCCTAGGTTTAGATAGGTTAGATTTTTTTTGTCGATTTGTAAAACCGCAATATCGTAAGTAGGGTCTGTATCTATAATTTTAGCGTCAATAATATCTCCGTTGTTCATGATTACGCTATACGAAGCAGTTTCGTCTTCAACAACATGGCGATTAGTGATAATTAGACCATCGGCTGTGACTATAAATCCGCTGCCCGCGCCAATTTGTTGTTTTTCAGTGCCAATTTGTTCGCGCTGCGGAATGTTAAAATTAAAGCCAAAGGGATTAAAATCTTCGAAGGGGTTACTGTAATATTCTTTAAAAACAGGTACGTCTTTGGAAATTATAACACTTATAATTGCGTCTTTGGTTTTTTCAACGGTGTCAATAATGGCGGATTGCTCGTTTATGACTTGAGTTTTAGTGGTTTTTTCTTGAGATATTGTGGGGGTGAAGATTTTTAGCCCCAAGTAGGCACCGGAAAGACCGGCTCCAAAATTAACTAAAAGCAGTAAAACCGTGATGAAAACGAATGGCCATTTTTTTTGTGTAGAGTTCATGTAAATTGATTTTTTAAAAATTTGATTGTAAATTTGAACCTAAATTTGTCTAAAGATTTACATCTTAGAATGGTCAATATTATTGCTTCTTTATTTTAGTTTTTAGTTTTAGAGAGTCAAGATTTTTCTCTTTTAAGAGAGTTTATTTTTCGGCTTTAATTTCATGTTTTTGAAGATTTTCTAGTGCCCACTTAAAAGGTGCAAGCATGGTGCCAAAGGGAATTTCACTAAGAATTAAAAACAGGGTAATTTCAGGGGTAAAAAATTTGGCAGCCAAAACTATTCCCAGTGAATTATTACCGTAAGTTTTAGCAATAGAACTGGCGATTTTATCTTGAGATGGCCTCCAAAAAGGAAGGAAATAACCAATAAGGTGGTTAAGCGTGAAAATCCCGTAAAGAAGACAAAGGTTTTTTATGATTATAAGAGGGTTTTGTAAAATAAGAGAAGTTTGTGGGGAAATTATTATGTAGAGCAAAAATCCTACCAAAAGAACAGTGATGGCGCTGGTATAATTAGCTATTTTTGAACTAATTTCAGGTGTTATTTTTTTGAATCCTTGCGCAATTAAAAATGGCACTAAAATTATGAGTATTAAATTTTTAAAAATGCCCAACAAATCCAAATTTATTGTTATTGGAGTTAAAAAATAAAAAAGAAAAACCATGGTAAATGGGGCAAAAATATGTCCGATAACTGTTAAAAGGAGGCTTAAAGAAATGTTACCTTTGAGAATATTGGTAAAACCAGGAGTCGCCACTCCTGGGGGTAAGGCGGACAAAAGCAGTACTCCGAGGGCTAGAGAAGGCCAGAAAACACTGGTTACAAAAAATAAAACCGCAGGAATAATTATAAGATAAAATCCAAGTAAATAGATTAGCAGTAATGGGTTTTTGAGATGTTTCCAAATATGCGCGGTGTTAATTTTCAAAAAAGATCCAAAAATAATAATAATTAAACTAGGAATAATTAAGAACGATAGGGCTTGTCCCCAATTCGGAAAAATTAAAGCCAATAAAATAGCGCTCAAAAAGAAAAGGCCAAAATGGGTTTCGAGAAAAGAAATAATTTTCATGGAATTATTGTAGCAAAAAATATTTTATTTTTCATTCTGCAGAATGGGTGGTTTGCGTATCTAGTAAAATTCTAGTAAAAAATGTGTGTAAAATATCCATTACATCTTTTCTTGATTCTACATGCGCATGACCGACTCCAGGGATAAGATCAACTATTCCCGGCTTCAATTCCCATGTTTGGCAATTTAAATTTTCTTCTTCACAATCAATTGGTGGCATTCCGGAAAGGGGATCGTCTTTAATTCTAATAAAAATAGTCCAAAAAACAGCGTTTACCATTTGGCGGATTTCATCAGGAGAATGACTAGGCTTAATAATCCCGCCAAGAACACCATTAATAGCTGGAGCCAAATTAACTACAACCAATTTTTTATCAGTAGGAATTGTTAGCGGAGGAAGCCCCGTTCCTTTGTCCCCATTAATAACTTCTAAAGCCCAATTAGCGCCATCGCTGTGATTTACAATGATAACTGGTAATTTTGGATCGGTTCTTTCAAGGCATTGTGTAATGGCTCCCTGTATTTCCATTTGGGGAATTTGTCTAAAGTTCGGATCTTTTCGGTGCCTTTTAAAATAGCTAACCATAGACCAAGGAAGGCGAACACTAATTTTAGAATTTAATGTTCGTCCTTTGCGGAATAGACGATAAGGGGCTTTTAACGGCCACCGTACTTCTGAAAATTCGATGGTAGTAGTCGAATCACTCGCGTCAGCGTTAAAATTATTTAAAGCCGCCAACCATGTCTCGATCGTAGGATTAGGGTTATAATATTGTTTCCCGTTCACTGACAGAAAAATATTAGGGACTCCGGATGCACCTGTTCCGCACGCTCTATTGTTTTCAAAATGAGTGTCCTGGGCTGCCGTTTGAGATGGAGGTAAAAAATTTAGGCTTGCTAAAAAGAGGGCTAGCCATTTTCCGAGGCGAGCAGAAGTTTCGATTTTTTTTGGAAAGGCATCATATGTTAATGCGGTTCTATTTAGCTGATGATCTTCATCTAACCGGGTTTCTCGCATATATGTTCTTGTTAAAGTATTATATTTTACCTCTTTTTTATTTTTTGTAAATATCTATCTCTTTTTTAGGAGTAGGACGGCTTGTTAGCTTGTTATTAAAACGCTAAAATTCCTTATTGTTGTTTTAAGATTTAATAATGTCTCAAGAATTTCAGCTTAAATCAGATTTTACCCCTAAGGGAGATCAACCGAGGGCTATTGCTCAACTGGTGCAGGGTTTGCAGAAAAAGCAAAAATACCAAACGCTTTTGGGCGCGACCGGCACAGGTAAAACTTTTACGATTGCTTCGGTGATTCAAGAAGTGCAGCGGCCGACTTTGGTTATTGCTCATAATAAGACTTTGGCGGCTCAATTATGTACTGAGTTTAGAGAATTTTTCCCTGATAATGCGGTTCATTATTTTGTGTCTTATTATGATTATTATCAACCAGAAGCTTATAATCCACGTACTGATACCTATATCGAAAAAGATGCTTCAATCAATGAAGAAATTAATAAATTTAGGCACGCTGCTACCACTAATTTATTAACTAGGCGTGATGTAATTATTGTAGCTTCGGTGTCGTGTATTTATGGATTGGGTTCCCCAGAGGAATATCGAAATTTGGCGATTGAGCTTAAGGTTGGAGAAGAGCGTAATCGAGATAAATTTTTGCGCCATTTAACTGATTTGCAGTATACGCGGTCGAAAATGGAGTTTAAGCAGGGTATGTTTCACGTTCTTGGTGATGTAGTGGAAGTGTTTCCTCCGAGTGAAGATACGATTATTCGGTTTGAATTTTTCGGTGATGAAATTGAGCGAATTTCCGAAGCAGATGCCTTTACTGGGGAAGTTCATCAAGAATTGCAATCTGTGAAAATTTTTCCGGCTAAACATGATGTAACTACGCGGGAGAGAATTGAAAAAGCAATGACTGGTATTCGGGCAGAGCTTCAGGAACAATATGTTTATTTGCAAAAAATCGGGAAAGGTTTGGAGGCTGAACGGTTAAAAACGCGGACTGAATATGATTTGGAAATTTTGCAGGAAACCGGATATTGTCCGGGGTTAGAAAATTATACACGCTACTTAAACGATCGAGAGCCAGGCCAGCAACCAGCTACACTTTTGGATTATTTCCCGGATGATTTTTTAATGGTGATTGATGAATCACATATTACAATTCCGCAAATTGGAGCCATGCATAATGGCAATTATAGTCGCAAGCAAAATTTGGTTAATTTCGGATTTAGGTTGCCTTCGGCTCACGATAATCGTCCTTTGAAATTTGAGGAATTTGAGAAACATATTAAGGAAGCTATTTTTGTTTCGGCCACTCCTAGTAAATATGAGTACGCAAATACGGATAAAAAATTTATTGCGGAGCAGATTATTCGACCCACTGGTCTTTTGGATCCTGGTGTGGTAATTCGTCCCATTACTGGGCAAATTTTGGATTTACTTAAAGAGATTCATGGAAGAATTGAGCAAAAGGAACGAATTTTAGTCACTACTTTAACCAAACGTTCTTCGGAAGACTTGACGGATTTTTTGGTGGATAAGGGGATTAAGGTGCGGTATTTGCATTCTGATATTGAGACTTTGGAAAGGATTGAAATTTTGCGTGATTTTCGATTGGGAAAATTTGATGTATTGGTGGGGATTAATTTATTGCGTGAAGGTTTGGATTTACCGGAGGTATCTTTGATCGGAATTTTAGATGCGGATAAGGAAGGGTTTTTGCGTTCGGAAACTGCTTTAATCCAGACTATTGGACGGGCGGCGCGTAATGTTAATGGTTTGGTGATTATGTATGCTAATAGGGAAACAACGGCTATGAAAGCAGCTATTTCCGAGACTAATCGTCGCCGGGCCATACAGATGGCTCATAATGAAAAACATGGTATTACCCCTGAAACGATTGTAAAAGCCATTAAAGATTTGGCTATGCACAAAAAGGATGAAGCTAAAAAACAGGTTAGACATTATGATTCCAAGAAGGTACCAAAGAACGAGCTTAAGCGGCTGGTTGAGTCTTTGGAGGCGGAGATGGATTTGGCGTCGCAGAATATGGAATTTGAAAAGGCCGCGGAACTTCGCGATGAAATTGACGAATTAAAAGAAAAAATGTAGATTATTTTCTTTTGCTCATTTAAAAGCGAAGTAGTATGGGTTTATTTAAAATTTTATAATATGGAGTTAGGGAATGCGTTAAAATTAGGATTGGCATGTGCGGCTGGGCTTTCTTTATATCCAAGTAAAACGGGATCTTTGGATGCAACTTTAACCACGCCAGATATAGCGGATGTTACTGGTGGTGTTCAAAATCGGGTGAATTTGGTGAATGATGGCAAAAAAAAGGCACTAGATGGATCTGCTAATGAGGATGATAAATTAAGAGATGCTAAACTTGAGAAATATAAAGAAACCCGAGCAAGATTAATGGTGGATTGGAAGGAGGTAAATGAAAAGGATGATAGGGGTGCAAAAAAACGTGTTTTGGAGGAAATGTTAAACCTGGAATTTGAAAATGGGAAAATGGAACGGGCAGCTATCAATGCAAGAAATTTGGGCGATATAGCTTACCATGAAGGGGATTTTGAATTGGCGGCATTTTATGAGGATTTGGCTCTTTTTTATTTAGAAGGTAGTCCTACTAGGGGGCAAGCTTGTAAACAAAAATTATCACGGGCTCAGGTTGAGGTTGATAGGGCTTTTGTTTCTATTTTAGATAGATATCTTGATGAAAATTTTTTAGCTAAACTTGAGACGTTGGATGCAAATGGCTTAAATGCTTTTTATCAAAATTTGGAGGCCCAGGTAATTGTTCTTGGGAATGAATTTTACGATTTATTGGAATGTGATGATCTTAAGAATATCCAAAAAGATAGACGAGCCGCTAATACTTTAGAAGAAATCGTAATAGCAAAAATAGCTCAAGCAACAGTTAGTCGTTTATTGCGTGATCAAGCTGGGTTTATATCTAAGATAGAGGAAGCTTTGCAATTGGTTGATTATTTGGAAAGTTTTATTTCGAAGAGCGATTATTTAGATGAAAACGACTTTCTTCATTATAATAAAGTAATAGTAGGCTTATACTTTGACGTTTATTTTGAGCAGGCGATCAATGCTTATGAGCAAGGCTTGGTTGAAAAGGCTAAGTTGTTTGCGGGCAATGTTTTGAATTTATATTCGCAAAATAAAGATATTGCAGCAGCTCTAGCACCTAAAATGGTAATTTTAGAGGACTTAGGGTTAACAGATTAGGGATTTTGGTTTTTTAATAGTCATTAACTACATCGAGCCATTTAGGAGGGTTATTTTCTGTTAGGGCGAACGCTAGTTCTAATAAGGGTGTTGTTGCCCCGTAGTACCCTTTTCCTGGTAAATGTAAAGTATCGCATGAAAATCCTTTTATTGGGAAATTTATTTTGTTGGTTTTAGAATCAGGTGGTTCATTATCTTGTGTAAAGGAAGTAATTGGCCTCGAAAGAATTTGCAAATGACCAGTCTTTGGATTTTTTTGGATCCAATAAATTCCACCGGCGGCCTCAGGTCGCAAGATCGCTTCGATTTGGCTAAGTTGAAATGGTATAGTTTGATAGTACTCTTCTAGGAGTTGACGAAGATTTACTCCAAATTTTTTTGATGCTAGGGAGAAATTTTCTGGAGTGAAAATTTGTTCCCAGTTTTCGTCTTCTTCATATAAACGATAAAAATTATCGACTTGCTCATCCGGATGTTTGTTTTTAGTTATTTTATCTGCTATTTCCCTAAGTTGACTACTTAGGATACGGCGTCTCTTAAGTAATTCTCGCCTTTTCTTTATAAGGTCGGGTAGTCCGTTAGTATTACTTAACTGGCCTTTTAGATATTCCCATCCCAGGCTTTCCGGTAAATTTAAATAGCGATTGATCGCTATACCACGCCCGTTTGCATCTTGATAGAGAATTACTAAATCCGAGGGATCTTTGATCGTAAAGTGATTTTTTTCATGATCTAATACGAGTTCGGTGCCAATCGACAATCCACCTGAGATACTATAATCCGAAGCACTGTATTGATCTGGGCTGTTGAGAAAACGATAGCATCGAGCAATGGCGGTAAAAACATGGAATTCACCCAGTAGAGATTTTCCGGAATTGTCTTTCATGGTAAGCGCTTCTTTATAATAATCGAAAGCTCGTTTTCTGTTCGGACGATGCTGGACTTCATTTGGGGCGTAATCATCAAAAAGATGCGCTTCAAGGAGTTTCCAGTCTGCGGAATTGCGCGCGATAATTGGTAATAAAGCTTCGATTTCTTTTTTACAGCGCAAGGATTTTTTGGTGATCAAATTTTTAAATTCTTGTTGTACGGCTATTACAGCAGAATGTTCATAACGATACAGCAATTCTGCTCTAGTGCCAGGAGGAGTGTCACTAAAGTGTGAGGCAATTATTTCACGGCGTTTTGCTGGTGTTTTAGATAAAAATTCTTCTCTTAGACGGTGGATGCGTTTATTTCGTTCATAATTTGATTTAAGAATTTGAAATTCATAGTCGTATTCTGGTTTAAACTTTTCAAGTTTTTGGAATAAGGGGTCAACCCCTTCGATATTGTAATCGTAGAGAAGTAAACGTTGTAAGCATGCGATGCGGATTTCGGCGATTCGCCGGGTGCTTAGGGTAGGAGGGGTTTTATCCGCATAGAGGTATTTGTGATCTTGAAGGTTTTTTTCGGCGCGATCACAAATAGCAGCGACTTTTTGGGTTTGTCCCCTGAACCGCCATAAGTAGTTAGTGTAGTCGAAAAAAGTGCTGGTCAGAGGCCATAAAGATAGTGATTTTTCAAATTCAGCAATAATGGAGGGGTTGGGAGTAGTGGTTTTTCGTTCTTTAGTGTTTTCGCTTTGCAGTTTGGCTCGTCTATAATGAGCATAGGCTAAATTAATTTGATCGATTTTCCATTTTTCTCGGTCTGAAGGTTCTGGGAATGAAGAGATCGCGCTATGCAGAGCCGTGGGCGGGGAATTAATCGGTTCTAACATGGAAATCGCTTGATCTAAGAATTTTTGGGCTAAAACAGGGTTGTATTCTTTGATGGTGGTTTTAGCTTGATGTGGAGGATGGCTATAGAGCAGGAAACTATTGGCTAAATCAATGTAAATTTGAGCTCGCAATGTTTTTGGAATATTAGCGCCATCGGTTTGCAGAAAAGCAATGACCAGTTGGCGATTTCTAAGGCGTATTCTAGCCTCATTAGGGGTTGAATTTCCTACGTATCTTTTAATAAATAAACTATAGAAAACGTAGGGGCTCATGGTGTTTGGATCTATGTTTTTCCCTTCTTCTGTCCAATCTTCTTTTTCTTGAAAAACTGTAGTGTAATTTTGTTCGCGAATTTGAGTAGAATCGTCATTGGTCCATCCCGGAGTTTTGTCGTAAAGGCTAACAGCAGCGAAATTGGCTATTTGGGCGGCTTGAATTAATTCTTTTTCCTCTTGAGGTAATCGTTCAAATTGTACTTCTGCCAAAACTGCTTCACGGGTGTAGCGATCAAGGGGTTTCATTTCGGTACGATAGTCGATAGCTGCCATTGCAGTTAGGCGAGGATTTTCGACGAATGTTCCTTGGATCGCAATCGCTCTTCTTTTTGGAATCAAATAACTATTTTCAATAGTGGTAATTACTTTTTCAGTTGTCGCCTGATCTCCTTTGTTTAGTTGCTCGCTGAGTAATTTTTTCATCATGGCAAATCCTTTTGAAATGCCAGACTCATTTTTGCGTTCGAATTCTTTGGCCAAAAGTTCACTCAAAAGAGCGAGTTTGGCATCGAGGGTATTTATGGTTTCAAGACATTCATTTAATCCTTCAACGGTACACGAAGAAGTTTTTTCTGATCGCGTTTCAGTTTTTACCTCACGTTTTACCTCGCGATAGATTAGACGTGCGGGGTAAAGGGGGTAAAAATATGAAAACATAAGGGAGAAGGTGAAATAATTATCTTTTAATTATAACATATTTTCATTAAGATTGCTATCTATTTCAGAAGGTTGTATAATCTTTAATTCCCTAATTAAAGAAAATGGAAACACAAATTTTAAAGCCCAGAACTTCGGATCCGGATTTCCTAGAAGTGCTAACCGCTTTTTTGGTTAATGGGGAAGAAGGGCTGAGAGTTAGATTAGAAAAAATCGAAGAGGGTGATGCAGTGGTAAGCTCCGTACAAGATTTAATCCAGGCTAAGGTGGTAGGTATTGTTGAAGGAGATTTAAAACGGCCTTTGGTGGTTGGTAAGGAATCATTAGTCAGAATTTATAGTAGAGTTTCACCAGTAGGTGAGAGAAAATATAGAAATAACTTAATCCCGTGTATAGAAGGGGTAGAATTGGCGGCGGATTTATCGCAAGTAATATTGAGAACAACGAAAGGAATTTTGCGACTTAGGTTAGAGGATTTAAAGAGAAATCCTGTTTTTCAAAGTTTAAAGTATTTGCGGACCGGCTTTCTTGACTTTGACGAAAGGATGGCGGATGGGTTTTTTTACACTACTTTTAATATTGAATTTAGCTTAGATCGAGATAAGCGAACAGCTCCTACTGTTTATCCGTTTGAGGTAGTAGAAAAATTTGATACTAAAAGTGATCCTGATTTAAGAAGAATTACTGACGAGGCGCATCAATATTTGAATGGTTATAAGGCTACTACTTTGGAGCAGAAAATTAAAGCACTTGCTAGATTTGTAAAATGGCATTTTAGTGGAAGGCCGAGTAAGAGAGAGGGAATGCCTTCCTGGGAGGAAATTAAGGAATTCGCAAACAGGTATTTTGACAATGGAAATTTATCAGCAATGCCGATTGGAGCTATGTGTTTTGGTGAATGTCGTCATCGGGCTGGTTTATTAAAATATTTGGCTGATCGTGAGGAAATT
Organism: Candidatus Peregrinibacteria bacterium GW2011_GWF2_39_17; assembly: GCA_000993615.1. Lineage (GTDB taxonomy): Bacteria > Patescibacteriota > Gracilibacteria > UBA1369 > UBA12473 > UBA12473. The sequence continues at coordinate 52,745 of LBWM01000004.1, read as the reverse complement.
CCGTTGAGATTGGTTAGAGGAGCTTATGGGGAGCCAACGGGTTATCATGCTTGGAATGTTGTTTTTTTAGATGGAGACTATCAGGTCGTGGAATTGATGCAAAATAGGGATCAGTTTTACCCACAGCAGTCAGTAGAGGCCAAACAGTATATGCGATTTGATGGTAGCGAGAGAAAGGTAGGAACTATTGGAGGAGAAACGCTTGATTTGAGAAATCGAGGGCGGCGAGGGGGGAACAGGTGGCAAAAATAAGACTATTGACTTTTTTATAATTTAATGTTTTAATTTTTCCTAATTACGCTTTTTTATGAAATTATCATTACCATCATTCGGCCGTATGGCTTTGGCTTCAGCGGCTTTAATTATGGCTACTCCCAGTCCTGTTTTAGCAGAACCGCCTGACTCAATACAACAAAACAGTGGGCAGACTGCTGTTCGTATTACCGAAGTTATGGATCCTAGGGCAGCAGCATCTCCAGAAAGGGGCATTCGCAATTGTGTACTTGTTAGTAACACTAAGAAGGTAGGAGAGGTAACTCCTATTTTTCCAACAGATGAAGCTAGATTTGAGGCTTTAGATATTTGTTTTAGTGCAGTCGAAAAAATAAGTAAGGTTTCTCGTACTATCTGGGAGAAAAGTTGCGCAGTAATTCCGCCAGGTGATGGAAGAAATGTTTTTCCAAATATGCCGGATGGTGTTTTAGGTGACTACTGTAGGCTTACTTCCACAGAAAGAGCTGAATTTAATGCTAATAGAAGACCGGGAAGCCATTAAAGATGGAGGCATATTCTCACAGCCCCGAGCTTTCCGGAATTCTAAAAAGCTATTTGGCCAAAGGATTGTTCCCCATTCCCACAAGTTGTTGCTCCACGGCCAGCTTTTCTCCTTCCAAATAAAGAATTTGAAATTCACTTAGGTCGGATCCGTCGTGAAGTTGTTTTTCGAGGAATTCAAGATATTCTTTAGAAGTTTGATGACTTACTTCTGATTGTTTTTGGCAATATAGAGCTAGCAAAATAGCGGTGTTTTCCTGATTGTTAATAAAAAGCATCCCATTTCGAACCATAAAAATTTCCTCTACATTTTCTTCGGTGACTACAATTTTGGAAAAAGTGATGCTAGTGGTTAAGGAAGCATGATTGGCAAAAATTTGCATTTGGCCGTCATCAGAATTTAACGAAATGGAGCGAGCCTCATTTTCGTAGATTTTTTGGTCTGGGGTGCGAATATTTAATTTAAAAGTGGGCGATAGAGACATTATTTTTTCTTGTTATGGCGTTCAATAACTTGTTCCATGCTTTCGGCCATGTAGAAATCTTGTTCGTCGATATGGTCAAATTTGCCATCTAGAATACCTCGAAAAGCTTCTACGGTTTCAGCTACTTTGGCATATTGGCCTGGCATACCAGTAAATTGTTCGGCAACGTAAAAATTTTGTGATAGAAATTTTTCCAGACGTCTGGCTCGCTGCACAATCGTTTTATCTTCTTCGGATAATTCATCCATTCCCAAAATGGCAATAACGTCTTGTAATTCTTTGTAGCGTTGCAAAGTTTCACGCACCTCGGTTGCTACTTTATAATGTGCTTGTCCTACAATTTCTTCTTTTAGGGCTCCTGAATTGGAGTCCAAGGGATCAACCGCCGGATAAATACCTTTGGCTGCTAATTTTCGAGAAAGTACGATGGTAGCATCCAAGTGTCCAAAAGTAGTAGCCGGAGCCGGGTCAGTAAGATCGTCAGCCGGAACATAAACGGCCTGTACGGAGGTAATAGATCCTTTGGTGGTGGAGGTAATGCGTTCTTGTAAAGCGGCCATGTCTGTTGCTAGGGTTGGTTGATAACCAACAGCTGAAGGCATGCGTCCAAGTAAGGCGGATACTTCGGAGCCGGCTTGGGTGAAACGAAAGATATTGTCAATAAACATTAGAATATCTTTCCCTTCGTCGCGAAATTTTTCTGCAATAGTTAAGCCAGTTAAAGCAACTCGCATACGAGCTCCGGGTGGTTCATTCATTTGGCCGAAGACCATAGCTAGTTTGTCCATAACTCCACTTTGTTTCATTTCGTGAATAAGATCGTTTCCTTCACGAGTTCGTTCACCAACCCCGGCAAAAATAGAATAACCCCCGTGTCCCATGGCGATATTATGAATTAATTCTTGCATAATTACGGTTTTCCCTACTCCGGCTCCTCCGAACATGGCGATTTTGCCACCTTTAATAAAAGGACAAAGCAAGTCAATAACTTTGATTCCGGTTTCGAAAATTTCCACAGTTGGATTTTGATCAACCAGGGTTGGGGCTTGGGCGTGAATAGGGCGGCGCTCGGTGTCATCCGGCAGCTTTGGGCCTTCATCAATTACGTCACCGGTAACATTAAAAACTCGGCCAAGAGTTCTTTCACCTACCGGAGTGGTGATTTTATTTTGAGTGTCTGTTACTTCTTGGTTAACGGAAAGTCCGTCAGTTGAGGACATGGCAATGGTACGTACCTCGTTTTGTCCTAAATGAGCTTGAACTTCCAGGGTGATATTTTTTTCTTTTGGGCCTTTGACTATCAGTGCGGAATATTGATCCGGAATGTGATTTGGGAAATAAACATCAATAATAACACCGATAATACGGATGATTTTACCAACCGGATGAGTTTTGGAAATCGTAGGCATAGATTTTAGGAATTAAATTTTTTAAAAGTTTTGAAATGTGGAGCTATTCTTCAAGACTGGCTGCTCCACCTAGCAGTTCGGCAATTTCTTGCGTAATAACAGCTTGGCGAGCTTTGTTATAGGCTAAAGTTAGATCATTGGTAATTCGATCCGCGGCATCGGTAGCGTTTTGCATGGCAATCATACGACTAGAATATTCAGACGCTTTTAGTTCCATAAAAGCCTGAATAAACAAACTTTGAACCAATTGCTCATAAAGTCTATTGAGGACATGTTCTTCCGAAGGAGCAAAAATCATAAAGTGATTACTTGCCAACTGCTTGTTTTGATTTTCTGGGTTTTCTTGAGTGGCCTGAAGTGGGCCTAAGGTGCTTTCAATGGTTTTTTGCGAAAAAGGAAGAAAAGTTTTGATTATTGGATAAAAAGTAAATGAATTTTTATAATGAGGAGCCACAAAAATTACTTCTTTTATTTTTTCTTTTTCCCAAATTTCAAGGATAGTTTCGACTACTTTAATGGCATCAAGATGAGTTAATTTTTCCGGAATTTGGCCGGTATGTTTTAATACCGGAATTTTATTGGTTTTGGCGTAATCATAGCTTTTTTTGCCGATAGTTAGGAGTTTTCGTTGATCTAAAGGAGTTTCTAGCCATTTTTTGGAACGAAAAAGGGCATTAATTATTTTATTATTTAAAGGTCCGCAAAGTCCTTTATCTGAGGTATAAAGAACAAATAAAGTGGCGCCGTGGTTTCTTTTCTCTGTGTAAATTGTTGATTCTTGAGTAGTGAGGTTTTTTGCTAAAATAGCTAATAAATCTTGAACGTATCCCCTGGTGGAAATAGCGCGTTTTTGGAATTGGCGCATTTTACTAGCGGCAACCATTTGCATGGCTTTGGTAATGGTGCGCGTATTTTTTACGCCGCCAATTTTTTTGCGAATTTCAAGAAGGGCACCGGACATAAGGAATAATTATTTAAAAAAGTTATTTAGAATTTCTTTGAGCATGGTTTCTATTTTTTCGCTAAATTCTTTTTTCTCTTGAATTTCATCAACAAGATCTCGATGGCTAGATTCAATTAAGGCAAGGAGGGATTCTATTTTTTCGCCAACTTTAATTTCTGTAATTGAATCCAAGTAACCATTAGTAGCGATATAAAGCACAACTACTTCTTTCCACAAAGCGTAGGGATTATTTTGTTTTTGCTTAAGAGCTTCTACAACTCTTTTTCCGCGGGTCAATTTGTCTTTCGTGGTTTGGTCCAATTCAGAGGCAAATTGGGAAAAAGCTTCTAGTTCATAATATTGGGCTAAATCTAATTTTACACTTCCGGAAACTTTTTTAATAATTTTAGTTTGTGCAGCTCCACCTACCCGGGAAACGGAAATTCCAACATTGATCGCGGGACGAATTCCTTTATTGAATAAGTCTGATTCCAGGAAAATCTGGCCGTCTGTAATGGAAATAACATTAGTGGGGATATAAGCGGAAACGTCATTAGCTTGGGTTTCAATAATAGGTAGAGCGGTAATGCTGCCTCCCCCATTTTTGTCATTAAGTTTGGCAGCTCTTTCTAGAAGGCGGCTATGGAGGTAAAAAACATCACCAGGATAGGCTTCTCTCCCAGGTGGGCGGCGGAGTAAGAGTGACATTTCACGGTAAGCTACTGCGTGTTTAGAAAGATCATCATAAATAACCAAAACATCTTTTCCTTTAGCCATAAAATATTCAGCGATTGCAGCGCCAGCATAGGGAGCTAGATATTGTAAAACAGCAGTGGAGGCAGCTGGAGCAGAAACAATAATCGTGTAATCCATGGCTCCGTTAGCTCTGAGGTTTTCAATTACTTGAGCGGTTTTTGATTCTCGTTGAGCCACAGCCACATAAATACAAATCATGTTTTCTTTTTTCTGGTTGATGATGGTGTCAATTGCCACGGTGGTTTTACCGGTTTGACGATCCCCAATAATTAATTCGCGTTGTCCTCTTCCAATTGGCACCAAAGAGTCGATGGCCACAATGCCGGTTTGCACCGGTTGATGAACTGATTTACGAACCATAACATTTGGTGCTTCGTTTTCAAGAGGCATTTGTTTCTCCGCTTTATAGTTTCCTTTTCCATCTAAGGGGGTTCCTAAAGGGTCGACTACGCGTCCAATAATTTCTTCACCAACCGGGATTGATAAAAATAGATCAGTTGATTTTACAAATAATCCTTCGCGGATGGCATCGTTTGGCTGTAAGACTAAAGCAAAAACTTTGTCTTTTTCAAGGTTCATGACTAGGGCTTGAGTTTCAATGCCTTCAATGGTAACCACTTCGTTCATGCGCAGTCCATCCAAGCCTTGAATTTGGATTACACCATCTTTGTATGATTGAATAATCCCCTGATTGAGGTCTTTTTCGTCACCTCCCAGTTGCGTTTTTTTAATAGCGGATTCAAGGTCTTCTAAAAAGGTGCGTAGGATAGCGGTGTCTTGGGCCATAGAATAAGGGTTTAAATTAAATGGAAAATTATTAGATGAATTTAGATGCCTTTTGAGGCGTAATTTTTAAGCTTAAGGACTTTGCGAATCCAAGAATAATCAGTGGTTTTACCACCTTTGAAAATTCTGAAACCACCTATGAGTTGGCGATTTACTTGAAAAATAGGGAAAAGAGTGGAATCGGTTTGGCGTAATTCTCCACGGATTTCTTTTTTAAGTTCCGGGTTGATGGAGCAAGGGAATTGTAAAAGCGTATAGGTATTGCCCCAGGTTTTTTGGCATAGGGCTTGAATGGCATTTGATAATTCCTGATAGGAGTTATTGAGTAGTAATTTTTTAAGGGCTTTCCCTACGGAATTTTCGACGGCAATGAGTTTTTTAACTACAGCGCGGCGTTCATTTTCTTTGGCCGTGGCATAGTCACTCATTAAATCTAGTCGAATAGAAAAAGAGTGCGCAAATAATTCACAGAGAGCATTAAAAAAAGGATGATTTTGGATTTTGGTTTTAGGTGGGTTTTTTAGAAAGCTCAAAATAAGTTTGAGGTCTAAGATAAATTGAGCTCCTTCAACTTGTTCTAAATAAACCTTGAAGGGATGAGGGAGCTCAGTTTGATCAATTATTTGTTTTCTGGAATTAGTTGGTTTTTCGAAAAAATCTTGATGTTTCAAAATAAAATTAATCATCTCATAGAGCACGGCTGCGATAAGATTTTTGAAAATCATTAGTTTTTGATTTTATATTCCTTCCAAGAGTCCGTAATACTTTCTTTAACCACTGTTTCGGGCACTTTATTTTGGACAATATCCAAAATAATACGGGTCATAGTTTGAGTTATTTCTTGTTCCACTTCTTTGATGAGTGACTTTTTCCGTTTATCGATTTCTTCTTGTGATTTGTGAAGCATGTCAGTGCGCACAATTTCCATTTCTTCAATTAATTCTGTTCTTTTTTCTTCAATCATTTTTTTCATTTTGACCATTTCTTGGCGCAGTTCTTGTTCGGTTTTTTCTTTTTCTTGTTCTGTTTTCTTTAACTTTTTTTCAAATTCATTGCGAAGAAGATTAGCTTCTTCAATACTGTCGGCAATGTTTTTTCGGCGTTGGTCTAGGGTTTTTAGAATTGGCTTATAAAGAAAATAAAAAAGAATTACTAAGACAACGCCAGTGTTAGCCATGTATAGCACTATACTCCAAAGATCGATACCGAGTTGTTTAAATTGGTCCGCCATAAATAATAGGGAAAAGAAAAATAATTAGACAACGAAGAGAATAATCAGGGCAACCACGAGTGAATAAATACCAGTGGATTCAGCAATTGCGTCTGCCACGATCATATTTGTAAAAATTTTGTCAGCCATTTGGGGATTTCTTCCCATGGCTTCCATGGCCTTACCTCCGATATAGCCTTCACCGATAGCTGGCCCAATAGCACCTAGACCCATACAAAGTCCAGCGGCTAAAAGTTTAAATGTTTCTGCATCCATGTGGATAAGGGGTTAAAAAGATAAATAATAAGAATTAGTAAAAAATAGGTTAATATTCTTCGGCGCGCCTAACGCTATTTAGGGTTGAGCTCATAAAAATCATAGTTAGAGTTGTGAAGACAAAGGCTTGTACTAACCCGGAAAGAATACCTAAGACAATAAAAGGGATAGGGACTACAAATTGAGTAATAAATAATAATCCAGAAATAATTCCCACTACAATTTCGCCAGCGAATAAATTACCAAAAAGACGAGTTGAGACTGAAATAAATTTAGCCAGTTCTCCGACAATATCCATTAACCCCAGGAAGAAATCAATTCCGGCCATGAAAAAATCTTTAAAGCTGCGTGCTTTAAATAAGCCAGCAATTTTAATATAATTTCCAATATATCGAATCGGATGAAAGAGGAAGGCTAAAATATGGGCAGTGCCCAGCCCCATTATAATAAGGGCGATTGGTAAGCTGTAGTGAGCCGCAGGAACTTTGAATAGTAATACTTCTCCTAGGACGATACTGCTTACAAAAGGGATTAAAGTAAATTGATTAGCGATAACTAGGAATAAAAAAATAGTAGCCACAAACGGTAATAATTTTAGGGCCCTTTTTCGTGATCCGGTGGCGATAATTAATTGATCTAAAAAATAGCTGATTAGCATTTCAAAAATTAATTGTAGCCGGTTCGGAATTAGGGAGATTTTGACGCGAACAATGATCGCTAGAGTAATTAAAATTAAGGATACAATCAAAGCGGTAATAATTGGTGGAGAAATTTCAAAAGGGCCGATAGTCCAAAAAACTTGAGGAGCGACATGGATTTCAGGAATAGTCATAATTTAGAAATTTTTGGGTTTTTGGGCGGTTTAAATTTGCGGTAGAGATACAATTGCGTAAGGGGGTAGGAAATAACAATTCCGATGATTAACAGGAGATGGCCAGTATGGAGAGCACGATCCAGTAGATAGCCTATTCCACCCATAATGCCAATCATAATTAAGGTAATGGTGGAAGATTGGAAAAATACTTGTATTTTTTTTTGGGCTAGAGGATCCATGAAAGTTTTGCTAAAAAACAGAGAAATTTAATTTCTCGTGCAGGCGAAAATACTTTAATGAGCACTGGGAAAAAAATCAAGGCTCAAAATTAAAAAAAGCGCTTTGGGGAGCGATTGCTCTTGACTGTTTGTTGATAGAGATTGGAATTATACTCCTTTAAAGTAGCCTTTTGTTCAGCCTGCAACAGGTTTCAGATGAGAAGGGAAGGATTCTAAGAATAGGCCATTATAGTTTTCAATACGTGGATCCAGGATTTGAATTTTTTGTGGTGAACAAGCGGTGTTAAATTCATAGATAAAACGTTTAAGTCTTAAAATGGCTAAGGGTAGGGTGTATTGAGTAAAATCATTAGTAAAATTACGGCATTCAAGTTGATGTACCGGATGAGAAATAGGTAAAAAAGGTAGACGGTGAATGAAAAGTAACGTTAAGGTTGAGGCGGCTTTTTGATCCAAAATTGCGTGATAGAATTTTTCAGTGCCAATTAGTAAGGTTGTTGAAGATGTATTTTTAAATAATTGAGCGATTTTTCCTTGGCCGCCACTGATTCCTTCGGCTAAAGCGTTAATTTTTAGTGGCTGTAAAATTTTAACTAACGATTCATAAAGATGCTCAATGGCGGTTTTGGAGTTGGTCAGGAGAAAAGAATGATTGAAATTTGAGTTGCATGAGAGATTACTTTGAAGTGTATCTTTAATGATATTGATAGTTTCAGTTTGATTTGAGGGGCTGTAAATATTGGGAAGATGGGGGTGAATAATTAACTTAAAAGGAGGAGTGGAAATTGGGGAAGTTTCTGATTTAGGTTCGAGTAATAGTTCCGGCAGATCTTTGTTTAGATGGAGACGTTGTTTTAGGAATTCTAAATTATGGTTAAGACTTCCGTAATGACTTAAGCCAATAAAAGGGTGATATTTCGGCCATAATTCTTGGGCAAGTAGTTTTCCGATTTGGGTTGAGCAAGAAGAAATAATGGGCATTTGTCGTGAGTTCAAAGTAATCCAGGTAAGGAGGTGCGAATTTAGGGTGAGACATTTTTCAAGATTGGAAAATTTAGCTTTTAAAATTGCCAGATTTTCATTTTCGGAATTGAGAGCGTGTAGTTTGGTTTCGATGTTTTGAAGTACGCCTTTGATTTTTTGCCATTCAATGGTTTGATAGTGCGATTGATTTAAAATAAGTCGGCGAAAATATTCTTCGTTATCCGCGTATTTTTCTAGGAAAATTCCTAAAAGACCAAATAGAATTTCAAAATTAAAAAAATTTGGTGATTCCTCTTGTGTTGATTGAAAATTTGAAGCAAGACCGGTAAAAGATTCCAGACTAAAATGAATAGTAAGGGCGTTTGTGGCTTGAGTTTCAAATTCTTCAATGGCGTCGATAATAAGTCGATGATGAGTAGGGATTAGGGGTTTTTCTCGGATGCTGCTTTGAATTAATAAATAAGGATGCACCACAAGAATTGGTTTTTTGATAGCTTGCTCAAAAGCTTTTTGGTAAAAGCAATTTTTATCGTTACAGGTTGTTTCGTAGAGGTGATTTAAGGCGGATACTTGATCCCAAGTGGCATATTCTTCTTCTCCAAGGCTGATTTCGATTCTTTCGCCTGTGGAGGTGCAACTTTTCCAGATTATAATTTTAATTAAAAAACGCGTTTCCGAATCTTGGAAAAAAGGTTTGGTTAGAAAATTTTGGAAACGATAAGGGCAAAGATAGCAATCAGGATGGCTGAGTTTGGCAAGGCGAGGATCCGGGTGGATTTTGTCTGGATTCGGGGTGGCGATAAGATATTTTTCTCCGGATTGTTCGCAAAAATCAGCAAGCGTGGGTAGGATTTCTTCTAGTGAGTAAGCTGAATTTTCAATAAGAGCATCCATCCCAGAAGAAAGTTGGTTTTTCAGTGTGGTTTGGAAAACAGAATTTTTAAATGCGAGATGGTGAGAGGTGGTAGTGAGGTTATTTTTTTCTTTTTCTCTGATTTTGAATTTTTTTGAAGGAAGGTGGGTTAAAAAAGTGTCTTTCCATGCCCAATTTGATTTATAGATAATTTGTTTGATGGCTGCAATATTTTGAAAAGGAATTTCTCTGATTTTTTGAAGCAATAGTTGATAGAGTTCGATGGTCACGCGAGTGTCATCAAGGGCACGGTGTTTGCTTTCGTGAGTTAGGCCGTATTTTTCGCTGAGAATTTCTAAGCTATAGGATTTTTCGTCAGGCAGGAGGGTTTGTGCTAGATGAAAAGTATCCAGAATTTGATTTGGAAGGGTAAGGCCATTAGCCTGCAAAAAAGAAATGTCGAATTTAACTGAGTGGCCTAGAATTGGTAAATCACCAATGAAATTTTGGATTTGATTAGCTAATTCTTGAAATAAAGGAGCGTTTTGAACATTGTCATTGCTAATTTTAGTGAGGTTTTGAATAAAGGGAGGAATTGGGATTTGAGGATTAAAAAGACTTTGAAATTCATCAACGATGGTGCCATCAGGTTTAAATTTTATGAGGGCAATTTCAATTATTTTGTCGTTTGTCGGGTCAAGTCCGGTGGTTTCGAGGTCGAGAGCGAGGTACATAGGTAACTAAAATTAAGCGTAGCTTTCTACTAAGAAGTATACAGGATGTTTTTTAGGTTTCGAAAAATTTTAAACGGGATTAGCTTAACTGGTGAGTAAGCGGGAGGGGGTTTTCCTGTTGTAAGTTGCCGATTATTTGGGCAGCTCCTTTTCGGAAATCAGACATGGTCTGGTTTATTTCTGATTCGTTGGCTAGTTCGAAACCATGAATAAAAAGCAGCACCGTGGAAAGATTTGGGCTTTCTTTAATAATTCCACCGAGTGAAGGAATATATTGAAAATCGATTGGAGAAGTTCTTCGGTCAGGTGGAGTTGCGCTAAAGGAGAAGTCGTCAGCGTTTGGGAATGTTGTAATTGTTGCTATCCATACATCATTTTCGTACTTTAAAAAGATATTTTGACCTGTATTAGCGCTTATTTTTTCCAGGAGATTAGGAGGCAGGATTCTTTTTTGTGTCTCAAAAGATCCTTGTATTTCTGTTATATTTGAAATTCTTGGGTCAGTTGGTTGGACTGGCTGGAAATTTTCAACAAAGGCAATTGCGTCAGGTACTGATGGTTCTGCGTTAATAAACTTCTCATTATTATTTGGATAATATCCAAAGCTTACCATCCTTTGCAGATCATCTGATCGGAAATAAACCTCAAAGCTAGATTCATACCTGCGAATTGAACCCATCCATATTTTCCCTTCGTATTCCACATAAACAGTCTTACCTTGATTAGTTTCTAGCTTCGTTAGTAAGGTTGTGGGTAATTTGGGATTATAATTTTGATGGGCATCAGGGGGGTTAGGCATTTTTGAGTGGTTAATAATACAGTAATGATAAAAATTAGGTTCCTTTTTTACCTTTACTTTGAATTTTTATTTAATCCTTATTATTTACTTATGTCAACTCCATTTAAAATGATTCAGATGTTTCTTTGGGGATGTTACCTAATAAATTTTGGAGCCATATTTTAAAATAACCTAATGGATTTTCTTGTACCGGTTCGCTTTCATGGATAAAGCAAATGGCTTCTTCTAATGATGGGGCTGGGTAATTTTGAGAAAGATGGCCGTCAGGGCCGAATTGCAGAAATACCGCACCGTCCCCTTCGCGTGTCGTTGCTGGATTATCCGGAGTTGCTAAAAAAGTAGTTATGCCATTACAGTAACTAATTCGAACAACCCATAATCCGGCGTTTGGATGGTTTACAAGAAATGGGATGGTGCCTGGGTGAGCATTTAGCCATTCATTTAATTTTTTGATAGGTAAATTTGGTTCGTTAGGGGGAATTTCCAGAGAGTTAGTTTTTGCGGAAATCATAATTGTTTTTTTAATTCCATAACGATTTTGGTAACTTGGGCTCTTGTTAGATTATCGCCAGGGCCGAAATCCCCGTTTTGGTATCCATTAACAATACCAAGGTGATAGGCAGTAAGAATGTATGGTGTATACCATTCGTTAATAGGGACATCCTTGAAAGGACTTTCAGTTTTAGTTTCTAATTGGATATTACCGGCCAAAAGGAGGATTTTGAGAGCTTCGGCTCTGGTAATATTATCTCCAGGTCGAAAAGTATTATCATCGAAACCCTGAATAATATTCGCGGTTTTGGCTGTTGCCACGTAGGTAGCATACCAGATCCCTGGGGTGACATCAGGGAAAGAGGGTTGAGAATTTTCGAGGTTAGAGGGATAGTTTAGAGCTTCCAAGATGGTTTTGGTAAATTCGGCTCGGTTAATTGGGTTATTGGGACGAAAGGTATGATCATCATAACCTTGCATATCACCATTGTTGATCATTTCGATAATGTAATTTTCAGCCCAATGCCCACTAATGTCGTTTAAAACGAGCACTCTGGTGTTTTCTTCGTTGGGATCGGAGGTGTTAGCTTCGGTTTTTTCGGTAATAGTTATTTTAGTGGAAGGGCTAATATTTCCAGATGGGTCAAGGATAACAAAATTAAAGGTATTGATAGTGTTTTGGAGTAAGGTTAGAACAATTGAAAAATGGCTAGTTGAATCAATAATTAAGCTTTTAGATTGGGATCCGCTTATGTTTAAGGTGGCGCCAGCTTCGCCGCTACCGGTAAAAGTATATTGAGCCGCATCGATAGTTTGAGGGAAGGTATCAATAATTGGAGCGGCTGGGGCCGTGTGGTCTCCCCCGCCGGAAGCTTCGGCTGCTGCTGCCTGGCTAGCGCTTTCAATGATATTGATTTGCAAAGGTTCACTTTGTTCTCCTTGGCTATTTTCTACTTGAATGTTGAAGATGTTGGTTGTTTCTTGGGTTAGGGCAACGGTAACTTCAAAATTACCTTGATCGTCCGCATAGGTTGGAGGAATTTCGTAAGGGCCGCCAGTGACGATTATTTTGTAATTTGGGATGGTTGTGCCGCTGATAATGGATTTAGTGGCGTCAATAGGAGAGGCGATGGGGTTAATAGTGGGCTGAGCGAGAGCGGCTAGGGCGAGAGGTATTACCAAAATTAGGGCAAAAATGGTGATTAAAAGGAAATATAATTTAGAAAAGCGAAAAGTGGGCATGGGAAAGGGGTTAGAGGTCAGAAGATACTTTGATAAAGGTTCATTTTTTATTTTATCTTAAAAAATGAGGAAAATTAGACTTAAGGGGAGATTTTTATTGACAAATAAAAAATAGTTGTTATTTTTTGGGCTATTAATTTTTAAAATTATAAAAATATGACACTTAATATATGTAGTAAAGATGGTGCTGATGGTGAAAGTTTAGATTTTAGGACGGGGGACGGAGCCCCGGTTGTTTTAGAATTTGTTGAAGATGGTGATTTTCTTTCTATGGCTGAGGCTGAGGGTTTAGGAGCTCGATTTAAAAATTTTATAGATGATTTAGATAATTAAGGAGAATTAACGAGATAGTGAGTAGTTCCTAAGGTCGTTTGCCTTGAGATGATAGGCACACTTTAAAAGTGGCGGTATTGGATTAGCGATTTTTATAAAATTTTCACAAATTTTTCAAAGAGATATTCCGGATCCGTGGGGCCGGCTGTAGCTTCGGGATGAAATTGAACCGCGAAAAAAGGCAGGGTTTTATGTTTAATGCCTTCCACGGTTTTGTCATTGGCGTTTTCCATCCAGACTTTCCAGTCTTTGGGCAAGGATTTGGCGTTAACCGCAAACCCATGATTTTGTGAGGTGATGTAGCACCGGCCGGTTTCGGTGTCGATACAGGGTTGATTTTGAGAGCGATGGCCAAATTTCATTTTGAAGGTTTTTGCCCCGGCTGCCAATCCCATAATTTGGTTTCCGAGACAAATTCCGAAAATAGGTAATTTATGCTGAAAACTTTCTTGCATTAGACTGATGGTTTCTTTGAGCATAGCCGGGTCACCTGGCCCATTGGAGAAAAATACTCCATCAAATTTAGTTTTAAGTTCCCAGAAATTAAAATTCCAGGGGACGCGTGTCACGGAAATATTTCTTTTAAGAAAATTACGTAAAATATTGAGTTTCATTCCGCAGTCAATTATTGCCACATGTTTTTTACCGGCTGAATAAGTTGTTGGCTCTTTGATGCTAACTTGAGCGACAAGATTGGCAAGATTTGGATCGTAGAAAGAGTTTTTTGTGTGAGCGGATTTGGTAATTGTCCCGAGCATGGCTCCTTTGGTGCGAATCTTTTGGGTAAGGGCGCGAGTATCAAGTCCGGTAAGCCCCGGAATATTATATTTTTTGAGCCACTCGCCTAATGATTCAACTGCTTCCCAGTGGTTATAATTTTCGGAATATTCAGAGACGATTACAGCTGTAATTTTAGGTGCTTCGCTTTCGAAAAAACATTCTAATTGATGGTCATCGATGGCTTGTTTCGGGATGCCGTAATTGCCGATGAGCGGATAAGTGAGGACTAAAATTTGTCCTTTATAGGAAGGATCGCTGAAGCTTTCCGGGTAACCAACCATGCCGGTATTAAAAACAACTTCACCGGCTGTTTCCGTGTAAGCTCCAAAGGATTGACCGGTGAGGCGTGTGCCATCTTCGAGAGTGAGGGTGAGAGATTTTGGTGGTGTTTGCATCAAGGCTTATTTTACTGAAAGTCACAAAGATTGAAAGGGATTTGAAAAATAGCTTGAGGGGTAGGTGGAACGTGTATACTTTTGGGGTTGAGGGTTAATTTTGTCGACACTTTATCTTTTTCGCTATAAACTTAGCCCATAATTTAGCATCTCTTATTATGAATTTTAAAGGGAAACATATTTTATCTGCAGAACAGTTTTCAAAAGAAGATATTGAACATGTTTTGCGTGAAGCTGCTCAAATGGAACCTTATGCTAAAAAAGAAAAGCTATCGGAAATAATGAAAGGTAAAATTTTGGCCACTTTGTTTTTTGAGCCATCAACTAGGACCAGATTTAGTTTTGAGGCCGCCATGCTTCGTTTAGGTGGTAAGGTGATTTCCAATGCCATGATGAATGAGACTTCTTCGATTAAGAAAAGAGAGACATTGTATGATACAGGGAAAGTGGTTAGTGCTTATGTAGATGTAATTGCCATGCGTCATCCAGTGGCGGGGACGGTGGCGGAATTAGCGAAAGGAGCCAATGTGCCGGTAATTAATGCCGGAGATGGGCCAGCGGATCACCCAACGCAGGGGTTAATGGATGTTTATACGATTTGGAAAAAATTTAAGCGACTCGATGGTTTAACTTTTGGTATGGTGGGAGATATGAAATTTAGTCGGGTGGTGCATGCCGAATGTGAGTTGCTGAAAAATTTTGGGCAATCGCGATTTATTTTTGTTTCTCCTAAAAAATTGAATTTTCCTGAGGGATTACTTCGTTCTTTGAAAGAGGCAGGGCATGCTATTGAGCAGACCGAAGATTTAGAATCCGTGATTGATGAGTTGGATGTTTTGTCGAATACGCGCATTCAAGAAGAAAGATTTGCTTCTCTAAGAGAGTATGAAAAATTTCGTGGGGCGTATTCTATTTCGACTAAACTTTTAAGGCGTGCAAAATCAGAAATGATTATTATTGATCCCTTACCACGGGTTGACAATCAGCTTAAGGTTGAAGTGGATGATGATGAGCGCGCTAAATATTTTGAACAAATTACTAATGGTGTGGCTGTACGGATGGCGTTATTGAAGTTGGTGCTGGAGTAGTGGTTAATTTTTTAGTTAAAGTTTTTGGTTTTTTTAAGCTGAGGCCTGTGCTTTCTGGGCTGTTCCTTTTTCCATAAGACGTGCCGCAATTTGTTCCGCGATGAATAAATCTTGTGGATTTCTTAGAAATAAGCTTTCAGTATCTTCTAATCGCATTTTGCCCTGTATAAGTAAAATTTGATAAATTAGTTCGTTTTTTGAATCATAGGTTTTAATGTTTTGAAATGGTGTGAGTGATGCTTTTTCGCTAGTTTCTTTAGTTAGGTTTCTCGTTGATGATCCGACGGCAGAATCTAGGATAGAAGCCATGGTGCTATTAAATTCCGGAGGTAATAAAGTGACATCTGAAAAATTTGTTTTTGAGGAACGTTGGTTGGTGAAGCCGCCAGGGGTGTGCATGGGAATGACATTGCCGCTGAAATCGATGGCACAAGCTTCACGGTGTCGATGTTTATTTAGGCGTGCTAAATTGGTGCGTTGGATTGTTGCTCCGATCCGTCCTTGTAAAATGGCTGAGCCGTATTTGGCGGTTAGCTGTTCGCTGATTAGATTTATTTTTTTTCGATCGGATTGTACGGCTTTGGGGCTTGTAGTTAATCCCTCAACCATTTTTCCCGCAAGATTAATAGGGCCAGAAATGGTACGTCCCACTTTTCCTAGTTGTGTATAGACAACTACAGTTTCAAGGTTAGGATTGTTTTTGGCTGCGTCTGCATAGCGCCCAAGTGATTTATTCATTCTTTCAGGATCAATAAAAGGGATTCCTCCATAGGTACTGACATACGGAACATAGATGCGGTCAAAAATATTTCGATCAAGGGTAGCTTGTTTTTTTTGTTGTCCGTTTTGAAGACTGATGTTATAGCGGTTGTTCACGGCATCGTATTTGATTGCTTGAATTGTCCAGGTTATGTATTCGGCTTTTTCGGCGTTTAGTGCTTCTTGTGCTGTTTGATTTTGGGTTTTTATATGTTCATTCATCTCTTTTTCAAGAGTTTCTAGATTTTCTTGAGTTTGAGTTAGAGCTTCTTGGTTATCTTTGCCAGCTATGCCGGTTTGCGCAGCTTCGGCAGAAGCTTGTTTCATATTTTCAAAACTTGTTTTGGCTTGTTCATATTTATTTTTTATTGCCTCAGTGGCTTCCCGAGCTTGAACCGCACGTAGCCTGGTTGTTTCTACTTGTTGGGTTGGTTCAGATAAGCGCCAATCGTTATCTTCAGTAATTTTTCGGCCTCTAAATAAATCATTGACCATTTGATCGGCTTTTATTCTGCCTCCCGGAATATTGTTAAATCGCAAAAAAGCATTTTTTACTTTACCAGTAGATGTGCTGATTAAAGTGTCCCACCCCAGGTATTTATCAAGAGTGGTGCCGTAGGTTGTAATATTTTCTAGGGATTTATTGTCTGTTTTCCCGTTTGTCAATTTGCTTTCTTGATATGTTCCCCAAAGTGAAAGGTGAAGATTGGGTTGATCGCCACTGGTTTTTTTTTCAATACGTTCCCCCAAAATAAAAGTGTTGGTCAATAATTCAGCGGGATTTTCTACTAGCTGGTATGGATTTCCGCCCGGAGGTTCTTGTGAATTATTGACAGCCGCAAGGACATCGACTTTGTTAAGATGGGTAAATTTTTCAATATCGCATAAACCAGATATCATTTCCCTGGCATTGGCATCGCCCAGGTTTGTAGATGAAGCAAAATCAATTAAATATTTATACCGTTCTTGCCAATTTTGGCCAATGTCTTTCATTCGCATAAAATCTCCTTGTTCTGTACCCATAACACTAAAATCTCCATCATCATCAATCCACAAAGAAACCATGTCTCCAGCTAATAGATCAATGTACTGGATGTTATCTGGGCCACCTAATTCGGCAATAACTTTTTCGGTCATGGCGGTTAGAGTTTCCGATTTTCCGGCGCCACTGTCTCCGCCCAATACCACGGTTTTTGTTCGGCCGTCTTTAGTGGTAATTGTGAAAGCTGAACCGTGAATCGGTAGGCCACCCATATCAAGAACTAATTCATTAACCAAAGTTAAGGCGGGTTTTTTTAGATAACCGGTATATTCGTGCAGCATGTCAGTAGTAACCCAACCCACCGGCAGATTTTCCCCGCTTGCTGTTTTGTCAAAATAATAACCAACTTTACTTGAACTACCCATAACATGTTCAGGAATACCCATAAAATAAATACACTCCGGATTTACCTGGTCTAATCCTTCCGGGGCAATATCAGTTAAGGAATATTGTGGATTTAAGCGATAATCTTGCATTAGTTGGGATTCAAACCCCTTATTTAAAACCAGGAGAACACGTTTTGGTCCAATTTGCATCATTTTTAGGGTGTACTTATCTGGGTCATATTCTTTGGCAAATTGTTCTAGGCGCGATCGGTGTTCTTCTGAATTTCGGGCATTTTTTTCTGAGTCTCTTTTGTAAATTCCCTGGTCATGTCCCGCGATGCGAGTTGTTGAGGCTTCTTGCGCGCTTGGAGAATCCTGTAAGGAGGTCACTTTATCCACCATGGGGGTTTGGTTGATTATTTTTTGTGACCAAGAAGGGAGGGAATTACTTGCCATTACCCTCCTAGTGGTATAACCCATTTTGGCAATGGATTTATCACGTAAATTTTCAGCAATGGGCTGATTTTGTTGGCTGACGAAGGCTCCAAAAAATTTATAGACAGCTATTCTTAGGTTATTAGCTCGGTCACTAATGGATTGATTGGAATCATGAGGTTGCGTAATAAAAGTTATATTTTTCGCACTGTGCCAATGTTGGTAAATTTCTAGAGCTATTTTTTCTAAAATTGGTTTTATGTGGGAAGGGATTTGTTGACTTTTGTGGTAATTTTTAAATTCGATAAATCCGTAATTTTGTAAAATTTGACCAGGAGTTAATCCTTGAAGTTCGGGAATTTTAGAGGCTACCTCTAGAAGGTAATGGTTGAAAAAATTTCCGAATAATTCACTTTCCATTAAAGAATTAACATCTTCGCAATCTACAGACGGAAGATTAACGACGGTGATGGGGCTGTCTGCTTCAACTTTATGCATATAACTTTCCAAATCTGCATTCCAATGGCTACCCAGAAGTGCCATGGTTTTGGTTTTTCCGTATTGTTTTATGAGCTGTGCTACAAGTTCGGATTTTTCCTCAAGGGTTTTGGCAACATGGGTTTCAGAATCACCTGAAAAGAGTTCAGCAAGAGCTTTTTCTCCAGCTTCTTCTACGGTTAATTGTGGGCTTGAGTGAACCCTGGTTTGTTCACGGTTTTTTGTGAATTTTTGCCAATAAGTTAGGAGGATTCGAAGTTCGGTTTTTATGTTTAATTTGAGTAAATCGTAATCCATCCCTTCGCCATTTAGAAATCCTCCGAATGAAAACCGAACTAATCCTTTTTCCCAGCCTACTACCCCAATGTGACGTTTTTGGGCAATTTCAGCTAGAAAGTCTTTCATGTTTGAGTCCACACTTTTTTCTCCCAGTTGAAGGGTGAAGTAAAAGGCGGCTTGAGGTGAACTGCATCTTTCTCGTAGATTTTCTCCAATTGTTTTTAATTCCGGATCTGAGCTTGTTTTAAATTCTTCTGCCAATTCTTCGATGCCTTTTGCGATACATTTGTAACGCTCTTGGGCATCTATTTGGGTGATTTTTTCTTGGCGATTTTCTTTTTTTAATTCAGTAATTAATTTACTGGCGTATTTTCTTTTATTTTTTGCCACTTCTTGTGGTAGTGATCGGCTCGCAACTTGTTTCATTTCGTTTAAAGCTCGAATTAATCTCATGTGGACAATTGGGGAAAAATTACGATGAGTTAAGTCGTTTATTTCCGGAAAGTTTTTTTGATCACTTAGCAGGGTAGTCAATATTTCGAGTGGATCTTTTTCGGTTTCAAAAGCTTTACATACTTTTTTAACCGCAATACCGGTGTGGATTAAGGCATTTTCCTGGTAGAGTGCCATGGTATTTCTTGAGTCAGAAAGATTAGTGCTTACATAACCTCTGAAGCTCGTTTGGTTGCTCCAGATGCAACCAGTGCGATCAGGGTTATTCCATTTAGTGGAAGGGATGGATTCAAAAAGAGGAAAATCCAATTTTTTACTTAGTGGGGCAACTAATCCGGTTTGGTTATGGGCGAATCTAGTAAACATAGGGTCCCCTTGAGCTTCTTTTGTCGATTTATCAATTAGTTTATGGTAGGCCGTGTCCGCGATTATCGTAAATTTATATCTTTGAGCTAATTGTAAGAGATGGCGTTTTTTGGCCTCGGGCCATACGGCTCCATTGGGATTGGAAGGATCACATAAGATAAAAATATGTCTTTTGCAATCTAGTTCGCATAATTCGGGAAATCCTTGAAAAGATTCTTTTCTTCTTCGTAAGTAGGTTTCGAATTCTTCGATGTTTGGTGTCCCATCTGTGTCCATGGGTATATCGCAATGGTTGGCATCAGGGTATTCGTCTTTATTGACGACTTCTCCATAGGTCCAACTTTGGAATGAGCTAACGAGAATTGGTTTAAAAGTATTTTGTTCAAGTGCGTTTAGAGTATTGAAGATAAGAGCTAAATTAGGAATTTCCGTTTGCGTAAATTGACGCAGGCGTCCGGCACCAGTTTCAATTATCCCTGGTAATGCGGCAAAGCCGGCAACAGCCGCACGTAGAGGGGCGGTTTGGGCACCAAGGTTTTCGAAAGATCTTTCAGTTCTTTTTGCATTTTGATTTAAGCCGTTTCTTTTTGATTTTCCAATGAGGGTTTTTCTGACTCCGTTTAATACAGGCATCCTACTTATTCCTTCAATGGCGCTTCTAACACTTCCGGCGATTCCCTCAACTTTGGTCGCTCCTTCCCGAAGGCCTATTTCGGTCATATCGCCTGCCATTGTAAGAATGCTGCTTCCTAAATTCCCGTCGGTGGCAATGCTAGGATTTTGACGTTCCTCAACAATCCTTCTCGCAGTGTCGATTGGTAACGGGCCTAGTGTTACATCAGCATTGCTTCCGTAGCGTTTTTTAATAAGTTCATTGAGACGAGCGCGACATACGCCAATTGATTTTGTTGTTTCTCCGGTTTGGCCTCGTACTTTGGTTTTTATGGTTTTTATGATAGAAGAAACAGCGTTAGGTTTTGAAGAGTTAGGATGAAGATCCCCAGATGTTTCGATTTCCTGAAAATTAGCAGCAGTTTCTCGTAGCTGTTTGGCGCAATATCCAAAAATCATGGTTAATTCTTCTCGGCCTCCGCCGGTTGGAATGGCTACACAATCAAAGGTTTTTTTAGGTACGTCTTTGCCCGCGAAATAAGCATGATATTGGTTTTCAAATTCTTCTAATTCTTCTTTGGCACGTGTTTCTCTTTTCTGAGGGTCGTGGAGGTCAATAAAAAAATTCAAAAGTTTTTCAAAACCTTTATACATATTGTATTCGCTTCTTTCATCAGCTAAATAAGGATGCGCACTTAAAGTTTCTAGGCTTTTCGATGCACCTTGTTGGTTTCTAGCTTGTCGATTTTTTTCTACCGCTGCTTTTAGTTCTGTTAATTCTTCTATCGATATTTTGCTAAATAATTCATATAGTTGTAATTGAATGCGAGAGGGACGTCCTAATTCGCGGTCGCAACAAGCATCCAGTCGTTCAGTTAATTCAGGTAGAATATGGTAAACCATGGTTGCGGAGGAGGCTTCTCCCTTATTGGTTTTGGTGACAATTATTAATCTTCCTAATATTGCCTGGTGTTGACCCGGGTAAGTTTCTTCGAGTTCTTGAAATAAACCTGCGGGGATATGAGACATTTGAACCACGCAATATTGATTAGGATTTTCAATCATGTGATTAAAAAAATCTTGATTGAGTATGCCAGGTTTTTGTTGAGAAGAATCTTCTTGTGGATGAGAAATGAGGGGGTCTTTTTCTTCTACAAACCAAATATTTTGATCAAAAGAAGCTAGTTTTACGCCGGTTTTAGTTTCGTGAGTGGTTTTGCGAAAAAGTTGGTCTTTAAGGATTCGAATTGCGGTTTGGGTATTGCCATTGATGACACTGGCAGTTAGGCCGGTTGCACCTCTTAATTCAGGAGATGTAA
Organism: Candidatus Peregrinibacteria bacterium GW2011_GWF2_39_17; assembly: GCA_000993615.1. GTDB lineage: Bacteria > Patescibacteriota > Gracilibacteria > UBA1369 > UBA12473 > UBA12473. The sequence continues at coordinate 31,264 of LBWM01000004.1, read as the reverse complement.
AACTTCCTTGAACAAATTCTTGGATTTCTTTTTTGGTGGTGTACCCTCGAGTGGTGGCCATTGCGTGGAGGCTACCAGTAATTTTATCAAAAGTTGTTTTTAGGGTTTTTCTTTTTTTCTGATTTTTTTTGATTTTTTCTTGAGCCGCCTTTAATTGTCCTTTTTTTTGTAATAGTTCTTCTTGATCTTCGGATGTTTTAGGGAAGGCTTTTTCAAGCTTTAAAATGTCTTTTTGAAGGGCTGTAATTTCTTCGTAGTTTACTTGGTCATCCGGTAAAAGAATGTCCCTAATATGCCGTAGCTCTCTAATGTCTACGCCTCCCAGAAGGCTTTTCATGAATAATTCAAAGGATTTTGGATTTGCGATTGGGTTTCCAATAGAAACGTTAAAACGTGTTAAGGCATAAATATGGGCATTATCAATGGTTGTTGGTTTACCGTTAACTTCTATGCTTTGGCCTTTAAGAGTGGATAATATTTTTTCGAATTGCGCTGTCCCAGCTAGGGCGCGAAAGGTTCTTGAGGGTGCTATTTCATTTAGCATTTTTCCTATCTCTTCTTTTCCATAAGCCCTAAAAAGTTTTTCTGCATCCTTAAGTGTTTTTTCAACGCCAGTAATTTGGTTAAAGGGTAGATCAGCGGAAATGTTGTTAGGTAAGGCGAGAATAGCGTTGACAGTCGTACTTAAGGATTGCGAAACGCCGGAATCATCAATGCTTGATCGAGCATAAACTTCAGCTATTCTTTTAAATTCAGCAATTTGAACGTTAAGTGATGAATAATCGAGTTGGTAGGCTGGTTGATTTACCATGGAGAAATTTTAAATCTAAATTAGAGAGGGTTTTTGAGGGTTTGTTGGTAGTATTGGTTAAGCGGTTCAAGTAAAAAACACAATTTGGGGTGACTGCGAAAATATTCGTGAAGATGGAGGTAAATTGTGTTAAGGCGATAATTTTCTTCGAAAAAGATGTGCGTTTTTAGGCGAATACCGTTTTTTTCTAGATTAGAAAGAATGGTGGTGGAGAGGAAGGTTTCTAAAATTTCATTTGTAAAAACCCAAAATTGACGATGCAGGGTAGGATTGGTTAATTGGCTTGATTGCATCGAAATAAAATTAGTGACTTAAAAAAGGATTGAGTTTTTTAAAATTGAGGTGGTTGTAAAATAGAAATTGAATTTTTTTTTCCTAAAAATTTGTAAAATTGGGCTAAAATTTTTATTTTTTCTGTTTTACTTAAGTCGAGATTAGAAAGATACTCATGAAGTAGGTTATTAATCTTCAGTAAAAGTTGGGCGTCGGATGAGGAAACAGAGGGAGATTTAGGGGTGTGGTGTTTTGAGTTGTTGTTGGCCATAATTTTCACGGTTAAGGTGCTTGCTGTTTAGAGTTCCTTAATATGGATTTTGAATCTTATAGGGTGACAGTACTATTTTGCAAAGAAAATTAAATAGGAACTTGTCAAACACTAATTTATTGGCTTTATGTAGACGTTTATAATTGTTTCGCGAAGTTCTTCTTGGGATTTTTAAGAATAATCTTTGAATGGTTTGGGGCTTTTTAGAAGGCACAATGCTATATTGTTATTGTTCTTTAATTTTTTTTATGATTACTACTCTTTTGCTTAAAGGGGGGATAGTAGTGACCAGCTTAAATCAGTTTAAGGCTGATGTTTTGATTAGGAATGGAATCATTGTCAAAATTGCTCCAAATTTAGCTGTGACTGGAGGGAAAGTGATCGATTGTGCTAATTTTTTTATTTTACCAGGCTTGATTGATCCGCATGTTCATTTGAGAACACCAGGAAGTGAATATAAGGAAGATTGGACAACAGGCACAAAAGCCGCTGCAGCAGGAGGTATTACCACTATTTTAGATATGCCAAATACCTTACCTCCGATTACGAGCCAGGATTTACTTGATGAAAAAAGGGAGATGATTTCGGGGAAAGCTTTTGTGAATTATGGATTGTATATGGGAGCCACGATTTTTGCTGATGGAAAAATAAATGTTGATGAGTATTTAAAATCGGATGCAGTAGCTTTGAAGGTGTATATGGGGAGTTCTACGGGTAATTTATTGGTGGATCAGACTGAATGGCTAGAGGAGATTTTTGCACAAGCCGGAAAAGCGGATAAATTAATTTGTGTGCATGCTGAAGATGAATCTTTGATGAAGCAAAATTTGGCGCAACTTAAACTGGATGATCCAGGTTTAGAAAATAAAAATGATCCTACTTTGCATTCTAAAATTAGAGATAACAAGGTGGCTTATTCGGCAATTAAGCATGCTTTGCATCTGGCGAAAAAGCACGGGACAAGGTTGCACATTTGTCATTTAAGTACTCAGCTTGAATTGGAAGAGTTTGTGAAATTTAAAAACGGTCGTATTTCGTGTGAGGTTTCTCCGCATCATTTATTTTTGGATGAATCTGAATTGGGGCGACAGGGTAATTTTGCCAAAATGAATCCGCCGCTTAGAACTAGTGAAGATTGTAAGGCGCTTATGGAAGGGATAAAAAGTGGATTAGTGGATTGTGTGGCTACGGATCATGCGCCGCATACCATTCAGGAAAAGCAACAAAATTATTGGCTGGCGCCATCCGGAGTCCCTGGACTGGAAACGAGTTTGCCGCTTTTGTTGGATGCCGTAAATCGAGGTGAATTAAATTTGGAGGATGTGGTAAAAGTGATGTACGAAGGACCGGCACGGATTTTTCGATTGAGGGAGGATGCTTTAGCGGAAAGTTTTAGGGAAGGGACAAAAGCTAATTTGGTTGTTGTGAATATGAATTTGGAGCAAAAAGTGGGAAATGGTTCCTTTGGTGCGCGTTATACCAAATGCGGTTGGTCGGTTTTTTCCGGTCGATTATTGAAAGGATGGCCGGTTATGACAATCGTGAATGGGGAGGTGGTGATGGAGCGAGGGGTGATTGTGGGTTCCTCACAAGGAGTTGAAATTGAAAAATGCTTTAGGTTTTGAATGATTTTTTAAAAGAATTAATTTTTCTGTAAGGTTTTGTTCATGGGTAGTGTGCTATCCTGGAGGTGGATGGTGGCCCCCCGAGGGGGGGTGGGTAGGTTGCAGGTTGTTAGAAAATTATGTTAGTCTTCAGGCATAAGATTTTATTGTTTTTAAAATTTGTTTATGTAGATTAGTTTACATAATTATTATGCAAAATTTTATATTTTATGAATCTTGCAATCATCTACAATAATGTTCGATTTAAAAATCCTTTAGTTTTGGCTTCTGGTATTTTGGGAGTGACGGGTAATTCCTTAAAACACGTTGTGGAAAATGGGGCTGGGGGAGTGACGATTAAATCTATTTGGCTTAAAGAGCATATTGGTCATCCCAACCCTACCATGATTGGAAATGAGCATTTTTTTTTGAATGCGGTTGGTCTCCCTGATGCTGGCATTGAAAAGGCCAAGGAAGAAATTGCTACTTATTTAAAATGGGCAATTCAGGAAGATGGGTCTGTTAAAGCGCCCTTAATTGCTAGTGTGGTCGCTGGAAAAGTAGATGATTTTGGGGAAACCGCGGAACAGGTGGCAGAATTAAAACCCCATTTAATTGAAGTGAATATATCTTGTCCTAATGTAGAGGATGAATTAGGAAAACCATTTGCTTGTGATTTTAATCAAGCAGCGCGAGTTACGAGGGAGGTTAAAAAACGAGTATCAAAAATTCCAATAATAATTAAATTATCGCCAAATGTTTCCAATATTGTGGAAATTGCTAAGTCTATTGAAGACGCTGGAGCGGATGGCTTAACTTGCTTTAACACTTTTGGGCCAGGAATGTGTATTGATATTGAGACAGCTCAGCCTATTTTGGCTAATCGAGTAGGGGGTCTTTCGGGGCCGGGGTTAAAGCCATTGGTTGTGAAAATGATTTTTGATCTTTATAAGGCGGTAAAAATCCCGATCATTGGAACTGGTGGCGTGTTGACCGGGCGTGATGTAATTGAATTAATGATGTCCGGTGCGACTTTAGTGGGAATGGGAACCGCGGTTTATTATCGAGGGGTTGAGGTTTTTGGGAAAGTGGCGGAAGAGATACGTCAGTGGTGTGAAAAAAATGGTGTTGAAGATATTTCGGAAGTTGTGGGTAGGGCACATCAATAATTTTTAATAAATTATTTAATTATGTCATGTTCAAAAGGTCATCATTGTTGTCAGAATTTAAAGCCTAAAAACGCTATGCCGGAAATGGTTTCCATCGTGGATATCAAGAACGAAAATCCTTTTGTAAAAACTTTTACTTTGGATTGTAGTGTGGATGGTCAGCCTGGTCAGTTTGTGATGCTTTGGCTTCCACGAGTAGATGAAAAGCCGTTTAGTATTGCGTATGATGATGGACAAAATTTAGAGCTTTCTATTGCCAATGTAGGAACTTTTACGGAGCAATTATTTACTAAAAAACCTGGTGATAAAGTTGGAATCAGGGGTTCTTACGGGAAAACTTTTCAATATGAAGATGGTGAGCATTTGGTGGTTTTGGGTGGCGGATATGGAGCCGCTCCGCTCTATTTTTTGGCGGTTGAAGCCGTGGTGCGTGGTTGTACAGTTGAATTTATTATTGGAGCTCGGTCCGCGGAATATTTAATGTTTGAGGAAAAAGCGATGCAGTTGAAAGCTGTAAAAGTTCATGTGGCCACAAATGATGGGTCTCGTGGATTTACTGGTACGAGTGTGGATTTATTAAATCATTTGTTGAATGAGGGAATGAAGGTGGATCGAATTATGACAGTAGGGCCGGAGATGATGATGAAAGCGGTTTCGGATGTGGCTTTGGTTAGGGATATTGCTTGCCAAGTGAGTTTGGAAAGATATATGAAATGTGGATTTGGGATTTGTGGGCAATGCGTGGTAGATGAAAGTGGAATGGCGGTGTGTATGAACGGTCCGGTTATGGATCATAAATTGGCACGCGCACAAGCAGAGTTTGGGAAATATCATCGTGATAAAGTGGGACGGAAAAAAGAATGGTAAAGCCAAATTAATTTTATTTTTAATTTTCTTGATATGTCACTATCTGCTTATAAATCGGAATTTATTGAGCTCTTGGTTAAGGCCGAGGCGCTTAAATTTGGAACTTTTACTTTAAAAAGCGGGCGTATCGCGCCTTATTTTTTGAATGTGGGAAGTTTTTATACAGGTGAATTAATGCATCAATTGAGTCGGTTTTACGCGCAGGCCTATCTTGATTCGGGGATAGAAGTAGAGGTAATTTTTGGGCCGGCCTATAAAGGAATTCCGCTTTCGGTGGCTACGACTTGTGCTTTGTATTCTGAATTTAAGGAAAATATTTCATTTTGTTTTAACCGAAAAGAAGCAAAAAATTATGGGGATGCTAAAGGAAATCCATTAGTGGGGGCGCCCTTGAATGAAAAAACACGTGTTTTGCTAATTGATGATGTAATTACGGCTGGGACTGCGATTCGGGAAAGTGTTGAGCTTTTACGTGAAAATGGTAATCCGCAAATTGCCGGAGTATTAATTGCTATGAATCGAATGGAAAAAAATAATGATGGGCAAAATGCTCTGGAGGAAGTAGAAAAAATACTAGGAGTAAAGGTATTTTCAATTGTGAATTTAAATGAGGTGATTGAGGTTTTATACAATCGTGAAGTAGGTGGTCAAATTTATATTGATGATGAGAAGATGGAGATGATTAAGAAATATAGAGAAGAGTATGGAGTTTGATGAAGGAATAATTTTTTAGTTTTAAGGGGAATTTATTTTGTGCTAAATATGTTATACTGCTAATCGGTTTTAGGAATTTTTCGGTTTTTTAAACGTAAATTTTTTTATGGAAATTGATCTTTCTCTTTCTGCGGTTCCAAAAATAAAAAGTAATTTTGCGGATCGGTTGATTGCCGCTATTAAGCGGAAAGGTAATCCGATTTGTGTGGGATTGGATCCGCGTCTTAAGCAAATTCCAAAATTTATTAAGGAACAACAGATTAAACAATATGGTGAAACTAAGGAAGCGGCTGCACGGTGTCTTTTAGAATTTAATAAGGGAATTATTGATGCAGTTGCGGATTTGGTGCCGTGTGTAAAACCGCAAATTGCGTTTTATGAGGAGTATGGGTTCCATGGGATATGGGCGTTTGAAGAAACTTGTAGATATGCTCATGATAAGGAGCTTTTAGTTATTGCGGATGCTAAGCGGAATGACATTGGATCAACGGCTGAAGGTTATGCTCGTGCCTATTTGGGTGAAATTGAACTATTTGGTGAGAAAATTTCTGGGTTGAATGTTGATGCGTTAACAGTCACGCCTTATTTGGGATATGATGGTGTTAAACCTTTTGTCGATTCATGTTGCGAATATGGAAAGGGGATTTTTGTTTTGTTAAAGACTTCGAATCCTTCTTCTGGTGATTTGCAGGATCAACTTTTGGATGAAAAAGTAGCGGAGGGTTTTGGGGTAAATGGGCGCATTACTACTTATGAACTTATGGCTCATTTGATTGAGTCTTGGGGCGCGGATTTAATTGGTGATTCCGGCTATAGTTCAATTGGTGCTGTGGTTGGTGCAACGTATCCTAAGCAGGCAGAGCAAATTCGAAAACTTTTACCACAAGCGATTTTTTTGGTGCCTGGGTATGGAGCTCAAGGAGGTGGAGCTTCCGATGTGAAACCTTGTTTTGATGAGGATGGATTAGGCGCGATTGTAAATTCTTCGCGCGGAATTATTTTTGCTTACGAAAAGAGCGAGATTTTTTCTCCTGAATCTTATGCGGAGGCGGCCAGAGTTGCAACTTTGGAAATGGCGAGGGAGTTGGAGATTTTATAGTGTATTTTGCAATGTATGTTTTCGTTCTAGTGATGCTTTTAAAAATGTAAGAGCGCGATTTTTAATAATAAATAATGAAAATCACAAAATTTTTCTATCTTGTTATTAAATTTATTAAATTTTCCCATTGTTCAATTGTCAATTCTTGGGCGCGAGTATTTTCTGATAAGTTTAATTCTGTAAATACCCCTTTAATTTTTTCGGTGGTTAGTCCATTTATTGATTTTAGGTTGTTTGTTAATTTTTTTCTTTTGTGGCAAAATCCGGCATACATGATTTTAAAAAAAGTGGCGATATCTTTTTCGGGAATTAAGGGCTCTGAATAAATTTCAATAACTAAAATAGCGGATTCTACCTTAGGGCTTGGGTGAAAATGCGTTGCCGGAATTTTGGCGATGATTTTGGGTTTTCCGAAAATTTGAACCTGAAGTGCTAGGACATTCAGTTTGCCGGGTTTAGTGCAAATTTTTTCCGCTACTTCTTTTTGGACTAGAAAAGTAATGTGTGTTGGGCGGTTTTCTGGAGGTTGTTCCTTTAAAAAATGATTGAGTAGTGGCGAAGTAATGTAATAGGGAATATTGGCTATAATTTTATAAGGGTTTTTGGGTGGGGAAAAGGTGAGGGCGTCTTGATGCAGGATTGTGATCTTATTCTCATTTTTAAATTGTTCTTTTAATAAAGGGATGAGTCGATCATCTAGTTCGATAGTGGTAACGTGTTTAGCTTTTTCAGCCAATGCTTTTGTGAGGATGCCCTTCCCAGAGCCTATTTCGATAACGTAATCTTCCTTGTTGAGATTGGCTGATTCAACGATTTTGTGAAGTGTCCCTTGGTGATGAAGGAAATTTTGGCCGAGTGATTTTTTGGCTTTAATAGACATTAAAGTTTTTTCATGAATTTTTAGTTATTTTGTAATCCGTATTAATTTTAGTGGTTCGCTTTTCCCGCTCACAATTGTGATGGCTGTTTTGAGAACTCCAAAATGGTTGCTTAAAAATTTGATTAATTCTGCATTGGCTTTTCCCTTTTCAGGGGGAGCGGCAACGCGAATTTTAAGCGTGCCGTCACTCATGATTTCCACTAGTTCCGTGGTTGAACTTTTAGGGATGACTTTAAGGCGATAATAGCGCGGAATGGTTTTGTCCATGAGTAAGGTGCTATCCTAGGGGTGTGCCCACTTTAGGGGTAGTTGTTTATTTGTTTTTTTAAATAAATTTTCTATTTAGAACTAGTTTTCTTAATTCTTCAACAATTAAAATTCCACTACACATTATTACGATTATACCCCATTCTTGTAAATTGAGACTGGTGGTATGGAGGAATTTTTGAAAAAATGGAATTTCTACAAATAAAAATACACTGATGATGGAAATCATGATTGCGGCTAGAAGAGTACGATTACTCCATATTCCCAGTTTAAAAATAGATTGACTTTGGCTTCTCGAATTAAGGGCATTAGCCATTTGAATTAGAACTAATAAAGCAAACGCAGAGGTGGAAGCTTTTAAATGGATGTAGCTTCCTTCGGTTAAGTATTCTCCCCATGTCCAGCCATAGGCATATAAAAATTTAAAATATACTAAAATTACGAGTGTTCCAATTATTAATCCTAAATAACTAAAATGAAGAATAAAATTGCGTTTCATAATATGATCTTTGGGCGAACGCGGTGGCTTGTCCATGATTCCCGGTTCAGGAGGGTCAACTCCTAGTGCAATGGCTGGTAAAACATCGGTGCCCAAATTAACAGCCAAGATAAGGATAGCAGTTAGAGGTGCGGGAATTGCTAAAATGATTGCTACAAAAACCGTTATAAGTTCACCAATGTTGCAGGAAAAAACATAGAAAACGAATTTTTTAAGATTTTCGTAAATAGTTCTTCCTTCTTTTATGGCGCGGACAATAGTCCCAAAGCTATCATCAACTAAAATCATGTCAGCTGCTTCCTTGGAGACATCTGTTCCGGTAATGCCCATAGCCACGCCAATGTCGGCTCTTTTTAGGGCTGGAGCATCATTAACTCCATCTCCGGTCATGGCAATAATTTCCCCGTTTTCTTTAAGTGCAGCTATAATTTTTAGTTTATGTTCTGGATTTACGCGAGCAAAAATAAGTTCTTCTTTGTTTGATTTGAATAATTTTGCCAATGATTTTTGCGATATTTGATTTAATTCTTCACCTTTAATAATGCGAACATTATCACCCTTAACAATCCCCACTTTTTCAGCAATGGCTTTTGCTGTTAGACCATAATCTCCAGTTATCATATAGATTTTGATTCCAGCTTGTTTAGCAATTTTAACGGCTTCATTGACCTCTGGTCGAGGTGGATCAATCATTCCCATTAGTCCCAGAAAAATCATATTTTGTTCAACTAGCGAAGTGTGATTTTTAAGCGGGCGTTGGGCAAAGGCTAAAACACGTAATGCTTTTCTGGCCATTTGTTCGTTAGCTTGAAGGATAGTTTCGCGTTTTTTGGGCGTAAGTTTGACGATTTTACCATTTTCGTAACAATGGGTACAACATTTGAGGACTTCATCTGGAGCGCCTTTTAAATAAGCATTAAGTTTTTTAGTTTTTTTATTCTGGTTAATAGTGGTCATCATTTTGCGTTCTGAATCGAAGGGGATTTCATCTATTCGGTGGTGATTTTTCAAAAAGGCAAAAGTGTTTAATTTATTTTGTTCCGCCGCTAAAAGAAGGGCTCCTTCTGTTGGGTCTCCAATAAATGTTTTTTTAGTGTTATTTAATTTGGCGTTATTACATAAAATAGCACTTTCGAATAATAAATTTTTACTCAAATTGTCAGTAAAAATTTCCGTAACAGTCATCCGATTTTGGGTGAGTGTTCCGGTTTTATCAGAGCAGATTACGGTAGTTGATCCTAATGTTTCAACCGAGGCTAATTTTTTAATGATGGCCTGGTTTTTAACCAGGCGCTGCACGCCAATTGCTAGAGCAATAGTTATTGTTGCTGGTAATCCTTCTGGGACTGCAGCTACGGCCACTGAAGTGGCAAATAAAAGGGTGTCCACAAAATTTTTGCCTTGCCATAGCCAGCCTACTAATAGCAGCACAGATGAAATGAGGAAAGTGATTTTGCTTACAAAAATTCCAATTTTAAATAGTTCTTTTTGAAGAGGACTTTTGTCTTTTTTTGTGGTTTGCGTTAGATGAGCTATTTTCCCAAATTCAGTATTCATGCCAGTTCTTAACACTAGGGCTGTGCCAGTGCCGTGGGTTACGGCTGTTCCCATAAAAATTAACTGACAATGTTCTTCGCTGGTGCCTTTTTTAGTAATTAAATTACTGTTTTTAGTAACAGGAATTGATTCACCGGTGAGGGCAGATTCATCAATTTGTAATTCTTTGGCATCAATGATTTGGGCGTCTGCTGAAATATTATCGCCCTCGCTAAGCATAATAAGATCTCCCGGGACCAATAGATGGGCTTCAATTTGTTTTAATTTTCCATTTCTGATTACTTTGGCAGTCGGCGAAAGCATTTTTTTTAACGCTTCTAGGGCTTTTTCTGCTTTAAATTTTTGGATAAAACCAATAGTGGCATTAAGTATAACGATAAATAAAATCACACTTGCGTCTGTTTTTTCGCCGGCTATGGCGGCTAAGATGGCAGCGATAATTAAAATAATTACCATTAAGTCTGTGAACTCTTCTAAAAATGATCGCCAAAGCGGTTTTTTCTTTTTAGCAATAATGGCATTTGGGCCGTATTGATTTAGCCTTTTTTGGGCTTCAAGATCGGTGAGGCCTTGTTCAGTAGTTTTAAAAAAGGTGAAAAGTTGATTTTTTTTCAGTAAAGACAAAAGTAGGAGGGTAAAAAATAAGAAATTTTATTTTAAATGATTTTCTCGCCATTTTTTAATAGCAGCATGGTTTCCGTTTTGTAGTACTTGGGGAACTTGTAACCCTTGGAAAATTGCTGGTTTGGTATAGTGCGGATATTCTTTTTTGCGGTTGAGCTTTTTACTGAATGAATCTTCTTCTGGCGAGTCTGCATTGCCTAATACCCCTGGCAAAAGGCGGGTGATGGAATCAATAATCGTCATAGCTGGAAGTTCACCACCCGTAAGTACGTAATTTCCAATGGAGATTTCTTGATCTACTAAGTGGTCGCGGATGCGTTGGTCAATGCCTTCATATCGACCGCAAAGTAAAATAATTCCTTGGTATTTTTGGGCAAAACGTTCGGCTTTGGGTTGAGTCCAGGTTTGACCCTGGGGGCTTAGAAAAATTACAGGGCCAGCCTTTCCTAGGTTTTTGGCTTGTTCTTTTTTAACAGCTTTGATGGTGTCAAAAATAGGTTGGCAGGTCATAATCATGCCGGCTCCTCCGCCATAAGGTGTATCGTCTACTTTTTTATGTTTATCCTTAGAATAATCTCTAATGTTATGAATTTTAAGCTCAAGGTGTTTATTTTTGATAGCTTCACCTAAAATACTGTAAGTAAAATACGGATTTTGCGTAAAGAAGGTAGGAAATATGGTTAAAATGTCAAATTGCATTGCTTATTTTGGTAGATCACCTTATAAATAAATCTTGGCTATTTTAGCGACTAAATAAGCTTTATGGAAGCAGTAACAAGAAATGGTGAAGAAATAGGAGCGCCTCTTTTCCCGGAAAAAGTAATAAGGGAAGCTATAGGGGAATTGGCAAGTAATGCGGTTGCGTTTCAGAAAGCTTTGGGGCAAATTCCTGGTTTTAGTTGGGGTGATTTAAAGTCTTTTGATGATATTTTTGAGATTCAAGGGGCGCAAAACATTGAGGTTTTGATTTATTTATTAGTGGAGGCCTATTTGTTTTTGGTTAAGCCGGAGTCTAGACGTATAAATGGTTATAATTGCTTAGCTGAAGTTCTTGCTGGTTATGAGACTAATTGGTTAAGCATATCAGCAAAAATTTTAATACCGGGTATTGGCAAAGGATTAAAACAAGAGAAAACTGCGAATGCTAGCGAAAGGTTAGTAATATTTTTAGCTGGGCTTGAGGGGTTAAATTAAACAATAAGTTGGTGTTTACGGGGACTTTTTGTTGACAAATATTAGTTTTATTGATAAAGTAAATTACTTTTTTAATTTTTCTATGGAAATTGATAGAAATCCAGGAAGAGAATCAGGGGATGAGCCTACGGAACGCCGCAAGCTTGATTTCGCGCGTGAATTTTTTGTATGGTTTCAATGTAGGCCTGCTATATGGCATAGTGCTTGTCGTGCATATGCAGAAAGCAAGAATGCTGACAATTTTGTTGATACACTCATTAGGTCAATTATTGAGCAATGTAGTTTGCACGGAAATAATGTTTGGGAAATTGGAGATGTATTTAAGCCGGAATTAATATCAGCCATTCAGGCTGTGGGTCAAAGGAAAGATGTCGATGCAAATGATCCTGAGGCTTTTGGTATGGAGTTAATGAGGAACTTGGGAAGTTTTGCAGGGATGATGCAAGGAGCAGCAAGAAGATTGCACAATTTTTTGTTTAAAAATAGGTACCTTGGTAATTGTGGAAAACGCGAAGTTTTTTCACCAGAAATGCAGTTTTTGTTGCGAGCCCATACATTTCAAGCAACGGTTGCCCTAACCCAATTAGGGTATCCTCAGGTAGCTCAATCGAGAATCGTATCAGGTTTGTTAGATCGAAATATTCCCTTTTTGGAATTTATACAGACTTCGGGTGCGGAACCCCATTTTTTTTATAGTTGTTATGCTGAGCAAGTAAGTGGGAGTGGAGAGGAACATTTCTTAGCAATTCCTTATACAGATGATCTTTTATTAAATTCTCATTCTAGTTGTCCATTAGTTTTAGTGGTAGAAAGGACATCAAATTCTGTTCAGGGATTTGATAGGCAGGTTTCTGGAACGACGAAAGGTTCTTCTTTTGGAAATGAGCCTAATTTGGCTTAGCTTAGGTTCAAAAAGATGTTAACGAAGGTGGATACTTTTTTTATAAAAATAAGCTTAGTAGCTTCTAAAAGCTCCAAAGGTATATTTGCTATTGGTATATTAATTCTAAAAATTAACGCTTGCTGAATTGTGGAGCTCTTCTGGCACGTTTGAGTCCGAATTTTTTGCGTTCTTTAATGCGAGAATCTCGTGTTAAAAAGCCAGCTTTTTTTAAAACAGGCCTAAATTCGGGATTAAAGGTTTGTAAAGCTTTAGAAATTCCGTGACGAATTGCTTCTGCTTGCGAATGTGGGCCACCACCTTCCACTTTTACGGCGATATCGACATTTTTCACTTGATCGCAAAGCATTAACGGCGAGATTACAATTTCGTGAGTTTCTTTAATAGTTAGATATTCCCGATAAGAAATGTTATTAATTAGAATACGACCTTGTCCTTTGGGATAAAGTCTGACCCGGGCAATTGAAGTTTTGCGTTTTCCGTGAGCGTAATAATTGGGGCCATTAAAACGTAATCCTTTGTTAGCAGGGGCTTCATTGTTGGTTTCTTCTTTTTTCTTGGTAGGCATAGAAATTAGGATAGTTTTTAAGAAATTTCTTATTTAATTTTAAGGGGAATAGGGTTTTGGCCGGCGTGTTTATGTTCCGATTCGGCGTAGATATACATTTTTTCAAGGAAATGTTTGCGCAGTTTATTTTTGGGAAGCATGCCAGCTACCGCTTCTTGAATGACGCGTTTTGGTTGCCTATCTAAGACGTCTTTGGCTACCACTTCTTTAAGATGTCCCAAATAGCCACTGTGTCGGCGATAAATCTTTTTTTCTCTTTTTGCGCCAGTGAGTTTTACTTTGCCAGCATTAATAATAATAACATAATCTCCGCAATCAACATGAGGGCTGAATACGGCCTTGGTTTTCCCTCGAAGAGTGTCTGCAACAACAGTTGCGAGTTTGCCTAGGATGCAATCTTGGGCATCAACCAGATACCATTGTCTATGGGCAGTAAAATCACTGAGTTTGGCAGCAGGGGTGGATTTCATATTGAGTTAATAAGAGTGATTTATAGTGGGTTTAGGGAAGTAATTCAAGTTGGACCATGGTGGCGGCATCACCGTCTCTGATGCCAATATTAACAATTCTAGTAAAGCCAGAAGATCGGTCAGTGTAACGCTTAGCTAATTCTTCTAGTAATTTTCTAGTGGCATTTTCATCAAATAAATTCTTTTGCATGGTTCTAATTACTTCTCGTTGTGATTTTTTGCCGGTGTCGGCTGCTTTGGCCAAGGTAATAAGTCTTTCAACTTTGGGAGCAACTGCTTTAGCTTTTGGTTTCGTGGTTTTGATTTTTTCGTAAAGGACTAGGGAAGTTGCTAGATTTTTAAGTAAAGATTTTAAATGATCTTTTTCTCGTCCTAATTTTACTTTGTTAACGCGATGGCGCATGGGCAGTTTTATTATAAATAAATGATTCTTTATTCTTCGGTTATATTTTCGCTCCCTTCGCCGTTAAGATTTAGGCCTCTTGGAGCTAGAGCTTCGCGAACTTCGTTAAGAGCTTTTTTCCCAAAACCTCGTAAATTGGTTAATTTTGATTCCGAACATTTCACGAGTTGTTCAATTGATCCAATACCTCCATTAATTAGTGCATTAAGAGTGCGAGGTGAAAGTCCTAGAATTTCAATAGGGGTGTAGGATTCTTGGCCAGGTGTAGCTTGGTTATCATTAGCGCTTTTAGTCATAATTGAACCAATATCGCTCATAAAATCGTTTTCTGGCATTTCGCCGCTAATGTCGAAAAGTTCGTAGTAGGATTTTAAAATATTAGCTGCGAACTTAAGGGCATCTTCAGGAGTAATAGCGCCATTGGTCTCCACTTCTAGGATTAATTTATCAAGATTGGTCATTTCTCCTACGCGGGTGTTTTCGACGTCGTAGCGAATATGAGTTAAAGGTGAAAAACTGGCATCAATTTGAATTAAGTTTAATTCATCATTTTTTTGAAGCTTGGCAGGTCGATAGCCAACTCCTTTTTCAACAGTAAGCTCCATTTCTAGGGCAGTTGATTTATTGTCTAGGCTGGTGATATAGAGATCAGGATTGAGGATTTCTACGCCGGTTGGACACTGAAAATCCTTAGCCAAAATTTCGCCAGGGCCAGTTTTTTTAAGGGTAATAATGGATGGTTCCTTGGTTTCTTTTTTTAACTGAATCTGTTTTAGATTAAGGGTAATATCGAGAATACTTTCTCTTACCCCTTTAATTGTGCTGTATTCATGAGAAACCCCTTTAATCTTTACTAAAGAAACGGCTGCTCCAGGCAATGAAGAAATGAGAACTCGCCTGAGGGCATTGCCAAGAGTTGCTCCATAGCCTTGCGGAAGTGGGGCAATAGTGAACATAACACGATTTTCCCCAATGGATTTGGATTCAATTTTGGGGAGCCCAATTTCAGCTTGAATGATATGCATGAAAGGAGCGAGTTAAGGATTAGAAAGATTAGGATTTAGAATAAAATTCAACAATAAGGTGACTTTCAATGCTTTTTTCTAGATCATCTACTTCGGGTAAGGATAAAATTTCAATAGTAAGGTTTTTTGGATCAACAGTAAGCCATCTGGCTGGATTAATTTTCTTTTTGCCGCTTTTAAGTATCGCGAAAAGGGGGCTTTCTAAGTTTTGAGGCCGAATTTCAATCTTGTCGCCAATTTTAATTTGCTGGGAAGGGATAGTGACTCTTGTTTTGTTTAACAGGGCAAGGCCATGGCTAACCATTTGTCTGGCTTGAGCTCTAGTGTTGGCAAATCCTGATCTGTAAAGAACGTTATCGAGTCTTTTTTCTAAAAGTCTTAGCAATTCGTCACCGGTAATAGCTGAACTTTTATCTGCTTTAACATAATAATTTCGAAATTGTTTTTCGCTTATTCCAAACATGAAACGTGCTTTTTGCTTTTCTTCAAGTTGCTTTCTGAACTCTGTTTTTTTAGAAAATTGAGTTTTTCCATGCAACCCAGGTGGATAATCGCGTTTAGCTAAGATTTTATCATATTTATCAGCGCCATAAATATTGACACCGAAACGTCGGCAATGTCTCGCTTTGGGGCCGGTATATCGTGACATAGATTAAGTTGGTAGTGAGTGATTAGGAAAAAGAGAAAAAGATTTGGAAGTAATTTTAGACGCGGCGTACTCTTCTTTTGCGGCAACCATTATGGGGGACGGGGGTGATATCGGTGATTGATTGAATTTCAAGTCCGCTAGCGATTAGGCCGCGGAGAGCTTGTTCTCGGCCATTGCCTATTCCCTTAACAAAAACATTAACTTTGGTTAGGCCGTAGGCTTTTGCCTTTTCTGTAGCGTTTTCGGCTGCTACTTGCGCTGCATAGGGAGTTGCTTTTTTGGTTCCCTTAAAGCCACTTGCTCCCGATGAACTCCACGCAATGGCGTTTCCAATAGGATCAGTAATGGTAATTAAGGTGTTATTGTAGCCAGCCATAATATTAACGCGTCCTTCGGGGACATTAATTTTTTTTCGTGAAGATTTTTTCTTCGTTTTCGTCTTTTTTGGAGCTTCGGCCATAAGGATAATTGTTTAAAGAGTAACGCTTAGGAATAATTTATTTCTTAGTTTCTTTAGCCCTTCCGCTGCCAACGCCAACTGATTTTTTGCCTCGCAGGGTGCGGGCATTACAACGGGTTTTTTGTCCCCTTGAGGGTAAGCGACGACGATGCCGAAAACCTCGGTAAGAGCCAATTTCTTGTAATCTTTTGATGTCCAGGGTTTTTTTGCGGCGTAAGTCACCTTCGGTTGGGACTTTATCAATAGCTTCGCGTAATTTTTTTTCGTCAATTTCACTTAAATCTTTGGTTCTAACATTTTCGCTAATATTTAGTTCTGTTAGTATTTTTCTACTTAATGAACGTCCAATGCCGTAGACATAGGTTAGAGCAATGGTAATTCTTTTTTCATTGGGGAGATTAACTCCAGCGATTCGAACCATATTTAGATATTAAGATTTGATTAAGTTAACGATTTTGAGAGCTTTTACCCTTGGCGTTGTTTGTGGCGTGGGTTTTTACAAATTACTCTTTTTACGCCACGACGGCAAATGTGTTGACATTTATCACAAATTATTTTAATAGAGCTTTTAACTTTCATGTATTTTTAGTTAGGGGGTTTCGGTGGGCGCAGAGTTTTCTGCGGGTTTAGCTTCTTCTGGTTCGGAAATTTGTTCAGGGGAATTTAGAGCTTCTTTAGGTTTTGATTTGTGGCGATAGACAATTCTTCCTTTGGATAAATCGTAGGGGGTTAATTCAACGGTTACGTAATCTCCTGGGATAATGCGGATATAATTAACTCGCATTTTACCAGAGAGGTGGCATAGAA
Organism: Candidatus Peregrinibacteria bacterium GW2011_GWF2_39_17; assembly: GCA_000993615.1. Lineage (GTDB taxonomy): Bacteria > Patescibacteriota > Gracilibacteria > UBA1369 > UBA12473 > UBA12473. The sequence continues at coordinate 14,152 of LBWM01000004.1, read as the reverse complement.
TTAAGTGATTTTTAGGGTAATTCGGGTCGTCAATTTTTACTCTAAAGGTCGCGTTTGGAAGACATTCTTGAATCACTCCGTATACTTGAATTACTTGTTTGGCCATAAAACTGATAAAGAGCTTATACTAAAACGGCATCGCCGATTAGAGCGGTAGGATTTTACCTGATCATTTTTTGTGGTGCAAGTCTTTTTTTATATTTTGTAATTTATTAATAAAATTTTAATGTTTTGGCTGCATTTATGCTATTTGGCTCGTTTGTGGTTTTGTTTATGAATTTTTTATAGATTTTTCATTTTTTTGAAAGGTTTTGTTCAGGGGTGATGTGCTATAAGGGGGTTGAGGGGTGGTTAGCCCCCCGGAAGGGGTGGGGAGGAAAGTGCAAAAGTGTAATTGGTTGGTGAATTAATTAATTGTAGCAATATTTAAAACTGCTATAATTTAGCCTAAATATACTTGATTAACTTTAAACCATTATGGAATCTTCTTTTTTTAGTCGTCTGAACTCTTGGATGAGTAATTCGATTGGGTTAAAGATTTTTGCGATTGGGTTTTTGATGCTTATCTTAATGATTCCGTCTTCGATAATTGATGGGGTGATTAGGGAAAGGGAAATGCGTAGTTCTAATGTTAAAATAGAGGTTGCTTCTAAATGGGCTAATTCCCAGGTGCTTACGGGGCCGATTTTGAATGTTCCTTATGCAACTGAATATAAAAATGGGACAGCTCATTTTCTTCCTGAGACTTTACAAATTGATGGTGTAGTTGAGCCCGAAATTAGATCTCGAAGTATTTATGAATTAGTGCTTTATACAACTGATTTGAATATTTCCGGTTCTTTTCTTTTCCCTGATGTTTCGGTTTTAAAACTTAATAGTAATTATTTTTTATGGGAAAAGGCTTATGTCTCGATGGGAATTACTGATATGAAAGGGATTAGTGAGAATTTTGGTTTGGATTGGAACGGAGAAAAATTGAGTTTTGAGCCTGGTATCCCGGATGTTGATTTGTTTGATTCAGGAGTTAATGCCCCAATTAAAATTGCTAATAATAATTCAGGAAATGATAAATATGATTTTAAAATAAATCTTCGCTTAAATGGTAGTGAGTGGTTGGCTTTTAATCCGGTAGGTAAAACAACGGTGACGAATTTGAATTCTTCTTGGGCAAACCCTAGCTTTGACGGTGCTTTTTTGCCAACAACACGAGATATTTCAAAGGAGGGGTTCACGGCTAGTTGGAATGTCTTGCATTTTAATCGGAGTTTTCCGCAGGAATGGCTTGATGCAACTTATGGATTTTCCAGCACAAGAGATGGAAAGGGTTTTGATGAGACTTTTGTTTATGGTAATGAATTTACTGGTGGGCAGCCGCAATTAATTGCGGGATCGGCTTTTGGGGTTAATTTATTATTGCCAGTGGATACTTATCAAAAAAACACCAGAGCTGTTAAATATGCCTTAATGATGATTTTTCTGACTTTTTTGAGCTTCTTTTTTATAGAAATTTTTCAGCGGAAACGAGTGCATCCTTTGCAATATCTTTTAGTTGGGTTCGCGATTTGTCTTTTTTACTTGTTGCTGCTTTCGCTTTCTGAATATATTGCTTTTGCTTTGGCGTATTTGGTGGCCACAATCGCTACTGTGGTTTTGGTGGCTGCTTATTCAAGGGCTGTTTTTAGATCGTTACGATCAAGTGGTTTAGTGGCATTAATTTTGGTGGCTTTGTATGGATTTTTTTATTCGCTTTTGCAATTACAAGATTATGCCTTATTAGTAGGAAGCGTTGGGCTTTTCGTGATTTTGGCCTTGGTGATGTTTTTATCGCGAAGTATTGATTGGTATAATTTGGGGCAAAATAGGAGTGAGAAAAATTAAGAGGATAAGGTGATTTTTGTTTGTTACGTTATGACTGAAAATAATAAATTACAGCAAATTTTAAAAGATTCAAATTACAGTCTTTTATTGTTCGATCCAAAATTAATTGGAGATCTTGAACAGAGAATTATTGTAAAAGATGGTAAGTTTTATGTATCTTGCGCGATCCGCGATAAGGAGATTATTTTAAGGCCGGAAGAAGTTGTTCGTCAGCTCTATGTGATGAAGTTGCTTTTTGAATATGGTTATCCAAAAAAGAGAATCAAATTTGAACATGCAATCCATTTTGGTCGCGAGGTAAAATCCGCTGATATTGTTATTTTTGACAAAGACCGCCCGACTGTTGAATACATCATCGTTGAAATCAAAAAGCCAAAGCTCCAAGACGGAAAAAATCAGCTTCGTTCTTACACCAACGCCACCGGCGCGCCGATTGCCGTTTGGACCAACGGCGGACAAATTTCGCATTACAACCGCAAGGACCCGAATTATTTTGAAGACATTACCGATATTCCAAAAGCCGACCAAACGCTTGAAGATATTTTAAAAGAAAGATTTACCCTCAAAGACTTAATCATCAAAGACAAAATTCCAAATGAGGGAAAATCGCTCAAAACTATTATTCAGGAAATGGAAGACGAGGTTTTGGCAAACGCTGGCGTGGATGTTTTTGAGGAAGTATTTAAACTGATTTTCACTAAACTGTACGATGAATTGCAGAGTAAAAAAGATAAAATGCGTTTGGAAATTTATCTTGAAGATAAGTTAAGCAAAGAAGATCGTGGAGATTATGACAAGGTGAAAGAAGTTTTGGTAAAAATTGATGATTCCAATTTCAGGGTTTTGGAATTTAGAAATACCGGACAATCAGAAAGTGAACTTAAAAAGAAAATCCAAAAACTTTTTGACGAAGCCAAAGCCAAATGGCCTGGCGTTTTTGACGAATCCAGCCAAATCCAGCTTTCACCTTCTCATCTTTCCGTTAGCGTTTCCAGTTTACAGGATATAAAACTTTTCAATTCTAATTTACAAATTATAGATGAAGCCTTTGAATACTTGGTCAACAAGTCATCAAAAGGAGAAAAAGGCCAATACTTCACGCCTCGTCATGTGATTGATATGTGCGTCAAAATGCTTAATCCCAAAGCTGGTGAATACATGGTGGACACCGCCGCCGGTTCTTGCGGATTTACCGTACACACTATTTTCCAAATCACGGGACATCTATTTCAAAATACGGATATTTCCGAAGATGAAAAAGAAAATGTGCTTAAGGTTTTTGGCATTGATTTTGACGAAAAAGTGGTGCGTGTAGCTCGCACCTTAAATCTGATTGCCGGAGACGGAAACACCAATGTTTTGCACCTCAACAATCTTGATTATGACCGCTGGAATGAGACAATCCAAAATCGCGATTGGCTGGAAGTGTATGGCGCAGGATTAAAAAGACTTGAAGCTCTGCAAAAAGATAAAAGTTCTTACAAAGAATTTAATTTTGATATTCTTATGGCAAATCCACCTTTTGCCGGAGACATCAAAGAATCCCGTATAATCCATAAATACGATCTTGGCTACAACGACAAGAATAAACCAAAATCAAAAGTCGGACGCGACATTTTGTTTATTGAAAGAAACTTAAATTTTTTAAAGTCGGGCGGAAGAATGGCGATTGTCTTACCGCAAGGCCGTTTCAACAATACCTCGGACAAAAATATTCGTGAGTATATTTCCGAAAAAGCTAGAATTTTGGCGGTTGTCGGACTCCATGTAAACACTTTCAAACCGCACACGGGAACCAAGACAAGCGTACTTTTTGTGCAGAAATGGGACGATAAGCTTTGCCCAAAAGTTGAAGACTACCCAATTTTCTTTGCGGTTTCGGAAAAATCAGGCAAAGACAATTCCGGCGAATATGTATTTTTGAAAAACGGAGGCGGTCAGTCAAAATTGGATAAAAATGGCCACTTGATAATTAATCACGATTTGCACAACCACGACGGAGAATTGGAGGGCGGCGTGGCAGAAAAGTTTATTGAATGGGCAAAAGAAGAGGAATTAAGTTTTTGGAAATAATTATGAAAAAAGATAGCAAACAAATTGCGATTTATCAGGCTCCAAGCGGGGCGGTAGAAGTGCGTTTTGATGCCGGAAAAGGAACAATTTTTTTGACACAGCAACAAGTCGGCGCTCTTTTTAATGTGCAAAAAGCGGCTATTTCCAAGCATGTTAAAAACATTTTTGACATTGGTGAACTGGGCAGAAAATCAACTGTTTCCATTTCGGAAACAGTTCAAATAGAAGGGAAAAGAGCGGTGAAAAGAAAGGTGGAATACTATAATTTAGATCTTATTCTTTCTATTGGTTATCGGGTTAATTCTGCCAATGCTACTAAATTTCGCCAATGGGCAACGAAAACATTACGACAATATGTGCTTAAAGGTTACGCTATAAATGAAAAAAGATTGCTTGAAACGCAAAATAAATTTCACGAGCTCCAAGAGGCTGTTTTATTTTTGCAAAAGCAGTCAAAAAAGGAATTATTGCAAGGACAAGAAACTGAGATTTTGAATTTATTGGTGGATTATTCCAAAACACTCTCTCTGCTGGGACAATATGATAAAGGCAATTTAAGCGTCGGAAAAGGCAGAAAAACAAAATTTGTTTTAAAATATGGAGATTGCCTAAAAATTATCGCTGAATTAAAAAATGAGCTTATTTCTAAAAAAGAAGCTGGCGATTTGTTTGGTCAGAAAAGAGGCGGAAGTTTTGATGGCATTATAAAGGGGCTGTACCAGACATTTGGTAAAGAAGAACTGTATCCAACTATTGAAGACAAGGCGGCACATTTGCTTTATTTAATTATCAAAGATCATCCTTTTCTCGATGGAAATAAACGTTCAGCGGCGTTTTTGTTTGTCTATTTTCTGGACAAATTAAATTATCTTTTCAAAAAATCCGGCGAGCGAAAAATCAATGATAATGCCTTGACTGCGCTTGCTTTACTTATCGCCGAAAGCGACCCGAAAGAAAAAGAAACCATGATCAAAATTATCAAAAGTTTAATTGCGGAATAACTATGCAATATTCAGTTGTAAATTATAATCAGCTACAAAAAGGAATCAGAATAGACGCTGATTATTATTTGCCTGAATTTTTAAAAACAGATGAGTTGTTAAATAACGCAACATTTTCATCATTAAATGAGTTTTGCAATTTTTGCAAAAAAGGAATTTTTGATATTAGCCCTGATTATTACAGAGAAGAAGGAGTACCACTGATAAGAACATCAGAAATCAAAGACCCATTATTGAATTTTACATCGACCGTGTATCTTGATGAAGATGTTCATAAAATCCACAAAAAAACGCAATTAACAGATGGTGATATAGTATTTACAAAGATTGGTGCATGCATTGGCGATGTTGCGATTCTTCCTCCAAAATTTCCAAAGTACAATTTTAGTCAAAATGTAACTGGATTAAGTATAAAGAAAGATAGAATTGAATCTGGCTTTTTGCTTGCATATTTACTTTCAAAATTTGGTAGAAACCAGATTTTAAGAGTAGCCATGTTATCAGGGCAAGGAAAACTAGAGCTTGAAGATATTAGAAACTTAAAAATCGCCAATGTCTCACAGAGTTTAAGAGGAAATATTCATAAATTAGTCCTTACAGCTAATCAATACAAAGAAAATTCTTCATTATTTTATTCACAAGCCGAGCAATTACTCTTTTCCGAACTCGGACTTTTGAGCTGGAGACCAAAACACACACTTTCTTTTGTTAAAAACTTTTCCGAAACACAAGAATCCGAGCGTTTTGACGCGGAGTATTTTCAACCAAAATACGAGGAGATTATTGAAGCGGTGAAAAAATATAAAGGCGGATTTGATTTCATCAAAGGACAATTTAAACCAAATAAAAAATCATTTAAAAAGATAAGCGATAAAGAATACGATTATATCGAAATTGGTTGTGTAAGCACTTCAGATGGAAGTATGGAATCAATGATTTTTCAAGGATCAGATTTACCAGCAAATGCGAAAATAAAATTACAGAAGGATGATGTAATCGTTTCAAAAGTTAGACCATATCGTGGAGCAATAGGTATTGTTGATTGTGATTATTATGTGGGAAGTGGAGCTTTTACCGTTTTGCAAGAAAATGGAGTTGTAAACAAAGAAACACTTATGGTTTTTCTTCGTCTTAAACCGCTATTAGATTTTTCGTTGAAATTTAATACTGGGACATCTTATCCAATAATTACAGATGAGGATATTTTAAATTTTCTTCTGCCAAAAATTGATTCAGAAATACAAGAAGAGATTAAAGAGAAAATTACTGAAATGTACGAAACAAAGAAATTATCCAAATCCCTACTTGAAATCGCCAAGCGAGGCGTGGAAATGGCAATAGAAAAAGATGAACAAGAAGCAGGAAAATGGATTGAGAGCGAAATTGAAAAGTTGGGAGTAAAATTATAATTTCTTTTCCAGTGTTGAGAAAATGAAGATTAAGATTTTTTTTCGCGGTTTCTTAAACGGTTAGTCTCTGTGATGATTCGAGCCGTATTTTCGATCGCGAGAAGGCGGTCTTCGGCGGAATCTAGAATTATTTTGAGCCGAATGGCTTTTTGAAAAAGATTTTTGGTCGTGGTGGTCTGGCATTGTCGGAGATGGTCGTTGGGGTGGTAATTGTGGCACAGGTGAAATAGGTAGGTTTTTCCGAATTAAGCGTTCGATGTTGCGTAATTCTCGGCGTTGGTCAGGAGTTGCCAAAGAAATGGCATGGCCGCTGCCGCCGGCTCTGGCGGTTCGTCCAATACGGTGCACGTAATCTTCGGTGTTGGTGGGTAAATCATAATTTATAACCAGTTCAATATTATTTACATCGATACCGCGGGAAGCGATATCGGTAGCGATTAAAATTCGATATTTACCTGATTTAAAGCCGGCAATAGCATCTTTGCGTTGGAAGGTGGAGCAATCGGAATGAATTTCAACTGCGCTGTGTCCCATGTTTTTAATTTCTCGGGTTAATTTGCGAGCTCCGTATTTTGTGCGGGTAAAGATAAGAGTTGAGCCTAAATATTGCTGTAAAAGTTTATCAACTAGCCTGGATTTATCAGGCTTGGAGATGATAAATATTTCTTGAGTTAGATGGTCGGCTACTGAACCGGTTGGGGCTACTTCAATCCGAATGGGGATTTTAAGAAAACTAGTTGCCATTTTCATAATTTCAGGGCCTAAGGTAGCGGAAAAAAGCATGGTTTGGCGTTCTTGCGGTAGGTATTGAAAAATTTGTTTAATTTGGGGAGCGAAGCCCATGTCCAGCATGCGGTCTGCTTCATCCAAGACCACAATTTTAACATTTTTTAGATTAGCTGTTCTTTGTTGTAAATGGTCATTAAGCCTACCAGGTGTGGCAATAATAATATGTGGGTTATAGCTTAGTTTTTGAATTTGTTGACGAATAGGAGCGCCTCCAATAATTACGACTGTTTTTAGCCCAAGGCTGGAACCTATTTGGCGTAGAGCTTCATCGACCTGGAGTGCTAATTCGCGCGTAGGCAAAACAATTAACCCACTACTGCCCGGGATTTGAATAAGGCGTTGAATTAAAGGAATACCAAAGGCTAATGTTTTTCCGGTGCCGGTTTGCGCCACGCCTACCAGGTCTTTGCCTTGTAGACCAACCGGAATGGATTGGCGCTGGATCGAGGTTGGAATTTTGTAATTCAAGCGAGTTATGACTTCCATTAATTTAGGAGCAATTCCTAGGTTGAAAAAGCTCGGTCCGCTTTGGGGATTGATTGGAGATGTATTTGGTTGAGGATTTTGATTCATGGTAAGGATAAAAATAATTTGTTTTTATTGCGAATTGGGATGAGTGCAAAATAAAGTAGGCTGGTGGATGATAGCATGGCTATGAGGTTTATCATATTAATTTTTCTGTCAAAGAAAACTTGTTGTTAGAGTGGGGGGTTTTTGATGATTCAGATGAAGCATTTGCTGTCTAATTATTTGTGATCTAATGTCCATGTCCCATCCCAGTTTTGGGGTGGGTTTTGTTTTAATTCGTCGCAACGTTTTAGGTAGGTTTGAGTTGGACCATCTTCTGGGGAGAGTTGAGCAATTTCCAAAAAATGAGTTTTGGCTTCTTCAAATTGGCCGTTTCGGTAGAATTCTAGGGCTTGATGAAAGTTGTTTACAATTGTTTGCTGTGTTTGACTGAGTTGCCCTTTCGGAGTTAAAAGTTCAAAAATATCCACAGGCTGTTTTTTGCCTTTAACGCGGAGACGATCTAAGCGACGAACTTCAAATGTGTCTCCCAGGGCGGCCAAGGTGGCGCCGGACATCATCATGTGGGTGCCATAGATTTTATTGGCACCTTCAAGGCGTGATCCCAAATTAACAATGTCGCCCATGACTGTGTAGTCGAATCGTTCTTTAGACCCTACATTTCCGGCAATGACTTCTCCTGTAGCTAATCCCACTCGAAAATCGAGGAGTGGTTTATTTTCTTTTTTCCATTTTTCGTGGAGCGAACGTAGGGCGATTCGGCATTCGAGAGTGCTTTTTGCCGCTAGTAAAGCATGATCAGGTTGATCGAGTGGTGCCCCCCAAAAAGCCATAATTGCATCTCCATCAAATTTATTTAAGTTTCCCTCGTTTTTAAGAATGAGGCTCGCCATAACCTCAAAATATTCATTAAGTTGAGCGACTAGGGCATCTGGCGTTCTTTGTTCGGAAAAGGTGGTGAAATTGGCGATATCTGAGAAAAATACCGTAATGAGGCGTTTTTCTCCGCCAAGTTTGAGCATGTTGGGATTTTCGATGATTTTTTCGACTAAATTTTTGTTGACGTATTTTCCAAATGCCGTTCTTAGTTCGGCTTTTTCTCTTGTTTCCGTAAAGGTTTTGTAGAGGGTGATGGTTAAATAAACGGTGAAAAAAGCGATTGTTGGATATACTAAATTTAGAATAAATCCGTGATTAAAAAACCACTGTGCGGAAAGTTGGTAAGCGGTGATGGTTCCTGCTGTGATTGCTATGCCCGGAATAATACCCAAGAACATTATCAAAAATCCAAGAAGTAAACTAACCGCGGTGATCGTTGTAATTTGCGAAATAGCAGATTGTTCGGTGAGGAATTTTTGTTCGAGAATGGTTTGGATGGCGTTGGCGTGGACCTGCACTCCAGGCATAGGCATAGAAGCTAGGGTTGGTGTGGTGAAACCGTCTTTTAATTTTTCAGCAGTAGGTCCAATGAGTACAATTTTGTTTTTAACGTCTTCTTCCTTAAAATTGTTGTTGTAGATATCAATAAAGGAAAGATTTGAGTATTGATACGGTTTATTTGCAAAATTAATTAGCATATTCTCTTTAACTAATTTTGATTCTAGATTTACAGGTAGGGTTTTCCCTGTTGCTTGAAAAATTTCAAAGGCGGCTGAGTAACTCCAATTTTTTTCATTGGTGTCATAAATTTTGTACGGTATGCGCCTAATAACATCATCTATATCAGGATAAAATATGCCCCATCCTTGTTTTGAATTTTCGCTAAAAAGATTAATAGAATTTGAAGGAAAAACTTTGTATTTTGTTGATGTATTTAGTCCGAATTTTAAAAGAACAATGTTGTCGTAACTTTGAAGAGTTTTTGCAAGGAGCTGGTCGCTTGGGTGGGGATCAACTAAATATTGTGATGTTTGCGTAAAATAAGCTGTTAGGCTGGGGTTTCCCCCCATAATGGAGAGTAGAGCTTTTTCGCTTAATCCTCGGGATTTTTCAGGAAAAAGGACATCTAGAAAAATAGCTGCAGCTCCTTGCCTTTCGAGGTTTTCGATAGCCTGGGCGTAATAGGCGCGATCCCAATTTTGGAAACGGCCTAAGCCAGTCTGGTCATTAAGTGATTTTTCATCAATTCCGACAATAATGATATCCTTACTTGGTTCATCGCGATTATAGAGGTGATTGGTGAGCTTTAATTGCCATTTTTCAAGGGGATTGAGAAATAGGAGTCCGCTTGAGAGTAGGATTACTCCTCCGATGATTATTGCTAAGGCGGTAATTTTTTGGTTATTTTTTTTGTTTTTCATCTTTATATTTTAGCATAAAAAGAGCTAAAGGACTAGATTTTAACCAGGGTATTAGTTTAGAGCTATATTCTTTTTTTCAGTTCCCCCTAATTAAACTTTAAAAATATTAATAAACCGATAAATAAGAATAGTGGTATTAGTTCAATTATTAAATTGTGAATTTTTTGGTTTTTAAAAAATTTTAAATAAGTAAATTCTAAAATATTTATAAAGATAAAATAAATAGCATGGAAAATAACTATATAAAAAATTACTTCTAACATGGAATGATCTTCTGTAAATTTACCTATTTGATGATAAATTAAATAAGTAGTTACAACCGGCAGTAGAATAATAAATTCTAATAGGCTTAGTTTTAGAGTTTGTCTATTTTTATATTCTAAATATTTGAAACAGTATAAATTAAATAGATAGATAACTGAAGGGAATAGGATAAATATGAATAAGTCATAGTTTGCAAGATTTAATATCTTGTGAGTTAAATAAAAAAATATTGCTATTGCTATAGCAAGTATACTTTCCAAAATTAAAAATTTAGTCATAAATTAATATTAGTTAATAAATTTCTAGATTGATTGGGGTTCCGTAATTTTGTAGCCAATTATGAAAGCTTTCATTAAAAGAATGGATGCTATGTTCATAGGTTTTATAATCTTTAAGTTACCGCTTAAGGTGGCTAAAGGCTAGGTTTATGGTTTGCGCGATTTAGGTGTTATCTTTTTACCTTAAACTTGAGGGCAAGAAGTGTTGCTGCGAATAAAAGAGGGGATACGTCTAAGTTTATTTCACCAGTAAGAGGGTTTTCACTAATAACCTGACTACAGGCGCAGCCGGGTTCTTCTTCTCTTGCTATGGGAGTGGGGGTTGGTGCAGATGTTGCAGTGGTTTCAGGGGTTGATGGTGCTATGGTAGCTGTTACGTCATCATCGCCCGGTATATCGGTTTCACTTGGGTTAGTAGCGTCATCATCGCCCGGTATATCGGTTTCACTTGGGTTAGTAGCGTCATCATCACCCGGTGTATTGGTTTCACTTGGGTTAGTTACGTCATCATCACCCGGTGTATCGGTTTCACTTGGGTTAGTAACGTCATCATCACCTGGTATATCAGTAGGTAAGGGTGTTTCATCGCTACTTTGATAAGCAAGAACTTCTGTAACTGGGATGCTGGGATTTTGGGTGTTTACCTGAAGATTAACAAAATCTGCTTGTCCTCCCTGATTACCATCGTTGGTTAGATGGAGGGTTTGATTAGCTGTTGTAAAGATAGCTTCTGGATTATTATGACCTGCTCTATGAACGAGATTAATATTTGTTTCTGAGGTAGATTGGCTTCTTTTAGTGTTAAATTCTACTACGGTTCCACTGATTCCTGCCATCCAACCTGCAGGCATTCCGTTCATGACTTCTTGGACTGAAGCTAATGGTGCGTCTGGATTTTTTGCAAAATTAAAGTTTGTATTTGAAGCGCCTGATGCCACGTCATAAGAAATGGTGTATTCGCCTGTTCCTGGATTTTGTTTAAGGCTAATTAAGGCAGCTCCGCTTTGTACTTCTATTTGATAATCATAGCTTCCTACTGGAGTTTCTGGATCTGTATTAACAGTCCAAGGAGTTTTACCGTCTAATTGCCCGCTTAATAGAAAGTTACAGTTATGATCTTGGCCATCAGCTCGTTCTGGCGCCCCGGAATAAATAGTTGCGTCCAGATCATTACAATCGCCTTGTTCAGATGTTTGCCCATCACCATCATGATCAATTGGTTGAGGGGTTTGAGTAGGTAATGGGGTCTCGGTTGGATTTGCGGGCGTAGCCGTGGTAGCACATTCAACAGCCGGAATACCGTCACAATTTAAATCATCGTCGTTGCAAATTTCAGAAGCACCTGGATAAGCAAAAGAATTGGAGTCATTGCAGTCATTACCTATGGCAGAGTATCCAGTGGGTACATAGCAAGCTGTACTTGTTGAAGAATTTAGCCCATATCCATCTCCGTCTCCATCACGATAATAAGTGTGTGTAGCTCCTTCATCAATGGCGGCATTGCAGTTATCATCCACGTTATTGCAAATTTCTGCGGCTCCGGGGTGAATGCCTGAAACGCTATCGTTGCAATCACCACCATCTGTAGTATATCCATCGCCATCATTATCAGTGGGGAGTGGAGTGGCGGGAACGGCGGCTATAGCAAATCCATAAGTGTTATCCGATAAAGGTTTTTCTTCTCCGGTTGCAGTAAGATCATTGGAGTTGAATGCTTTGATTATATCTTTGAATGGTAATACTGCCCATATGTCTCCTGTTGTTTTATCAACATCCACAGCTCCACCTTCTGCCAGGGTATATCCTTTTCCTAAATCAGCGATGCTTTCTATTTTTTCAGTTGTTGAATTGAAAATGGCTAACTGTCCTGGCTGACCAGAAGCCACTAAATTTCCTCCTATTATCAATTTATCATGGTTAGTAGGATGAGCTACTAATCCCCCTAATGGACTAAAATTAAAAGTTGCTACATCTTTATATTCGGCAGTTAAGGGATTACTGAGATCCGAAAAAGTCACTTTCCCTAATTTATTTTGATCACGGGAAGTGATGTATAATGAATTATTTATCCACACAGCTCCGCTTGGATTTTGGAAATTTTCAAATGATTTTAATAAAATTGGAGGTTGAGCGTTAAAATCATAAATATCGATTCTTTTAACACCAGGGGCTAAAACAACAAAGTATCGACTTTGTCCTGGAATGGGAGTTACTTCGAATGGCTTACTCCCTGTTATTAATGGATATTCATCACATGCTATAAAATTTTCATCACAAACAGTTGCACTATCACCTCCTTGATTCGCAACAGCAATGCCATTTGTTGTTGAATCATAAGATATTTTACGAGGCGCATTTGTTAAGATATGAAGGTCTCTAAATGTGGGGTAATTTGTTGATAAATCTGATCCCTCAAGTAAAGCGTAAGTTGATGTCCCAAAGCTAGCGACACTTAAAATTACTCTTCCATCAGGAAGGGATAAAGTCCCTCCTATTGTAAAATCATTAGCAGTGATATTTGTTATTGGATATTCAAGACTAAATATTTCACCATCTGGATTGATAACAATTATGGTTTCGAATTGATCTGTGTTTGTCCCTAAAATCATAGGAGCGGCGGCTTGACTAATTTTAGCGGAAAAAGCACTTGTAGCTCCAGTTAATACGGCGAGTTGAGGTATACCTAAAATAGGTGGGGTTTTCGTTTTATCGACCCGTGTAGCGTTTTTTAGATTTTCCATATTATCCTATGGTTAGGATTATGAGAGGTTTATATTTTTAGCATAAAAATAGGTGTTTTGTCAAACTAATTTTGCACTACAAAGTTAATGACTGCGGCATTGCCTAGGCTTTGAGTTGCTCTAAGATGCTGAACATAAATTCCTTGATTACCCTCGCTTTTCCCATCAGCAAGATAAATAATTTTATTATCGGAAATATTTTTATCAGTGGTGATTTGATATTCAAGATAAGGGATAGGGGTAGAATATAGAGAATCAATTAAGGGCGAGATAACAATTAGTTTTAGGACAGGATTTAAAATTTCGCGGTTAAGATAGTGGTCACCGAAAAAAGCAGTTAAAAAATCAATAATTAAATAAGGATCTTGATTAAAATCGTTAGTGCCTTCATCAATTTCCATAAGGATTTCGTAATTTATTGTGGCGGCGTTATTAATTCTAGTTGCTGATAGTTGGGTGTTTGAGTCTAATTCCCATTCGGGGTTTTTTGGCAGCAAATAGCACGTTTCATCCCCTACATAATCTCCGTCTACGTCGCAATCGCCGCTGATTTCCCAGTTCATGATGATTGTTTTATCGCCACCAGCGAGTGTTTCGCCATTTGGAGTGCGGATTTTTAAAGCAAATTCAGCCATGCTTGTTTCAGCCGGATTGCAAATTCCGTCTTGGGTACAAATGGGGTCTGAATAATATAGGGGAATGGTTATGTTTTCATTATATCCAATTTTGTCCCAGTTACATTTATCTTCGAAGTCCATAGCCCAAGTTTGGTTGGGGTCTTCAAAATTGCAGTTTTCTCCAGCGCTACCGGTGCCTGGCATGGGGATAAAACACTGAATCATGTTTTGGCCACAAATCGAGGGCGTGGTTGACTGCCAATCTAACGGTTTT
>LBWM01000003.1 GCA_000993615.1 Candidatus Peregrinibacteria bacterium GW2011_GWF2_39_17 | reverse complement strand
ATGATATAGTTTCATGGGATGTGGTTTAGATATTAAGCATACCTATTCTACATCCCTCTCTTTCCCAAGAGTGCCCTCGAGATTCGTGAAACTACGTATGAAATGGAATTAAAAGCAATAGGCTGCTTCGGTTAAATAATCCAAATCAGAAATGTACCAAGCTCACCGATGAGCGAATAGGCTCTTTATAGCTCCTCAAATTGGCTCCGAAAGTTCTCTTATTTCTTATTATTAATCCAATAGTAGAGGTCGTTTTCTTGTAAGTAATTTGATGGGTAAAAATATGTTCCATAGTCCTTGGCGGCGCCAGCCTCATAAAGACCTTCTGCATAGCTGGTAAACCAAACATCAGCCGGAACATCCTGGAAATAACCTTTATATGAGTCAGGAAGTTGAATCCCATAGGCAATATCCATAATTTTGGCAGCATCCGAGCGAATAATTAAAGCCTCAGGCTTACATGTTTCATCTGCATACCCTTGAATCCAACCGTGCTCACGAGCGTATTGGATTGCATTATAGTATTGATAGGAAGGTAAAACATCTATGCAGGATTGTTCATTACCCAGATAAACTAATTTCAAATCACTATAAATAATATTTATAAATTCACCTCTGGAAATATTTTTATCGCTTCCGGAATTTGGCTGTTCATTCGAGATAGCGGTTGATTCATCTTTGCTTGTGTCTACGCAAGACGCTGAGGTTGTTTCGTCGCAAGTTAGGCGATTAATTTTGCTTGGTAGTTTATCAACACTTTGCGTTGTGTTGTCTGGGTAGGCGGAATTAAAATAAACGGTCGAGGAGGTTGAGAAAATATGATAAGCCCCGGCCTTATCAACTTCATCATAGCTTGTTCCTGATTTTGGGCCAGGAGCCACTTTAGTAGAACCAATGGTTTCCTCTGGTAGCCAAACATTAAACATGGCTTGGCCAGTGCTTTTTTGGGCTTTGGAATCATAATTTAAAGGTGCACTTATCGCTAAATTTTGGATTTCACCTGCTTTTAGAATCAAAGGAGTATTAAGGATAAAAGGGACTTGTTGATAAATTGATTCCTGGCTTAAGGACAAGGTGTTACCGTGATCCGCATTCGAGAGCGACCAACTGTTTTTTTCTTTTAGAGGCGAAGCCTCAAATCCTTCTTGGCTAAATTCAGCACTTAATTTATAAACAGCTAGGTCTTGTTTTAAGGTATTAGTAATTTTGAAGTTATAAACTTTAACTTGCCCATTACCATTATAGTTAGCGTCCAAAGGAGCAATAACTAAATTAGACTCAATTTTAATCGCGCCGACTAAATCCGAGGTTGTAAGTTCGGATTTCGAAGCTTGAGTAGTTGTTTGTTGATTTGTGAAATTTATAGGTTTAACATTAATTTTGGTTTTGCCCTGGAAATTGATTAAGTTATTGGCGCCAATAACGAGTGTCCCGATTATCAAGACGCCAAATATTCCAAGGGAAATATTGCGAATTTTTTTAGAAGTGAACATTTTTATTTTTGTTATGGGATTAAATTTTTTTCATATTATAATAACATAAAAATAACTAAAAGTAAATTGATAGTGTAACGGTTTAATCTAAAAATTATCTAAATCAATGGTCGGTTCCTCATCTGGTAGATCTTTTTCTGGATTTTCCGGGTTTTCTGGGGTGGGGGGTGGGGTATCTCCTTCAGGGTTTGTTTGGCTTTCTCCCTTTTTCGATGAATTTTTTTCATCGAATATTTGTTTTTTCCTTGTTTCTAACATAGGAAGTTTCCCATACAGCTCATCCATAAAATTTAGGGCATTTTGGGTAAAAATTTCTTGTCCAGATGCCGTTTTTTTCGTCATTTCATAATCCCCATTAGCGAATTTAAAAGTTTTTGGGCCGCGGAGTCGGATCATTTGGCTTTCTTCCTCTCCTGAAATAATAATTTCAACCCCAGTTTTCGTGTTTCGCCAATCAACTTCTCTCATAATCTTACGCACGATTTGTACGTCCTTTTCATCAGCTTCTAGTAAGGCTCTTGCTTCTTCCATACTTTGATATTGAAACACATAAGAATCGCCCTTTTTCGTAAAATATCTTTCAAAGAGGTAAGGGTGTTCTTGCGCTAAATCATTAAATTGAAATTCGTAAGTCCTAGAAATTTTTCTTAAACTTTCCCCTTTCTCATAATAACTTTTATAAATATTGTCTATCAATGTAATGGCACCTTTGGCAGTATTTAAACTCATCACCAATCCCGCTTCTTTTTGTCTCACGCCGGGGTTGGCTTTTAGGAAATATCCGCCTTCTTTTTCTTCGAAATAGAGATTAAACAAAACTCGATTCCTTGAAGCCAATAGCGCTAGATCGGAATTATAGGAAGCGGGGACTGATTGGTCGTTTTTGATGAGGTCTATACGGCAGGATTTCGTTTCTCCAGTCTTTACAATTTGAATTCGATATCGATTCCCTGTATCAGGAGAAGTCATTTGAAAATCTGTTTGTCCATTTGCACTAAAAAAATCGATGAGTTCCCCGTATTGAAAACCGAGTGTGTGAAGATGTTCTTTTTGCTGTGGGAAATTAGACGTTTCTCCTATTTCTTCTTGAACTCTGGATAATGCCACGGATGTTTCGAAGTGCACTTCATTTGTTTCTCTCTGAGTTTTAAGCGCCTGCAACGCTTCCTCTAAATCTTCTAACTTTTGAAGAACACTATGAGGATCTTGAGTAATGGAGTCTTTCCCTTGTTTTACCCGGCCAAGAATTTCACCACTTTCTGTCATTAAAAAAATGTCTTCTCCGTTTGGGCGAATGTATAAGTGGCTTTTATCCCGATATAAAACATCAATCTGTATCTGGGGTTTATTTTTCCTGAAAGGTTTTACAGAAACCGATTGAATCGGGAAAGATTCATCAAAAGTTATTTTTTCCTGCTGTCCGCTGAGCAAAATCGCCAACTTAGAGACTCTTTCCCCTATACTTTTTGCCCTTTGTAACATTTCTTGATTTTTCTTTGCCTCGATTTGTTCTTTTTGTGTTTGAGTAGGGCCACCAGCCGATTTTTCCTGTTCAGCTCCGAAAGCCATAAAAAAATAATTAGTGATAAACGCTCGCAAACAAATTCATAAAATTATACCGTAAAATCACCTTTAAGGCAATTGAAATTCCTTTTTCCTATCTTAAAAAAGCCATTTAAATCAATGGCTTGCTATTTTTTGATACCTTAATTGCAACAGAGAACCCCTTCATTTTTTGATGTTGACTGATTAAACAGTCAATTCTTAATTTAAGAAAAAATCTTAAATAAGCTCGACCATCAGAAGTAAAAAATTACTCCCTAAAAGGAGGTGGTCCATCCGCACGTTCTCGTACGGATACCTTGTTATGACTTAGTGCCAATCAGAAGTTTCACCTTAGGACCTCTCTTATCGGAGGTACTTCGGGTGCCCCTTCCTTTCATCACTTGACAGGCGGTGAGTACAAGACCCAGGAACATATTCACCGCGCCATGGCTGATGCGCGGTTACTAGCGATTCCAACTTCATGAGGGCGAGTTGCAGCCCTCAATCCGAACTAGGACCGGTTTTTAGGGATTGGCTCCGCCTTGCGGCTTGGCAACCCGTTGTACCGGCCATTGTAGCACCTGTGTCGCCCCAGACATAAGGGCCATGCTGATTTGACGTCATCCCTACCTTCCTCCCCGTTATGCAGGGCAGTCTCCTTAGAAAAAAACAACTAAGGACAAGGGTTGCGCTCGTTTACGGACTTAACCGAACACCTCAAGGCACGAGCTGACGACAACCATGCAGCACCTGTCACTCCGTTCCTTACGGCACTCTTCCCTTTCGAGAAGATTCGGAGGATGTCAAGTCTGGGTAAGGTTCCTCGCTTACTATCGAATTAAACCAGATGCTCCACCGCTTGTGTGGGTCCCCGTCTATTCCTTTGAGTTTTAGTCTTGCGACCGTACTTCCCAGGCGGGATGCTTAATGCGTTAGCGACGTCACTGATTCCGGTCGAGCGGAACCAACAACTAGCATCCATCGTTTACGGCGTGGACTACCGGGGTATCTAATCCCGTTTGCTCCCCACGCTTTCGTCCATGAGTGTCAGAACTTGGCCAGTTAGCTGCTTTCGCTTTTGGTGTTCCTCGGTGTATCTACGGATTTTACCCCTACACACCGAATTCCACTAACCTCTCCAAGTCTCTAGCACACCAGTTTTGGGTACTAATCCTCAGTTGAGCTGAGGGATTTAACACCCAACTTAATGCGCCACCTGCGGACGCTTTACGCCCAATAATTCCGGGTAACGCTTGCACCACTCGTATTACCGCGGCTGCTGGCACGAGTTTAGCCGGTGCTTATTCCTAGGGTACCGTCAGAATTCTTCCCCCAGAAAAGATCTTTACACCCCGAAGGGCGTCATCAATCACGCGGTGTTGCTCCGTCAGGCTTTCGCCCATTGCGGAAGATTCTTTACTGCTGCCTCCCGTAGGAGTGTGAGCCGTGTCTCAGTCTCACTGTGGCTGGTCGTCCTCTCAGACCAGCTACCCGTCATAGCCTTGGTGAGCCGTTACCTCACCAACAAGCTGATAGGCCGCAGGCGCCTCCCATACCGCAAAAGCTTTACCCTTGCGGGGCCATCCGGTATTAGCCCACCTTTCGATGGGGTATCCCTGAGTATGGGGTAGCTACCAACGTGTTCCTCACCCGTTCGCCGCTCCCAGCACCTTATCTCTAAAGAAGTTCCTTAGAAACAAAGTGCTGGGCGCTCGACTTGCATGTATTATACACACCGCCAGCGTTAACCCTGAGCCAGGATCAAACTCTCCAAAGAAAAATTTGATTGCTCAATTAAAAGCACAACTGTCGAAAAACGACAGTTTTATTTCCTAAATAAATAGGAATAGTCAGGATTCTCTGTTACAACCAAGATATCAAAGGTCACTTAAGAAGGTCTAAAATCGACCGTAAAAAACATTAGGGACGATTCAGAGCAGAGCTATTTTAGCAATGGTTTTGCGGAAGTCAAACCTTTTTAAGATAAATTGTAATAGTTTGGAGGAAAATCGGGCGTCAAGATTTAGAAAACCCATAAATTTTAGCCTGGTAGAAAGGATTAATTTGTGATAAAATATAGTTTCAATTTGGTTGAATTGGTTGAATTTATAAAATAATTTTGTCGTTATGAGCGACTCATCGGAAATAGAGAGACAGGTAGGGGGGGATGAAGTGGGCACTGTTTACCCCGCAGGGTTTTTGCCTCTTCCCGATTTGCCAGTCATTAACGGTATGCAAACTGGCATAGCAGCTCGAGTAGGTGAAACGTTAGATGATGGCCAGCTAGCGCAAATAGATCACGATCTTCGTAATTTACAAAGTCTAGAAAAGATGTGTTCTGGTATGGCCAGGAGGGAAAGAAGTAAAGCAAAACCAGATCAAGATAAAATTGCGCTTTATGAGAGACAAGCCGCCGCGGCTAAAGGATTAGTAGGCCATATCTTAATAGCTATTAAATCTTGGAACAGTCTTTTGGTGGGGCGTGTTGATTTAACATCTTTATTACATGAATTTGAAGTTACCCAAAATTTAATTTATGGAAAGAGTCTGAATTTTAAGCCTTTTGAAATTCAGGATGGATTAGGCGCAACGATTAATCCTCATGAATTTATTAGATGGTTGAGTAATATGATCACTAATAGTTTTCAAAATAAAAGAGGTTCTGAATTTCAGATAAGGGCTTTTACGCAGGGGGAACAAATTATTATTGAGGTTATGGATAGCGGCAATGGGGTTGAGCAGAGTTTAACTAAAAAGATTTTCGAAAGAGGTTTTTCAACTAAGGAAAGTTCAGGCTTTGGATTAGCCGAAATAGCCAACCGGGTAAAAACATGGGGTGGGGATATTAAATGCGATGGGAATGGTGGGATTGAAGGAGGAGCTAAATTTATTATAACTCTGCCCTGTGGCCATGATCCTGCTCGAAACTGGGGGGCTTCACCTAGTAACCTTGAGAATTAAAAAGGAAGCGGTTTTTAGGTCTGATTAGTTAAATATTAAGACAATAAATATTTGTTTTGTCATTAGGTGGCGATTCATAAATCAGGTAAAAACTGATATAGTTATTAGCGATCAATTATTAATTTAACCATTTAAGATGCCTAATTTTTATTCTCCGGTTACCTCAAAATTAACGAAAAAGCAGACATCCACGAAAAATGGTAAGGTTATTTCTCCTTTGGATACCGTTTTAGCACCGATTGTTATTGAGCGTAATCATGAGGGGGAAAGGAGTTACGATATCTATTCTCGATTACTCAAAGATCGCATTATTTTTCTTGGCAGTGGGATCGATGATCAAGTTGCCAATTCTATTATTGCGCAATTGCTTTTTCTGGAAAAAGATAATCCTAAAAAGGACATTGTGATGTATATCCAATCACCAGGAGGGCATGTGACCGCGGGTTTAGCAATTTACGACACCATGCAGTATATTCGGCCAGACGTTTCCACGGTGTGTATCGGGATGGCTGCCTCAATGGGAGCTGTACTGCTTGCTGCTGGGGCACGAGGTAAACGTTTCGCACTTCCCAATGCGGAAATTATGATTCACCAACCTTTGGGTGGAGTGGAAGGGCAGGCCTCGGATATTGAAATTCATGCTAAGCACATTGTTCACACAAAAGGTCGACTTAACGGAATTTTAGCCCATCATTCTGGAATGCCCTTAAAAACCGTTGAAAAGGATACAGATCGAGACAATTTCCTTTCCGCGGAAGAAGCTGTTAAATACGGGAAATATGGTTTGATTGACCAAGTAATCACTAGACCACCAGCTGTTATTCAATAATAGATAATTTTTTCTTCAAATCCCAACTTTCCATAATGAGTTTTATTTCGGCTTGAGGTCTTTTTTGGAAGCGACTCTTTTTATGGCTTAAATTACCGCATTTGGTTCGTCTTGCATGGAAACCTCCTCGGGCTCTTCATCAGGATAAAGTGCTTTGTGGTCTGCCGCGGCTTTAACCTTAGAAACCGCAAAATCAATAATTGCTCCGGCCACGTCAATCCCTGTCACTTCCGTAATGCCCTCTAATCCCGGATTGGCATTAATTTCCATTACAACCGGCCCATTCTTAGTCCGTAAAATATCTACCCCTGAAATATCAAGATTAAGCGCTTCAGTGGCCTTGAGAGACAAGGTAATTTCTTCCGCAGTTAACTCCATAGAAACCCCGGTGCCGCCATTGTTAATATTGGAACGAAAATCTCCTTCGGTTGATTGGCGCTCCATGGAGGCAATAACATTATTTCCTACCACAAAAGCTCTGATGTCTCTCCCCTCGGATTCAGCTACGTATTCCTGAATAAGTAAATTACGATTTGCGGATTGTGCCCACAAAATATCTAGAGAAGAAAGCAAAGAACGTCTACTTTCTACGATAGCTACCCCTTTTCCGAAAGACCCATGCGGTGTTTTAATAATAACAGGGAAGCCCCCTACTCGAGCGATAGCGTCGTCCATGTATTCCAGTCGCTTAAGGACAACGGTTTTTGGGACTTTAATTCCTTTATGGGTCAAAATTTGGAGCATGCGGATTTTGTTTTTTGCTCTTAAAACAGGCATATAGCCGTTAAGCATGGGAATTCCCATTAATAATAAATGTTTATTTAGGGTCAATTCCAAATCAGCATTATCCAAAACAGTGGGACGAGGAATCATCATATCAATTACTGGAAATTTTTTCCCAGCGTAGAGGACGCGCATTCGACTATTAGCATAAAAAAGTTGGCATTTGCTGGATCTAAATATTTTCACTTCATGACCTTGGCTTTTAGCAGCATTCGCCAACATCTTGATATCGGAAGGAAGCCATCTGGACCGCAAATTAGCTTGACTTGAATAGACTAAAATTCCAATTTTCATAGTGAGCGTATTGTAGAGCTTCTTAATGGAAAGGCAAGTTGAATTCAGCTTATCGTTCCGTGGCCATCAAACCTTTCCGAAAAATTAAAAAATCTTAAACAAATTATTAAAATCCAGCTATTATTTCTTCTATAATTAGTATAAATTATTTCATATAATAATCCTCCTATTATGAAAATTTTCTCCTTAAAATTAATCTTGACTAGCGCCGTTTTATTTTCTTTGTTAATTTTTACAGGTTGTTTCGGAAGTGATGATACTGACCCAGTAACTCCTCCGACAACCAATAATAATGAAATTTTACCTTTTTATCGGCTAGTAGATGGGGCTGACTTTTCTATTCAAGTGCCTGAAGATTGGGAAACTATCCAGAAATTTTCGGTCGATTATCCTGCAAATACGGTTATTGCGTTTCGGAATAATATTGCAGACCACGATTTTATCGCCAATATTAATATAGTACGAAACGAAATAACCGAAGGAACGATCTTAGTTGATTATGCTAGCGAGACTTATCAGACGATCTCCACTCAATTATTAAGTTTTAAGGAACTAAAAAAAGAAGAATTATCTTCTGGGCAAATTTATGAATTTGAAGGAATAAATGATCCTGCCTTAAAAAGTAAGCGTTTTATTCAGTTTTACGTCGTTAAAGGAGTTACAGCTTATATTGTAACTGGAACTTACGATGCGCAAGATGCGCCGCTCGCCATTGATCAATTAAAAGCTAGCGTGAAAACCTTTCTTGTTAAATAAACACCTTCGCTTTTAAAATTGCATTTTTAATCTTTCATTTTTGCCACGCACTCAATTTCTACTAGTGCTCCTTTTGGTAAATTGGCAACTTCGACCGTAGATCTGGCTGGTCGATGCCCTTCAAAAAAATCTTCATAAATTTTATTAACCATGGCAAAATCCGTCATTTTTTTTAGGAAAACTGTGGATTTTAAAACATAACGCTTATCAATTCCGGCTGCCCTTAAAATAGCCTCAATATTCAAAAGAACTCTTTTGGTTTGAATAGCCGCATCACCATTGACCAAAGTCATGGTCTGAGGGTTAAGAGCAATTTGCCCGGAAAGAAAAAGAAATCCACCACTGGCCACGGCTTGGGAATATGGGCCAATCGCTTCTGGTGCCTCAATCGTATTAATGATTTTCATAAGTATTAAAGGTTAGAAAATAGGTCATTTAGGATTCAATATTGCGATGTTTTAAAAATCTAGATTTTTAAAATTTTACAGGGAAAATATTATTTTGAGTATAACAAATTAAATCCTTTTTCAAACGATTTTAAAGAGGCCACAATCACATCTGGTGAAGTGGTCTTGGCCACTACCTTATTGTCTTTTTTATCTTTTAAAACCATCTTAACTTCCACGGCCGCGTCTACCCCAGATGAATCGATTTGCACTTCGTAATCAATCAGTTGCACATTTAAGACATCTTGATCCTTAATAATCTCTCGCAAAGCGGAAATAGCGGCATCTACAGGGCCAACTCCTTTGTGCTTTTTGTGAACTTCATGGCCAAAAGCCACAACCCAAATTTCTGCTTCTGCCTGGTTGTGAAGAGTGGTGCGAATCTCAAAATCTTTAATTTCTAAGACTTTATGCGTTAAGGAAGTTTCGTCTAAAACCTCTTCTAAAATATATTGCAGATCAGCTTTTTTTATTTGCTTGCCTTTAGTTAAAAAGTCATTTACTCCGGCATAGACCGCTTTAGCCACAGTCCCATTTGTAGTCATGCCAAATTCCTTTTTAATTATAGTTGAAATTTCTTTGGTGGAGTGCGGTTTTTTAGTAAAAACCAGGCGTGCCTTATCACTTTGGCCACTTTCGCGAATTAAATAAAGTTTTTGGTCAATAAAGCGCTTAATCTCCTCAAAGCGAGGATCAACACTAATCGGTTCTGGTAAAATTCGCAAAGGAGCCTTCGGATCTTTTAGTCCATTACCAGTAGCCACACAAACAATAACCTCATTTGGCTCAAAAAATCCTTCTAAGCTTAATTTTTTAACCGCTGCGTAAGCCAAGGTTCCTGATGGTTCAGCGAAAATTCCCTCAGCGCGAGTTTGTTCTTGCTGGCAGTGCAGTAAAAATTCATCATCGACTTCTGTGACTAAGCCTTTAGAATCGTAAATATCTTGCAGAATTTTAGCTGCGTCCAAGGGATTTCCGACGGCAATGGCTCCAGCCACGGTATTCGGATTTTTTAAAATTTCACATGATTTTCTTTTTTTGCGAAAAGCGCGCACTACCGGATTAGCTCCCACAGTTTGTACTCCAATTAAGCGCGGTTTACGCTCAATAAGCCCAAGGTTAAAAAGTTCATTAATCCCCTTGGCAATGCCATGAAAATTAGTGCCGCAGCCAATTGGACAAACAATATAGTCCGGAGCTTTCCAGTATAGTTGTTCAATAATTTCGTAACCTTCGGACTTTTGCCCTTCAGTCCGGAAAGTGTAGTCTCCAGCCAGAAAATAACCAAATTCTTTAGACATTTTTTCTGCTAATTTTGCGCAGCAGGTATAATCAGATCGAACCTGCACCAGTCTGGCTCCAAAAGTTAGGGTTTGAGATAATTTCCCCAGGGCAGTACCTTCTGGCACGATAACGTAGCAGGGGATATTAGCCGCTGAAGAATAAGCCGCCACCGAGGCTGCCATATTCCCTGTTGAAGCGAGGCAAATTGCCTTGGCGCCCATTTCTTTGGCCTTGGTGACCTCAACCATGGTTCCGCGATCTTTAAAGCAGCCGGTTGGGTTCATTCCTTCATTTTTAATATACAGTTTGTTCAGTCCCAATGACTTTCCAAGATTTTGAGCATGAATAAGAGGTGTTCCCCCTTCTGCTAAAGAAACAATATTGGTAAAATCATCAATCGGATAAAGAGCCATATATTTTAAAGCCGAAAGCGGTGCGGTTTTTAGGGCATAGAGATTAAGACGGGGAGTGATCGCTTTATAGTCATAATAAGTTTCCAATGGCCCACCACAGCGCAAACAAGTAGTTACAGACTCTTTTTCTTGGTGCTTTTTATGACAAAGAAAGCATTTTAGTTGATAAAATTTAGGCATAAATAAAAAAATAAAAAATTAAATTAGCCCCATGAGGCGACGACGGTAAGCATAACCTTCTTCCTGTAAGAATTGAAGTAAAGAATTAGTTTGTTCAAGCGAAATTACAAAAATACCGCAAAGACCTTGCTCCAACTTTACAGTTCGACCCGGTGGTAAAGGGAATAATTTAAATTGATCTGCAGAACCAACCTCGACATAAATCACGTTAAATAAACGCTCGTGCTCATGGGTAACGTCTTTAACGTCATAAACGTCGTAGAGCTTCCGTAATTGTGCCATCGCGTGATTGACATCATAGGATCGACCATCAATAGCTATGAGGATATGTGCTTTCCCTTGTTGGTCAAAAGAAACACTGACTTCTTCCATGTTGTAACGGTTTCTCCGCATTAAGGAGGTAATGCGATTTAGAATCCCGATAACATCTTTCGCCAGAATTAAAATATAGCGAAGGCTATGGACTCGGTCTAAAACTTCTTCGGAATAAATATCAATTTTTGGCATATTTTAAGGTTTTGGGAATTAGGGATTTTTTATCATTATTCCATGATGGTTTCTCCTAAAGTTTTTCCTCCTGGGACCATCGGGAAAACATTATCTTCTTTTTTTACTTTAAATTCGATAATTTGTGGTGCTTTTTTCGTAAATAAAGCGGGGAGTTGTTGGTCTAAAATTTCTTTAGTCGTAATTTTAGAGCCTTTTAGCCCGTAAGCTTCAGCAATTTTTTGATAATTAGGAGAAGGAATTTCCACTGCTGAATAATTGCGTTCGTAAAAAAGTTCTTGCCATTGGCGTACCATGCCAAGATAGCCGTTATTTAAAATACATACTTTGACATTCAGGTTATATTGCGCCAAGGTGCCTAGTTCCTGAATATTCATTTGAATTCCCCCATCTCCGCTTAGGCAAATAATGGTTTTATCTTTATGGGCGAAGGCAGCTCCAATGGCCGCAGGAAGACCAAACCCCATGGTTCCTGATCCTCCTGAACTAAGCCATTGCCAAGTTGAAGGAACATTACAGGAAAGAGCAGCCCACATTTGATGTTGCCCTACATCTGTTACTAAAATATAGGACGCAGGCTCTTTGGCTATGAGGTCATTAATAGCCTCCAAACAAGTCCGAATAGTAAAGTCAGCGGTTTGAATTTGGTAGGGATGATTTTTTTGCCATTGCCTGATCTGCTCCCACCAATCTGAAATAGCCAAAGGTTTTATTTTAGAATGAGTTAATAGTTGTTTTAAAAAAATTTTAGCATCACTGTGAATCGGCAGATCAGGAGTAACCACTTTGCCAAGCTCCGAAGCATCAATATCAACGTGAATAATTTTTGCTTTTTGTGAAAAGGCATCGTAGCGTCCCACAATGCGATCATCAAAACGGGAGCCAATATTGAGGATAAGATCAGCATTATGCACCGCTAGATTACTCGCATAAAAACCATGCATTCCCAGCATGCCAAGATAACATTGATTATTGGACGCCATAATTCCTTTGCCTAAAATGGTGGTTGTTGTGGGAATTCGAAGAGTCATCACCAAATCATTGGCCAGAGATTCTGCTTGGGCTAGTTTTATCCCATGCCCAAGTAACAAAACTGGATTTTTTGCTTGGTTAAGAAGATCAATTACTTCAGAAAGCATCATCTCGGAATTTGGCTGATAAGCTTTTAAGGTAGGATCAATTTCGGAAAAATTTACTTTTGGGATTTTAAAATGGCGAGGATGAGTCGCGGCCATAATGTTTTTAGGTACATCAATATGCACCGGGCCTGGCCTTCCGCTTGTGGCAATATGAATTGCCTCAGTAACAATGCGCACAATATCTTCCGAGTTTTCAACCAAATAATTGTGTTTGGTAATATTGAGGGTAATGCCAGTCATGTCTACTTCCTGAAACATGTCTTTCCCGATCATCGAAAGGGGAACTTGACCAGTAATACAAAGTAAGGGGATAGAATCTAAATAAGCATCAGCAATCCCGGTAACAAAATTGGTACCACCCGGGCCGGAAGTGGCGCAACAGACCCCAATTTGACGTGTACTTCTGGCCCAGCCTTGCGCCGCGAAAGCAGCGCCTTGCTCGTTACGCACCAAAACATGTTGAATTTCTTGGTGCGAGGGCAAAGCATCGTAAAATGGCAAAATAGCTCCACCCGGATATCCAAAAATAGTAGTAATTCCATGAGCTTTTAAGGTGTCTAGGATGGCATCAGCAACAGTATATTCACGCATAATTACAATTTAAGAAGAGCGGATTCGTTAAACAAAGTCCAAATAATGATCGTAGTGATTATTTCGTCCAAAAACCACATTCATATAAATTTCTTTTAATTTTTGCGTAATAAAACCAGGCTGGCCATTGCCGAAAATCTGATTATCAACAGAAGCAATAGGTGCAATTTCGGCCGCTGTTCCGGTGAAAAAGGCCTCATCAGCTGCGTACAGGTGCTTAGGAGTAATGGTTTCTTCCCGGACTTTATAACCTAAATCCCTGGCTAAGGTTATGATTGTGTCACGCGTTATGCCATTTAAAATATTCCCAAGGGGTGGAGTTTTAATAATTCCGTTTTTAATTAGAAAAATATTTTCTCCCGGACCTTCGGCTACGTTCCCTTGGTAATCCAGCAATATTGCTTCATGGTAGCCTGTTTTTTTTGCATCCAGCGATGCTAAAATACTATTGACGTAATGACCGCACACTTTGGCATCAGAGATAACGGATTTGGGATGCAGACGAATATAGGGGCTGATTTTAGCTTTTACTGCTTCTTCGGCTAGGTATTTCTCCCACGGCCAACAGGAAATTAAGGTTTCAACTGGCGCGCCTATTGGGTTAAGACCCATTTTCCCATATCCAAAAAAAGCTAAAGGTCGAATATAGCCCTGCTCCAATTTATTCTTGCGCACGGTTTCCTTGGTTGTTTGGCTTAATTCGTCCAGAGAGTAGGGGATTTTTAGATCAATTACTTTGGCTGAATAAAAAAGACGCTTTAGATGGTCATTAAGCCGAAAAATAGCCGTCCCTTTTGAGGTTTTATAACAGCGAATCCCCTCGAAAACGCCGGCTCCATAATGAAGCGTGTGGCTTAAGACATGGATTTTTGCCTGATCCCAGGCTTGCCATTGGCCATTTAGCCAGATGAATTCAGTAGTTTTCATGGGTGAAAAATAAAAAAATCTCGCCAGCTTAGGGGCGAGGAGAAGGTTATGGGGATTTCAGAATTAGCTCGCCCTAAACGTTAGGAAAAAAGAATAATAATTTCGACTAAGACGAGTTCACTTCTAGGAAATATCATAGTGCAAAAAATATAATAGAATGATCTGGATTGGTCAATAGTTTAAATAGTGGTGCCCGGGGTGGGACTCGAACCCACACAAGGTTGCCCTTAAGGGATTTTAAGTCCCTCGTGTCTACCATTTCACCACCCGGGCGTTGGCAGAATTTTAAATCCAAAATCCTAAAATGCCAAACTTAAAAATAATTTAAAGGAAAAATTCCTGGAGGCGCGGACCGGAATTGAACCGGTGTACAAGGTTTTGCAGACCTCTGCGTGACCACTCCGCCACCGCGCCTTATGATATTTCAGGTGATTATGACCATGGTATCATAACGAGACCTAACTCGTTTTTCAAGGGTGACCAATATTATTTATTTTTAGGATGGAGCAATAGTACTTGTTATCGGTTTTGAGATTTGATAATATTTTAAATATATTTTCTTAACTTTTTTTATCATGTCTTTTTTGAAACGTTTTCTACCCGGTTTAATTTTTTCGCTGGGATTTTTGTTGTTTGCTGGTTGTGGCAATTCAATAAATAAAATTGTCGATTCTGTGAATCCAGCCGGAGATGACCAAGTTGAAATTATTGGATCACTTAATAATTATATTGATTTCATGAACGAGGCTCAGGATCAAATTGATGGCAGTGTTACTGATAATTTGACGCGATACGATGAAGGAGTAGTTGCAGAAAAAGAAGAGGGAGATGGGTTTATCTTTTTTATGTGTACTTATAATATTTTCGATGAAGTTAAATTAACTCAATTAGTGCTAAATCCAAGCAATTCATTGGAAGATTTGGAGCGCAATAGTTTAATTGGGAAAGCTCAGGCTTTTGTTGATATTTTGGCTGCAATTAAGAGTGATTGTAATGATTTGGCTAAATATGTTTCCGCTGAGGATTATAAGGATGACCAGTTCGTTAAATCTGATGAACTTACAACTAGAATGTGGGCTAATATCGATCAGTATTACGCTCTTCACCAGGATTTAGGTGATTATCTTGATACTTTATTTGAAAAATATGAACCGGCAGTTGATAAGGGTGACCCAACTAGTGTGGCTTTAGATAACATGAATCAGGTTTTGGAATTAGCGGATAAAGTAACGGATTTAGTCGAAGGGTATTCCAGTCTTACTGATTTTTCCGAAGTACAGGCTGGTTATGACCAAATGACTACCTTGATTGCTGATCATCTGGGTGCTGCCCAGCCAGCGGATTTAAGTACCATTCTTTTACCTACTTATACTAGTTTTTATAATATCGCGGACACTTATTTTATGACTGATCTTAAGAAAACAATTCGCGATTACAATAGCTCTGATTTGGAGGCAGTTAATAGCGATGTAGATTCTTTAATTAGTAGTTACAACAGTTTGGTTGATTCTTATAATACGGCCTTAGATGTTGCTGAAACAATTTGGAGTAATGGTTTATGATTAGCTTCGAAACAAAAAATCTTAGGGAAATTAATCAAAATCATGGACTTTTGGCCCATGATTTGAAGATAGTTTCCAATAAACTGGATTCCTTTCTTGAATTAGTAAAGGCCAGGGGGCAAAATTTTTATGAAGTGATTGATAACGAAGAGGAAATTTTGTTAATAGAACGTTTTGCACAAGCCATAAGAGCCGCAAAAAAGTTTGATGAAATGGTTATTCTTGGCATTGGCGGCTCGGCTTTAGGGGCAAAATGTTTGCAACAGGCTTTGGTTTCAGTAAAGGAGAATTTTAAAATGCACGTTTTGGATAACATTGATCCAAGTCTTATTCGCGATCTTGCCAGTCAGTTAAATTACAAACGCACTCTTTTTTTAGTTATTTCTAAATCAGGAGAAACTCTAGAAACTCTAGCGCAGTATTTTTATTTTCAAAAAGAAGTGGAATTGCGTGAGCTTAAAATTGCGGATCATTTTATTTTTGTGACTGATCGTAAGAACGGATTGCTGCAAAAAATTGCTCAAGAAAATCCGCAAATTAAAACTTTTGTCATCCCTGCTAAGGTGGGGGGAAGGTTTTCCGTGTTAACTGCAGTTGGGCTTTTACCCGTTGGTTTACTAGGGGTTGATTTTAGGCCGCTTTTAAAAGGAGCTCGAATGATGCGTGATCGTTTCTTGTCGCCTGATTTTGCCGAAAATTTACCTTTTCAGTTAGCTGCCATTCAGTATCTTTTGGGGAAAAAGGGGAAAACTATGAATGTTTTGATGCCCTATAGTCAAAAATTAATCGGGTTTGCCGATTGGTGGCGTCAATTATTAGCCGAAAGTATTGGGAAAAATGAAAATACTGGTTTAACCCCCATTACCTCTTTGGGGGTTACGGATCAGCATTCACAAATTCAACTTTATAACCAGGGGCCAAACGATAAATTATTTATATTACTAGAGGTTATGGATTTCGGGGTTAATATTCCCTTTGTAAACCCATATCCAAATAATCCGGTAATTAATTTTCTAAAAACTAGCAGTTTCAATCAATTAATGGAAGTAGAGAAAGAGGCCACAAAAGCCGCGTTAATTAAAAATAATCGCCCAGTTATTAGCCTAAAGATACCGCAAGTGGATGGTGAAAATTTGGGAGCCTTGCTTTTATTGTTTCAGGGAGCTACGGCTTTTTTGGGCGAGTTTTATGAAATTAATGCCTTTGATCAACCAGGGGTGGAATTAGGGAAAAGACTGACTAAGCAGTTTTTAAAAAATGCTCCTAGATATTGTTAATGTTTAAGGTTGGCATGAAGGTTGGTATGAAGGTTGGTATGAGTTGCATGGTCTCTGGGATCTTGAGCTAAGGATAGTTGCAGCCCCCGTTGGTTTGCTTGCGTCTTTTGCATCGATATCTTTTATTAATTGCTCCAGTATCTCGTGTGTAATTTTCATTCTCTCTAGGATTTCGCTTACCATTATTTTCATCAAAGGGAAATCAGGGCTCCCGAGTGTTGCATCCAATTCTGTGGCTGGGTCTTTATCATAAAGCTCCTTTTGATCTGGGACTTTTTCCGCAGATAATAAATCATTTAAAAATTCTGGATATTCTGGTGGTAATATTTTTCTCTCTAAAATTTTCCCTAATGTTTTTTTAACAGCTGCGGCATAAGTATCAGTCAGTTCTTCAACGTAAAGGTAAAGCTCCGTTCTTTTCTTGATTTCATCAGTTGTCGCTGTCTCTTCTAATCCCAGTTTTTTGCAGAATAATTCCCGTCTCCTGTTACTTAGCATTTTTTGTGTGTCACTTTCCCCTAGATCTAATACTTTAAGTAAATCTTCGCGTCTTTGAATGATTTTACTATGCCAAATATCAAAGCGGCCCCTGTCGTTTAACGACGGTAGGGTTCTGATTGCTTGAATCTCTCCCCATTCATACCTTGGTTTAACCAGAGCAGCTTCTCCCCCGGTACGTACTTCCGTGGCATTTGCCATAAGGAAAAATCAAAAAATCATTTAAACAAAATAATACCCCTTTTTGTAAAAAAGAAAAGAAAATTTGGGCGGATATTTAAAATCCGCTATAGTTAGAGGCGTCGCTGATTTACTAAAATGCTTCTTATGGAAATTCCTTCTTCCTTCGATACCCCTTTAAGTCAAGTGCAGCTCGATTTGCTTAAGGCTTTTACCAAGGCCTGCCGCCACAGTATCGTGGATATGACTACTAGAGCGCAAAGCGGACACCCGGGGGGTTCTTTATCTTGTTTGGATTATTTGGCGGTTTTGTACGCCTTTGTTATCAGTCAAACAGGGGAAGATGTCGTGGTTTCCAATGGACATATTTCCCCTGGGGTTTACGGCGTTTTAGCTGAAATGGGCTATATTCCCAAAAAAGACGTAATTGAGCAATTTCGCAAAATGGGAAGCATTTACGAAGGTCATATCACTCGACATGTGCCCGGAATTGAATATGGGACCGGGCCTTTGGGAATTGGTGTGTCAGTGGCCACTGGTTTTGCTTTGGCTCAGAAGATTAAAAAACAGAATAGGACAATTTATGGGTTGATGGGTGACGGTGAGGCTCAAGAAGGACAAGTTTACGAAATGATTCAATTTGCCAAAAAATATCAACTGAATAATTTTGTGCTTTTTGTGGACTATAACAAAGTCCAGCTCACAGCTAGCCTAAAAGATATTATGCCTACGGATATTTTAGCTATTTTTAAGGCCGGAGGCTTTGAAGTACTGGAATGCGATGCCCACGATTATAATGATATTTGGAGAGTTCTTGGCGAAGCTAAAAAAGTTCAAGATAAGCCGATTGTTATCATTGGAAATTCAATCATGGGAAAGGGTGTTGAGTTGATGGAAGAGGCCGGCGCCGCTTATAAGTCTACTTGGCATGGGTCAACCCTTAAGCCTGATCAAGCTGAAGCAATTCTTGAAAAACTTACTTTATCTCATGCGGAAGAAAATTTATTGACCAGTTTTCGAGCCGCTATTCGTTGGCAACCAAATGCCCCTTATTTTCCAAAAGCTTTAAGCTTTCTGAAAATAAATATAGGTACACCGCTTGTTTATACCGCTGAAACACTTACTGATTGCCGTACGGCTTATGGTAAAGCTCTTTTTGATCTTGCTAAACTTAATCCGGAAATTTTAGCTATTACTGCTGATTTAGGTGGTTCCGTAATGACTAAATTTGTCCAGGAAGAAATTCCAAAGCAACATTTTGAATGCGGGATAGCGGAACAGCACATGGTCTCTTTGTCCGGAGGATTAAGCTTAAAGGGTTTTATTCCCTTTTGTTCTACTTTTGGAGCTTTTCTTTCCAGCCGAGCCAAAGATCAAGCGCGGGTTAACGATATTAATCAAACCAATGTTAAAATGGTAGCTACTCACTGTGGTCTTTCTGTGGGGGAGGATGGCCCCACTCATCAGGCCATTGATGATATGGGCTCATTCTTGGGGCTGTTTAATACCATGGTAATCGAACCAGCCGATCCCAATCAAACTGACCGAATTATCCGCTACATTGCTTCTCATTTTGGTAATTTTTACGTTCGCATGGGACGCCATAAATTTCCGATCCTAACTAAGGAAGATGGGTCGCCATTTTTTGATGAAAATTATCAGTATGTGTATGGTCAATGCGATTTGATTAGACCAGGGGAAGATTTAACGATTGCCGCTATGGGAGCCATGGTTGGCGAAGCTTTTAAAGCTCGTGAAGAATTAAGTAAAAGCCATCCGGATATTTCGGTGGAAATCGTGGCGGTTTCTTCTCTTAAACAATTTGACGAAACTTTGTTAAAATCAATCCAAAAAACTCAAAAAATTATCACTCTCGAAGATCATAATCCTTATTCCGGACTTGGCTCTCAAGTAGCTCGGTGGCTCGCTAGTAAAAAAATAGGGGTCCAAGATTTGAAAATGATGGGTGTTGAACATTATCAACTTTCAGGGAAATGGAACGAACTATATCAAAAAGCAGGTCTTTCTATAGAAAAAATTATCGAAAATGTGCTTTTAGTAACTTCTCCAGGCCATTAATATGGGCCATTCTTTTCTTGAATTTATTTTTATACAAAAGCTCTAGTTGCTTTGGCGTAAAAATGCCTTCTTCGGTTATGATTTTAGTTGCTAAATTTAAGGGAACTCGGTCATGTGAAAATTTAATTCGTTCAAAATCAATGGACATGCAAGGATGGGTTTGGCGCATGACATGTTTATGAATTTCAGTTTGAGTATTGGCTTTCCATAAACTAAACTTTGAAGTTGCCATAAAAACGTAAATTGGTTTTTTTAAGATATGCATCTGAGCAGCCAGGCCGTTTGTGCCAGGATCCATAACAAAATTCATGGTGCTTTTTAGAGTTACTCCTCCCAGAAAAAACATATCAATGTGATCTTCTAAGTGCGTAATCATGTAAGCTGGCACCACTCTAAAAGGTATTTTTTTTCGGTGCAAAAATTCGATAACGGCTCCGGTTTTATCCGGATCTTGTTCCGCCACTAAAACTCGAAAATGTTTACCATCTTGTTTGAGGCGAGCGAGTACATTTTGGACTGTATGGCTGTTGTCATGCACTAAAATTTCTTTTCCCTCAATTTCCATTTGGGCACCATATTCTAAAAGTTGCTTCCCCTCTTGTTTTTTACCTAAGAGCATTTTGTCCAATTTTTGAATAAATTTTTGCTTTTTAAGGGGGAAATTAGATTCAGGATGATGGATTTCTTCATCGTAGGCTAATTCTAGGATTTCATAAAAAGCATCAATAATAATTGCGAATTTTGGCTTAGTTACCTCAATATTTTGTTTTAAAGATAATAATTGCTCAAAAAAAGCATGCAAATTTTGACCTTTAAGATCTGTTACCGCTTGCTTAAAAGCAGTGATGGCCATGAAGCTCAGTTCCGTGGCTCCTAGGTCAATTTCAATCTCTCTAAATAATTGGGCTAGTTGGGTTTGTTCTGACATATTTAAAAATAAAAGACCCGCAAAGTAAGGTAAATGCTAGAAATCGTGAGCATTAGAATTGTAAAAGGAAGACTATATTTTAGAAATCCTAGGAAAGAAATATGGCTATCATTTTTTTCAGCCAAAGCCAGGGCAACAACATTAGCCGAAGCTCCAATTGGTGTTCCGCAGCCACCCAGGCAGGCGCCTAAAGATAATGCCCACCAGAGTAAAGAGGCGTTAACCGTGGGAGGTAATTGGGCTTGGACACTAAAAATTACCGGCACCATTAAGGTTACAAAGGCCGTATTTTCCAAGACCATAGAAGTAAAACCGGTGCCCCATAAAATACACAAAAGTAGTAGCATAAAGTTATCACCCGAAAAATCAATGATGGAGTTACTTACCAGTCCCAAAACTCCTACTTTTTCCATGGCCCCGACCATGATAAAAAGCCCACTAAAAAAGAGCAATGTTGACCACTCTACGGAGCGCAGGGAAACATGAATATCTGCCTCGTCGGCCGCGACCAGTAAGAGCATTAAGGCACCTATTAGCGCAATCATGGCCACGGATATTCCCAAAGTAGACTGAAAAAAGAATCCAAAAATTGTTAGAAAGAGAATTATAACTGATTTCAACATAAAAACCTTATTAAGCCGGCCTCGAAGAAAGGTATAGCTGATTTTGTGCAACAATAAGTGATTGGAAAAAAGTTTTTTAAGATCATTGGAAATTGGGTGTAAATGGTTTTTCCAGAGGATGAGAACAAAAATAAGAAAAACCGTAATCATACAGGTCAAGCCAGGAATCCCAAGATTAAATAAAAATTGATTAAACGTAAAATGGGTCGCTCCTCCAATAATAATATTTGAGGGATCCCCGATAAGAGTTGTTACTCCACCGATATCCGCAAAAAAGATTTCCGCGATAATATATGGCTTGGGATCTCCGCCTACCCCACGTACCAGCGCAATCGTAATTGGTACTAGTAAAATAATGGTGGTGACATTATCAAGGAAAGCAGATGTAAAAAAGGTTATGCATGATAAAAATAGGAAGAGAAGCAGGGGATTGCCTCCTGATTTAAGCGACAATTGAACAGTTACCCAAGAGAAAATCCCTGATTCTCTAGCCACTTCGACCAGGAGCATCATGGACATTAGAAGAACAATGGTTTCAAATTGAATAGCTTCGATGGCTTCGTGAAAATCAAACACTCCGAAAACAATCATTAAAACAGCACCCATCAGAGCTAAAATAGCTTTATCAAATACTTCAAATACAATTAAAAGAAATGTGACCAGGAAAATAGCGATAACAATCCACGTAAGCATAAGGATACTTTTAAAGCAACTTTATGACGACGACTATCCTAGTCTAGGTTTTTAAAAGTGTCCAGGATAATTTTGGAAAATTTAAAGTTCGTAACTTTCCCCTAAATAAGGCACGGTAACATTTTGAATGTCATTTTCTTCGAGTGATTTTTGGAGCGATAAAGCTTGTTCTTCTTCTCCGTGAACCAGGAAAACTTTTTTTAAATCTTTAATTTTGACCACATAATCCAGTAAATCGCTGCGGTCTGCATGCCCAGAAAAGGCATCAATTACTTTAATTTGGGCTCTAACTTGGTAAGGATCACCAAAAATTTGCACTTCTTTTTCTTGTTCAATGAGCTTGCGACCCAAGGTATGGTCAGCCATAAATCCAACGATGAGAACAGTATTTCGTGGATCTTCGATGTTATTTTTAAGGTGGTGCAAAATTCTTCCGTGCTCACACATCCCAGAAGCTGAAATAATAATCATGGGCACGCGACTATTATTAAGGGCTTTTGATTCTTCGACGCTTTTAGTATAGCGCAATCGCCCAAAACCAAAGGGGTTTTCTTGTTTTTTTAGAAATTCCATTTGGGCTTCTTTATCAAAATCTTCGAGATGCGCTCTAAATACTTCCGTTAAATTTCCAGATAGGGGACTGTCAACCACAATTGCTAGATCTTCAGGAAGGAGCTTTTTATCAAAAAGTTTGTGAAGAGTGTAGACAATTTCTTGAGTTCTCCCTAACGCAAAAGCCGGAATAATAATTTTGCCACCTCGTTTAATAGTTTCCTGCACGATTGTTCCCATTTTTTCTTCAACATCCGTAATTGATTCATGTAGACGGTTTCCGTAAGTGGATTCAACAACTAGGGTTTCAGCCTGTTCAATTTGATAGGGATTTTTTAGAATTGGTAGATTTTTTCTGCCAAGATCACCGGTAAAAAGGAAAGTTTTTGATTTTCCGTCAGCTTGGTCGTCGATTTTAAGATAAATTAAAGCAGAGCCCAAAATATGGCCAGAATTGTAAAAAGTTAGGTGTACCCCGGGCGCAATCTCCTGAGTCTTTTGATAACCGAAACTTTGAAATTGTTCCATGGCTTTTGAAGCATCTTCTTCGGTGTAATCTGGCTCAATAAGCGGTTCTCCTGGTTTACGCTTTTTTTCATTAAGATATTCTGCTTCTCGCTCTTGAATGTAAGCGCTATCAAGGAGCATGTACATACATAAATCGCGGGTGGCGTAGGTTGAATAAATAGGACCTTTAAATCCATCTTTTACAAAGCGTGGCAAATTCCCGCTATGATCGATATGCGCATGCGAAAGACACACAACATCGACACTACTTGGGTCTACGCCAAAATTATGATTTTTTTCTGCTGCTTCCTTTCGATGGCCTTGGTACATCCCACAGTCGAGGAGGATTTTTTTGCCATTAACCTCAAGAAGATGACGTGAACCAGTAACTTCACGCGCCGCGCCCAAAAAGGTAATTTTCATGAAATAAAATTTTTAATTAACAGTTATTCCTATTTTTAAGATTTTTCATTCTCAAGAGCAAGGCCGTCATCTGGCGATGAAGTGTTTTTTGGATCATTAGATGGAGTATTGTTTACAATGGCAGTGTCTGGGGATGATTGTTTAGAGGTTTCATATCCTACGTAATATTTAGGGTCTCCGTTTTCGTCAGTAGTACTAATTCTAGCCCATCCCGTGTTATTTACTAAGGGTGCCCAGGTTTCCCCATTAGGAGTTTTTATTTCAGCCCTGGAGGAATCAATCGGGATTTCTTTTCCAACTGGTCTAATTTTCCCACCTTGTAAGGTATCAATGGGGTCATTTTTTCTTATTAAGATTGGTAAAATAGCCACTTTAGTTGGTTTAAGTGGGGTGGTTTCTGTATTTTTGCTGATTGATCCTATTTCCATAGGATTGACATAACGAAGCGCAACCCAGCCTCTAACCGGACTAGTTATCACCCCCCACAAATGACCATTTGCTTCAATAGTGCTAAATGGGGCGCTAATAACTTGAACCGGGGTTTTTGGTGGTAGGGAAGCTACCCTTGAGCCGGCCGGAAATTGGCGCACAACAAGGTTTCTCCTATTTTGGCCAGTTTCAACTATTCCTTTAGATGTGGGTAAATAAGGTTCGTTATTTTCGATAATGTGAGACCACAAAGAAATATCTTCGGGATGACCTCGCAGGGCAGTAGCTGTTTGCTGTAAATTTTTCAAAGAAGCACTTCTTAAAGCGTTACGTGTTTTTTCACCTAGGATTCTGTTTGCACCTAATGCCTTCGAAGTCCCTTGAAGTTTAGCAACCATTGTGGCCATAGTCTTTGTTGCTTCTGTTGATAGAGCGGCCACGTATATATTAAGTGGCAATCCCGGATCCGGTGCTTCAAAGCCCAAGTCCGGGTTTTTTTTTAAATCGTCGGGGAGAGGTGTTTGTTTTTCTAGGGAGGAAGGCATAATTAGAAATTATATTTTATTTAAGTTTTTTTTAGGCTTTCTTCTAAAAATTGTTCCGCAGTATTTTTTACTTGGTCTAATTTTTCAAGCTGTTTTAGGTGTTTTTGTTCAATTTTTCGAATATTTTTTTTGAAATCACTCTGGATACACTTGAGCTCCTGTCCAAAATCAGCCACTATTTTTTGGAAGATTTGGAGTAATTGTTGCTTTTTGGTGCTATCTTGGCGAGAAGCCATAAAATATTTTTTTTATAAAATTTTATAAAAATAGTTCGTTTTCGGAATTAATCATATTAATTTACCATTTTATCACTCTTTAGTCAATCTCGATTCTAGATTTTGTAAGTTTGTATTTTCTTCTTCTTTTTGCTGGGTTTCTAAATCATGTTGGGCATTTCTTACAAATGTTCGAATATCTTTTTTTAATTTCCCGATTTGGTTTTTTTTTCTTTTATAGGCTTCTTTAAGAATAACAGTTGCTTGGTTATAGGTTATTTGGGGCATAAAATAAGGGTTATTGTTATTATCCGAGTTGAGTCATCATTTGGCGTAATTCTTTAGCTTGTTGGGTCAAAATGTTAATTTCACCGGTATAGTGCTGAATTTCTGGATTACTATTCATTGTTTTTTCGTAATTTTCCCTTGCTCTCGTAATTTCTCTAGCTGTAGCTCCGCTGTCTACCAGTGTTTCCACTTTTTCACGCAAAGGTTCTAATCGTTGTGTTGCATTTTTTAAATTTCTTTGAGCCGTTTCCAAGGCTACATCAACTCGTCCGCAATGAGTTTTTAGTCGTTCCCATAAAAGCTGTCTAACAAATCCTCTCATTTCCGTTTTCATTAATTCGGCATATTCATGTCTTACCTCATTTTCCTCAGTTGAAACCGTTTGATTAGCTAATCGCTCAGCCTTTTCGTGAAGATTTTCTCCAGAGGGTAAATAATAATTTCCTTGATCAATCGCCCGGATGCGGCTTTCAAGTGCCTCTTTTTCCTGATTAAGGTCATAATAATAAGAAGCTAAATTTGTTTGAATGGCCTCAATTTTTCTAGCAATTTTTGCATATTGTTCGCCTAAATCTTTTATACGCTGTTTGTCCGGTTGATTAGGAGGAAAATTTTGCTTAATTTTGTCATTATAAGCGATAGCTAGAGCGATTAATTTATTATTAATGCTTTCTTGTGCACTT
This sequence comes from Candidatus Peregrinibacteria bacterium GW2011_GWF2_39_17, assembly GCA_000993615.1. GTDB lineage: Bacteria > Patescibacteriota > Gracilibacteria > UBA1369 > UBA12473 > UBA12473. Next base: position 146,178 of record LBWM01000003.1, on the reverse strand, counting down.
TGTAATTGCGCTAGTTGAGTTAATTGGGGCTTAAAAAGGCGTTCGATTTTTGTTTTTTCGGCCTCGGACATTGTCGTAACTCTGGTAATCGCTTGTTTTTTTAGTTGTTCTTCTAGATGATGAACCCTAGCGTCTCTTATTTCCTGAATATCTAATTCATAATCTTGGGGATTAAAAAGAATATCGTACTGTTCCATTAAGTTTTGCTTTTCTCCTTCCGGCATCCCAATTCCATCCAAAACGCCTTCGAGTAGGTTTTTCCCATCTTCAATACAGCGAACGGTTTCACACTGACATTCCTCTTCAAGTTGATTCAAGGCTTTTTCCAGTTGTTCTATCAAGGCTTCAGGATCTGTTTGGCAATTTCCCAAATCTAAAAGCAGTTGATCTAAGGTTGCTTTAACGGGCTTTAATTCTGGGTTTTTAGGCTCGATTGAGCAGTTATGCTCTACACCTTTAGCTGCCATAATTTAGTTTATTAAAGAAAATCTCGCATAAAAACTATATTTTCAGGGATTATTTTAATATTTTACCTTAAATAAGCCTAAAAAACAACCATTTTAGCCCGCGTAAGCTGTTATATTTAACTCAAATATTTTCTGGACTTCTAATCTCTTGCTTTCACTTGGGATTTTTTAAGATCAAAAACTGTTTCCGCAGTGGTGATGAGATCTGGGACATCAGAGTTAGCTATTTTTTGAAATTTAAGTACAACTCCAAGCCCTTCTTGTACATTCGCTTGGAAATATTGGTCGAAAATAAAATTCCCCAAGGAATAATAAATAGGACGCAGGCCGTCTGGTCCCAAAAACCACTCCACCGGCGAATGATCAATATATTCAATCACATGCGGGTGATGCCCTAAAATTACATCCGCTCCAGCTTCAACAAAAGCATGGGCATGGTCTATTTGAGTTTGGGTGGGATTCGTGCGGTATTCTGTGCCCCAATGAATGGAAACAATCAGGAAATCGGAAGTTTCGTCAAAAGATTTAATCAGGTTAGTGGCGGTTTGGTAATCGAGGTGATCGATGGTGGTGTCATTAAAGCCAAGAAAGGTAAATTTCATGCCTTTGATTTCCGTTTGCCAAGCCGTATTTTCGTTAATCCTCTGCGCATCTCCAAAAAAATTAATTCCGGCCTGAGCTAAGTATTCGCGGGTTTGATTTGCTTTTTCCGGCCCCATGTCATAGGCATGATTATTCGCCAAATTCAAAAGATTAAACCCATATTTTTTTAAAGTTTCGACCACCGCTGGTTTAAAGTTAAAAATCATGGCTGTCCCTGGATTAACATAAGTACTATCCGAAATCGGTCCTTCTAAATTCGCAAGCAAAAAATCTGGCGGGTTTAGACTCAAAGAATTCGAGTTAGTCTTAGAAGTAGAGAGGTCGGATTCGCTCGTTTCCGAATCAGTAATAAGCATGCTTGCCAGGAGTTCCGGGAAATATTGAAAAGGATAATCATGGCCATAACGTTCCATTAATGTCCAAACATAGCGATCGAGCATCATGTCGCCAAAAGCCACCAGCGTGATTGAAGCCGGATCTTGTTGTTTATAGGTTTTATCAAAAGTTGAAGGAATGAATGTTTCTAGTAAAAAGACTTGGGAACCCGCTCGCCAAAAATAAATCCCAACAAGGAATATTAGTGGGAGAAAACAGAGGATGATTTTTTTTAAACGTTGCAAACGCATGAGTAATTTATGAATTTTTAATAATGGTATTTTTTGTGCGCCAAAATTGTAAACGCTCGGTACATTTGTTCCAACAAAAAGAGTCGTACCATCTGATGCGTAAAAGTCATTTTGGAAAGTGATAAAATTAGGTCAGCCTGCTGCAAAGTAGGGGGCGTAAAACCATGCGGTCCCCCGATTACAAAAGCTATTTTACCACTGTCTTGATCCCTTTTTTGGAGCAAAAAATTAGCCAATTCTTCAGAGGAAAACGCCTTGCCGGAACAATCAAGCGCTACAATAAAATATTCGCCCTTGGTTTTATGGGAAATTTTTGCGATTTTAGTACTCAAAACTTGGTTTTCCATCTCTTGATTTGAAGTTTCAATCGTCGCTTTTTCCACTGAAGCCAAAGGTTTTAATCGTTTTAGAAATTCAGCTTCGATTTCTTGATAAGGCTTTTCTTTGGTTTTTCCGACTTGTAAAATCAAAATTTTCATCATGCCTGAAGTATAGCACGGCCTGATAGGGGTGGGTTTTTGGTATAGACAACCATTTTTTAATTCGATAGTTTTGAGCTATGTTCTAACTATTTTTTTAATGCAACTAAAAAAAGGCGACCTTATCCCTGTTATTATTCATAAATTGGCTTTTGGCGGAGCAGGGCTTGGTGAATGTCAAATTTCCCAAGAACTTGCTGAACAAAAACCGTGGCTGAAATCAATCTCCGGTATAAAGATTTTTGTTCCGGACACCATCCCCGGGGATCAGCTTTTAGTTTCTTTAACCAAAATTAAATCCAATCGGCTTGAAGGTAAAATTCACAGTTTCACTAAGCTCTCCGCTTTACGTATTGAGCCTCGTTGTCAACATTTTCCTGTTTGCGGTGGGTGCGTTTGGCAGAATATTGAATATAAAAATCAGCTTTCTTATAAACAGCAGCAAGTTCAAGAAGCCCTGGCACACCTGGGTAATTTCCCTGAGTCAGAGCTTCTTAGGATAATAAAACCTATTATTCTCTGTAATTCTCCCTTCGAATATCGAAACAAAATGGAGTTTAGCTTTGGGCGTAGCCAAGAAGGAAAAGTTATGCTTGGGCTGCATTCGCCAGGGATGAGACACGAAGTTTTTGATTTAAAGGAATGCTTTTTACCATCAGGAATTTTTGCTAACCTTGTTGAGGTTGTGCGCGACTTTGCAAAAAAGGAAAAACTGGAAGTTTACGATGATCGGACTCAAGACGGGTTACTTAAAAATTTAATTATCCGCGAAGGCAAAAATACTGGACAAATTATGGTGAATTTAGTTACTTCGGCAAATTCCTTTCCGGCTATCAACCGCTTTAAAGAACTTTTTAAAATTGGTATTTGGAAAGATAAGATTCATTCTTTGTTATGGACAACAGTCATGCAGAGTAGGGGAGTGCCTACTTGGCGAGAAAGCCAGGTTTTGGTTGGTAAAGCTACTATTCACGAGCAACTAAAGCTCGAAAATGGGCATAAATTGGATTTTGAAATTTCAGCTCAGTCTTTTTTTCAGCCTAATACCCATCAAGCTGAAATTTTATACGCTCAGGTTGTTAAATTGGCTGGATTAACGGGGAAAGAAGTGGTTTATGATTTGTATTGCGGCACCGGAACAATCGGACTTTTTTGTGCGCATGCGGCCAAAAAAGTTTACGGAATTGAATCTGTTAAGGAAGCCATTGAAAATGCGCGAGCCAATGCCAAGCGAAATCAAATATCTAATGCGGAATTTATTATCGAAGATGTGGGGAAATGGCTTGGGGACAATCAAAGCAATCCTCAATCTATTGCTCCAGATGTTGTAGTGATGGATCCGCCACGAGCAGGGTTAAATCCCGACATTCCCCAAAAAATTGCCCATCTAAAAGTCCCCAAAATTGTTTACGTTTCCTGCAATCCTGCCACTTTAGCTCGTGATTTAAGACTATTTTACGATTTAGGATATTTCCCAGAAATTGTGCAGCCAGTCGACATGTTCCCCCATACTTATCATGTAGAGACAGTGGTGCAATTAAAAAAAACTAAAAAAGATTCTTAAAAATTAATTTTTGCCGCAAGTCTTTAGTTTCTTTTGTCAATGTTTTCTCTCTAATTTATGTCTTTTGGTTTTAATTATTTAGTTATAAGCTTAGAGAGTCTTGCATTTAGCGGAATTAAGACAGTGCAACCTTAGTAATCGCCTAAATTTCATTATGCATATTTTTACAGGGCTTTTAATTGCCGTATCAGGTTTTCTTCTTATTGTTTACCGTGAAAAAGTTAAGGGGATAACCGGTGATATCCCCTCGGCTGAGCATTATTTGGGGCCAGGTGGAACTTATACTTTTTTTCTGTTGTTTGGCGTTGTCATATTTATGCTTGGGTTAATGTGGGCTACAGGGACTTTTCAGTCTTGGTTTAGTGGTACTTTGGGGCGATATTTTGGGGGAGGAGCATAGAGAGGCTAAAAAAAGTGTTGACAGCCTAAAGGGCTCCCCCTATAATCTCGGAGCATTCTGTTTGGGATGCCGTGTTTCTAACCTCTAAATTTGATCTCTTTCTCTTTACGAATACCCCCGAGCTTAAAGCTTTAACATCAAGTCATTCTTTGGGCTTAGGGGTGTGCGTGAAAGCACCCCTTTTTTGTTTCTTTCAGTCGCCAATAGGTGATGGAAAGAAACGGATCCTTGAAAATTGAGCGTGAGTAAATAACAATTTTACCAAATTTTCGCGATTTTATAATTAAAAATCGCACGTTAAAGGTTATACGTTACAATCAAGTTTTAAAAAGGGCGAAGAGTGGATGCCTCGACTCAAAGTTCCGATGAAGGACGTGGCTAGCTGCGATAAGCCTCGGCGAGCTGTTAAGCAAGCATTGACCCGGGGATTTCCGAATAGGGCAACCTAATCCGAGTTATGTCGGATTACCTGGTACCTTTTTTGTTTCTGAATACATAAAGCACGTAGATGCTTTGCGATTTTTGTCAGTGACAAAGAAGGTGCCAGGAGGACACACAGAGAACTGAAACATCTTAGTACCTGTGGAAAAGAAATCATATGAGATTCCCTTAGTAGTGGCGAGCGAACGGGGAACAGCCTAAACCACTGCGGCGTGATAGGTGCCAGCCGTTTCCGTGGTGGTGTTGCAAGGCCTATTTTCTAGTATCTGGCGATGCTGGTAATCGGTTCCATTGTTAGTCAAAGGTCCCTGGAAAGGGCCGCCATAGAGGGTAATAGCCCCGTCGGCGAAAACAATGGCTTCGGTTAAATAGGTTCTTAAGTAGGGTCGGACACGTGAAATCCGGCCTGAACCTGGGTGGACCACCATCCAAGGCTAAACAGACTTTGAGATCTATAGTGAACAAGTACCGTGAGGGAAAGGTGAAAAGCACCCCAGAAAGGGGGATGAAATAGTTTCTGAAACTCTTTGCTTAAAAGGAGTAGGAGCCTCGCTTCGGCGGGGTGACTGCGTACTTTTTGTAGAACGGGCCAACGAGTTAGCTGTATGGGGCTTGGTTAAGGGAGATTCACCCGAAGCCATAGCGAAAGCGAGTCTTAACTGGCGCATTTGTCTCATACACTAGACCCGAAACCAGGTGAGCTACCCATGGACAGGCTGAAGTCCGCTTAACAGCGGATGGAGGGCCGAACCCAACTATGTTGCAAGATAGTGGGATGAGCTGTGGGTAGTGGAGAAATTCCTATCGAACCTGGAGATAGCTGGTTCTCCTCGAAATAGCTTTAGGGCTAGCCTTGTGCGTTAAGCAGTGGGGGTAGAGCGCTGTTTCGGCTAGGGGGCGAAATAAGTCTACCAAACCGAGATAAACTTCGAATACCACTGTGTACTTCACAGGAGTCAGTCCGTGACAGCTAAGTGCCACGGACAAAAGGGAAACAGCCCAGACCGTCGTCTAAGGTCCCTAATAGAGATTAAGTGTTAAAGGATGTTAGATCCCGTAGACAACCAGGAGGTTGGCTTAGAAGCAGCCACCCTTTAAAGAGTGCGTAATAGCTCACTGGTCTACGCCCACCGTAAGGTGGGGGGATTTAGCGCCGAAAATCCAACGGGGCTCAAATCTCTAACCGAAGACACGGACTTTCCCCGCCTCGGCGGGGGGAGTGGTAGAGGAGCGTTCCATTCAGCGATGAAGTCGCATCGTAAGGTGCGGTGGAGTGGATGGAAGTGCAAATGTTGGCATAAGTAACGTAAACCAAGTGAAAAACTTGGTCACCGTAAACCCAAGGTTTCCCAAGCCACGTTAATCGACTTGGGGTTAGTCGGTCCTAAGGTGAACCCGAAAGGGGTAGTCGATGGACAACAGGTTAATATTCCTGTACAACGGGCATTTCGTCCAAGCAAAACTGGCAGTGCCTGCTCGCAAATGTAATCTCTTCGGAGGTTTCAAATGTGTTCAGGTTAACTAAAGGCGGCGCTAGCTTAGGGGGGACGCCGTTGGATAAAGAGAGCGTATTAATGAATTTACGTCCAAGCTTTAAGTATCGTGCCTCTTATGTAAATCAGGGAGGTCCTCTTTACTTCGGTAAAGAGAATACGAGAAGTGATGGAAAGCCCCGCTTTGCGGGGTGATTCTCTTGATTTCAGCGGACTAGAAAATCCTCGAAGCGAGAAATGCACGTTACCGTACCGCAAACCAACACTGGTGGGTGGGTAGAGTATACTAAGGTGATCGGGATAACCCTCGTTAAGGAACTCGGCAAAACAGCGGCCGTAACTTCGGAATAAGGCCTGACAGCATTTTTTTATTTTATAAGAAAGTGCTGCCCGCAGCGAAAGATCCCATGCAACTGTTTACCAAAAACACAGGTCTCTGCAAACTCGTAAGAGGATGTATAGGGGCTGACGCCTGCCCAGTGCCAGAAGGTCACGTGGAGGGGTTAGGACTTCGGTCCAAAGCTCTGAAATTAAGCCCTGGTGAACGGCGGCCGTAACTATAACGGTCCTAAGGTAGCGAAATTCCTTGTCTGGTAAGTTCAGACCCGCACGAATGGCGTAATGATATGGGAACTGTCTCAACGAGGGACCCGGTGAAATTGTAGTATCGGTAAAAATACCGATTAACCGCAGCAAGACGGAAAGACCCCGTGCAGCTTTACTACAGATTGACATTGGGTTGAGATGATACATGCGCAGGATAGGTGGGAGACTTTGAAGCTTCGCTCAGGCGAAGTGGAGTCACCCTTGAGATACCACCCTTGTATTATTTTGACTCTAACCCCCATAAAATGGGGGGACCGTGTTTGTTGGGTAGTTTATCTGGGGCGGATGCCTCCTAAAAAGTAACGGAGGCGCGCGAAGGTTCCCTAGCGCTGGATGGAAATCAGCGCGATAGTGTATTCGCATAAGGGAGCTTGACTGCAAGACCTACAAGTCGAGCAGATACGAAAGTAGGCGAAAGTGATCCGGCACCACCAAGTGGTTGGGGTGTCGCTCAACGGATAAAAGTTACGCCGGGGATAACAGGCTTATCGGGTCCAAGAGTTCACATCGACGACCCGGTTTGGCACCTCGATGTCGGCTCATCACATCCTGGGGGTGGAGAAGCTCCCAAGGGTATGGCTGTTCGCCATTTAAAGTGGTACGCGAGCTGGGTTCAGAACGTCGTGAGACAGTTCGGCCCCTATCTGCTGTGGTTGAAGGATTTTTGAAGGGAGCTACTCCTAGTACGAGAGGACCGGAGTGGACGAACCTCTAGTGTATCTGTTGTCACGTCAGTGGCATTGCAGAGTAGCTATGTTCGGACGGGATAACCGCTGAAAGCATCTAAGCGGGAAGCCTCCCCTAAGAAAGAAATCCCCAAATCGGTCCCTCTTTGAGGTGACTTTTCGTTACGAAACGTCATATCTTTTGAGCGAAAATTTTGAAGAGCGCTGAAGGCGTATCCAATGGATACGATGAGGAGCTATGAGAAATTTGCAGCCAAAAGGGTGGCGCTGCAGTCGAAAAGGTCATCGCAAAGAGGGACCGGGTAGCCTCCCGGTAGACAACCGGGTGATAGGCGGCAGGTGTACGCACAGTGATGTGTTTAGCCAAGCCGTACTAATAGGCAATTGACTTTTTTGTTTCGTATAATCTTGTGTTAGAGATAAGGACTGCCAAATTTATTTGGCGACTTGTCTCTGACACATTTCCTTTGACGTGCGTTTTTTAAGGATAAAATGGCAGTTATTTACTCATCTCAATATTTATTTTAAGAACAGTTGCTTTTAAAAGGCACTGTCTTGGTGGTTCTAGCGACGGGGGTACACCTGTTCCCATCCCGAACACAGCAGTTAAGCCCGTCAGCGCCAATGGTACTACAGTTCAGCTGTGGGAGAGTAGGTCGCCGCCAAGACAGTGCTTTTTATGATTTTTTCACGGAGAAGACGGATAAAATCTCATTTCGATTCACTTTGATTTGCTGTAACTGATAATTTACCCTGGTATTTTTCTAGGGCTATTTGAGCTTGTTTGTTATTTTGATCAATCTCTAAATCAGGAATATTTTTTATTAAACGATGATATTCTCTTAAGGTAGCTTCAATGCAAGTTAAAAGAATTTTTGGCGCAATTTGCGATACATGGGCATAAAAAGCAGATCTGATTAATAGATAAGTTGCATACAGGGTGTCTAGTTGCTTTTGTGGTTTATCCGGAGCGCTTCCAGCCAGCGTTTCAAGATTATTAGTGCGATCCACTAATTTTCCAATAATTGCTAATTTTTTTATTTGTGCATTACATAATTGCGCCTTTAAACTTAAATTCCAAATTTTACCAGTCCGTTTGTCGGTTTTAATCGTTGAAATTTGGGTTTTTCCTATCCCTAAGGATTCGGCAATTTGCTTTTCAGCGTTGGTTAAATAGGTGTCTCTTGCTTTGGCGTTTAATTCTGGATGGTACTTTTTTAGAAAAGCTTCCGGCTCAATATTATGCGAAATAATTTCAATGCTTTGGATAATTTCATCAATTTCTTTGTCAGTTAGGGTGTACATTTCCTCAAAAATCTTTTGTGCTTTTTCTCCGCCAAATCCACTCTTAATAAGTTGATTTACATGGCTATCCGGGCTTTGAATTAATCTTTTAATTTCATTGCGCAAGTCTTGAGGACTAAGGGCTGTATCTTCTACAATATCATGAGCCCCAGCCACAATTAGAGCCTTCGCTAAAAAGCTGATATTTTTTCTTAATTCCGCGGTGTTCGCGGCTTTTAAATAAGGATAAAGATGCCGTAAAACCGCCTGCATGGATTCAATTTCGTGCAAGAAAAAAGCACCACCTGTTTTTCGTAAGCGATGTTGGGCATTTGGTTGTTCAACATGATGCGCTCGGCACAACATGCCGGTTTGGTGCATTAAATAGCAGGCGGTAACATCGAGCGTCTGTTCGTAAAGCAGAGCTTGCACCGGGGCATCATCAGATATATGTAAGACCGGTATTGTTGAGGTAGATTCAGGTGCGGGTTCCAAGAGCCGCATGTAGTAAAGTCTCAAGGTTTGGGCATAAACTTTATAGGCCGCATACCATTCTAAACGTAAGCCCTTTTCTTCGAATTTCCATAATTCTAGGGCATCTGGTACTTTATGCTTTGGAATAGTTTCTGGATGTTTATCATTATCCCCAGCAGAGGGACTAAGTAAGGCTGGTAAAGCCTTAATTAGCGATTCATGAAATTTTAAAGACCATTCTTCTACCATTTCTTTAGGCAAAGCAGGATTTATTTGGGGAGCTTCCCCCCATTTATGTTTAAGCGTTTCCCAGGCAGTATAAAAATCTCTATGGGCTTCTACTACCTTGTCCCAATAGAGATGAATGCTTTCCTGGTGAGCAGGATCGATGTAATTTTTTACGTTCTCGTATTGCAGTGTAGCCGGTATTCTAAATGTTGATCGGTTTATAGTTTCAAAAAATTTAGTATCTGGATTTTTAGATTCAGGCCAGCCGTGCTCAATCCCAAGGGCAAACCAAGAAAAAGCCTCGATCGCTCCTAACTGTAATTCTATTTTTGGGGAAAGAGGTTCTTTTGGAGGAGAATCTTGTGTAACCTCCCGGTCAATAGATGATGAATCCCCTTCGCTCATACAAGCCTTGTTAAATCTCTTTTGCTAATAATTTACCCTTCTTCGAGTTCTTCTTTTGATTCGTGTAAATCATTGTCATGTACCACGTCAATATTTTCGCTTTTTTTAAATTTTTGTAAACGAGAAAGTCGAGGATTGTAGCATTCGTAAAAAAGAGTGATGAGTTCTTCGGTAGTTAGCTGATCAACCTTGAGACCACAATTTTCTAGGCCGGATTTGGCCACATTAATTCTTTGGTTTAATCCTTTGCGTAAATTTTCAAATTCTCGGTGTCGCTGACGAAGTTGAGCCACTGAATCTTTTGGCGTCATGTATTCAACAAATTTTTCTAAAAACGTAATTTTTTTGGCACGTGGCGGATCATAGGGAATAACCACATAAAACTCTTTTTGCATAATGTCCGCATATTCAATTAGGCGCTGAATATAATCAATATAATCCAAGGTCTGATCTTTTAGTAAGGGATTAGTTTGTTTTTGAGCAAGGGATTTTAGTTGGTCAATATAGTCATCAAGTTCAAGTTTTTTGGAGCGTAAAACAATCTGAATTGGGAAATCCAGAGTATTAAGAAATCCCTGATAAGAATAAATAATGGCATTTTGTTCTTGCTCGGATTTAAGGTGGATATTGATACTGGACACTTTTAGCACAGCTCTAACTCCTCCGTTTTTAAGCACGGCCACATTATCGTGAATTTCGGCAATTTTAAGGTGCATTTGAGTACTTGAATCCACAGATTTTTTAGCATTTTTAACAGTGTCTTTAGCTTCGTTTGCTTGAGCCTCAGCCACGCCTTTTATTTGAGCTTGAAGGGCGGAATCAGCCGTTGTTGAAGGGATAAAAGTCATGCGAAAAAGATTAGGGTTATTTGAGAAGTGGTTTATCCATGATTTTGCTAAGTTCAGCGATATTACTTAAATCTTTTGGGGCTATTTTCCTTTGTTTAGCTTGTTCAAGTTGATCTTTTGTTTGGGGAACAGGTTCGGTAAAGGAGATAAATACGTCGGCTCCACCAGCTGTCCAAACTCTTTTTCTGGGTTTAAGGTAAAATTCAAAAGAAAGCAATAGATAACGAATAAAAGAAATTCCTTGAATTTTTATAAAAGCGATAGCTAAAGTAATTAGTCCGATAACTGCCACCGGAACAATCCAAACCGTAAGAACGTAAACTCGCGCTAGGCTCACGTAAATGAAATAATCAATCCCCCCCCCTACAGCCACAATAATTAGTTGCTTAAGAGTGAGTGGCCCCACGATTTTATCTTCCATTTGTACGTTTTGGGGAATTTTGAATTGCATGGTTGGGAGTTTTGTCTTTTTTAGACTCTAAATATCTAACTAGTATAGCAAAAATTTGAGGCAATTACTACTAAAAACCCCAAGGCTGTCGATTTTAAAACAGTAAAAATTTATTTTTCTAGCTTTCTAAGCAAAGCTTCTAGTGTAGGGCGGCCACTTCTCATATAATCTGCTAATGTGGGCACAGGTAATTGACCCTCTTTACAAATAATGCCCAATCTTACTAATCGAACATAATCGGCCTGATCTTTTCCCCCTCGTAAAATAGTAACTAGGTCTTCGGCTGTTAAGTCTTCTTCCTCAAGAGCTTTTAGTCCATCCAACGGTTGATTAATAGCAGCGGCACCTTCCATATTTCAAAGTGTTAAATAGTAAAAATTCGCTAATTATGGTAACTCATTATTAATAATATTTTATATTTGTCAATCCCTTTCCTAGTTTTAGGGGGTATAAAACTTGAATTTAAAACAAAATCTTCCCATGATGGGATTGCTTTGAAATTAACGTGTTAAGACCCTAAATTTATTTTTATGCCCGCTATCCGCATTCTTTCTGATATTTTGGTTAATCAAATCGCAGCCGGGGAAGTGATTGAGCGACCGGCTTCTATTGTTAAAGAATTAATAGAAAATTCGATTGATGCCAACGCCAATTCGATTACGATCGAAATCTCTAAGGGTGGGCTTGAAAAAATTGTTGTTACGGATGATGGCATGGGCATGGATGAAATGGATGCTCGCCTGGCCTTTGAGCGGCACGCGACCAGTAAAATTGCTTCCATGGATGATTTGTTGAAAATTAAATCTCTTGGTTTTCGCGGTGAGGCGTTAGCGAGTATTGCTTCTGTTTCCAGTATTATTTTGCAAACTAAAACACAGCAAGCTTTAAGCGGAATTCGCTTAGAAATGGAGGGTGGGAAAAATCCCGTGGTTACGCCAGTTGGGTGTTCCATGGGAACTAAGCTCGAGATTAATAATCTTTTTTACAATACGCCAGCCAGGAAAAAATTTCTTAAAAGTGAATCTACTGAATATCGCCACATCCTCGAGATTGTTCAGGATTTAGCCTTGTCCCATCCGGAAATAAGTTTTCGGTTTGTATCCAACGGGCGAACTCTTTTTGATTTACTTAAAACCGAAAAATTGTTACCGCGCCTCGGCGCATTATTTGGCAAATCAATTAGTGAGGAGATGGTGGAAGTTTTTTACGGAGGAAGGGATCTGCAAATTACAGGTTATATTGGTAAGCCGCATACGGCTCGCACGACTCGTAAATATCAATATTTTATGGTCAACGGGCGAGCAGTGAGTGATATCAGGCTGGGCTATGCTGTTAAGGAAGCTTATTCTAATACAATTCCCTCCAGTCAGTATCCTATTTTTGTGCTAAATATTACGATTGATCCGCAAAAGGTTGATGTAAATGTGCATCCGCGAAAATTAGAAATTCGTTTTATGGATCCAGGGGAAATTTTTAGGGTGGTTAAGGGAAGTGTTTATTCAGCCATTGAGGCAATGAGAAGTTCTAAAATGGGCTCTTTGACTCCAAACATTCCTTTGCGAAATCCGAATGATTTTGACCAACCAGCATTTTTACGTAAATCATCAATTCAGCCTGTTACTAAGCCGAATTTGCGATTTGAAGAACCAGGTGAAACTTATGATCCTAGGCAGGCTTTTAGTCCACAAGCAAATTTTTTTGGAAATTCAGTGCCCTTACCGCTGACATCTGTTGCTGGTTTATTTTCCTCATCTAGTGGGAATCATCCGTCTACTTCTAGTGTTTCAGGTTTAGAGGCACGAAAGGCCTATTTATTACAAAAGCGGGCGGAACGCTTGGCTGCTCAAGGGAAAAACGTAGATCCACCTTTTGGGCATTCATTAGGAGCTTCTCCAAGTTTTAGGCCACATGGCGATGAAAGTTTGGCTAATTTTAGTGATTCTCCAGTTGCTACTTTTACGCAATCTTATTTGGAAAAACGCTCGCCTGGTAATATTCGTCCCTTAGCGCAAATTTTAAATAGTTATATCTTGGCAGAAGATGAGGACGGGTTGGTGATAATTGATCAGCATGCGGCTCATGAGAGAGTGATGTTGGGTAAAATTAGAAGTAATGAGCAAGAACGCGAACCAGGGAAGCAGGCGCTTTTAACTCCAGTTCAACTGGAACTCGATTACCGCGAAAAAGCGATTTTAGAAGAAAACTTAGAGCTTTTGCATTCTCTAGGGTTTGAAATTAGTGCTTTTGGTGGAAATACGTATTTGGTTGAGGCTATTCCAGATTTTTTGGTTAAAGAGAACATTGAAGATGTTATGAATGGCTTTATCGATGATCTCTTGAGTGAGCAAGCCCCTGAGGAAGCAGCTAGACGGCATGAACATCTTTTGCACACTTTAGCGTGCAGGGCCGCTGCTAAATTTGGGCAACGCCTAAGTAGCTATGAACAGGAGGCGCTCATTCGTTCTCTTCAAGAAACCGAAGGTAGTTGTTCCTGTGCCCATGGTCGTCCCACCATGATTCGCATTACCAAAGAAGAATTGGAGAAAAAGTTTAAGAGGAGATAAAGATGATATTTCCTTACAGAATCAAGTTTTTATCTGTTAACCTCGGCTCATGACTTTTGAAGAAAACATCCAGGCCATCATAAAAATAGCGCGTTGGGTGTCGGCAATTTCTTGACTCTCAATAAGCATTCCTAGCACATCTTCCTTCCCAAAGGAAATAATAGAAACTTTATTGTCATAAATGTTAATTTCATTGGTAAAAGGGAATTCACCTGGGTTTACCAGTCTAATTTCACGATGGGTTTTGCGGTTTTTGGCTACCACTAACGCTCCTTCCATATCATTGGGTGCGATTCCTCTTAAGTAAATTTTTTTCTTAACACGTTCGGCTACGTATTCCTCGTCATAGGCTGGCCAATAACGACGAATTGATTTTGAATCCGCGTAATTTAGAATTTCAGTTTGAGCCGTTAGTGTATCCCAATAGACTTTTTTAATAGCTTCTATCCCTTCGTAGTAATTAACATTGGGATGAGCTGTTTTCCCATGTAAACGTCTTAAATCCGGCAAGGTGGCTTTAAAACCGTTAAAGCGTTGTTGGTAATCGGTTTTGACTATGTCCGGATCAGTGGCGGTAAAATAACGTATTTTTTGCTGGATATAGGTATTAATAAACCCTTTGTGAATGAGTTTTTCAAGAACGTCATAAGTGGTTACGCGATTTAGTTTTGCCCTTAGTGCAATTTCCGATGCTCCGGAAGAACCTAACTCTAAAGCGGCAAGATAAACACAAGCTTCTTTTTTAGTAAAACCAATGTTAATCAAGGCATCGTTTAAGTTTATTGTCAATTTAAAGTTGTTGTAGAAAATTTCGACAAACTTTTACTATTCAACTATATGCATTTTTAAATTAAAGGTCAAGAAGACTGTTAATTTCCGCCTACAACCGAATAATGAATGCTTGGCTTTAACTTGTGTTCATTTTGGATTTAGTCAAAAATATCAACGGATCCCCTATCAAATATGATTAGGGGATCTACCATATAGCCAATTGGCTATATTTATTTTTTAACTTTCGTTTTATGTCTTCAATCTTAGCGGATACGTCTTCGCCTCCACGGGAAAGGGTTATCACCAAAACCCGCCATGATCATAATTTTGCCAAATTTCCTAGGCAGGGCGTAACAAAAGAAATGATTCTTGAGATGTGTAAGAGAGAAGAGGTGCAATTCGTTGACATGCAATTTACCGATATTATGGGGATTTTGAAGGCAATCACGATTCCGATTCATAAGTTGGCGGACGCTCTTAATAATAATGTGTGGTTTGATGGTTCCTCGATTGATGGATTTACGCGTATTATGGAGTCGGATATGTACTTAAAACCTGATTTTAATACTTTTACCGTTCTTCCTTGGACTAAGGATGGAGAAGATATTACGGCTCGGTTAATTTGTGATGTTTACATGCCAGATGGGACTCCTTTTGAGGGAGATCCGCGGGGAATTTTAAAACGTCAATTAGAAGAAGCTAAAAAATTAGGATACAGTTTTAATACTGGCCCGGAATTGGAATTTTTCCTTTTTCAAAAAAACGAACAGGGGAAATGGGCACCTCTTCCGCACGATAATGCTGGTTATTTTGATCAAACTACTGATTTAGGGTTAAAAATTAGAAGGCATATGGCTTTTGGTTTGGATGAAATGGGTATTGAAGTTGAGGCTCTTCATCATGAAGTCGCGGCTGGTCAGCATGAGATTGATTTTAAGTATGCTGATGCCTTATTAACAGCTGATAATGCTATTTCTTTTAAGTTAACGCTTAAGGCCTTAGCTCAGCGAATGGGGCTACACGCAACTTTTATGCCTAAGCCAATCTTTGGGATAAACGGTAGTGGAATGCATGTTCATCAGTCTTTTGCTTCCCTTGAGGATGGAGTGAATAAATTTTACGATGCCAATGGTCAGTATTATGGATTATCAAAATTAGCTACGCAGTTTATTGCGGGGCAACTAAAGCATATTAAAGCCATTAACGCGATTTCTAACCCAATTGTTAATTCTTATAAAAGATTGGTGGTAGGATACGAAGCGCCGGTAAATATTGCTTGGGGACAACGCAATCGATCTGCTTTAATTCGTATTCCGCGGGTAGTGCCAGAACAAGCTCATCGTGCCACTCGTTGTGAATTACGGTGTCCGGATCCTAGCGCTAATCCTTACTTAACCTTTGCTGTGATGTTAGCCGCTGGTTTGGATGGTATAAAACAAGGGATGGAAGTGCCACCTCCTATTGAAGAAAATTTGTGGGAGTTTGATGAGGAAAAAATGCAAAAGCATAAGGTCGAAATGGTAGCTGAAAATTTAGCCAAGGCTTTAGAATATTTAAAAAAGGATGAAATTATTAGAGGAGCCTTGGGAGAACATTGTTTTCATCAATTCTATAAAGCTAAATTGAAAGAATGGGATCGCTATCGAATGTCTGTTTCCGAGTGGGAAATTAACGAATATTTAGAAGTCTATTAAAGAAGATACTGGCTAGGGAATTATGGGTTTGGGCTCGTACGAGCCCAAACCCATAATCTTTTTTTTATTTTCCCCAAAGTTGGGCAAAATTTAGATTATGCGTTAAAGGCGTAACTGAGCGATATACTTTGGAAATTTTATCTCCTGGTAAAGAAGTTAAATCATCCGGGAAGCTGCGATAGATCGTAAGCCTAGAGTCAGCGCTAATCTCTTTGGTAAGCTCGGTATGGTGATCTCCAGGTTGACTTACCACTGTGAGGCGATATTCATCCAAGGGTTTTAACTCAAGAGTAAAAGGAAGTTGGTAACTCAACTTAACTATGGTTTTATCCCCTGGATAGGTAATCACCTGAAAATAAAAGTAATCCAGCCCCAAATCAGCATCGTATTTAGTCTCGACTTGGTCTTTAAGTATCCCTTCTACTTGCAATAATTGGCTACCTTTGGGCACGTAAACCCTAATCCCGCTAACATTGGGTCCTTGTCCTAAAATAGCCATTAACCAGTTTTCAAGTGAATTAAAATTATAAGAAGCTAAAACCTTTTTTAATTCATTTTCTGTTTCATTGTTCCAGTGATGTTCTCTGGTTAAGGAAATTTGATTTAGAATGGAGCCATTTTTTTCGATTTTTGTTTGGTGAATAATATCTTGCGAAAGGTAAGCATCACTTTTATTGCCTCCTAAGGAAGTACTGGTTACCATAAAATAATCTTCATGTTCTTTAGGTTTAGGGATAGCTCCACTGACTCCTAAATCTCTAAAAAAATCCTGAATTTTTTCATCAGTAGAGTACGCTGTAAGGTGCTTTTCAGTCGCTAGGTTTGGCAAAATTGCCAGCAGTGCGGCTACTGGTTTTTGAGAGCGCAGATTTAAAAGAACACGAGGGATAAATTGAGCTAAAATTTGTTTAGGGCTATTTTCTCCAGTTAACTTGGATTCCACAGCGTACGACAAAAGAGTCCTGAAATTATCCGCTGTAATTGGGTTAGTAAACCCATTCAAGGTTACAGGTTCGATTATTTGCAATAAGGCCCGCACTGCTTCTAAGTCTATGGTAATCACTTGGTCAACACTTTGGCCTCCTTCTTTTTCAAAAAACCAAGCCGCCTTAGCCGAGGAAATGGAAATATCTGGTGAATAATTAGAATCTCTAAGTCCCCATTGCGAGGTTAGCCTGGCAATTTCGAGAGGTGGTTCAATGATTTCATGAAATTGGCCATCAAGATCATAAACATCATGGAAAGATAGTTCATCCAAATAGCCATCATTAAGGGTAGCTAATAAATAACTGCCAATAAAGCCGCCTCCTGGCCTCATTTCATCCGTATTTTCTAAGAGAATTAAATAGGTTTGAGGAAGATCATCACCTAGTAAATGCAAAAGTAAGGGAAAATTTTGATCAAAGTAATTTAGCTCCTCTACTAGTTGATTTAGCTTTTCTTTGGCAAAAGGAAGGTAGGAACGGATATTTTTAGGGAAAAAAGCGGAATTTATTGCTTGAAATTGATCATTCGCCACATTTAATTCCGCAAGACCGCTTTTGAAATCAGTACTATAAATTTGCGATATCTGTTCGGTAATCGAAAGGCGAGGACTTGATTGCTCTGTGAAAAGTTTAGCTAAAATTGGTTGGAGATCTTTGGAAAAGTTTATAAACTTAGCCCCCTCCCTAGTTAAAATTTCTCCAGTACGGAGAATTTGCGTAATTGAATCAGCGGCTGTTCCGGCTGTTATTAGTTGAGTGCGTTGACTTTGCAAAAACCATAAACTTTGTTGTGCAGCCTGAAATCGGTTAGCTGTTTCTTGGAGTAGATTTTGCGAATCAGGCTGAAAGGTAAAAAGCGAGCTGTAATCTTCGTAGGAAGCAGAAACCAAATCGTTTTTAAAAGAAAAAGCATTATTTAAAATATTGGCCCCATTAAGGGTGAAAATCACGATAATTCCCATGGCCACCATCCTGGTAATTTCCCTGAATCGATTAGGCCGATAGGTTAAAGCAGGGTGTTCTTCATAATAAAAAATAATCTCCTGATAATCGTTTTGAACTTTTTTTGAAGGAAATTTAAGATCAGCAATTTTGCGATTTGGTGTTAATTTTTGGTTTGAAATTTTAGTTAAATCAAGTACATGCGGTGATAAGGGTGTCTTTTCGGGATCAGCGTTAGTGATGAATTTCGCCATGGCTATTAGAACTCTAAAAGGTGAAGGCTATTTCCGCCATCATCAAAAAGATTAAAGCTGGAAATTATTTGATTAAGACCATATTGACTTTGCAGTACATCCTGATTGCTAAAATCTACTACAAAATTAGCTGAGCTCATAATGTTTTTTAGCTCCTGAAAAGATTCGGAAGTAGTGTAGTTTTCTTCATTATTGGTTAATAAATCGGCTACTTGTTGCATGATTTTTTCATCTAAGGAAAAAAACAACATGTTTTTATAAATCATTATTTGGAAAAGAATTTTTCCAGTTTTAAGTTGAATAACGTCGTAAGGAATTTTGGAATTGAGCCTGGTGATTTTTTCCAGAGCGATTTTGCCAATAGATGATTGCTCTTGGTCAATTTTAATTATTCCGCGATTGAGTAAAATGTCCAAAAGGTTATTAGCGATTTTTTCTTCTTCGGAATTGATTGTTAAGCCTAAAAGAAAGCCTGAATCATAAGAAACAGGAATTTTAGTGTTTGTTTCTGTTGGAAAAGGGATTAACCCCAGTAGATATTCATTGGAAAATAAGGGTGCTAGCATTTTTTCGGCCTCACCAATATTCCCCCAATAATTTTCAAACCAAGATTGCAGCAGAGCTGTTAGCATTGACCCTTTACCAGAATCGTTAGTTTCTAAAAGAGCCTTAATTTGACTAAGCAGGGAAGAAAAATCCTCCCCGCCGATTACAAGATTTGTTTTTTGCGGCAAATAGGAAAGTAAGGAGCCATTATATTTTTTATTAAGATCAAAAAGAGCCTGGTTTTTAAATTTATTTTTATCACCGACCCAGTAAGTTTGCAGTGAAAGACCCTTTTCATAAGGGTTAAGCGCAAATCCTAACGCCGGAAAATAGGGCCGCAGCCCTAACTCAATATCCGTTGCCAAAGAGAAAAAAGGATTAGTTTTAAGAGAATCAATTTGTAAAAGATGGTTTAGCTTGGCTGTTTTTAAATAGCCAAAAGTCATTGAGTCATAAGGTAAGTTAGGTCTCAATTTAATAAAATCAGCGCTATGTTTTAAGTTAGGAGTTATGCCATTTTGGACATCGTTTAAGATTTGAAAAACTTCTTTTGAAGAGCTAAAAACAAGGTATTTATTTATTTTTTGGACCATGGCCGATGAGGAACTAGGAAAATCAGTTAGGGGAGGTGTTTTCTTAGGGTCATTTTCTAGGAAAATCACTTTTTGCAGATCTTGAGAATTAGTTTGGAGCCAAGCAATGCCAGCCTTGTTTTTCACCCAGCTTGGTAGGGTTTTGGTAGTATTTTTTTGAGTCAGCGAAAGGAAATCTTGAATTTTTGAAAAATCAAAAGGAAATTGCGGGGAACTTTTCGACATGGCATTGGCATATTGAGTTAAATCAAATTCAACATAAGCCGCGGTAGGTTCGCCTGGTAGTAATTTTGATAAAGAGGAAGGTTCCAGTAATTTTAACCCAATAATCGCAAAAAGACCGCCAAAAACCGCTAAAATAATAGCTAAAATCCCTCCTCGAAACCAGGGATGCGTGAGGATTGTTTTTTGCCAATCTTTTAGGGATTTTAGAATGTCTAGGGACATCGAGGTTTAGGCCAATAATCGGATAAAGTCAGTTTACCAGATAAGAGGGTTTATTAATAAAAGGAAATACCGGCATTTTCTTGACAAATACAAGATTTTCTTTTAAAAGTTAAAACTTAAGAGCGTTTTCATATGAGGATTTAAAGTATTTTTAACCTAAATAATGGTTCAATCCCCAGCTGTAAATCCAGAATTAGCAATTCCGTCGGAAAGCATGTCCGTTCATTATGAACATCTGGTTTTACTTTTCCGGGCTTTAGGAGAAGATCAGGAAAAGGCTATTGAATCAGCGAGGGATGCTGTCCAAAAAGCGGTTTTAACGGTAATAGGAAATAGGTCAGAAGGATTAGACTCCACATCCGGACTGCCAAATAATGGGTTTGGCCATTTAAAAATGGAGGAAGCGCTCAAGGAGGTAGTTACAGCGACAGCGACCCGCCTCAAACAAGCTCTTTCCAATCCACCTGAATTACAAAAAACAGCTTATGATTATTGGAGAGATGATGCGCGCTTAATCAGTGTACGGGGTTTGTTTGAGCAAGTAGAAGCAAAATTTGCCGCCCAAGGACTTCCCATGGCTAAGCCCAATAAAAAATTTGGGGAATTGTCCAATGATAATCCGGTCGCAATTGAGATTAGAGATGAAATGCTGCATTTGGTTCAAGGCTTAATCACTATTTTGGGAGCTACAAAATACGAGCAATTTAGAGGAAAGATGGCGGATGCTTATGTTGGTCAAGGTACGGCTAAAATGATTGAGCGTTATAATTTTCCGGCTCAGGTTATTTTAGAAGCAAATAGAGCTGAAGATTTTTTGCCCATCCTGACTATGAACCAAACTCCTAACATGAAAAGGGGATTATTGAATTTACAGCTAGGAACTCTAATCGAAGAAATAAGTTGGTTGATCACTTGCCCTGATTTACTAGATTTCATACTGGAAAGTAATCTTGTCCCCCAGCGGGATTTAGATGCATGGATAAAGGCTTTCAAAACCAGGAAAAGTTCAGTTTTGGAGGGTTATAAGCCGCCTGAGATTTCAGATTATTTAAGAAGAAATCTTGAGCGTTTGGGTTTTGATAGCCCCGAAAAAAGAAATCCCCTTTGGAAGGGAATAATGAGTATGATAGTTAATGATCTTTATGATCCTAGCGACATTAGTGGGCAGGGGAACAACCTTAACTATGTCTTAAAAAGACCATGGCCATTATATTTGCTTTTAACTAAAATAAAGAAAAATTCTGGATTAGACCAGGAAGGTGCCGATGATTTAATTTGGTGGAAATCAGCAGATTTATTGAATGATTTAATGCGAGGTTATGCAACCGGAGGCACTATAGAAGTAATTTTGACTCCTCCATATTTAAAGAATATTACTTCTGAATTAGCGGAGATGCGTCAGATTAGAGGAGCTGAACAAAATGTCTTTTATCAGCCAATGGAATCCCAAAGTTTTGGTAATTATACTATTAGAGTAGAAAGAGATAATCCTGAAAACCCAGAAGCAGCTATCCTGAGGGTGGTAGATAACAGGGGTAGTAGTGATCCCAGTCAAGTTGGCATCCATAAGCTAAAAGTTGCTCAAATACGCGAGCAATTTCCTATGCTAGCTGAAACAGTTGATTGCCTTATGGAGAAGATGCGCGCTAGGCAGCCTGTTTTTCATCGAGACCCTTGGCAGAGATATCACCCTAAAGATGAAACTGGAATAACCCTGGTTCATCACCATTATGATTTAATGCGGTTTGTTCTACGGGTTTTACCTCACCTTTATCCTGAAGAATATCGAGAGTATTTAATCAAAACAAAAGCAAGCGTCGAAAAGGCAGTGGAAGCAGACAAAGCTGATCTTGCAAGGAGAAAAGCGGTTTTATCTCCAGGGCAGAGAGACCCGAAAGAACTTAGGTTGACCGCTGCTTTGGCAAGAATTAATAAGCAGCTTAAAATCCGGGGTTCTTAATCATTTGCTGGATTCTTGTTTCAGATCTAATTTTCCGATATAAATAAATCGTATGAACTCTAAGATTCTCCGTCGCTGTTTCATCGATTTTTTTGTCCAAAAGCACAATCATGCTGAAATTTCGGGCGCCTCCTTGATCCCGGAAAATGACCCGACCGTGCTTTTTACCACGGCTGGAATGCATCCCCTGGTGCCGTATTTGATGGGAGAAAAACACCCACAGGGTCAACGGCTGGTGGATGTTCAAAAATGTCTCCGCACCGATGACATCGATGAAGTGGGCGACGCCACGCATCTGACCTTTTTTGAGATGTTGGGAAACTGGTCGCTGGGCGATTATTTCAAAAAAGAAGCCATTCAGATGAGTTATGAATTTTTGACCACTCCCATGAATGAAGGGGGATTGGGACTGGATCCGGATCGATTGTGTGTGACTTGTTTTCAGGGGGATGGCAATTCTCCAAAAGATGAAGAGGCTGCTGAAATTTGGGAATCAGTAGGATTTGTACGCTCTAAAAATACCGCGCCAGATCAAAAAAGGCACATTTTCTTCTACCCTAAAAAAGACAACTGGTGGGGACCTGCTGGCCAAACTGGCCCCTGCGGACCGGATACGGAAATGTTCTATTACACAGGGAAAAACCTAGAAAATCCTTACGAAAAGGGCGGCCCAGCGGAAAATAAAGAATGGGTCGAAATCTGGAATGATGTCTTTATGCAATACAACAAAAACGCAGAAGGCACTTTCGAGCCTTTAAAACAGCAAAATGTGGATACGGGATTGGGACTTGAACGAGTGGCCACGATTTTGCAGGGCGTTAAGTCTCCTTTTGAAACTGATTTATTCGTCCCAATCATTGATAAAATATTCGCAATTTCTAAAATAAATTCCCTTAATTCTCAAGAAAATTTATTTCCTTTAACCGAAGAAGACAAAAGTTCAAGTCGAATTATCGCCGATCATCTAAGAGCTGCTATTTTTTTATTGGCTGATCCTCGAACTATTAAGCCTTCTAATACGGATCAAGGCTATGTATTACGTAAATTAATTCGTCGAGCCGTGCGTCACGGTTTTAAATTAGGGATCAAGCAAGACCTAACCAAAGAAATTGCCCCAGTGATAATTAACCTTTATCAGGATATTTACCCTGAATTAAAGCAGAACCAGAATTTCATCTTGGAACAATTACAAAAAGAAGAAATTCAATTTTCCAAAACTATTGAGCAAGGGCTTCGTGAATTTTCAAAAATCGAAGTCACACTTTCAGGGCAGGAAGCCTTCTCTCTTTACGAAACGCATGGCTTTCCCTTGGAATTGATCCAGGAGGAAGCTAAAAATCGAGGTATTAGCTTGCATCCCACCTTCGAAAGTGAGTTTCAACAAGCCTTTGAAAAACATCAGGAAAAATCCCGCGAAGGAGCGGCTCAAAAATTTAGCGGAGGATTAGCTGATGACCACGAAGAAACTGTTAAATTGCACACTGCTACTCATTTGCTTCATCGCGCTTTGCGAGATGTTTTGGGAGATCACGTTTATCAAAAAGGCTCTAATATTACCCAGGAAAGATTACGGTTTGATTTTAGCCACTCGGAGAAAATGACCCCCGAGCAATTACAAGAAGTCGAAAAACGGGTAAACGAGGCAATTCAGGACGATTATTCGGTCTCTTATCAAATGATGACCGTCGATGAAGCTAAAAAAAGGGGCGCTATTGGTGTTTTCTCAGATCGGTATGATGAAAAAATCAAAATGTATTCCGTTGGCGATTATTCCCGTGAAATTTGCGGTGGGCCGCACGTATCCCACACCAATGTCTTAGGACAATTTAAAATCCAAAAAGAAGAATCCTGCGGCACTGGCGTAAGGAGAATTAAGGCTGTGGTGAATGGGGGCGAATCAGGATTTGAATTCGCTAAAGAGCAATAAACGCAAAGTAGAGCCATAAATTATGGCTGTTATAACGGGCATCCCTCCAGGAACCAATCATGAGCTTGCGTGATTTTAACTGTAATTAAGCGCCCAACCATATTTGCAGAGCTATCAAAAAAAACTTGTTTCGATTGTGGGGTGCGTCCGGAGCATCGTCCTTTTTCATGTTTTTCCACTAATACTTCTACTTCTTTATCTAAAAAAGCCTCATTTTTACGCCTGGAAATAATTTTTAAAACCGCGGTTAGTTCGTGAAATCGTCTGGCTTTTTCCTTTACAGGAACATCGTCTTTGAGATGTTTGGCCGCATAAGTTCCTGGCCTGGGTGAATAAGGAGCAATAAAAGCCATATCAAATTTTACATTTTTCATCATTTCCACTGTGTCCTGAAAAGCTTTCTCGGTTTCTCCTGGAAATCCAACAATAAGATCAGTGGTAATGGCACAATTCGGCAAATATTTTTTCAACAGCTCAATAAGATGTAAATAATATTCACGGGTATAAGGACGACGCATGGCTTTTAAGACCTCATTATTTCCGGATTGCAGCGGCAGATGAATATAAGGTTGCAGGGTTTTTAGTTCTTGGTGTAAAAGGATTAAATCTTCGGAAAAATCTTGTGGATGAGGCGACATAAACCTTAAACGGCGTAATCCCTTGGTATGTAGCTTATCAAGCTCTTTAAGCAAGATGACAAAAGGGAGTTGGGCCTTTTCGTGAATTTTCGCTTCTTTGGAAGAAGCCGTTAAGTTGAATACTACATTCGGAATATCGTCTTGAATTGCAAATTTGCCGCTTAGCTTATCTGCCACGCTCAGTCCGTAGGAATCCACGGTTTGGCCGAGTAGGGTGATTTCAATTGCCCCCTGCTTCACAGCTTTTTTAGCTTCGACTACAATTTCCTCCATTACCCGACTATGCTCCCTCCCTCTGGAGAAGGGTACAATGCAGTAAGTGCAAAATTTATCACAACCGGTTTGAATGGGAATCCAGGCTTGGAAAGGGGTTGCTCGTTTTGGCTGGATTTCAAAATATGAACCTAAAGAGCCTTCTTTAAAAATTTCTTTATCTGATTTCGAGTTAAGTTTAAGATTTGGCCTGATCTCTTTTAGAAGAGTACTTAATTGGGATAAATCTTCGATGCGCAGGGCCAGATCAATAGCTTCGACTCTGGCCAGTTTATCTTTTTTAGGAGATTTTTTAGTGCTTGAAATGCGAACCATACAGCCCGTAACCCCTATTAAAAGATTAGGGTTAACTTTTTTTTTGGCAACCAGGTGGCGCATTAGACCATAAAATTTGTCTTCTGCTTTTTTTCGGATTGAGCAGGTATTGAAAAATAATAGATCAGCTTTTTCTTCATCCGGACTTGGTTGATAGCCAAGACTTTCTAAAACCGCGGCCAGGCGCTCAGTGTCGGAGCTGTTCATTTGGCAACCATAGGTGGTGATGTGGTAGAGCACAGGTGATTTGATATTGAATATTAGCTAAAGAAGTTGACTTGCTACGAATTTTTTAAATATCGAAAAAGGTAGTTTGGCTGTTTTGGCACTCAGATGATTTCGTAATTTATGGTAATGCGTTTCCAGGTTTTGTAATTCTTGATGATAGTTTTCAATCTCGGTTTGCGCTTCTAGCCAGCCAATATCTTTTTTAAGCAATGTATTTTTGGCAGCTTCACAAAGGAAATTCATCAGCAAGGTTTCAAGTTGTTGTTCTTCGGCCAATTCTCCCTGTCCATCCAAGTATGCTTTATGGCGGTACTCTAAAAGAGATGCCGTATTTATTGGGGATGAAGAAGGCGGCAGAAGATTCCAATAATTCTCAAGCAGATAAGGAATTGTATCTCGACGATAACGGGCAATTCGCAAAAATTCAACTTGAATAGCCTTAAGTTGATGAATTTGGTTGGCTAAATAATTCCAGATTCCGGCAAGACTAACCACTAAAATTAGAATTGCTCCAACCAGTAAAATAAAAAAATCCGCATTCATGATCTTATTTTATCTGGCAATTTAAGAAATTCCAAGAGCTACTCCATAAAGTTATTGCCCACCGTATTATTGTTTTGTTTTTTACTGATATGATCTTCCCTTAAATTCATGATTTGGCGAGCTGTTTCGTATGGATTAGGAATATCGTGCATACAGAATGTAATTTTTTCTGCTGCGGTTTGAATTTCCATCATCCCAAAACGGAATATTTGGCTTAGAATTCCTTTAGTCTCATGTTGAATATCTTGGATATGAGCCAAATCTGTTTCTGAGATGGTTCGGTGCATAAATGAAATTTGAACAATGCTAATTAAGCGTTCATTGGTAACAATGATAATATCCAGATCTTCGCCAAGCCATTTAATGAATAAAATCATAAGGGCAAAACCAATATATATCAGAAAAAAAAGGGTAATTATATTGTTTCCGTTGGCGCTAAACCCGCCTTCCACAATTAAGATAAAATAGATAAGAAAAGGTAAACCCATCATAATCAAGGTATAAAAAATTAGTCTAACATAAACCATCCAGTGCTTTTTAATTAGGAATTTGATGACTTCATTCTCTTTTTGACCTGGAAAGTGTGGGGCCATCTAAATACTGTTATAAATTGCTAGTGTCTCAAATGCGGTTTTCTCCCAAGAATAGTTCGCCGCTATTTGTTTGCTGGCACTTTTTAACCATAGCTGCATTGTATCATTCCTTAGAAAATTTAGTAATGTTTCTCCTATGGTTTTAATATGTTGAGGATCGCAGCAGAGCACTTTATGACCAATAATTTCCCGATGAATGGGAAGATCAGAGGTAATAAGAGGAATTCCGCAGGCCGCACCTTCGAGCAGAGGGATATTAAATCCTTCAGCCAGGGAAAAATTTACCAAGGCTAAGGCGCCATGATAATAGGCTGCTAATTCTCGGGGGGGAAGAGAGGGTAGCAAAATTAAACGTCCTGGGAGATGAGAAGAATTAGCGGTTGCTTTAAGCAAAGATTGCAGGGCTTTTGTTTCCGGGAAAGAGCGGTAGCGGCTTTGGTTTAGATTTTTAGCACCGACTAAGAGGAGGTCTGTCTTAAAATAGGGGGCAATATAAGCATTGAAGGCCTCTACGAGCCGTTTTACGTTCTTTCGGGGGTCATAACCGCCTACGTATATAAAATAGGGCTTAGAAAGCCTTTTTTTGGCTATACGTTTAGTAAAAATAGGGTCAGGTGCTTCGTGGATAACCGTTACTGCCTTGTGAGGGTAGGAAAAATGAGCTAGTAAGGCAAGAGCCGTGCTTTGGGAAACCGCGATTAAAAGGTCAGCTTTTTTAAGGGCTTTTCGCGTGTAGGACTGATAAAGTCTGGTACGTAGGCAACGACGATATTCCGGTAGTTCCCAGGGGATGGTGTCATGGACAGTGACCACGGTTTTAGTGTTACGCCGACCAGGGAAAAAGGGATTTGAGGGGTAAGGATAATGCGCAATATCAACGTGCTCTTTTTTGAAAAAATTAGGCACTTGAACCTGTTCCCAGTAAAATTTACGCAAACTAGCTATGGGGATTTTTTTCTCAGGAAGCACTTTTATCTGGACAGAAGAAGGAAAATTAAGCTGCTTTGGGGGGATTTTACAGGGGATAACAACTAACCATTGGTAGGTTGGCTCAATCCTTCCTAGGGCTTTAATTAGGTTAAGGGTGTATTGCCCGATGCCAGTATAAGGTTGACATAAAAACCATCCATTCCAGCCGATTTTCATGAAAGGTTAATTTAAATAGTTAAAGCCACTTTTATTGTAAAGGAATATAGTTAATTATCAAAAATGTTAACAATCCATGTTTTATTAATGGAAATTTAATCTTTTTGAAAGGTTTTGGTCATGAGTGTTGTGCTATAGGGAATGCGGGCCAATAATCTTGGGGTTGGAATGGTTTCGGCAATGGGCTTGACACTCAATTGCTTCGGGTTCAATTCCCGACAGCTCCAGATTATTGACCCAAACTATAGCCTATGACAAAAAGAGCTTCCTCTGCGGAAGCTCTTTTTGTTGAAAATGGTTCACAATGAGCTTGACTTTACTAATATACAGATTAAATAGGCGTTTAGCGGGATTTACTGTTGACAAAACCTAAAATATAAGTAAAATAAACATCCTGACTTTTTTCTCAGTCCCCATGTCTTTTCTTCTCGAATCATTACGGTTCGATGTTTAAGGTCCATTATGCGGCCTTGGACCCTCTATCTTGTCTCGCTTTAGGCGAAAACAAAAGTAGGGTTGTGTCCACGCTGATAAGGACTTTTGTCGTTTCGGATTCGAAAAGGGGTCTGGAATGAACTGATGAGGGGAGTCGGTGAACCTTGAAAATTCGTAGAGAGAAAAACGTTTGAATGATTTTTGGCTCGTCCTGGAGAATAACCATTTTTGCCCTCCCGCCTATGGCGGGCGCAAAAAGAACCTTCACCTTATGGACTTCGCCGAAAAATCATTTTCGCGTTTAGGAAAAGATAAGTAATCGAGATATTTTTCATCTCGCGACGTTTAGAACCTTGTCGCACCCCGCAAGGCGGGGGCTCCAAGAACCTTCACTTAAGTCGCTTCGAGTAAAAAATATCTCTCAGCTTAAGTGAAATAGTTTGATTTATTCATAAAAAGTTCATCTTTTTGATAAGGATCCTTCATGTTGACCTGCTAGAGTAAGGAGAGCCTGGTGTGAGTGGGGCTGTAGTTTAACGGTAAAATGCCCGGCTCGTCATCTGGGAGATGCGAGTTCGAATCTCGTCGGCTCCACCAGGCTGATGAAATTTTGCTTGATTTATTCGGTAAATTTTGATAGTCTGTAGACAGAAAGCCGGGTACTGTAGTTAAACTACAGCCTTCCAGGTGACGACAGAAATCCTTCCTTCGCGGAAGGTTTTTTGTAGGTTTTATGCACCACTCGGAGGGGGTCACGAAGGGGGAACCAGCTGTTCCCCATTCGGTATGCGCCGTGGGTTTCTGGGCACTTTTTTCTCCTGAAAGCTCTCTTTTAGAGGGTTTTTATACTGTGAGAAAAGTCAGGAAGTGCCTGGAATTCCGCGGCGCATGGCGCTAGCGCTTACCTCCAGCTAGATGCGGTGATGATAAGGTAAAGCCAGCTGGAGGACATGCACCGCGCCTTTTCCGTGGTATTGCCCCATCTTTTGTAAAATTTACAAAAGAGATCCAGGTTTTTAAGGGGCAATATCGCGGCTTGAAAATCCTCGCCTGCAACTGAGGGCGAGTTTCGATATATTGTTTTCCCACCGGGGAGAGGCTTTCTGCCTTTCCATCGAGACCATCATGGTCAGTTAGTTCTTAGCCCCACTCGGGGCAACATGTTGTTGCAAGTCTCGCGTCATTGCGGGATAAAACAGCGGCATGAAGCCCTCAAACCACTGCAACGGTGGAGCGGGGCTAAGTTCTAAGAAAATAGGGTCGCACGACCTCTCACAGGTTTTCGCCTGTGTGCTTCCAGAAGTGGGAGGTCGTGCAGAAGTGCAAAGTAGTCAACCGAAGAAAGGCAGACCGATGGCCTCCAGTGTGAGCCATAAGAAATCGGTCTGCCAAGGGAGAGAGAGCTATGTTGTGTAACGTAAAGAAAATTCAGGCTCTGTGCCTGGTCGCCGTTCTCGGGTTGGGGATGGCGTGTGTGGATGAGCCGGAAGAGAGGCAAGAGCCGCCGGTCGTGGTGGAAACGTCGACGCAGGAGCCCACCACCCCGAATCCGCCGAACGGCCCCACTCAAAACGATAATGATGGGGACGGAATTACGGAATCGGGGGGTGACTGCAATGACAGGGATCCGGAGATCAACGTGTTCGCGCTTGAGGTCTGCGACGGCGTGGACAACAACTGCGATGGGAACGTCGACGATGACACTGCGCAGAACCAGTCGGTGTGGTATCTCGACGCGGATGAGGACGGCTTCGGAGATCCCGAAACTTCGGTGGTGGCCTGCGCCGCTCCCGATGGCTACGTGCAGGACGGAACCGATTGCAACGACGCCAGCGCAGCTGCAAACCCCGATCAGACCGAGCAGTCGTCGGCCTCCCTCGTGGATGGGATCGACAATGATTGTGACGGGATTATCGATGATGGTACTTTCGACTCCGATGGGGACGGCTTCGCCCCCACCGGCATGTACAGTGATTGCAACGACGAGGACCCCCTTGTGCATCCTGGGGCCGCGGAACGCTGCAATGGCGAGGATGAGGACTGCGATGGAGAAGCTGACGAAGACGCGATCGATCCAGCTACCTGGTATCAAGATGCAGATCGTGATAGCTACGGGTCGAACATCACGGCAGCCGCTTGCAGCGCGCCTAGCGGTTACGTCGCGGTCTCCGGGGACTGCGATGATTCAAAGTCGAACATCTACCCCGGAGCCAAAGAGATCTGCAACGGCCTTGACGAAGACTGCAACGGGCAGATCGACGACGGGGCAAAAAACACCTACTACCTGGACGGCGACAAAGACGGGTACGGCAGTAACAGCAGTACCGTTCAGGGATGCACCACATCCTTCGGCTACGTGGCAGCCGGTGGAGATTGTGACGACAACAATGCCACAATTCACCCTTCGGCCTCCGAGGTCTGTAACGCCGTCGACGAAGACTGTGACGGTGAGCTCGACGAGGACGTCGAGAGCCTGTTTTACCTTGACACCGACGGTGACGGCTACGGAGTCAGCTCAGGAACCATCTACGCTTGCACGGTCCCCACGGGCTACGCGAGCAAAGGCGGGGACTGCGATGACACCGAGGAGACCGTTTACCCCGGCGCACCCGAGCTCTGCGATGGGCTCGACAATGGGTGCGACGGTTCGGTGGACGAAGGCGTGAAGACGACGTTCTACCGGGATGCGGACGGAGACGGATACGGGAATGTGAGCAGCACGACTTCGGCCTGTTCGGACTGCAATGATTCAAGCGCGAGTGTCAAACCGAGCGCCTCTGAAACCTGCAACGGGGTCGATGACAACTGCAATGGGACGACGGACGAGGGCGTGAAGAACACCTACTACGCGGATGCGGATTCGGACGGATACGGGAATGTGAGCAACACGACTTCGGCCTGTTCGGTTCCGAGCGGATATGTCGTCGACAAGACACTGCAATGATTCAAGCGCGAGTGTCAAACCGAGCGCCTCTGAAACCTGCAACGGGGTCGATGACAACTGCAATGGGACGACGGACGAGGGCGTGAAGACGGTCTACTACCGGGACTCGGACGGTGACGGCTTCGGTGACTCATCCAAGACCACCCAGGAATGTAGCGCTCCGAGCGGGTACGTCGTCGATAAGACCGACTGCGATGACGGGAGCGACCAGGCTCTCCCCTCAGGATTCGAAGGGGAGATATGTGACGGCCTGGATAACGACTGCGATGGCAAGGTGGATAACCTGGCACTTTATGAATGTAAGTTGTTGGATTTTACCATTGATGTCAGTGTTGTCCGGGAGGGGGATGAGGGCGTGTCCCCCGAGCAGATGTGTCGGAAGGCCGGCTGGGCAACTGCGGATGCCGCCAGTTGGTTTTGGTGGTATCAGTGTGGAGGACCCGGAAGTTGCCCCACGGCCGCAGATGGGAGCCTCGAGGATGCGTGTGATACCTACCGGTGGGATTGCACAGAAACCTTGTACCCCACCGGGGTTCCCGACGCCGATGGCCTTCTTTGGTGGGGGGAAATCCCCTGGGCACCGAAGGGGGTGCCGGTCGATGTTGGGGAGTTGGTGAGCCCCTGGGTCGATCCCGCTGGACAGAAGTGGGGAGACGGCAATAACCCGGGAGGGCAGTTATATGCCCTTTGTCGTCGCCCACGCTGACCCCCCCTTCCGCCCCACTCCCACGGGGCACGCAAGTTTCCAATTATGCGGCTGCGCACTCCGGCAGTCGCCCCCACAAGAAAATCAAGAAAGGGGGCGGCGCTGCTTTCGCACGCGCCGCCCCCAATTTCCCTTTTCTTTTCCCCCACTCTCTACGAATTTTCAGAACCTTTTTAGATTTCAATCCTCATCTCAAAGAAATGAGGCTTTTTTAAGGTGGCCTAATTTTTAATTTTAACGGTTTCCATGGCTTCGCAGTAGCTATAAAAAGTCAATAATCGCTTTCGTCACTCTCTCCCCAGCCTCCTTATGAAGGGGATTGAAAGCCCTTTTCCCCATGGTTTCGAGCTGTTTCGGAGAGGCAAAAAGGAGTTTAATTCCCGCAATGAGCCGTTTGGAGGTCAATTTCTCGTCCGGCACCACCACACATCCACCTCTTTTCTCGAGAATTTGAGCATTTTTAAGCTGATCCCCATGGCTGGCTTCCTGCCCCAGCGGCACCACCAGACTCGGTTTTAAAAGAGCCTGAATTTCCGCCAAACTATTGGCTCCGGCCCGAGTCACGATCAGAGAAGCCGCGGCATACAGATCAGGCAGCTCGGCCTCCACATATTCAAAAGACCGATAGCCTTTTCGTTTTTTGGGTGCCGCATTTTTGTCTCGGAATTCGGAAAATTGCGCTGTTTTCCCTTTTCCGGTGATGTGCACAACCTGACACACGTTTAAAAGTTCAGGTAAAGCGCCCCAAACCGCTTCATTAATCCGCTTAGCACCCAAGCTGCCACCCATCACCAATACAAGCGGTTTTTTCGCATCAAATCCTGCGAGTTTCAACCCTTTTTGACGGCTTCCTGTAAAAAGCGAAGCACGAATCGGAATGCCCGTGACTACCGTTTTTTGAGCCGGAAAACTCGAAGCCGCTTCTCCATATCCTAAACAAATTCTTTGGGCAAAACGCGCCAAGAGTCGAGTCGTCATTCCAGGCAACGCATCCGAATCATGAATCACCAAAGGCACTCGAAAGAGCCAGCCCGCCACCATTACCGGCAGCGACACATACCCCCCTTTACTAAAAATCACCTGCGGCCGAAATTGCCCAATAATCCATAACGACTTTAAAATCCCAGCCCCTACCTTAAAAATATCTGTGATATTGTGCCAATCCGCATACCGTCGCCATTTTCCAACTGGAATCGTTTTGTGCGGCCATCCCCAATTTTGAACCATTTTTTGTTCCAGCCCCATTTTTGACCCCACATACAAAATCGACAGGTGTTTGATTTGCTTTTGAAGAGCCTCAACCACCGGCTGATGCGGTAAGACATGCCCAGCGGTGCCGCCACCGGTCAAGAGAATTTTAAAAGATTTCTTGGGAGAATTTTTAGGTTTGTTCATGTTCTGTTCATCAAGAATTCATTTTTTGGAAAGCTTTTGTTAATGCCTTTTATGCTATTCTCGAGTTGGACGGTGGCCCCCCTGGGTGGGAGGGATGGAGCTATCGTCTTCTATAACGGGTGGCTTGATTACTAAAACGATTTTCTCGCCATTCGGGCATATAAGCCCGTTGTGTGGTGTATTGAGAAATATTAAGCAGCACCGCCATAGCTACCATAGACATCACTAGCGATGACCCCCCGTAACTCACAAATGGTAGCGTTACCCCTGTTACAGGCATAATGGCAATATTAACCGCAATATTAATAAAAGCTTGTCCTGTAATCCATAAGGTTATTCCCGCTGCAGTAAGCCGCGCAAAAGTATTTGGAGCGTAGTTTGCAATTTGTAAACCCCGATAAAGAATTATGACATAAGCAAGCACCACAAAAATGATACGACTAAAGCCTATTTCCTCTGATGAAGCAGCAAAAATAAAATCATCCGAGGCCTGAGGTAACCAGTAAGATTTTTGAATCCCTTGCGTCAAACCTCTTCCCCATATCCCGCCACTGCCAACTGCGATTTTAGCTTGTAGCGATTGCCAGCACGAATCTTCCGCGCAATCTTCAGTCGGGCTTAAATAGGATATAAACCTTTTATGTAGATAGTCTACATTGGAAACCACGGTTATGGAAACAAGGCCTGCTATTAAAATTCCAAGCAGGATATGGCGCCAATTTGCGCCTGCCACAAAATACATTCCTGAAGCAATGACGGCTGTAACTAAGGTTGAACCCAAATCCGGTTGCAAAATAATCGGTAGGATAATAAATCCTGAAACCACGGCAAAAGCCAAAAATCCCCCGTGAAAAGTTTGGATTTCATTGGACTGTTGCTTTTTATCAAGCCAATTAGCAAAATAAAAAATAAGTGCTAATTTTGCGATTTCCGTTGGCTGAACGGACTGCAGCAGCGGAAAATTAGGTAAATGAATCCAACTGCGCGCAAAAGTATTGTAGTCCGATCCAAAAAACAACACCATAACTAAAAGCCCAAAGGCCAGTGCAAAAAATCCCAAGGAAATTTTTTTCCAAAATTGATAATTAATCTTAAGTAGGGTCACAAAAACAAGTAAAGCCAAAGCCAAACGGGTAGCGTGATTTTTTAGAATCAAATAGCAATCCACGGCTTCATTGGAACAATTAGGGTAAAGGATATCCGGAGCTGAAAGATGAATGGATTTAGGTACCCCAATGCTGGTAATCATAATTAACCCAAAAATCAACAATCCTAAAACTGTAGCCATTAAGAGATAGTCAACAGGGTGATTTGGCGCGTTTTTGGTAGTGTTGAAAAAGCGTTTTTTGGGGACACGGGAGAGAGAAGGCATAGATAAGTTTATTTTAATAGGCATTGCCCAAGTAAGAAAGGGAAAGTATATTTAAAAAGTGATAAAAAATTCTAATCAATCCGGTTTTAGCGAAGAGGTCAGACAGGGGAAAAGGTTTAAATTTGGCGCTAATTGGTGTGCTTTTCTTAGTTCGGTAAATGAAAAGCACATCACGGCGGCGGAAAATTCCTTAAGAGCATTGCTAGGAATAAATGATTTTGAGGGGCTAAATTTTTTAGATTTGGGCTCAGGTAGTGGGATCGTAAGTTTGGCTGCCAAGCGTTTAGGGGCCAAAGTTCACTCGATTGATTATGATCCTCAGTCTGTTGCTTGCACAAAAGAACTGAAAAAAAGGTATTATCCCGATGATGACAGATGGACTATTGCGGAGGGATCGGCTTTGGATGAGGATTATCTCCAGTCATTAGGAAAATTTGAGGTGGTTTATTCTTGGGGAGTTTTGCACCATACCGGCAATTTAAAAAAAGCCTTGGATAATGCGCTGATCCCTGTTTGTAGCAATGGGTTGTTAGCCATTGCTATTTATAATGATCAAGGTTCTATTACTAATTTTTGGAAAAAAGTTAAAGGGTTTTATTGCGCCAATCAAGTCACCCGTTTACTGGTTAAAATTTTATTTATTCCTTGGTTTTTTGGGCAGGCAGTAGTTTTTGGATTAATAAAATACAAAAATCCGTGGAAGTATTTCAACGAGTACAAAAAAAATCGTGGAATGTCTGTTTACTACGATTGGATTGATTGGTTGGGTGGTTATCCGTTTGAGGTCGCCAAACCAGAGGAAATATTTAGAAAATATCAAAAAAACGGCTACCTTTTGGAAAATTTGATTACCACTAATAAGATGGGTTGCAACCAATACGTCTTTCGTAAAAATTTTTAGTTTTAGGTTTCAGAAACGGCTGGCGGCGCTTCATTTGAGCTTAAAGGAGCTGCTGAGGTAAAAAGAGGTGGAGTTTTAGTATCCAGACGTAAATCTCCATCGAGAAATTTACGTATTAAGCCAGAAGATTCCCAGGTGGCATTAGTAGGAGATTCGGTTGGCTGCGGGGTAGGGCTTGGTTGATACAAAGGACTATCTCGGTCAATCCACGGGACCAATGATCCAGCAAGTTGAGTCACCCCTGATAAGCCTGTTTTGAAAGTCGCAGTAAGGCCATCTTCTCGGTCTCCTGTCCCCAGAATTTCAGCCGCAGTCTTAAAAGGCATAACCGTCAGGGCATAAGGGATATCTAAGGCAAGATTAGCAAGGCCTTTGGCTCCCCGCACCGCCCCTAGAGCCGGAGCCGCGATCAGCATTCCTCCCACTCCATACCACAAAAGAGATTTGGCGGATTTAAGGAATCCGCCATGAATAAGATGATTGAAAGTATCATAGGTTAATGATTTTGCCCCTTTTAAAAATTCTACGGTAGAATGCCTAATAACCCCTCCCAAATCATCCCAAATAATGTTTTTGGCGCTACTCACAACATGAGCTCCCCCTTTTAAAATTCCTTTTACGGCATGATTAACTGCGTTGATGATGGTTTCCACTGATCTTAGCCCTTTTTCAGCGGTTTGAAGAGGTAAATCAATCACTGTTTCGACAGCATTGGGGGCACCTTCTGTTATAATGAATTTCCCTAAACCAGGGTCTTCTCTGTAAATTAATCGCTGGGGAGCAAACAACATAGACATAAGGACTCTTAAATTAAAATTATCTTTTTATTATCCCATATTTAAGAATAAACAGCAATAGCTTTAGCCAAAATCTTGCTGCCTGGCAGTAAGGAAAAAGGTAACATGCCATCATGGCAACAAAAACTGGGATTTCAGTTGTAAAATTAATCCTCATTATTTTCATAGTTTTGGGATTAGACCAATTAACGAAATTCTGGGCTAATATTCGATTTTCGATTTCCCCCTGGGTACCTGTTCCGTGGTTTTCGTTTATTTATTCGGAAAATGAAGGAATTGCTTTTGGTTTGCCATTGGGGGGTCCTCTTTTAATTGTGGTAAGTTTGGTTTTAATGATAGGGCTTCTTGTCTTTGCTTTTAAAATGTTCGATTGGCGAAAATATACGATTATTTATGGTTTAGGGCTGATTATCGGTGGTGCTGTTGGTAACACCTTGGATCGCATTTTAGGAGGAGTTGTGCGTGATTTTATTAGTATTGGTTTCTGGCCAACTTTTAATATCGCGGATGCAGCCATTGTTTGCGGGGTGGTGCTTTTGCTTCATCAGTCATTTTTTGATAAATCTTTAAAATAAAGTTTTCCCACTTTAGTTTACCTTTTTCTCTTTTAGCGGATGGGGTATAATTAAATTTGAAATTTAAACCTCCAAATCCATGTCCGAATCCAGCGATCAAGTTGTCTCACCGGAGATTAGCAACTCCGATTTTGGTCCTTCTCAAATAGGTGGTCTTGAAATTGTCCTTCGGACATTAGGAGGATTAGGCGGCGGAATTATTGGGACCGGTCTTATTTTTTTGATTTCGATTTTAGGGTCAGGTATTTTCCCTGCTGTTTTTGGGGAAACTAGCTCTGATGGAACTGTTCATCCTCTTTTTGTGTTTCTTTTTTTAGCCATGGTTTTTTTGGGATCGGCCACAGCCAATTTATTAGGGGTATTATTCATTGGTCTTTCAAATCGTGAAAAATATGCACACCTTAGTACCACCTTGGTCCAAATTTTTATCCTGAATATCGTGATTTTAATTTTGGTAGCGCCTGTGTATATGATCGTGGCAGGGTTGAATATCGAAATGATCGCTTTTGTAGCTGCTTTGCAAATCGTGCTCAGCGCCATGGCGAGTACGTTGATTTTGGAAATTATGGCCAATTACCGCTACGCTTTACTCGGCGTTTACAGTACAGTTTTGGCTATTTTAGCCAGCAGTGGAGTGATTTTTATTATTTACAGCATCAGCAAAAGCAATCCCACATTACTCTTGTTCCTGGCTTTGCCCACGATGTGGATATCGATTGGCTTTTTTAGCGGATTACTAGGGTGGTTTTATGGGTGGATTTATAAAATTTACGGCACTGATTTTTTAAGCAGTGCGATCATCTATGGCGCGGATGTGCACATTCTTTCCAAGGCCGAAGAAATTGCAATGGAACAAGAGGATGAGCGCCGTCATGAGGCCAAAAAACGCGACGAAGGAGCAGCTTTTTTAAAAGGAGGTAAGTAATTTTACCATTGGTCTTGTTAAGATATACGCCTTCGTTTTTATAATCTTTTTATTTACTTACAATCCTTTCAGTGCTCTCTCCATCACTTCTCTCGGTGCTTTTTGTCCAGTCCATAGCTCAAACTGCAGCATCCCTTGATGAAGAAGCATTTGACGTCCCTCGATGAATTTCGCACCGACTTGTTGCGCTTCTGAAATAAGCTTTGTCGTGCCATTTTGGCGATAAGCAATATCAACAATCAACATACTGGGTTTTAAAAAATCAAGGGGGACTAAGTTTGGTTCCGCCAGGGCTTCCAGTCCCACAGAGGTGGTATTCACTAAAAGATCAGGGGTTTCCGTAACCATGTCCTCAATTTTACCTCCATAACGGCATTCAAATTCTTTGGCTAAGGCCACACCTTTAGGAACGGTACGATTAATGATGGTTAAAAATCCTACTAAGGGCTTAAGGGCGCTGATTACTGCTCTAGCCGC
Source organism: Candidatus Peregrinibacteria bacterium GW2011_GWF2_39_17 (assembly GCA_000993615.1). Lineage (GTDB taxonomy): Bacteria > Patescibacteriota > Gracilibacteria > UBA1369 > UBA12473 > UBA12473. The sequence goes on along the minus strand of LBWM01000003.1, from coordinate 108,176 downwards.
TCCGCCAGCCCCAATCACCACCACTCTTTTCCCTGATAAGTCAGGCATCACTTCCTTTAAGGCATTAAGGAATCCGGGGGCATCGGTATTTGTCCCCCAGTGTTGGTCATTATGGCGATAAACCGTATTAACCGCGCCAATCTTTTTTGCAATTTCATCGATTCCGTCCAAATATTGACCAATAGTTTCTTTATGAGGGATAGAGACAGCCAATCCTGCCCAGCCCTTTTTAGTGCTCATAAAATTCTGAAGATTTTCCGGTAAAACGTCATAAGCTACAAAAACAGCTTCCATTTGCATGGCTTTAAAAGCTGCATTGTGCATAATTGGCGACAGGGAGTGCTCAACAGGATGAGCAATAATGCAAAAATTTTTCATGAGGAATTTATTTTTTTGCGACTCGGCTGAGCCCTTCTAGCGCTCTAAGTGCTTCAATCGGAACCATCCAAACTGTAGTATTGGACGCATCCGAGGAAATGTCATTAATAGCGTGTAAAGTTCTTAAATGTAAGGCTCCAGGGACACCAGAAAGTGTCTGAGCCGCCATTGCTAAATTTCGAGCAGCCACCACTTCTCCTTCTGAATTGATGATAACCGCACGTCGTTCACGTTCTGCTTCGGCCTCTTTGCCCATGGTTCGTTTCATGTCTTCTGGAAGCATGATGTCTTTCAATTCCACATTGGCCACCAAAATGCCCCATTCGTCCGTAGCTTCATCTACGATTATTTTGATATTGCCAGAAATTTCTTCTCGATTTTGGAGGAGATGGTCTAAAGTCACAGCTCCTACAGCGTTTCGCATGGTGGTTTGAGCTAATTGACTCACGGCATAATAGAAATTTTCAACCTCCAAAACCGCCTTAGCCGCATCGCTAATTTTGTAGTAGATGACCGCATTGATGCTGACTGAAACATTGTCTTTGGTGATCGCTTCTTGGCTAGGAACATCCACAGCCTTGGTGCGCATATCCACCTTCATCATGGATTGGAAGATGGGAATAATAATGCGCCAACCTGGTTCTACGATGCGAGTAAATTTTCCTAAAGTAAATTTTACGCCGCGTTGATATTGATTAACCTGACGAATCGAAATAAGGATTATAATACCGACGACAACGACGATAAAAGTTAAAAGATCTTGCATGGAGATAGGGGTTAAGGAAGTTAAATTGATTGTAACACATTGTCTTAATTCGTCAGTGAAGCGATATTGCTCTGCGTCTAAAAATCTGGTATAATTTTAAGATATTTTAATTGCGTAATTAATCTGAATTTAGCTCTATATGGCTTCATTAAAAGGGAAAAAACAAGTTTTCCTTAAGAAAATTTTAAGCATAATTTTCCTTTTTAGTTTAAGTGTGCAGTCCGCTTTAGCTGCCACAACGCTTAAAACCACTGCTAATGATGGCGACACAGCCTCTGGATTAACTAATTTTTTCGCCACGATTTTTGGGCAAGCTCCAAGCTGGATTGCGGCCTTGGTCGTTTTTGCTTTGTCTTTTTTTGTGGCCGGCATGGTTAAGGAAAAGGTGGTTGATAAGTTTTCCGAAAAATTTACAGATGAAGATCAGGATGTTTTAGTGCTTATCGGTCGCACAACTTATGCAATTTCTTTGGCTTTGGGTATAACCATTGCTTTAAAAATAGCTGGAATTGATGTTACAGCCATTGTAGCTGCTATCGGATTTGGATTAGGCTTTGCCATGCAAGATTTAATGACCAATTTCATTGCTGGTATTTTAATTTTGATGAATCGGCAGTTTGTTATTGGTGATTTTATTAAGGTAGGAAGTACCCTGGGAAAAGTGGTAGAAATTCAGTCTCGGGCTACTATTTTGAAAGCCATTGATGGGACAAGAGTTATAGTCCCAAATTCCGCTTTATTTAAAAACCAGGTCACCAGTTTTACCTCAAATCCTTTTCGACGAATTGAGATAACAGGAGTTGGTGTCGATTATTATACGGATTTAGCTTATACCCAAAAAGTAATTTATGCGGCAATTTTGGGTCATTCTCATGTTTTAAGGGAGCCTAAACCAGTAGTTTTGGTTGATACTTTCGGGGATAGTTCCATTGATTTTAAGATTCGATTTTGGGTGGAATCTCGGGCAAATTGGATGCAGATTAAATCCGAGGTCATTACCGCGATTAAGCGTCATTTGGATGAAGCTGGTATTGATATGCCTTACCCGATTTATTCTTTGGAAATGGGGAAGGAAATGGCTAACTCAGTGATTCCTACTTATCGCATGTCTTCCGAAGAATTGGTTCAATTTCGGAAAAAACGCCAATCCCAGGAAGAAGCTTTAGCGCAGCAGATAGCGGCTTCAGCCAAAGAGGAAGCCACGCAAGCTGAGACTCAAAAATTAATTCAAGAGAATCATTCGATAACTATGCCTCCCGGTATGCCACAAGGTGCTAATCCGCAAATAAGCTCATCACCAACTGAAATTCAACAACCTCAAATTCAGCCCCAGCCTCAATCTCAACCTTTGACTGAGGATCAAAATAATCTTGCGGCTGCTGCTGTTCCGATTCAATCAACGACTACTCCTCAATCCCAGCTCGAGGTTGGAAACCCCATTCTTCCTGCTACTACGCTGGTTTCTAATCAAGTCCCTGAAAATACGCCAAGTGTTGCTTCGGAAACTATTCCCACTGCAGGTTAATATAATCACTATTCGGTTCCGCATTTACTAGGATTTGCCCTCGAGGGATTTCGAAGTAAAGGTTCATCAGGGAGTAAATATGGGCTAGATCAAAAGGTGGATTGATAAAATTAAAGGTTTTTTGGTGATATTGTTCAATTTGCGGAGTTAGTTTTTCGATTAGTAATTTTCCCTGATCACTAAGGCGGGTTACTGATAATTCTGCTTCCTTGAAAAGAGAAAAATGCATAATAACAAGAAAAACCACAAATAGCATGGCTAGATATTTCCCGAATCGCTTGTAATCGAAAATAGGCACCAGTAAAGAAACTATAATTAAGCTGGAAGCTAAAGTTGGGGTGTAAAAATAATGACTGGGATTTCCATAATTAAAAAACGAAGTGGGCAGTATAGCCAAAAAAAGGAAAATCGTAGAAAATAGCATTTGTCTTTTAATATTTGGGGGGGCATGAAATAGAAAATAAACTAAATAAAGGGTTAAAAATAAAAAAGTTGGTATTATCATGGTAATTGGGGGCTGTAAGTCGAAAAAAAGCATAAATATTTTTTCTGCTAGGTTAATTAACCCGCTAAAATTTAGCGCAAAGGTTTTTTCTAAAACCAACGGAGAGTTCGCTTGCAGCCAAATTTCCGTACTAAAATAAATTACCCAAATAAGGCCAGCTATTATAATTTCGGGAAAGCTTAGTAGTTTTTTCCAGGAATTACCTGAGAGAAAGGGTTGATTCTCGAAAATAAACCAATAGCTGATGATTAAGGGATAAAGGATAATAGCTTCTTCCTTAGTCAAAAGCGCACTTAAGAAAGCAAGCAGGAAAAACCATTTTCGTTTCGGGCTTCTGCTACTAAAAGCTAGAAAAGTCAGTAACGTAAGCAGTACAAACAATAAGTTGGATATGGCTGATATCCACGCTACAGCTTCAAAATGAATTAATTGGGTAGCCCACACCACAGGAGTAATAAACAAAAGAAAAGGATGATTTATTTTTAGGACATTTTTTAGGAAATAGAAAAAAAGGATGGAATTTAGGCAGTGGATTATAATTTGCGTAAAATAATAGCCCTTTGGATTAAGTCCCCACAGTAGATATTCTAAAAGCATGAATAAATGAGTGAAAGGTCTAAAAAAATGGGAAATATCGAGCGTAAAAATATTTAAAATTTGCCGGCTGGCAATTCTGGCATTTTCAACCCAGGTAAAATCATCTTTTATAAAAAATAAATCAACAAAACGCCAATAGAAAACAAAAACCAAAATACTAAGACCTGAAAAATATAAAAATCGTCTTTTTTGGAGAATGGTCATTCTATGGTAGTTGATGAAGTTATTGTAACCTGTGCTAAAATAGAATTAATTTCACTTGGAATCAATATGGATCTTACTAGTCTAGCTCAATCAGCTTTGGAGGCTTCAAGGTTAATGTCAATCGCTTCAACAAAAGAAAAAAACGAGGCTTTGGAAAAAATTGGCGAGGCTTTATTAGCTAATTCTGGAGAAATTTTAGCTGCTAATCAAGCTGATCTTGATTACGCTCATTCCAAAGGAAAAAATGAGATCCTGGATCGCCTATCTCTTGATAAAAGTCGCTTAGAAGGAATTGTAGAAGATCTCCAAAAAGTGATTATGCTGGAAGATGAAATTGGTAAAATTATCGACGAACAAGTGCGTCCTAACGGTTTAAAAATCCAGCGCGTACGGTGTCCACTCGGTGTGGTGGGGATGATTTATGAATCGCGCCCCAATGTCACCGTGGATGCCACCGTGCTTTGTTTGAAAAGCGGGAATGCCGTAATACTCAAAGGAGGGTCGGATGCAATTTTAACGAACCGAGCATTAGTCAAAGTTATGAAAGGGGCACTTTTAAAAAGCGCAATCTCTGCCCAGTCGCTTCAGTTTTTAGATACCACAGATCGAGCGATCACCGGTGAATTTTTGAAATTAAAAGGTTATTTAGATGTCATTATCCCCCGTGGAGGAAAAGGATTGATTGACTTTGTGATCCAAAATGCCACGGTTCCGGTTATCGAAACCGGAGCTTCTGTGGTGCATACCTATATTGATAAAGTGGTGAATATTGAAATGGCCGTGGCGATTGTGGTGAATGCTAAAACCAGGCGGGTTTCGATTTGCAATGCCTTGGATACGATTTTGGTGCATGAAAAAATAGCTCAAGAATTTTTGACCATCCTGGCACCTCTTTTGCGCGAAAAAGAGGTGGAACTAAGATGCGATGAGCGAGCTTTGGCGATTGTGGGAGGAGATGGCGTTGCGGCTACGGACCACGATTTCGGAAAAGAATTTTTGGATTATATTCTCGCCGTGAAAGTGGTGGATGATTTTGATGAAGCGCTTAAGCATATTGCGAAATACAGCCTCAAACATTCCGAGGCGATTATTACGGAAGATGCAAAAGTGGGTGAACGCTTTTTGAATGAAGTGGATGCGGCGTGTGTGTATTGGAATGCCTCGACTCAATTCAGTGATGGAGCGCAATTTGGACTCGGTGCCGAGATCGGTATTTCAACCCAAAAACTCCATGTGCGAGGACCTTTTGCTCTCGAAGGCCTCACGACTTTTAAGTGGGTGGTGAGAGGGGATGGACAGGTAAGAATTTAAACGGTTCATCGCTCAGTAAATTCCATGTGATTTCGCATTTGATAGCATTGCTATTTATTGATTATCTTCAAGTCATGAAAATTTTAATCACCATTCTCGTTACCGGCGGAACCATCGATTCTCATTTTGACCCCATAACAGAATCTGTAAAAACAAATCGTACGAGTAATATCAAGGATTATCTCGATGGTTTGAATTTGCATTTGACTTACGATGTTCAGGAAATCTGCATGAAAGATAGCCGCGAAATAACGTCGAATGATTTAGAAAGTATTGTAAAAGTGATCAAATCCCAAAAAACGGAAAAATTTTTGATCACGCACGGGACTTACACTATGGCATCCACCGCTCAATACCTTCAAAAACACATCGGCGAATTGAAAGGGAAAACCATCATAATAACCGGATCTTTAAAACCACTCTGCGGATTTTTCAATACCGATGCTCCTTTTAATCTTGGATTTAGTATGGCCGCGTTTTTGTATGCGCAGCCTGGAATTTACGTCGCCATGAATGGCCACCTTTTTCAACCTAAAAATGTGGTTAAAAATTTAAAAAGTGGGCGATTTGAACCTCTTCACGTATGAATTATTTTCAACAATTTGAACAGCTCCGTCTTCAAACACCGCACATTGGCCTTCAATGTGTTCAAAATGAAAACAGCCCTTTTTGCCAATACACGGAAAAGAGCCGCAACTGTTATATGACATTTGCGAGTTACCAGTCTGAGGATTGCTATTACAATCATCGGATTTTTTATTGTAAGGATTGCGTGGATTGCACCTTATGCAACCACTGCGAGCTGTGTTATGGATGTGTGGATTGCGTAAAATCCTACAACTGTAATCATTGTGGATATTGCGAACAGGCCATTGATTCAGATTTTTGCTTTTACTGCATCGGCGTCCAGAATTGTTTTGGATGTGTGGGGTTGAGGCAAAAGCAATTCTACATTTTGAATCAACCATTTACTGTCGAAGAATATGAAAAACGGATCATTGAATTACGGAAACTTCCAATATCTCAAATTTATCAAATGATCGCTCCATTGATTTTTAAAACCCCCCGAGCCGCCATGTACGGCAAAAAAAACGAAGATAGTTATGGCGAAAATATTCACCAGTGCAAAAATGTGTATTGGGGCTTTGATTCTAAGCAACTGCGGGATTGTGCTTATGTTTATCACTGCGATGAATCCACAGATTTATGGGATTGTAGCCATTTGGGATGGTCTGAGCAGTGTTATCAAATTATGAGTGGAGGCAATCTCAATAATTGCTGTTTTTGTTATGGCTGCTGGTATTCGTCAAATTTAGAATATTGTGAATTGGTCTATAGCAGTCACGATTGTTTTTTGTGCGTGGGGCTTAATCACGCCGAATATTGTATTTTAAATAAACCCTTTCCAAAGGAAGTCTATTTTCAGAAAATTGCCGAAATTAGGGAGGCCATGAAACGGGATGGCACCTTGGGGAAATGGTTTTCTGCAACCTATCCCGAAGTTATTACTTATGGACTTTAACCATTTTTTCAGCCTACCTCGATTTTTGATTTCTTCTTGCTTTTTTAAAAATCATGAGCTAACATAAATTCCTTTTTTAATATTTAAACATGAATTGTTATGATTTTCAGAGAAGATAACGTTCAGATTGACCCGGGTATAATCGAAAGCCTGGCGGAGAGATTTCCAGATTGTAAATTTAGCGTTGTTCCCGCTACCGCAGATGTAGTTTTGGCAGCGGCCAGGGAAGATGTGCAGGAGGCTCAAGCTGTTGTGAGAGCTATCACAAAAAGAATTGCGGACATTATTAAGTTGAAAATTTTAGAGCTAAACCCAGTAATTGAAATTAAAGGTTTAGCAGTAACTGGAGAAGGTGTCGGGGTACTCTTTAGTCAAGAGGGAAGTAGTTTAGAGGAAGTAAGAGGACAAACTTGGCCAGAAGGATGGAGTTATAGTGAAGTAAACGAAGGACGCCAATTTTATCTAGCTATCCCCCTAAGTACGGTTGTTATTGGGCAAAATTTACAATTTAATTTTCCAGAAGAGGAGATTTAGATTTTCAGCCTGGTTCTTATAGATACTGCAGCAAAAAGGCCTTAGCATTATTAATTATGCCATTTTGGTTATTTCCCATAAAACGATCCCAATTTGAGGTATAAATTTGTTGCAAGGTCGCATAATCCAAATGTAAACCCGCGATGCCATTTAAGTTTTCATTCAAGTCAGTACTAATTTTTTCTTTTTCCAGCAGGTCGCGATAAAGTTGATAAACCGAGGTTAGCCATTGTTCATCCTTACCTTCGTAGTCAGTGACTACGACATCGGTCGCATAAAGAAAGCGGTCGGCATATTTGGTTATAAATTCCTGGTAAGGATTCGGATTTTGGCTAATCCTTTGAATCCCTTCCACCATTAGTTGTTCTGAACCAAAACTAATATCCGTATACAAATTTGGGTAATTATCAAAAAGATAACTAAGGCGTTGTAGGTTTTTGGAACTAACACAGAAATGGGGACAAGCAACGTTTAATTTTGGAAATTGGGCTAAAATTGCTTCAAATTCCTGTTGATATTCACCAGAATTAACGTGAAAAATTAAAGGGAGCTTATTCTCTTCCGCGTACTTATAAAGTGGTAAAAGGCTGGGGTCATTAAGAGGTAAATTGCTATCATAGAAAAAAGTATGGCCGTCGTACAATTTAAATCCTTTAGCCCCTGAAGCCACGCAAGCCTTGGCAGTTTCTAAATAGCTGGGATCATGCAAATTCAAAGTACAAAAAGCCACAAATTTTTGCGGATTAGATTCTTGGATTTCCAAAATAGCCGCATTGTTTTTTTCATACTCGCTAAATCCTTTTTCTCCGTTATAGTAAAGAACTTCTTTCGGAATACCAGCTAGGACCATTTTTTTGATGTTTGTTTTTCTCATCACGGTTTCTAGTTTATCTTCCTCGCCAGAAGATTGGATGCTTTCATGCGCATCCACAATTTTAAAATCATCTCCAAGCCAATAATGGAAATAGCCTCCGGTAAATCCTTGGTAAACTAGTAAAAATAAAACAACAACAATTGCACCCCATAACCATCCATGTGCAAAATGAAGATGATGGGGTTTAAAGCGAGATTTGGATTTCATGGTATGGAGGGGGAAGGGAAAGAAAATAATTGCTTTTAAAATATACTATCATCAGCTTAAGTCGGCAACCTATTAAAGTCTATTTTGCGAAACAGAAACGCAAGCTGGTTTTGACTAAAATTAATTTTATTAGATTTTGCAGGTAATTTCTGTAAAAGTTTATCTAGTGTTTTTATCTCATATTGTTATTTGGGCTGTTAAGTAGTAGCTTGAAATTCAAAATAATAAGAAACTTAAAGTGAAGGAACAAAAAATTAATTTCGCAATTGGAGGGCAAGCTATTATTGAGGGAGTAATGATGCGCTCACCAAAGCATTATGTTATGGCGGTTCGTCGTGCTAATCAGAAAATTGTTGTTGAAGTTCGCAAATATGTCAGCTATACCAAGCGATCTAAAATCGCCGGATTACCTTTAATAAGAGGCATAATTGTTTTAGCAGAATCGCTTACTTTAGGGATGAAAGCGTTAGTATTTTCCAATAACATTATGTTGGAGGATTTAGAAAAAGAAAATTTAGCGAATAAGAAAAAATCCACTGAAAAACCTAATCAAAAAGTAGCTAAAAAGCCAAAAGAAAGCCGAATAGGGGATTTAGCAAAAAATATTTTTATGATTCTTTATTTTATTTTTATTTTTCTAGTGGCTATTTTTTTATTCAAATTTATTCCCCTCTTGGTGGCGCAGTGGGTCAACAATCATTCTATTTTAGTTTCAACCCATTATTTATTGTTCAATTTAATTGATGGCCTTACCAAAATTGTAATTTTTACCAGTTACGTCTTGTTAATTTCGTTAGTCCCGGATATCAGAAGAGTTTTTGCTTATCACGGTGCGGAGCATCAGGCCATTTGGACTTATGAGCATGAAAATCCTTTAACAATTAAAAATGCCCAAAACGAACATCCGGAGCATCCACGTTGTGGAACCAGTTTTATTATGTTGGTGCTGCTTGTTAGTATTTTAATTTATACCATATTACCACCTGGAGCTATTTTTATGGTTAAATTGTTGGAACGTATCGCGGTTTTGCCACTGATCGCTGGTTTATCTTATGAAATTTTAAAAGTAAGCGCTAAGTATGAGCAGCACTGGTGGATGCAGTGGGTAACAATTCCCGGTCTTTTACTTCAAAAAATTACGACCAGCAAGCCAACTGACGAGATGCAAGAAGTTGCTTTAGAATCGCTCAAAGCGGCCTTAAAGGTGGAGGGAAAATCCTTAATTTATAAAATATGAATCTTTTCCTTGTTGGTGTTGGGAATATGGGAGCAGCCATTGGGCAGGCGTTTTTAAAAGCAAAGCCTTCGCTTTTTAAATCCATGCAAATTTTTGATTCGTCAGTGGAGAAGTGTGCTGCACTTGCTAAAAAAGGAGCAATTGTCGTTGATTCTATTAAAAAAGCTAAACTAGATGCGAAAACAGTGGTTTTGGTCGCGGTAAAACCGCAAGATATCGTTAATGTTCTTGAGGAATTAGAGCAAAAAATGCCAAAGGAAAGTTTATTGATTTCGATTGCTGCCGGAATTTCTCTTAAGCAACTGAAGAAATTTTCCGGACACCAAGCCATTGTGCGGGTTATGCCAAACACCCCAGCCCTAATTGGTTGTGGGGCTTCAGCCTGGGTAGCGTCGTCTGGGGTAACGATAGCGCAAAAACATACGGTTCAGGCTATGCTAGAAGCTTTCGGCCTAGCTATTGAAGTCTCTAGTGAAGAGGCCATTGATGCAGTGACTGCCCTTTCCGGAAGTGGGCCAGCTTATGTATTTTATTTTCTCGAAGCTTTAATCTTCGGAGGGCAAAAATTAGGTTTGTCCGTGGAGCAATCCCGGCTTTTAGCCATTCAGACCGTTTTAGGAAGCGCCCAGTTAGCGAAGCAAAGAGCTTTGAATCTCGAAGAATTGCAAATCTTACGGGCAAATGTTACTTCAAAGGGCGGCACAACTGAAAAGGCCATTAATTTTTTTGAGGAAAAAAACTTTAAGGAAATTATTGAAAAGGCCATGGAGGCTGCTTTTAAACGTGCCAAGGAATTGTCCGTTGCCATGAAGAAAAATTAGGATTTTTACATTCGAGGCGAGACAGTAAAAATGGAGAGACTTTGGAAGATGGTTTTTAAGGCGAAGTCTCGGAATTAAGACGTTGTAATAGGGCTTTCCCATCCGGATCACCTGGGCTTTGCAGAAGTGCTTTTTGTAAATAAAGCCGAGCTAACTCATAGTCTTTTAAGTTAGTAGCAATTAAAGCAATTTGAAAATAGGTATCAGAATAAGGGTCCCTAATTTTAAGCACACTCAAAAATTGGTCACGAGCTGCTTCTTGATCGTGAACCAAAAGAAGCAATTTACCCAGATTATAAGAAAATCGTGGATTATTAACTCCAATTGAAACAGCTTCCCGGTAATTTTGCAAAGCGCTATTTTGCCAGATTGCCGCATCGGATTTTGCCCCCATCCTATTCAGTAAATCCGCATAAGCGATTTCAGCTAAGGCCAAGTTAGCGGCAATATCAGGCTGAGTTTTACATAAATTATAGGCCATTTGATATTTTGTGATGGCGGTTTTAAGAAGATATTGCTCTATTTTTAAATCTTTATTGGGATAAGTTCCAAAATCAAAAGCTCCTTGTCCGTATAATTCAAAATAACGATACATCCAGGGCATATAAACAGTTGCCTTATTGTAAGCTTCAAGCATTGTTTCAACTTGTTTCCCTGCTTTGGCCTCATCCCCTTGATTGGCAAAATATTCAGCGGCTGCTTGGCGATAAGTAAACCACAAACTCATCAAGGTTAAAAAAAGAATCACGATTGACCATGATGCCAATGCTAATCCTTTAATTTTAATTATTTTAAATTGATTTTCCGGTGTTTTAGGATCAGTTGTCAGATGGTAAAAAGCTCCTGAAATGCCAATTAATAAATAAAACGGAGTTAAAGTGCCAATTGTCCCAAAGCTGAACAAAACTTGAGTTAAATAAACCATGCCTGCGGAAAAAAGCGAAATGGCTGTAATTTTTACTTTAGCGTAATTATCTTTTTTCCTTAAAACCTTAAAGATTAGTAAGGCCGAGCAACCTAAAAATCCCAAGTAAATTATCAGTCCCAGCAAGCCTACCGTGGCCGCTAGATCTAAATATTCCATGTGGGCGTTTTCTGGGGTAAAAAGATCTTGTTCGTCTCCTGGTACCTGGTAATCTGTGCGGCGATAAAGATTATAAGTATCCTGAAAGGTCGAAAGTCCAAATCCCAAGACAGGTTTTTCTTGAATCATGGCAAGGGAACTAAACCACCAACTTACTCTATCAGGAAGATGGCCTTCTTTGACGAATTGTAAAGTGTCTTGAGTCCTTTGCACAATCGCTAAGCGAGAAAAACGAGTTAGTATGGGGCCATGAAATATAAGCCCTAATAAAATAATTAAAACGCTACTAAAAATTATAATTTTTCGATAGGCTAATATTTTTTTTCGTCTGGTCCAAGTCCAGCCAATGCTCAAAATAAGGCCGGAAATTATCACCGCCATTAAAGCGCCGCGGCTAGCTGTAGTTAAAATTGCGTAGCCCATGAGTAGAAGTGAAAATCCATATAAACCGCGAATAATAATTTTCTTTTCAGTTAAAATTAAGCCTATTAATAAGAAAACATGAAATCCTAAATAAGCTCCAAAATGATTACTGTGTCCAAGGGTGCCAAAAGTACGAATAGTCGGATCATTATTCCAACTTTCTGCGCCAATTAATCCTTGTGATTGTAATAAACCAAAGATAGACAAAACGATTGCGGTCCAAACCGATAAAACTAAAAAACGCTTAATCTCCGCCTTAGTCTGAAAAAAATTAAGCGTTACAATTACCAAAAAAAGCAAATTCAGGACAGTAAATAATCCTAAAAATGCCCCCTGGTTTCCAAATAAACTAACCCACTTGTGGCTGGAATAAAGGGTAGTAAGTAGCAAAATAGTAGCATACATGACAAGCCATTTATTTAGTGGTGATTTTCTGATAATTAGTTTGCGTTGGGCAATGATTTGAAGTCCCCATAGCATCACAATGCCCAAGGTAATAATTCTTAAGATTATAATCTTGGGAGTAGTAAACACCGACTCAAATTTAGCGCTGTAAATAGCGGGAATAAGAACTACCAAAGCGTAAATCGACCAACGTATTAAGTCATGAATTGTTATGGCGCTAAGCCGAGATCGAAGTGTTTCCATAGGGCTATTATACTTTAAGCGGGATAAGGGACAAAAAAGCTATAACAGAAGAGGAAGCTTAATAGGCTCCTTTCCCTTTTAACACAGCTGTAACAGTTTTAATAATAATCGTGATATCAAGCAACAGAGATTGATTTTTAATATAGTAAAAATCATATTCAATATTTTCATGAAGGGGAAGATCTTTTCGTCCCAAAATTTGCCAAAGGCCGGTAATCCCGGGCTTTACATCCAGTCGCCTTCTTTGCCAATCGCGATATTGATTAACAATAAAAGGCATTTCAGGGCGTGGCCCCACAATCGACATTTCTCCTTTAAGTACATTCCAAAACTGGGGAATTTCATCAAGACTTGTTCTTCTTAAAAAACGACCAAATTTTGTAATTCGAGCATCACTAGAAGATTTTGGCGCGTAATTATTTGGGCTGGAACCGATGAACATGGTGCGAAATTTATAAATAGTGAATATTTTTCCGTTTTTGCCTACCCTGAGATGAGAAAAAATAGCTGGTCCTTTGGATTCAAAACGGATTCCAACCACAATAAAAAACCAAAAAGGGGATAATAAAATTAAAGCGGCCCCTGAAAAAATAAGATCAATAATCCTTTTTGAGATTTTATATAAAAAGGTGGAGTTGGTTTTTTTGAGATCCAAACTTGGTAATCCTTCTAATTCATTAAGATCAATTTCTCCAGTTACGATTTCAAATAAATCGGAAAGAATTTTAAATTTAACTTCGGTTTTGTCGCAGCGGTGGATTAAATCCAAAATATCTTCGTGGGAAAGATTCTGATCAGCTATAAATACTTCTTGAATGTGATGTTTTTGAATTAAGGATAAAAGTTGGGTCGGGGCGCCAAGATAAGGAAAACCTTTTAAGTCCGGAGCTCTTTTATCCAAGAATCCGATGATTTGATAACCAAAGGTTGCATATTTTTTAAGCTTATTAGCGACGGATTTTCCTGATTCACCAGCCCCAACAATTAGGATTCTTGTTACCCCTATGCCTTTTTTGTATAGGGATTGATAAATGCGACGAATCACATAGCGACCTAGGATTAAAGTAAAAAGTGAGCACCCGTAAAAAAGAAGCACAAATCCGCGCGAATAATCATATTTGTATAAAAAAGAAGCAGCCATAATAAAAAGCCATACCAGAGTTATAGCTCTTACTAAGTGATATAATTCACTGAAAGGAGTTAGACGTCGGCCACGCTCATATAGTCCAAAAAAGTAGAAAGTAAGTATTAAAATTAAAATAACAACGGGCAAAGCTTGTGCATAAACTGTGAAAAGTTGAATTGGCGCACCTAATAAATTATTGCGTAAATAATAAGCGCTCACAAAAGCCAAAACCATCCATAAAAGATCCGATAGCATTAGAATCAAAACCGAAAATATGTTTTGATCAAGGATTTTGGTAAGGGTTTTCATGATAATCTTTGGGGATTTTTAAGATAAGTTTGAGCCACTAAGCCAGTGAGCCATTTCTGTCGCATGCACACTACATTTCTGCATAATTAGTTTTCTTTTGCGTAGGGCCGAAGGAAGTTGCTTAAGAAAATGGAAAAGCGCCTTAAGCAGGTACGGTTCACGAATCAGAATATAAAAAAAGATTAAAATTTCCTTGCCAAAAATCCAGAAAAAATCTCGTCCTAAATTACTCCATAATTCATTTTTAACTTGCATCAGGCGTTGATTTTTATAGGCATAATATTTTTGAAAACGGCTTAGATGTCGGCGTCCCTTATATACTTCAAGATGGGTAAATCGTTTTAAAACGCCAGTTCCTCGGCCATGATAGCAAACCGCCTTGGGGTAATAATAACATTTCCAGCCACAAAGACGTAATCTCCAGGAAAGATCAATATCTTCTTTATACATGAAAAAATCCTCATCCAAATATTCAAACCGCTTTTGGGAATGATCTGAATTAGAGGATAAAGGTAGTTTAATATCTTCTAGAGCTTCACGTCGATAAACCGGCACTGCGCCCGAGACTCCAAAAACTTCTTCTTCCTTATCATATTGACCTTTATCTTCTATTCCTTGTCCTCGGTCAATAATTCGGCGATTACGAAAACAATATAATCCGGTGGTATCAAAAATATTGCTTGGGGTTTTTTGTATGAAATCATATTTCAACACTTTTCCCGTTATACCGCCTATTTTGGAATCTTGTTCCAATTTTTTAATAATTTTTTCTAAATAATCAGGCGGCATCACAAGGTCAGGATTAAGAATCATCACGTATTTTGAATTAGTCATTCTAATTCCCTGATTAGCTGCTCCGGCATAGCCAATATTTTCTGTATTCGCCTCAATTCTAATCTGTTTAAAATTTTCGTGAACATAAGTCGCTGAATTATCCGAAGAAGCATTATCAATAAAAATTATTTCTTTTGATTTAAAGGTTTGTGTTTCAAGCGCCTTAAGGCAGTAAGGTAAATAAAATTTGCTATTGTAACCAATGAGCACGATGGTAAGTAGTGGTATTTTTTTAGGTAATGCCATTTTCCGGTGAGGTGAATTTTTCAGGCTAATTTAATAAGTTTTTTAGCTAACCAAAGAATATCATCAAGCCAATAACTAATTTTAATCAGAAATGATTCATGGCCAGATACGATCCGGTTTATCTTTATGAATTTAGCCTTGATATTTCGAGCAAAAAAACCATCAGTTAGCCATTTGTCACCAATAACAATTAGCGGTAATTTTTGCGGATTTTTGATAAATTTTTTAATAAACGGATTTGGTTTACGTAGCTCAGTTCGAAGATAATGCACCCCAAGGTCTCTGGCTAATTTTTGGTTGCGAGCGTGAGGACGACGATTTGAACACAAATAAATGACATTAGCCCTTTTAAGAATTTGAATTTTCTTAAAAATTCCTTTGGAGATTATATCATCGCCATCAGCCGTTATAGTTCCATCAATATCAAGTAAAATAAGGTGATTTTTAAGCTTAACGGGAAGGGTGAGCATAGCGTAAATTAAAGTTTTTATTCGTATTCCAATTCATAGGCGCCAATCCAATTCGCTGAGGAAGAAGCTTTTAAATGAATTTCTGAAACCGGGAAATTAGTTTCCACATAACTAGTGGTTGCGTTAGGGGAGTAACCATTGCTCAGTCGAATCCATTGGGCATCTGAATTACAACCTAAAAGTTCCCATTGGTTGATGTAAGCCGAATCTTTTCCATATTCTCCCCAATGAATTTTAAAAGAATGAAAAGGATAAAGTTCGTTAAAATCAATGACGTAATCCAGGGCGTTGCCTTGGGGATAGGCTAAGGTTTCCAGATCATGATCGATAAGCAGATTTGCTCCTTTTGATGAGTCTGTTTCTGGAATTGTGCTGGTAATTTTAGGATAAAGGATCGTATCAGCCGGAACTAGTTCTCTACCCATCTCGCCACATTGGGCTGGTAGTTTTTGCTTATATTCTAGGGTAGTAAATTTGGCTACCCAAAAAGAAGTTAGGATAGAAGCACTAATGGCAAAGAAAATAAAAAAGGTATCATAATTAGTTTTCATAGCGAAAAAGGTAGATGGTAAAAATAATTAAAAATATAATTAAAATAGTAAGAGCTAAAAACCCTTTGATTCCCAAACTATTAAAATTATGAAAAGTACTTAAGGTGGTTACACTAATAAGAGCAGATGAGGTGCTAAACAAATTTTTTTGATTTGGCGGGTGATTTAATAAAAGTTCGAAGCGCATCAAACTATAAAAGGCTGAGAAAAAAGCAATTAACTGAATCCAAAAACCAAGGGAATTAAAATTTTCATCTGAATTAAAAATAATTCTACCTAGCCAAAATATAAAGATTGTTAGAATGCTGGTAAGCGTATAATGGAGCAGTCTTTTTTTCATAATTAATCAAGGCTAGAAATTTTGATCCAAAAAATATCAATATCTTCTTTATGATAAACTAATTCAAACGGGGGTGAGGAAATATAAAATTTAGATAGGGCTGGCACAGTGTAGTAATTTACAGCTTCGGAGCTAATTCCCATCCCTCCTAATCGGTCATGATTTGTTTGGTAGTAATAGAAATTTTGGCGGCTTCGGCCTGTAAACATAATATAAATTTGATAAGTCCCATATTCTTTTGGTAATGTTTTTAACCAATCAAGATGCTCACTCGTGACTGTAGGGCTAAGAAAAAAATCATAATATGGTGCGAAGTAAGCTGACATGGTGTGGTTTTCATCCACAGGCTGATTGGAAAATTCAGGTTGCTTAAATCTAATTTCATCAAGAGTGATACTATTTTTAATTGGTAAATAGAAGTGAGCTGCTTCCATCGTCCCATAGTCAGAAAGAAGAACGATGTTCTGGGGGGTTGTATGGATTTTAAGCCATTCATAAGCTTGTAATTCAGTGAGAGTGGTTGGGCTTGTATGGAAAAGACCATTAAAGTGGTTAAAAATACTACGTTGAAACATGAAAATAATACTTAGCATGCAGGCTAAAACCGCGAATGATCTAAATTTAGTTTTTAGCAAAATTGTCCAGCCCATAGCTCCCAATAAAATAAAACCAAGTGCTGGGAAAAATAAAGATCTTGTAAATCCATAGCTTAAATCAAAACTTGCCCAAAATAGCGCTAAAATAAAGATAAGAGAACCTGCTAAATATAGCCAATCAAGCCTTTGATTAATTTTTTTTCTTTCAATAATTAAGCCTGTTAGGCCAAGCAATCCTAATATCATAAAGGGAGCTAACCACTGAATTAATCCTGGTAAAATTTGCGGTTCTAAAGCTAAAAATTTCAATGATCCAAAATAGGAAAAAGTTAATGGGCGCAATAAAAAAACGATAGGGAGACTAATTACTGCTAGAATTAAACCCATTTTTTTGTTTCTTTTTAGGATTGCAAAAAGACCAATAACTATAAGGATTGGCCCCAAAAGCCAAATATGTATTATCCCAATAATAAGGATATAGATTATTATTTGCTTATATTCGTTTTTTAATAAGGAATAAAGCAAAAACGGAGTAAGGGTATAAACTACTAAAGAAGGAATCCAGGCAGCCAAATCCAGGGTAAATTGTGGCGTGCTAAAAAGGGCGGTAAAAGTTGCGATTAGTATGCCAAGAAGGGGGGAATAAATACGCCCAAGACGGTAGGAGCCAATAACGAAAACTCCCAAAAAAAGGAGGTGCAGAAATCGAATCACAATCATCTGATCAATAGGTAGCAACCATTGGATTGTGCTTGAAATGGCGGAAAAGAAGAACCGAAATCCTTGGCCGAAATTAAAAGGGATCGTATCGAAAAAAATTATTTGGTTGCCAATCCCTATATATTCTAATTCATCTCGCGTCAGTGGTATCTGAATATTGCGTAAACCAATTAGGTTAATAGTGATTTCTAGGAGGAAAATGGAGCTAAGAAACATAATGGTAAACCAATTTTCCTTAAAAAAACGCACCCAGGAATGCTTTTTTGTATAATGTATTTTGCTGTAAAATTCTTGTATTTTAGTCCACCAATTTAATTCCATAATCTTGATTAAGGACTGAAGAGCAATGGTTAAATGGGTTCAAATTTTAATTGCCTGATGATAAAATATCATAATTAAGCCAGAAATATAAGAAAACTGGATAGAATGATTTGCTCCGGAAAACCAAAATCAATTTTATTATAATTATTAAGTTAACTGGCGAAAGTCTATAATATTATGCTAAAAAATAGTAGCTTAAAAATTTTAGCGATCATGGCCTGTTTGATTGTTCCATCAATTATTTTGCATCATGAATAAAAAATTATTTTATTTCTTAAATTTCCTGCTACTTGCCGGAATTTTGGCGATTCCATTTTATTGCCCGACTAATTTAGCTATTTTAGAAAATTGGGATCCGGTTCTTAATAAACGCCCCGTTCCAGTTGTTACTCCCACCAGCGACAGAATTCGCATCAGCACCACAACTGCATTTTTTAAAAACCAGTTTTATCTTGATGCTCTCGATTCTTCTACTTACGAAATGAAAATTGCCCTTAAACAATTAATCGGTAACCCTGAAAGTTATCTACCCTTTTCCGCCCTCGTTGAAATTAACGGGCATCCCATTGGATCTGTTTTTTCTGGAAAGCTTTCGGTTAAAAATTGGAAAAGTACTAGTTTAAAAATTCCCATAACTTATCTTAAGGTGGGATACAATGTTGCTACCCTTCATATCGATAAAAATTTAATTAATCATTATTTAACAATTAGTATCGCACCTGATTTTCAATCAACGATAAATCAAGTTTTTTGTCTTAGTGATGATCAAAATGGGGATTTACAATGCTTGCCGAAAAATTTTAGCTATAGTTTTATTGTCACTAAAACGCCTGATCTGGCATCAGTTTTGTCTTCGGAATATTTATACCTTCTTGATAAGGAAAAATACGCCTTACTAAATTGCAAGCTCAATCACGCTGCATTCGGCCCAGAAAACCAATATTTTATTGATTTATTGGAAAATCAGCAGTTAGAAAAACTTAAAAATCTTTCTTTTAAGGGTGATAATGATTACGAAATTGCTACAAATATCATGCTCTATTTATATGAAAATTATTCGGCTATCACGAGTGAAAATAAGACCAGTTCTCCTGTTAATGGCAATAGTGTCTATAGTATGCTTTTTGGTTTTGATGAGCCGGTTTTATATTGTTCTCATGTTGCTTATTCGTTTGTAACGTTAGCGTATTTGCAGGGGATTGATGCCAGGCCTGTTTTCCTTGAAAATTTAGGGGGAGGGAGTGGCCACGTGGTTGCCGAGGCTTTTATTAATAATAAATGGGTGATGTTTGACCCTTTTACCGGAATTACTTTTCAAGAAAAAGGAAAATATTTTAGCGTTCGGGATATTTATGAAAATTCTAAGGACTTCGAGCAATATTTAGTTGCCAATAAACCTCAATTCTCTAAGCAAATTACCGCTGATCCAATTACTCCTTATTATGAACATTTTAAGGAATCGACCATATTGTGTGGAAGTGAGCGGTTGTCGTATTATGATTCGCATCTGCCGCTATTGCCCTATTAGACCTATTTAAGGTGCGAGTTAAGTACCTTGTTCTCGGGCATTTTCTTGACACGCCTTACTTAGCATCGTTATATTATTCCCAACCTTTTAAAATTAAAATTCAGTAGTTATCCAGAGTGGATGAGGGATTCGGCCCTATGACTCCACAGCAACCGCCCTTGATTAAAGGAATTTTAACCCCTTTTACCTTGTCCAATTATCTTTTTACTTCTGAATCCGTAACAGAAGGGCATCCAGATAAGATTGCGGATCAAATTTCAGATGCTGTTTTGGACTCTATTTTTGAGCAAGATCCAAAAGGACGGGTGGCTTGTGAAGTTTTGGTTAATACTGGATTGGTGCTTGTTTCCGGGGAAATAACCACTACTGGTTATGTCGATATCCCGGGGATAGCACGGCAGACTATTCGCGATATTGGCTATACTGATGCCACTTATGGATTTGATTACCGAGCCTGTTCCGTGCTTACGGCTATTGACGAGCAAAGCCCAGATATTGCTTTGGGTGTCGATAAGGAAGGAGCTGGTGATCAGGGGATGATGTTCGGATTTGCGATTAATGAAACTCCTGAGCTCATGCCTTTACCAATTACTTTGGCTCATAAACTCACTAGAAAATTAGCCGAGGCGAGGAAGGAGGGAATTCTTAAATATTTGCGACCTGATGGCAAAAGTCAGGTGACGGTGGAATACGAAAATCATAAGCCAAAGCGTGTTCATACCGTTGTCATTTCCACTCAGCACGGCCCCGAGGTTTCTTATGAGCAAATTAGAGCTGATGTTATTGAAAAAATTATTCGGCCAATTTGTGGCGATTATTTGGATAATGACACCATTTATCATGTAAATCCAACCGGCCAATTTATTATTGGGGGGCCTCCCGGTGATTGTGGTCTTACGGGGCGAAAAATTATCGTGGATACTTATGGCGGAATGGGTCGACACGGAGGAGGTTGCTTTTCGGGTAAAGATCCGTCCAAGGTTGATCGTTCCGGTGCGTACGCTGCTCGGTATGTTGCTAAAAATATCGTGGCCGCCGGCTTAGCTGAAAAATGTGAAGTGCAAATTGCTTATGCCATCGGAATTGCTGAACCTGTATCTCTTTATGTAGAAACTTTTGGAACCGGAAAGGTTGAAAATGAAGTTTTGGTTAAGTTAATTAGAAAGCATTTTGACTTAACACCGCGTGGAATCATTGGGCACCTGGATCTCAGACGGCCAATTTTTAGAAAAACAGCTGCTTATGGCCATTTTGGCAGAGAGGAGGCCTCGTTTACCTGGGAACTCCTTGATAAGGCGGATGCTTTGCGGAAGGACTCAGAATTAAAACTAAGCTCTCCGCAATAAATTTTTAAGCATTGTCCCGCCTTTATAGGCAGGTCTACTTTTTGGTGTCTTAGGCTAAGAAAGCGCGGTATTTAAGTGAAGAAGTATAAATTGCATTTGAGGTAATAATTTTTAGCTCAAAAAGGCTAGTTTTTTTGTGTTTAATCAGGTATAATTATTAGAAAACCAAAAAACATGACTCAATTTACCCCTCTTCATAATTTCCCTGCTACCAACACCTCTTTAGTTAGCGGGGTAAGCCCTTTTGAAGATCAAAAGTTTGCTGCTTTGGAATATTTTTTAAAGCAATTACAGCAAGTCAAACCACAGCGAAAAGAAAAAATTAGTGATGATCGACTTGAGGATTTAGAGATTAATTTTTTGGGAAAATGCGATAAATTAATTTTGGATTTTTTTTCTAAAAAAAAATTAAGGAAGTGGATTTTGCTTAAGGATAATCCTTTGCGTCAACATTTAGCTCCCCAGGTTGGGCTTATTGGAGAGGAAGAGGAGAATAAGTCTATTCATTCGTTAATTGATGATTGCTTGGATCTTATTGAACAACTTGAAGATAGTTCGGAGTGTTGGTTGTCTGTCATTCTTTTAGAGAAGAAACAACTTAAAGCCATTTATGAAGAATTAAAAATTTTAAAAAGAAAATCCTATTCCAGTGACTCTTGCGCGCAAAAATTAAAAATTTTATTGGTCGATTTAATGAATGATTTACCTTTTTTTATGGAAGAGGAAGCTCTCCGGTTTCAATTAATGGCTGATGATTTGGGTGCCGCCGCCATGGTTTGTTTGCTGAAACATTTATTTCAAGCTCAGATGGAATACGGGCAATATTTACAAGAGCAATACCTTGACGAGCATCCTCAACTAATTTCCCAAATTAAGGCCAGTTTTTGGCGTGAGGCCGGGAAAATGGCGGCGCAGGTAGCAGCTAGATAATCCTAAATTAGAAGGTGAGAACGATATATTACTTTTTAAACAAACTTAGCAATTTGCCAAGGGGCTTTTCTTGACCGTAACAATAGCGTCGAATATTATTCAATTTACCATATTTTGTGCCCAAATAAGGTTTAAGGCACTATATATTGTATTTTTATGATTTAACCTCCTTTAATAATGCAGTCCTCAGCTTTGCCTACCGAATCCGATCCTGTTTCCGTATTTACCCAAAAACAGCGAGATGCATTATTTCAAAAAAGGGTAGGGGATAAGGGGTTAAAAATCAAACGGCAGTTCACTCAAGAGAATAATGATCCTTTCGCTAATCTTATTTTTGAAAATCGAACCTCGAAAATTACTAATCCTGATGGGTCTGTTGTTTTTGAGATGAAAGAGGTTGAGGTTCCAAAAGATTGGTCACAAATGGCTACTGATATTTTGGCGCAAAAATATTTCCGTAAACAGGGTGTTCCTCAGCGTGACCGAAAAACAAGCAAATTACTTAAGGATAAGCATGGGGAAATTATTTTAGGAGGCGAATGGTCAGCTAGGCAGGTGATGACGCGCTTAGCTGGTACTTGGCGCCATTGGGGGGAACAATATAACTATTTTAACTCTCCGGAGGATGCGCAGGCTTTTCAGGATGAATTAACTTATCTGCTTATTAGGCAGATGGCGGCTCCTAATAGTCCCCAGTGGTTTAATACCGGTTTACATTGGGCTTATGGAATTACAGGTTCGGCTCAAGGGCATTTTTATGTTGATGAAAAAAATGGTCAGCTTGTTCAATCGGAAGATGCTTATAGTCGTCCGCAGCCCCATGCCTGTTTTATCCAGTCTGTTACGGATGATTTAGTTAATAAAGGGGGGATTTTTGATGGAGTAACTCGCGAGGCTTTATTATTCAAATATGGTTCAGGAACGGGCTCTAATTTTTCGCGTTTGCGAGGCAAAAGTGAATCTTTGGGTGGGGGTGGTAAATCCTCTGGCTTAATGAGTTTCCTGGGTATTTTTGATCGAGCCGCTGGGGCCATTAAATCCGGTGGGACAACACGACGAGCCGCTAAAATGGTTTGTGTGGATATGGATCATCCCGAGATAGAAGATTTTATTAATTGGAAGGTCATTGAAGAGCAAAAAGTTGCTGCTTTACACGTTGGGTCATACATTTGTTATGAACATTTAAAAGAAATCATGCAATCAGTGGAGGAAAAGGGGACTGATCCACACCAAAACACAGAATTGAAAAGGCTGATTCTAAAGGCCAACAAACAGCATGTTCCTCTTAATTATATTAAGAGGGCTATTTTAATGGTCGAGAACGGGTTAAAGGCAACTGATTTTGATTTTCGCAAATATGACACCGACTTTCGCTCAGAAGCCTATGCTACTGTTGGTGGACAAAATTCCAATAATTCGGTTCGTCTAACTAACAAATTTATAAAAGCAGTTGAAGATAATAGTGAATGGGAATTAATTAACCGAACTGACGGGAAGGTAAGTAAGGTAGTGAAAGCTCGGGACTTATGGGATCAGTTAGTATGGGCAACCTGGATGTGTGCTGATCCGGGTGTGCAATTTGATACCACGATTAACGAATGGCATACTTGTCCAAAAGGGGGAAGTATTAATGCCAGTAATCCCTGCTCCGAATACATGTTTTTAGATGATACGGCTTGTAATCTTGCTTCTATTAATCTCGTGAAATTTTATAGCGAAAAAGATAACGCTTTTGGGATTGAGGATTTTCAGCACGCTTGTTATTTGTGGACCATTGTTTTGGAGATTTCTGTTTTAATGGCTCAATTTCCTTCTGAATCTATTGCGAGATTAAGTTATGAATATCGTACTTTAGGTTTAGGATACGCTAATTTAGGAACATTATTAATGCGACAAGGTATCTCTTATGATAGTGAGGAAGCTTTGGCCATGGCCGGAGCAATTACCGCTATTATGTGCGGCGAAGCGTATGCCACTTCAGCCCAATTGGCTAAAACGCGAGGATCTTTTGAGCGCTTTAGCGAAAACCGGGATGAAATGCTAAAAGTTATTCGTAATCATCGACGAGCTGCTTATAATATGCCGAAAGAATCTTATGAAGGACTAACTATTACGCCAAAAGGGATTGATTCCAAAAGTTGTACAAAAAATTTACTCAATTTTGCCAAAGATGCTTGGGATAGAGCCTTGGAATGGGGCGGAAAATACGGGTATCGAAATGCTCAAGTAACGGTTTTAGCACCCACTGGCACCATTGGATTACTTATGGATTGTGATACTACGGGCATTGAACCAGATTTTGCTTTGGTTAAATTTAAAAAGTTGGTTGGCGGAGGTTATTTTAAAATTGCCAATCAATCAATTCAGCCCGCCTTAAATCATTTGGGCTACAACAAAAGCCAAATTAATGAAATTTTGCATTATGTAAAAGGACACGGAACTTTAGTGGGTTCACCACGTATTACTCATGATGAATTAAAGAAAAAAGGATTTAGTGATAAGGAAATTATGCTGATTGAAAGTCAGTTAATTTCAGTTTTTGAACTTAAATTTGCTTTTAATAAATGGATTTTGGGAGAAGGGTTTTGTCAGGAAATTTTAAAAATGACGAATGAGCAACTAGCTGATCCTGGATTTAGTATTTTACCCTATCTTGGATTCAGTGAAGAAGATATTGAAATCGCCAATACCTATGTTTGTGGCACCATGACAATCGAAGGGGCACCTCATCTTAATGAGGATCATTATTCGGTTTTCGATTGTGCTAATCGATGTGGGAAAATTGGAAAACGTTTTATTCGTCCCTTGGGTCATATTCGTATGATGGCCGCGGCTCAGCCTTTCATCACCGGTGCAATTTCCAAAACCATTAATTTACCAGAAGAAGCAACAGTCGAAGAAATAGGGGAAGCTTATCTGGAAAGCTGGAAATGCATGCTTAAGGCCAATGCCCTTTATCGTGATGGTTCAAAATTGAGTCAGCCTCTCACCACTTCTTCGATGTCGAGTAATCTGGCTGACCTTTTTAATCTTGAGGATAATGAGTTTGAACCAGCGGAGGTTCAGCAAGTAGTAGAAAAAATTATTCGTAAACCTTTTCGGAGAAAATTGTCTAATGAAAGACGCAGTTTAACTCATAAATTTAGTATCCAGGGTCATGAAGGATATATCACGGTTGGACTTTATGAAGACGGGCAGCCAGGTGAAATTTTTATTAAAATGAGCAAAGAAGGGAGCACTTTGTCCGGAATTATGGACGCTTTTGCTTTGTCGGTTTCTCTTAATTTACAATACGGAGTGCCGTTAGAAGTCCTGGTATCTAAATTCTCTCATTCTCGTTTTGAGCCAGCTGGAATGACTCAAAATAGCGAAATCCCAATGGTTAAATCAATTATGGATTACTTGGGGCGTTGGCTAGCGCTTAAGTTTCTTCCCAAGGAAATGGCCAAAAAATATCACAATGGTGAATTAGTGGATCGTGCCTATGAAGATGGTACTTGTTCTAGGATGAATTATTCTCATTTGCAAGAAGATTTCGAGAAAATTGTGGAAGAATTTGGGGATGAGCGTCAGCCCGGTAGCCTTAATCATAAGAAAAAGGGAGTAGATATCAAAGAAATGGCCTTGATTAATAATAGCTCTGAAAATTTAGAAAATCTGAAAAGATCTCAAAGCAATTTATCCTTACGATTAAACAATGGGGATGCGCCTCTTTGTACCACGTGTGGTGATGTCATGACTCGCAACGGGTCTTGTTATAAATGTTTGGGTTGCGGCGAGACTAGTGGTTGTTCCTAGTTTGGGGCTATCTTCCTGGTTTCTTTAGTAATAACCTGTTAAAATAAAACCTCATTAAAAGTTTTGTTTAAATTTAGCATGAAAAATTATTACGGATATCTTGTTAAAACCGCCTGGAAGTTTGCCACTCCGTACCAGCCACGAATGCTCGGGTATTACCTCATGTTCGTGTTCGCCAATTTGGTGAGTATGAGTGAACCGTATGTACTGGCTTTAATGCTCAATACCATTCAAGTCGGAGGAGATAATCTCTTAATAAAAGTCATGGGGTATTTGGGATTATTTGTAGGAATTGAATTTTTTTTCTGGGTCTTTCATGGGAATGGACGTGTGCTAGAGCGAATTACTGCATTTCACATTATTAAAAATTACTACGATCGCTTATTCTTTATTTTATCAAAACTCCCTTTAAAATGGCACAAAAATCATCATTCCGGTGAAATTGCCAGTCGAGTTAAAAAAGCCGCCGAAGCCATCTACCAGTTTTCGGATGATAGTTATGAGTTTATTGAAACCATTGTGCGTTTTATTGTTTCTTTGGTGGCTATTTTTATCCTTTTGCCTAAGTTCGGAGTTTTGGCGCTTTTGATGGGCGTTGGGATAGTTATTGTAATTTTCCGATTTGATAAATTGCTGGTTAAGGATTGGCGAGAAATTAATGAACGAAGTCATGCTGCGGATTCAACTTTTTTTGATTATATTACAAACATTGGCACAGTTATTACTTTGCGGTTAGAAAAATTGGCTCAAAATGTTTTTACTAATAAGGTGCTTCGGATTTTCCCGGTTTTAAGACGAAATATCATTATCAATGAGATAAAATGGTTTGCTATTAGTTTGGGTCTGGTTTTAATGAATGCCCTTATCCTGTTTTTTTACATCTATGAACAACTATCTGCTTCGAAAGTTATTCTAATTGGAACCTTAATGGCTTTGTATCAGTACAGTGACCGTTTTGTTCAGGTTTTTTTTAGGCTGGCTTGGCAATACGAAAAATTGGTTCGTCTTTACACTGATGTTAAAACCACGGAAAAGATTTTTAGTGCTTATGATGAAGTGAGTAAAGTTCAGGATTTTAGTTTAAGTAAAACTAGTTTGCGGGGGTGGGGAAATATTGGGATTAATCAACTCTCTTTTCGGCATGACGATGAAACGGACGGGATTCATCATCTCGATAAAATTAATCTCGAATTAAAAAGAGGGGTAAAAATAGCCTTGGTAGGAGAAAGCGGCAGCGGAAAAAGCACTTTAATGACTTTAATTCGCGGTTTACATGATGCGGATCATGTAGAGGTCAATATTGATGGGAAAATATTTCCTTCACTTAGAGTTTTGGCAAATAGCGTTACTTTGATCCCACAGGAGCCGGAAATTTTTGAAAACACCATTGAGTATAATGTCACTGCCGGTATCCCTCACAAGAAAGAAGATGTTGGCTTAGTTTGCGACTGGGCAAGATTCGATTCCGTGGTTCAAAAACTGCCTCGTGGCTTAAAGACTAATATTAAGGAAAAAGGTGTAAATCTTTCCGGTGGAGAAAAGCAACGGTTGGCTTTGGCTCGTGGTTTATTCGCAGCCAGAAGTGCTAAAAGCACGATTCTTTTATTAGATGAGCCAACTAGCAGCGTAGATCCCAAAAATGAAATGATGATTTATAAAGCTATTTTTCGCGAATTTGACCAATTATGCCTTGTGGCCTCGGTTCATCGTTTGCATCTTTTAGGCTGGTTTGATCTTATTTATCTTTTTGATCAAGGAAAAATAGTGGGGCAGGGAAGTTTTTATGATCTTCTTTCCCGAAATGACCTTTTTAAAACTATGTGGGAGCAATATCAAAGAGAAGATCATAATTAAAAATCCTTGGTGAAAAAAATGAATCAACGCGGAGAGTTTTTGCTCTCCGATTTGGATATCACGCTTTTTAGGACGTGACATCTGGAAGAAATTTTTAAAAAGTGGACAAATTTATCCGGCATAATACTGGATTATGTCTCATCTCTTGCTTGCGCTTTGAGATGACCTTCTTAATAATCCTTCCGATTCCCTGCGCCCTCTATTTAAAGAAAGCGCCTGATCTGTAGTCGTTATTGGAATATTCCAATAATTCGGACTAAAAAAGTCCGAATTTCCTCTTGTTGAGGAAACGACTAACGCAACCTGCTTTTTTTAAAAAGCAAGTCGCGTTCCTATGGCGATTGGGCTTTACGTAGCACCAACCGTGTCCATAGGAGGACCAGCCCCGTTTTTTTGACGGGGGGGGTGAGGTGAGTGGAGTACAAAGGTGCAGGAGCACAATAAAAAGATATTTTCGTCCAAAAGTGGACGATCTTTTTACAGCTCAACTGCGAATTCGAAAGTGCCTTACGGCGCATGGGTTTCCCCATTTTTCGAATTTTACCTTCGTGTGGACTCTCCGCGTTGGTAAGGAACAACCCTACCACGGTTTGAGCCCACACCACCCTTTCCTTTAGGGCATATAAAATCACTAATAAATGCCGCAAAGGAAAGGAGATGTACGCTACGAATCGTCGTAGAGCCCGAGTAAACCTCAGGGAGTGAGCGCCTTTGAGAGCGAGAAGATGATCCTTCAAAGTCAGTCAGTTCCCTACTGTTTACGCAGTGCCCTAGGCGTGCGTATTTAATTTTTTTACGGACTAAATTTAGTCTTTTGATTTTGAATGTCAATATTTTTTTACGGGTTTTTTTAAAGGAAATTTTAAGCAGGTTTTAAAGGCTTGTTTTACGTCGGGTTTTTGCCTAAAATTCAAAAGAAAAGAAATTAAAAAAAGCGACAAATATTTGCGCTCCAAAGCACAAAAAATAAATTGCGGATGTAGTATAATGGTAGTACGCGACCTTCCCAAGGTTGAGGCACGGGTTCGATTCCCGTCATCCGCTCCAAGCCATCTATGCTGTTTCTTGCCAATCTGTCGGGATGCCACGCTAAAATTCCTACGTTATCCGCATGACCGTTAAGTCCTATTTTTTTGATCATTTTGTTGAAAATTGGTCTGCCGGGCACCTTTGCCGTTTTGCTTTCTATAAATTCATCAATGACTTCCAGTTTTTCTTTTACGGCAAATTCTCGTAATTCCGTTACTTGTCCTTCAATAGAGAGAACTTGGCGGTCATTTTCATCCGTAGATTTTCTGGCATAGATAAAATACTTCATAGGCTTGATTGGTTGTCGTTTTCTTTAACTGGAAATTTAGAAGTTTTGCCTTCGGCAAAAAGTAAAAAATTGGCTATAAAACCGAATGGTATCCTGTTCATTTTACCATTCGGTTTTATTCCGCGCTCCGCGCGGCGAACTTCCACATCATCGGCCAAAAAGACGTTGTGGAATTGGGTTTTCCGTGGGCCGCCGCGTCCGAAAAATCGCGATTTACTGCTTGGAGCTGCCTCTATGAAGAAGTTCGGACTCATTTTAAAGCATCTGGAGGCTAGCCTCCAGAGATTTTTTGTTGAACTCTGTGCCACAGCGTGCGCTGAAAGGGGGCAACGCACGCTGGCGCACCCACGCACAACTCCTCGCGCCGCCCGAAAGGGGGCTTTGTGAAAATTCGACACGGAAAAGGACGGGCATTGGGATGGGTTAGGGAGATTTATTTATCCTTATTTTTTTTCTAAGGCCTCCTTAACGCTATCGATATCAAACTTTTCCTTGAAAGTTCCCCATTCCATATCACTTCTTACTCCCAAGTCAACATGATAGCGTTGTTTCAGAGTCCCCATTTGAGTATCTTCCCTTATTTTTCGAAGTCTCCCTTGTTGAGTTCGAGCGGCATGACCGGGCATGTTTGGCGCATTTGTATCCTTTTTTGGCATAAACTTAAGAGTTTAAAAAATAAATATTGCACCCCCTATATTAGGTACAGCCAAATAAAAGTCAATGCTAAACCTATGATAACCTATGAAGAAATTTTATATTGACTTTTCCAACTTTCATCTGTATACTCGGGTTTGTTTCAATAAATAACATTTCGTAATACTATGAAAAGAGAAATCGAAAAAAAGTTAAAAGAAATGCCAGACCTCCTTTCAATCAGTGAGGTCTCAGAGATTTTTGGCATTCATCAAGACACTTTGCGAAATTGGGAAAAGAAAGGACTTCTTGTCCCTTTGAGAATCGGAGATCGACAAGACCGCAGGTACCGTCCGGCAGATATTGAAACAATAACTGCCAAAATGGGAAGCAGGCTCACGCTCCAACAGCTTGAACAGTTTTTGTGGAAAAGTGCAGATATATTAAGGGGAAAGATCGACAGCTCGGATTACAAAAAATATATTTTTGGGCTTCTTTTTTATAAACGCATAAGTGACGTATGGGATGAGGAATATCAAAAAGTAATGGACGAATTTAACGATAAAAATCTCGCAAAAGCTGATTACAACCACCGTTTTCAGGTTCCGGAAGACTGCAAATGGATAGTAATTGAACAACAGGCGGACAATATCGGACAAAAGTTGAATGAAAACTTTGCGAAACTTACCAACGCCAACAGCCCAAAACTCGACAGAATATTCGACGATCTGGATTTTGCGAATAAACACAAGTTTCCAAATGATACTCTCCAACGGCTTATTAACCACTTCTCTCAATATAATTTTGGGAGTAACTATATAAATTCCGACCTACTCGGTGACGCATATGAATATCTCATAAAGCAATTTGCCGCCGACGCTGGTAAAAAAGGAGGTGAATTTTATACCCCCCGTGAAATTGAACGCGTCATCATCAATATTCTAAAACCACACGAAAAAAATCACATATATGATCCGACCGTTGGTTCAGGCGGATTTCTTCTTGAATCATATCTACATTTAAGAGAAAAAACCGATGAAAAAATAGCCAACACTCTTTATCTATATGGGCAAGAAATAAACCTCGGAACTTTTGCCATAGCAAAAATAAATATGTTTTTGCACGGCCTGGATGCAGCCGACATCAGGCGCGGAGATACATTACAAGATCCTCAATTTCTAGACGATTTCGGTGCTTTAAAACAGTTCGACATAGTGGTCGCCAATCCTCCCTATTCCATCAAAGACTGGCCGTATGAATTTTTCAAGACAAATCGTTATGGAAGACTTACAGGCTACGACATGCCGCCAAATAAAAACGCAGACTATGTCTTTATATTACACATCATTAAATCAATGAAAGAAAATGGACGTGCCGGAGTTGTACTCCCTCACGGTGTGCTTTTCAGGGGCGGCAGTGAAGGCCGGATTCGTGAACAAATTTTGAAAAATGATCTGATTGAAGCAATTATAGCAATGCCTTCAAAACTGTTTTACGGCGTTGGGATTCCCGTTTGTATTCTGATTTTTAATAGAAACAAGCCCGAAAACAAAAAAAATAAACTCATTTTCATAGATGCTGAAAAAGATTATGCGGAAGGGAAAAATCAGAACAGCTTGAGGAAAAAGGACATCGACAAAATCGTAAGCGCCTATGATGACTACAAAGATATTGAAAAATTCGCACGCATTGTTGATCTAAAAGAAATTGAGAAAAATGAATTCAATCTGAATGTCCGCCGATATATCGAAAATGGAGAAGAGGAGGAGGAAATCAACGTAAGTGAAGTTTGGGGAGAGTTGAAGGAGCTGGAAAAGGAAAGAAGCCAAATAGATAAGGAAGTGGAGGGATATTTGAAGGAATTGAAATATTAACCGTGTCGAATTCGATACGTTTAAACCGTAACAAATTGTCACAACTTGGATATTTAACAAGATACATCATGACAGATCACAAACCACAACAATCAAACATAATCCTTTACACAACGCCGGAAGGCGATGTGAAAATTGATGTTTTTTTTCAAGATGAAACCGTGTGGCTAAGACAAAAAAAGATGGCGGAATTATTTGGTGTAGAGGTAAATACAATTAACTATCATTTGAAAGAAATCTTTAAAAGTGGCGAATTGACTGAGGATTCAGTTATTCGAAAAATTCGAACAACTGCCGAAGATGGGAAAGAATATCTTACAAGTTTTTATAATCTCGACGCTATTATTTCGGTTGGCTATAGGGTTAATTCTACACGAGCTACCAAATTCCGTATTTGGGCGACTCAAACTTTGCGTGAATTTATCATCAAGGGCTTTGTTCTGGATGATGAAAGACTTAAAAATGGCAGTCATTTCGACAAAGATTATTTTGAAAGTTTACTTGAGCGTATTCGAGAAATCCGTGCCAGCGAGAGGCGGTTTTATCAGAAAATTACAGATCTTTATGCAACAAGTATTGATTATGATGCAAATGACGAATTAACTCAGGAATTTTTTGCCACTGTACAAAATAAACTTCATTGGGCTATTACTGGACAAACGGCTGCAGAAATTGTTGCGATGAGGGCTGACAGCAAGAAACCACTTATGGGACTCACCACATGGAAACATTCACCCAAAGGCAAAATCTTAAAATCGGATGTTTCGATTGCTAAAAATTACCTCAATCAGGATGAAATAGGAAAATTGAATCGCATTGTGGAGATGTACCTGATTTATGGTGAAAATCAGGCGGAAAACGGCAGGTTGATGACGATGAAAAACTGGAGAGAAAAGCTTGATGCTTTCTTGCAATTCAATGAATATGAAATTCTAAATAATCCAGGCAAAGTTTCGGCAAAGGTTGCTAAAGAATTGGCCGAAAACGAGTATGAAAAGTTCAGGATTATTCAGGACAAGCAGTTTGAGTCGGATTTTGACAAGGAAACAAAGAAATTTCTTAAGAAGAAAAAATGAAGTTAACTCAAAAACAACGCGATCAGCTTTGGGCCGAGCAGTGGCCTTATTCTGAGGCTAGAATCAGTGATGAAAAAAGTGCAAGAAATACTGAAATATTCAAAAGCAACCATTATCAAAATGCACAAGTTCGTTATGGATTTGCTTGATTTGAGGCGATAATTTTCTAAATTCGATTATGACAAAAACAGCTCAACAAATACCAGCGGGGTGGAAAAAAAAAGGTTTAACTGAAATTGCCAGAATCAGAAAAGGCCTCACTTACAAAAGCGTTGATTATGGTGATGAAAAGAATGGACTGGTTTTTGTAACTCTTAAGTGTATTTCAAAAGGAGGAGGGTTCAACAAAGATGGAGTCAAATTTTATAAGGGGAAATATGATCAATCAAATGTTGTAGAAAGTGGAGATTTAATCATCGCAAATACGGATTTAACCAGAGCCGGCGACATTATTGGAGCGCCGCTATTCATGCCCCATCTTTCGAGTAATTCGGTTTTAATATCTATGGATTTATCAGTAATTGACATAGATGGAAATCAAGTAATTAAACATTATTTGTATTACTATCTATTGCAGGATAGCGTCAGGCAATTCATGAGAAGTATTTCGAGCGGTTCAACGGTTTTACATCTACAACTCAAATCATTATCATCTTTAGATATTTCCCTTCCTTCTCTGCCCGAACAAACCCGCATCGCCTCCATTTTCTCCAGAGTCGACGAAGAAATCGAAAAAGTCGAACAAATTATAGAGCAAACGGAAAAATTGAAGAAAGGGTTGATGCAGAAACTTTTGACGAAAGGAATCGGACACACAAAATTCAAGCAAACCGAGCTTGGAGAGATTCCGGAGGAGTGGGAGGTGGAAGAATTGAGCAAAGTATGCAGATTCAAAAATGGCAAAGCGCATGAGAAGCAAATCGCAGAAAATGGTAATTATATAGTAATAAATTCAAAATTTATATCTTCAGACGGAGCAGTAGTGAAATATTCAAATGACAACTTAAAGCCTCTATCAGCTGGCGATATTGTTATGGTGATGAGTGATGTTCCGAATGGTAAAGCATTAGGTAAGTGTTTTTTGGTATTAGAGGATAATAAATACACACTCAATCAAAGAATCTGTGCCTTAAGACCAATTAACGGCAATCCAAAATTCTATTTTTATGTACTAAGCAGGAATAGCTATTTTTTGAATTTTGATAATGGTGTTGGCCAAACTAATTTAAGAAAAGATGAAGTTCTTAAATGTTTTGTGCCTGTTCCTCCCGTAACTGAACAGGAACAAATTGCTAAAATTTTAGATGCAATTGATGGCCGCCTTGTCATCAACGAAAAAACAAAATCTAATTTACTAAAACTCAAAAAAGGCCTTATGAATGACCTTTTGAGTGGGAAGGTAAGAGTTAATAATTAAAAACTATGAGTTTAAAAGATATGATTAAAAAATTTAACCAGCGGTGGAAATTGCCAGATATTGCAATAAATTCACAAGAAGAATTTAGAAAATTCAAAATTCGAATTTTGAATTTTATGAGTGATATTGATTCTCACGTCACTGAATCAAGTGTAGCTATTTTTTGCCAATTCTTGGGAATCCCTGAGAAATGGCATCATGATAAATTCGACCCTTACAATCGGGCATGGGGCACAAATATCAAAGACAGATTGATGAAAGAAAATGATGAAATAGAATTCTATAAATTATTGCAAATTATTTTTTCTCTCGACATTAGAACTAGGTCGGGGTATAGCGGGCAAAACAGTTATAGCAAGGAAATTTTATACGTAAAACTTTGGAAATCACTTGAGTTCTCAAATGTAAATCTTGCAATAGCAAAACTTGATAATGGAGAAATTATTTTCTATCCAAAAGGCGAAGGAATTCTTGATGAAGTTCTTGTAAATAGAGTGATGGATTTCCTAGATGCGCAAAGTAATACGCATTTTACAGATGCACTCAAGTTTTATCAGGCTAAACACTATATAAAATCTGCCGAAGGCTTGAGAAGGGCTTTAGAAGAATTTCTCAGATTGAAGTTGAAAAATAAAAAAGGGTTAAAGGAGAATAAAAATGAATTAAGTAAAACGCTTAAAACCGCTCATGTTGATGCTCAAATTAGAAATATAATTGTTCAAATTTTTAGCTATCTCGATCAATATTTTAATGAGAATAGTAAGCACAATGATGGCGAATTGGATGATGCCGAAAATGAGTTTTTGATTTATCAGACAGGTCTATTACTTCGATATATTAACCACGTTATTTAATGCGCTTCAACGAACAATACACCGTCGAAAATCATATCATCTCATTTTTTGAGCACGATCTTGGATATGAATATATTAAGCCGGAAGATTTTAAGAAACTGCGGGAGTTTGAGACGGAATATTTGATTATTCCGCACCTCAAAGTCGCAATTAAACGAATCAATCAGCTTGAGGATGATACAGAGGTGGAAAATGTTGTACGTGAAATCAAAAAAATCGAGACCAATGAAGGATTTTTGGAGGTGATGCGAAACGGTGTGAATCTACAGGATCCAAAAACAAGAACGATGAGGGATTATAAAATAGTAGACTTTGATAATCCCGAGAACAACCATTTTGTCGTCACTAACCAATTTATTTTTGAAGGAAATGAAGAAAATATCCGGCCGGATATGATTGTATTTTTAAATGGTTTGCCGATTGCCGATATTGAGGCCAAAAGTCCAACCGCTTCTTTTTCCGTCAATTATGAAAAAGGGATTGATCAGATTAAGCGATATGAGAGAAATGCGCGCAAATTGTTTTTGCCGAACTGTTTTAATGTGGCTACAGATGGTTTGAAAACAGTTTACGGAGCCACGGGGTCACCAAAACAGTATTTCTTTCAATGGCGTGATGATGATTTTGAAGAAGTTGCGGGCGGCAATCTTGAAATGACGCTGGTGGCTCTTTTTAAGCAGGAAAATCTTTTAGACATCATTAAAAATTTCCTTGTTTTCGAGAAAGAAAAAGGGCGAACGTCAAAAAAAATCTGCCGCTATCAACAATTGAGAGCAACGAATTTGATTGTGCAGCGGGTTATCGAAGGTAAGAAGAAAAAAGGCTTGGTTTGGCACACTCAAGGCAGCGGAAAGAGCATCACCATGTTTTATACTGCATGGAAACTGCGCTTTGAGCCGCGTTTAAAAAATCCTAAAGTTTTTATTCTTGTAGATCGTATTGATCTGGATGACCAGATTTTTGAAACCTTTATCAATTGCGGCGGTAAAAATGTTGAACGGGCGACTTCTCGCCGTGATCTGGAGCAAAAAATAAAATCTCCGGAACGAGGGATTTTCATTTCTACCATTCAAAAATTCAACGAGCTTGGAAAAGATGTGGAAAATCTGGATGATAACCTGATTGTGCTTTGTGATGAAGCGCATCGCGACAATGAAGGTATTGCGGCGATAAAATTGCGAAGCACAATGAAAAATGCCTTCTTTTTCGGCTTTACGGGGACACCGATTGATAAAAAGACACTGAACACTCACCGAAACTTTGGAGAGGAAGGAGAGAGGTATCTTGATTACTATTCAATCCAACAGGCTATCGAAGACGGCGCCACATTGCCCGTAACTTATGAAGCGCGACTATCAAAATTCTTTCTCGATGAAGACCATGTTGATGGGCAATTTGAAGAATTAACCGGTGATCTTTCCGATGAAGAAAAACAAGAATTGATTAAAAAATATGGCAAAAAATCAGCTTTAGTGAAGCTTGAAAAAAGAATGAGAGCCGTGGCTTTAGATATCGTTGAGCATTTTAAACTTTATATTGAGCCTAACGGATTCAAGGCGCAGATTGTTTGTTATGACCGTGAAGCTTGTGCGATGTATAAAAAACTGCTCGATGAGTTAATCCCAAAAGAATGGTCAAAAGTGGTTTATTCGCCAGGGGATCCAAACAGCGATGATGAACAATTAAAAAGATACAACACGAGTAAAAGTGATCGGGAAAGAATTATTGATGCTTTTAAGAGCAAGGATGATCCTCTACGATTCTTAATAATCTGTGACATGCTTCTAACGGGTTTTGACGCACCGATTGAGCAGGTAATGTATTTGGACAAGCCTTTGCGTGATCACAACCTCTTACAGGCTATTGCACGAACAAACCGTGTTTATAGCAAAGAGAAGGGTTGCGGAAAAATAATTGATTACTACGGCATCACGAGAAATTTGCACGAAGCTCTCAATTTCGACGAAAGTGTGATTGATAGCGCCATGATTGACATTAATGAGTATAAAAAACGATTTACAGACTTGTTTAATGAAATCATCAACCTATTTGTTGGCGTGAATACGGAAGATGCCTCAATGGAAAATCTGCGTAAATGCCTGAAACTCTTTTTTGAGGATGAAAATAAGCAGCAATTCTTTTATGACAATTATAATAATCTAAAAATTCTTTTTGAAATCTTATCACCCGACCCTTTTTTGATGGACTATCTCCGTAAGTTTGAATGGCTGGCAAGTTTTTATATCGCATTCATAAAGGAATATCGAACTGAGGAAAGTGGCCACAGCTTAAGCGAATATGGCGGTAAAATGCAGGAATTGATTAAATCAAGCGTAGATTATGAGGGGATTACCAAGAATTTTAGAGAATTAAGAATCAATGATATTTATACGCTTGAAAGGCTTGAAAAGATGGATGATGAAGAGAAAGCAGTCAATCTTGAGAAAATGTTAAAACGGGAAATTTCGATCAACATTGAAACAAATCCTGTATTTAAAAAATTCAGTGAGAGACTGATGGCTATCAAAGCTGACTTTGAACAAAATCAGATCGATCTTGCGGAAAGAATAAAGGCATATTTTGAACTTATGGAAGATATCAAGCAGGTTGGAAACAAAGCTAAAGACATGGGGCTTGATCTGAAGGAGTATGCGATTTTTATCATAACCGAAGGTTTTTCTGAAGATACGTCAAAAGAAGACCTTATCGAATTTGCAAAAGTTATAACTGCTCGGCTCGATGAAATTCTGGATAAAGAATGGCAAGAATCATCAAAAAGAGAAGCTTTCCTAAAAGATATAAAAAGAGAGGTGCAAATTTTAATTCTTAAAGAATTTAAAGATAAAATTAAGATAAAAGACTTTCAAAAATATTTAAACGAACTGACTGATCTGATAATCAAAAAATTTTAATGATGACAGAAATTACACTCTATGACCGCAAAATTCCTTATTCGATAAGGAAAAGCACCCGCGCAAAACGCTTACGGATAGCAGTTTATTATAATAGCGATGTCGTTGTTACGCTGCCTCATCACAAAACTGTTTCGGATGTAGAGGCTTATTTAAGGCAAAAATCAAAGTGGATATCTGCAAAATTGGATTATTTTAGAGAAGCCAAGGGGATCAAAGTTAAAAATCAATCTGTCGGCTTTGAACAGAATAAGGAACGAGCTTATGAATTAGCACTTAGAATTATTAAAAAATTTAATAAAGTATGTGACTTAAAATACAAAAAAATCACTATTAAGAGTCATAAAACAAAATGGGGAAGCTGCTCAAAAAAGGGGAACTTGAATTTTAATTATAGGATTGTATTTTTACCGCTTCACTTGGCGCAGTACATTGTTGTTCACGAACTTTGTCATCTCAAGGAATTAAGTCACGGTCGAAAATACTGGAACCTGGTGGAAAAAGCATTACCAAATTACAAAAATCTCATTCGTGAGTTGAAAAATAATTATTAGGCATCAGTTTTTTTAAAATTCTATTGATGCTAATGGGTTTCCATGGGTACTTGCCAATATTCTTGCCCGCCCGTCCTTTTCCGTGTCGAATTTTCACAAAGCCCCATTGCGCGCCGCCCGCCCCCTTTCAACGCACGCTGGCGCAGGTTTCAGGCGGTTTTTTAAAAAATCTCTGGAGGCTAGCCTCCAGATGCTTTAAAATGAGTCCGAACTTCTTCATAGAGGCAGCTCCAAGCATCCTGTTTTTTAAAATTTATTCATTATGGGAATTACCAATATTTTATTGACTCTGCTTTTAATCGGACTTGGTATTGTACTTTATCAATTATTATTAAAGCCTAAAAACGATTCCAATGATTTTCGAAATATAGAAGAAAATGCTAAGCTCAAGGCAGATTTAAGTCATCGGGATAAGCAGCTAGGGGAAATTATTTCTAATCTTCAAACTGAAAAAACTTTAAAAGATGAATTAGCAGGTAAAAACAAACAATTATTTGCTGAAAAAACATCGCTTAAGGCGGAGAATGAAAGTTTGCTTAAAGACAGGGAACGCCTTAGTAAGGAGGTAACTCGATTTCAGTCCGATGAAGCGAGAATGGCCAAAGAACTAGAGCAAAAAATTCAAAAATTAGATGAAGCTAAAAATGCTCTTGATGATGAAAAAAGAAGGGTTCGGAAGGAGGATGAAGAACGCGATCAAAAAGAAAAAGAAACTCGCGATCGAATATGGGCTGAGCATGAAAATAACGTTAAAAATCAGTTAGTGGAATTATGCAAATTGCCCCAGTACGGTTTTACAACATTTGATAATAAAAATTTACCGGATGGCTTTGGGGGTAAATTTAAGCCGGATTTCATGATTGAGTTTTTAGGACAATATGTGATTTTTGATGCCAAGTGTTCTAAATCAGATAATTTGCAAAATTATTTTGCAAATACTGCTGTTAAGTCAACCGTTGAAAAAATCAATAATGATCCACGAATTTATCCAATGGTTTTTTTGGTGATTCCAGGCGAGGCCATCATGTCTTTAACGAAAACGTATTTTTACGAGAAAGGCTACGAGGTTTTTGTGATTTCTCCAGATGCTATGGCCGTTGTTTTAGCCACTTTTAAGAAAATTAGCTCTTACGAACTGGCGGAGCAAATGGACCCGCGAGATCGAGAAAATATTGTCAGTTTAATCGCTGAATTTGACCATCACATCAACATGCGAAACGCCCTTGACTTGCTTTCGGCTCAAAGTGGTGTTTCTGTCCTTGAAAAAGCCAATACACTTCGAAGTGATATTAAGGACGATATTAATTTTAAAAAGGGGAAAATGCGTTTACAGCAATTTTCACCAACTGATGTTAAAACTTTAATGCTCCAAACCAGAAACCAGCAAGGCGTAATTGATAAATTAACTTCGCCACGAGCCCAGATTTCTAAAATAGATGTTGAATCTTTGAAATCCATCGTTGAATGAAGTTTCTTAATATGGCGCAGTAGTAATGTGCCTCTTGTATTTTCGATAATAAAATGATATAATTTAAAGATTTGTCAATCTTGGTAATTAATTTTTACTATTTTTTTATTCCTAAAACAAACATCAATGTTACTTAAAAAATTTGAAGTTAATTTATATACTCTGAAGGCTTTGCCTAAAAGGATGATCCATATGAGTTTTGAAGGAATGCCTGGCAATATTGAAAAGTCAGAGTCTGCACCTAAGGAAACCGCGAAGCAACTCCAGGAGTTAATGGCGAAAGTAGAAACTAGTAGGCCAGTAATAAAGATTTCTGAGGTTAAGGGATTTAGTAAATCTGCGAGGCTAGATAAATATCAATTTGAACCTGATATGCCGCAAGTACTAAAAAATTTAGGTTTACCAGATACCAATGTAAAAGTGACCATTGTATTTGAAAAAAATAAATTAAGCGAAAATGTAGTGGTGACAGTTGTTGCTGAGAACTTAGATGACACAAAATTACCTACGCTCAGTAATAGCGTGATCATTTCTGGGGTCGGGAACGAAATTCAAGCTTGGAATTACCTAGTAACCAATTTCAAAAATCTTGATAAGAACGCAAAAAGTGCTTAAAAAGCTTATTTATCACTAAATAAGTTTGAATGTTCCATTCAAGGTATTGTATTCATAAAGTTGCCCTTCTCCTTCTTCGACAACAGTTTTTAAAATAATGGTGTCGGAATTATCCGGCTGCTCCTCGATTTGGAAATAAGTATTATATTGCGCATACAAATCATCAATAACTATTTCTTGTTCATTGGTTGATTCATTAATCCTAACTAAGGATTGAAGGTGATTACCATTAGAATAGATGTCAGAAACTGCATATTTAAAATATTTGGTACTATAATTTTCAGATGTAGATGAAGTGGATCCACAACCGATTATTACTAGGATAAAGAGAGCAAGGCTAATTCCTATAAGCCATTTTTTCATTTTAGGAGGGGTTAAATATATACTTACTTAATTTTTATAATCTTGCCTAGAGCCCATTCTTATTGAATTGGCAGACAAGATCACTAAAATATAAGAAAGTGAAACAATATATTTATCCCATTTTTTTATTGAAAAGTCTAGGATTTTTGAAGATGGTTTTCTTCTTCCTAATTTCCCTTTTTTGGCTTCCATTTATCCCAGGCTACCAGAAGGGGAGTAGCCGTGAAGATAGATGAATAAGTCCCGGAAACGAGTCCCACAATTAAGGCTAATAGGAAATAATGGATTGATCCGGCCCCTAAAGCAAATAGAGCCAAAATGGTAAATAAAGTAGAAGCTGAGGTATTAATGGAGCGCGCTAAGGTTTCATTTACCGCGCGATTTGCTACTTCCTCAAAGGTTTCGCCTTTTTGCTGTAATTTTAGATTTTCACGAATACGGTCAAAAACAACGATTGTATCGTGAACTGAAAAACCCAAAATTGTCAGTAAGGCGGTAATGAAAAGAGCATCGATTTCCACCCCAAATACTTTACCCAGGATTACAAACACGCCAACAGTAATGGTCAGATCATGCGCCAAAGCTGCAATGGCTGTCAAACCAAAGCGCCAAGGGTTCAATTCTCGCGGCACCTTTCTAAAGGCAAAGGCGATATAAACAACCATCATAAGCAAAGCCATACCTAGGGCAATCACGGCTTTTGTTTTCATCGTTTGGCCAATTGTGGGCCCAATGGTGGTGTAGCGCGTTTCTTCAAATGTCCCAAATTTTTCCGTGAAGGCCGCTGAAATTGCGTCATGAGTTTCGTTCGAAATGTGCTTAAGGCGAACTATAACGGAATTTTCACCACTAGATACCACTATTGGTTCCCCAAAATTAATCAAAATAGTCTCATCTTCAGGGCTAATATCTAGTGGTTGCTGTTGTGTCACCTGTGAGGTTAAAAGCTTATTTTCAACCTCTTTTAACGTATCAGTTACGTCCTTAGTTTCTACTGGTTGGTTAAATTGAATTTCCATTAAAGTGCCACCTGTAAAATCGAGACCAAATTTTAGGCCATTCAAAGGTAAGGCAATTAAGGCAATAATTATCAAAATCCCGGAGAAGCCAAACCAAATTTTTCTATTTTGGACAATACGTAAAGCTGGATGAGGTGTTTTGGGAACACCAAGTAGGAATTGATTGTTTGCCAAGGAAGTTCCAACCATTAGGCGTAGGAAAGTGCGGGTAATGGTAATGGCCGTAAACATGGAAATCAAAATACCAAGAGCAAGGTTCATGGCAAACCCCTTAATAATTGAAGTTCCAAAATAAATAAGAATTGCGGTAGTAATAAGTGAGGAAAAATTTGAATCACGAATCGAACTCCACGCTCTTTCAAAACCAATTTCAATAGCGCCAGAAAGCGGACGTTTATTTCTTAATTCCTCGCGAATTCGTTCAAAAATCAAAATATTGGCATCCACGGCCATTCCAATTGAAAGAACAACTCCAGCCACGCCCGCCAAAGTCAGAACAATCGGAGTGGCTAGGACAAAGGTAATGAAAAATAGAACAAAACAAGCTACTGCAAAGGAAATGAATTTTTCCCACCCAGAATCTTTAGAGCGCAGAATTGCGGAAACCAAAAATCCAAAAATCACTAAGCCAATAATTAAGGCCAGCCACAAAGGCAAGGCGATTTTAATAAAGAAAATGAGTGCCAGGGCGTAAATAAGAAGGGCAATGTTAGCTAAAAATCCAAGGAATCGATAATAAACAATCATGAAAAGCGCCAAAATAATCAGCCCCACGATGCCAGCCTTTACACTACTATTTAAAGCATCATGCCCAAGGGAAGCGCCAATGGTATATTGTCCCACTAAAACAATGGGTGCAGGGATAGCCCCAGTATTAAGATCTCGCGCTAAATTAGTGGCGTCTTCAACGCTAAAATTACCCGTAATTTGCGCTCTTCCCCCTGAAATTTTCTCATTTACATTAGGAGCGGAAATAAGCTGCCCCCCTACAAAAATTG
Source organism: Candidatus Peregrinibacteria bacterium GW2011_GWF2_39_17 (assembly GCA_000993615.1). Taxonomy (GTDB): domain Bacteria; phylum Patescibacteriota; class Gracilibacteria; order UBA1369; family UBA12473; genus UBA12473. The sequence goes on along the minus strand of LBWM01000003.1, from coordinate 65,470 downwards.
CTAATCGCTTATTGACATTGCGTTCCGTCAGTTGCTCAAATAATTTCCCTCCTTCGGTTGTAAATTCAATGGCTACATAAGGGCTATAAGTTTGGGTAAACGCAACATCCGCGTGTTTAAAATATTCTCCGGTAAGTTCAGTTTGCTTCCAGGGGTCAGGGGCTGTGGAGAAAAATAATTTTTCCAGACGATATTCCATCTCTTTTACTTTTTCATCTTTAGCCGGGGTGATATCTGTTACCTTAATAACATGAAAGCCAAATTCAGTTTCTACCACATCAGAAATTTGACCTTTCTCAAGGGCAAAGGCCGCATCTTCAAATGGTTTACTCATTACCCCTGGTTTAAAAAAGCCTAAATCACCGCTGGTGTCTTTAGCCCCAGGTTCATCAGAATATTGGATGGCCAATTCTCCAAAATCTTCTCCGTTTAAGGCTTTTTGGTGAATTTCTTCTGTTAAAGCCTGCGCTTCTTCTTTGGTACGAGTGATACTCTCATCTGCTTTTGAGGAACCCTGGTAAGCAATCAGAACATGGCTGGCTTTAACCTCTTTATCTTCATGGACATCCTTTTCGCCTTCTTTGCGGTCATAAAGCTTTACCAAGAAAAAACCTTCCAATGGAGCCAAATTACCAGTTTCATCGAAAGTATAACCATCAGTAGTTTGAATCACATTCGGGATTACGGTTCCTAATTCAAGTTCGTCCAAGGCTGGGAAATATTCAGTTGGAAGAGTGCTTTTAAAGGAGTAATTGTCCTCACCTTCGCTTATTGCAAAATGTTGTACTTGGCTGGGGTTAGCCAGGCTTTCTTCTTCAGCTACGGATGAGAAATCTTCACCATCTAAGATCCTGTCCAAAGTGTTTTGTGCATTTCTCTTAATAGTATTTACCATGTCGGCAGTCATAGGGTCGTGATTTTCCTCTTTGAATTCCAGTTGGATGGTTTTACCCACTGTGGCCTTAGCTTCTTCCAAATCTTTAATCCCGGCTAATTCCACCACAATATGCTCCTCATCGCCAACTTTTGAGCGATAAATATTTGGTTCCGCTACTCCTAGCCCGTTTACACGCTTATTAATGACTTCTAAAACCCCCTCAATAATTTGTTCTTGGTCTTTTGAGTCAACTCTCCTTAAGTCGATTTTGTAATCAAGTTGGCTACCCCCTTGCAGATCAAGGCCAAGGTTGATTTTTTGTTGAGCCAGGCTTTCCGGAGTAAACGGAAACAAGCTTTTTTGCTGGTCATAAGGAAGGCTGAAATAGCCAAAAGTTAAGGTTAAAAGGCCAATAAGCACCAGTTGAGTCAGAAGACGTTTTTTCATAAACAAAAATTTATTAAGGATAGCGAAAAATAAAAATTTAAGTATTAGGACTTTAGCTCGTTAGCTAGGGTTTGATCAAGGTTTTCGTCATTCCCCTTGCCGCTCCTTCCGTAATCATCTGCTAATTTTATCACATCATCCAGCTCTGGAGTGGAAACTTCGAAAATTTGAGCGTCTTCTAAGGCTTCTATTCGATGAATCATCCCGGGTTGAATATCCACCTTTTGCCCTGGCTTTAAGATGCGTTCCTCCAAATGTTGCTCGTCATGACCAATTGTAAATTTAACGCTCCCGGAATAAAGATACTGAGTTTCTTCCTTCTGTTCATGAAATTGCAATGAAAGTCGATGTCCTTTTTTTACCTCTAAAATTTTACCAGCATATTTTGGGGTATGGGCAAACCAGATTTCTCGCCCCCAAGGTTTAAGTTTGATTTGAAGATCGTGCATGGCTCATAATTTAGCGGAAAATCAGGCAATTTCCCAGAAAGCAGCCAAGGAATAACATTGACATTATTAAAAAATATTTGTAAAGTAAAAACTTCTTGATTTTAAATTTGAGTTTTTTTTAATTTTTAAATCTCTTTTTTATGGGAAACTCAGAGGCTATTAGCCTTCGTCATGATGAGCAGGAAGTAGGTAATAACCAGGGCATTTACACAAGGGCATTGATGGCGCAAACTCATAGCGGGCATAGTTCTAGGGAAAAATTAGCAGCAGAAGGTGCCGCTATAGTTGATTGGGTTGTTGGAATCTGTGGAATGGTTAATGCTGGTTATGTCCCCAGCGAACAGATAATAAATGAACAATTTCCTGGGGTAGCGCTTTCGTTTGATATCGACGCAAAGGAAATATGTTTTACCTTAGAATTATCTAGTGAAATCCCCAGTGCTCTTTATATCGCTTTTCAAAATAGTCAACGCCTGCAGTCCATTTTGGCTCATCACGGAAAATTTGAATTTATTCGGTTTATTTCCAATACACTTAATGATAGTGGTGAGGCGGAAGTTGTAAACACGGGGTTTCCTATTAATCAGGCAAATCTTCCGCCAGTATATGCCTTACGCCAATCTTGTAATCCCTTGCTAGGTGAGAGCGATGAAGCGGAAACAGCGGGGACAGTTTGTGCTTTTTTAAAAAGCACCGACCCAGGGCAAAAAGATGAAAATGATCGACTACCGGACGGATATGGAGTGCCAATCAGTTCTAGCAGAGTTGATGATCTTTTTGAAATGAGAGGATATCGTCGTAGTCTTAGTGATAAAGTCTTCAATTGGGTATCTCGGATAAGTGGCGGCACATATGAAAGAAAAAAAACAAAATATTTCTTGATTTAATTCTTTAATTATCCACTATGAAAAAATTACAAGAAGAGGAATTACTACCTATTCGTTCTAGTGATCAAGCTTTTCTTCCGGAAATAGACCACAAAATGGGAAGAAATGTTTCCAGGTTAATTGATTTTATTATCGGTTTTAGCGCAAGTTTTAGAGCAGGAAGTGGTACTATATCTGCTCAATTTACAGGGGAGGATGAATATTTTACTGCTAAAGTTGGCATAAATCGTTATGATGTAGATACAAACGTGTTAGTCTTAAAAATGGCAATGGACAGTTCGTTTACCGGAGAAATTAGCCAAATATTAAAAGGAAGTTCTCGTTTCCATGATGTGATGGGTTATTTCGGAATCAGTTTATGTAGAATGGATTATTATTATCCAGATGGTCATGAGAAAAGTAGAGATCCAGATTCTATTCCCCCCGTCAGCAATCAGATAGAATTTCCAACTAATGTTACTCCTAATATTTTGCCTGCTGAATTTTCCTTACGTCAGTCAAGTGTTACTCCCCTGGCTATTGCGACAAGAGATGCCATAAATAACATTATTCAGGACAGGGCAATTATTTTACAGGACGTTTTTAATGGTAAAATTTCGCCTAGAGAAGCAGCAGATATAGCTAAAAAAGGCCGTCAGAATGAACCTGAACCTCCACTAAAAACTCCTCGTGTCGAGGCTCTTTTGAAGAGATATGGGGCAAAGATGATTGAAATTAAGTAAAAAAGCAGAATTTAGCCGCTAAAGTAAATCTTCCCTCCCTTCCGTTTTTAAAATTTCCACCACCTTTTTAATCTGCGGGGAGCAATCTTTAGCCAAATTACAAATCAGTATCGCATCTTTCGTGTTTACGACCGCGACATTTTCCATGCCCACCACCGCAATCATTTTTTCTTTTTCCGTGTTGTAAAGAACCGATCCATGGGTTTCTTTGGCTAGAAATTCGCCATTAACAAAATTAGCGGTTGGGTTTTTAACTAGTTCCTGATGTAAAGATCGCCAAGTCCCAATGTCGCTCCAGCCCAAATCCGCAGGAATAATACGTACTATTTTGGGATCCACCTTTTCCATAATTCCATAGTCAATGGAAATCTTTTCACAAAGTGGATATTCTTGTTTTAGGGTCGCTTTTTCCTGAGTTGTCCCCAGCTTTTCCTGGATTGCCATTAGGTGACGATAGGTCTCCGGTAGATGAGCCTGGTAAGCTTCCAAAATAGTTGACACCTTCCATACGTAATACCCGGTATTCCACAAATATTTATAGGATTGTAAAAATTTTTGGGCTGTCTTTAAATCCGGCTTTTCAATGAATTTTTCAAAGGAAAAAATATCCACTTCCTTAATGGTTTTTAGCATTTTTCCGATTTTTACATATCCTAGGTTGATGTTTGGAAATTTAGCCTTAACCTCAATAATATTTAAGGTTTCGTCCTCCTTCGCCACTTGCTCGGCAATTTTGAGTTTTTTGGCAAATTCTTTTTTATTTTTAATTAAGTGATCAGCGTAAATCACGGCCATTACTTCATTTGGAAATTGCTTGGCAATAACTGCTGCTGCCAAGCCAATGCAGGAAGCTGTGTCGCGCAAAGCCGGCTCAATAATTATATTTTCGTTGGGGATTTGTGGGGCTTGAGTTTGGACATAATTCAAAAAAGCCTGATTAGTGGCCACATAAATATCTTTTGGTTTTAAAAAAGAAAGACGCGCTACGGTTTCCTGAAAAAGAGTTTTATTTGAGGTAAATTTCTGAAATTGCTTTGGTTTTTTGAGGCGACTAAGCGGCCAAAGACGAGTGCCGGTGCCGCCAGCCAGGATTACTGCTTTCATGGGGATAGAATTAAAATTAGGATCACTGCAATTAGAATTTTTATTTTTAATAATTTTTAATTTTTCCGAAAGATTTTTTTCATGTCAAATATGCTAGGCTAAGGTTGGACGGTGGCCCCCCGGGTGGGAGGGAATCATTTTCAATAAACTTTCTCCAGTCATTACTTTTGGCTTCGAAATACCTAGTAACTGTAAAATTGTTGGAGCAATATCCTGCAATCCACCTCCCTTTTTTAGTTTATATGACGAAGCATCCCTTGAAATTAGTACAGCCAAAACCGGATTAGTGGTGTGGGATGGGCAAGGACTGCCATCTGGGTATTTCATTTGTTCCACGTTGCCATGATCAGAAACTAGTAAAATCGCATACCCACTTTCTAAAGCTGCAGGAACAATTTTAGCCAAACATTCATCTAGCACTTTACAACATTGAATAGCTGCCTTTAAATTTCCGGAGTGCCCCACTAAATCCGCATTCGCATAATTAAGAGCCGCAAAGCCATATTTTTTACGCTTAAGTTCTAAAATCGCTTTAGCAGTTAGCTCCCGCGCGCTCATTTCCGGTTTTTCAGCATAAGAAGGACATTTTGGAGAATGAACCATGAGGCGTTTTTCTAGCGGATTTGAGTCATGTTTCTGGCTATTAAAAAAGAAAGTAACGTGAGCGTATTTTTCAGTTTCGGCCATTCTTATTTGTGTTACCTGATTTTGCGCTAAAATTTCACCAAGATTTTTTTTAATAATCGGAGTAGGAAAGGCTACTGGTGCGAGGGTAGTATAAGGCCCCATGGCTGCAAAATAAATCGGCTGATGATTGGTTTTAAAATGATCAAATTTTTTGTTCACAAATGCATCCGTTAGTTGCTGGGCACGGTCAGTTCGATAATTAAAGAAAATTACAGAATCCTGTTTTTTGATTAATCCCGAGCTATTTAAAATAATCGGTTCCACATAATAATCAGTTTTTGCCCCGTTTTTATAGGCATTTTTTATGGCAGAAAGCGGGTTTTTTCCCATAATACCTTTGCCGTGAACCATTAAATCATAGGCTACTTGGGTTCGATCCCAGTTTGTGTCTCGATCCATAGCATAATAACGCCCGATTATAGTGCCAATTTGTGCTTTTTGGGGATGCCCTTTATAGGCACAAGCCTCCTCAAGCTCAAGTTGCTTAATTTTGTTTTGAATTTTTTGAAGATAAATGGGTGCGCTTCTTTCCGGAACATCCCTTCCATCTAAAATTGCGTGAATATAAATCGGGAAAGCTTTTTCCTTTTTTGCTAATTCTATCAAGGCAAAAAGGTGATTCAGATGCGCATGCACCCCTTCATCAGAAATCATGCCAAGAAGGTGTAAGGCTCTTTTTTCACCTTTTTGATTCGCGATTCTAACTCGCTGGCAGGCCTTGATAAACATTTTTTTTTGGAAAAAACTTTTATTTTTAATGGAGCGGTCAATCTCCTCAAGTGATTGCCAAGTAATGCGCCCTGCGCCAATCGTAAAATGGCCAACTTCCGAATTGCCTTGATAACCTTTTGGCAAGCCAACGGCATTTCCTGAAGCCTTTAAAAGGCAACTTGGATAACGCTTAAGTAAGCGTTGCCAATATTGCATTTTGGCTAATTCAATAGCATTACCAGTCCCAGATTTTCCCTTCCCAAAGCCATCCATGATAATAAGTAGGGTGCGTGTATTTTTAGATTTCATAGTCAGATTTTTCATTACTAAGCAATTAGTAGTGACTTTTTTTATCAAAAACTTAATAAATAAAAATTAAATTCAGATACCAATTAATCATTGTTTCTCCCCAAAATAGAGCAATAAATGTTCCCAAAACCAGAAAAGGCCCAAAAGCAATCATGCTTTTACGATTAAGTCTCCTGGTTGCAATCAAGGTCAGACTAATTATAGCGCCAATTAGGTAAGCCATAAAAAGCGCGACCAGAATTAGTTTCCATCCCAAAATAAAACCAATAAAAGCACCGATACGCAAATCTCCACCACCTAGCCATCGTCCTTTGGAAATAAGAATTTGTAGTAAAAAAAATACGCTAATAATCACAGCTCCCAATAAACCATTGGTAAAAGAAACAGTAGTAGGATAAAAGGTGGAAACCAGAGCAATAAAAATGCTTGGCAACATGATTTCATCCGGAATTTCCAGATAAAGAAAATCATAGAAAAAAATAAAAACCAGAACTAGGCTAAAGAAAAGGAAAAGGGTTAGTGGCTGAAATCCACTTAGTGCCATGGTTACAAAAACAAGACCAGTAGAAAGTTCCAGCACAGGATAATGCCAGGGGATTTTCTTTTTACAATAGCGACATTTCCCCCCCTGAATCAAATAACTAATCAATGGAACAAGGTCTTTTGCACTTAATCGATGGTTGCAGTGCGGGCAAAAAGAACGTCCAAGGATAATACCTGTTTCGCCGGTGTGTAAACGATAAATTAAGACGCTAAGAAAGCTGCCTAGCAGTAATCCGAGGATGAAAAGAAATAAAAAAAACATAGAAAAAGGTTAGGAATTACTAGGAGGATTTTCTTTAAAAATTTCGGTATCTTCTTGTACCAGGCGGTTGTAGTTTGAAGCGCCAAGATTGCCTATGGAGCCGTTGGGGTCTAGCGTGTAAGCGCGTTTAAAGTATTCCTTAGCTTGTTCTTTGTCGTTTTTATGTTCAAAAACAAACGCATAGTTAAGATAGGCCGCTGCTAAATTTGGGTCCAAGATTATGGCATAATTAAGGTTTTTCTCAGCTTCATCCCATTGCTCATTATCAATTTGTGCCCAGCCAACTAAATTATAACTCAGGGCTGCATTAGGATAATAACTTAAGGCTTTTTGTGACCATTCCAGGGCTTTTTTGGGATTAGATAAAGGTTCAATATAAAGCCAAACCGGTTTAACAAACCAATTCAAATCACTTTGATCTATCAAAAGTAGTTTCTCATAAACTTCCGCTGCTTTTAAATATTCTCCAAGGGCTATGTCTGCCTCCCCAAGCTTTGGATAAATTTCGGTAACTGGTTGGAATCCGCTTTGTAAGGCTAGTTCAAATTGCTGCGCCGCGGATTTAAAATCTTGCAAACCAAAATAACTTAAGCCCAAAAGATAACGAGTTTCTGCTTTAGTTGGGTCCAGAGTTACAGCTTTAAAAAGGGCTTCCTGCGCTTCTGTGTAGCTCTTTTCTTGCAAATAAGCATAGCCTAATAATTTCCACGCATCGCGATAATCCGGTTCTTCCTTAAGGACGTCATATAATAGCGATTTTGCTAGATCATGTTCTGCTGTTTCTTCAAAACTTCGCGCCATTAAAGTTCGGATATAATTAGGATTTGGATCTTGAGCTGAAGCGTATTCCGCCATGGAATTAAGATAGATTTGTGCTTTTCGAGTCGTTTCAGCATCTTGATTAGCAGTAGTAGTTAAGGATTCGAAATAAGCGCGAGCTTGTTCATAATTACTTTGATAAACATTTATGATCGCTCGATAATAGATGACAATTGGAGTAGTAGAATTTATTTGCTCGAAATACTTAAAAGCAGTTTCAATTTGTCCTAATTTTAATAAAGTTCTTCCCAATAAAACTTGAGCCTCAATGTCAGTCGGATTATTTTTTGTAGCGCTGGTTAAGCTTTGAAGAGCTTCTTGGTAATGTTCATCAGCGAAATAGGCTTTTCCCAGTTTGAAAAATGGTTCTGCTAAATTTGGTTCGAGCATTGAGGCTTTTTGATACTCGTTAGTAGCCAAAGTGAAATGATTCTCTTTGAAAAAAATATCTCCTTTCTTAATTGCTTCAAGATAAGAAGGCTGAGTTGAAGTGCTATCTTCCGTGTTGGTGAGGGGTAGAGCCGATGCAAAGGGTTGGGTTGTAGATGAGGAGCCTAAGACATTGGTTGAGGTCGTTGATCTCATTATCGTGGCAGACATCAACCCAATTAGAATTAAGGTTGAAGATAATAAAGTAATGATAAAACCTTTCATAGGGGGAGGAATTTTTTAAATTTATCTTTTAGGGAATTATACAATAGAGATGACGGAAAAACGAAATTTATCTTTTAAGGGAAATTTAAAATTTAAATCTTGCCGTATGGGCATGGCAGAGGGCAATAGCCAAGGCATCCGCTGCATCATCAGGTTTTGGAATTTCCTTTAAATTAAGCAGGCGAAGCACCATCCCTTGAATTTGCGATTTTGGGGCTTTTCCGTCACCGGTGATTGCAACTTTGATTTGACCCGGATTATACTCAAAAATCGGATACCCTGATTCATTAAGAGTATGCAAAATAACTCCGCGAGCCTGAGCAACTTGGATTGCAGTTTTGATATTTTTGCTAAAAAAAATTTCCTCCACCGCGCATACCTCCGGTTCCCATTTTTGACAGATTATTTTTAAATCCTGAGTAATTTGGGTCAGTCTTTGTGCCAAGGGAAGGGTTTTTGGAGTTGAAATGTGACCAAAATCACATAATTGATATTGGTTTTTACAAAAATCAATAATCCCAAATCCTGTAGTAGCGGTGCCAGGATCAATACCTAAAATACGCATGTCCGGATTATACAATTATCACTTGGTTGTTACAATCTTATCTGGTCTAATATTTTTTGAAAAATTAAGACGAAACGAGGTTAAATTTTAACTGTGGTAATAAAATTATGCCTTTGTCCTATATTTACAATTACAATTTTTTGGTCAGTTTTTGCTAATTTCTTCTTTTTAAGTAAAGATGAAATCAAGCGCGCTGCCTCATCCTCTGATGAGATTTTTTCTCCGGAAATCAAAACATCCTCAATTCCCCACACCAGATGAAGTTGTCTTTTGACTAATTCGTGGGGCGTAATAACAACGATTGGAGTATGGGGGCGATATTTCGTGATTTGGCAAACCGGGTAACCTGTTTTAGTCAGTATCACAATGAATCTGGCTTTTATTTTGTCAGCTAAAATCACCGCGTTATAGCAGATGGCATCTTGGGTGGAAAGCGAAGAATTGAAAAGATAGTTAGGAGTTAGGTAGATACGGTTTTGGATTTCTTTTTCAACCGCATGCGCTACTTTGGCCAGTGTCTGCGCGGCTTTAAAAGGATAACGACCAGTCGAAGTTTCGCCGGAAAGCATAAAAGCATCGGCATGTTCAAAAATTGCGGTAGCTGCATCGCTAATTTCAGCTCGGGTGGCTTTTGAGTTTTGAATCATGGATTCCAAGATTTGGGTGGCGATAATTACTGGTTTACCCAATATTCGCCCAATTCGCACGATTTCTTTTTGGACAATCGGTACTTGCTCCGCCGGAATTTCGATGCCTAAATCGCCGCGCGCCACCATTAACCCGTCAGAGGCTTTGGCAATTTCTTTTAGATTTTTTACGGCTTCATGTCGTTCAATTTTGGCAATAATTTGGACATGCTGATGATTGTTTTCAATTAGTTTTTTTCTTAAATTCTCAATATCTTCTGCTTTTCTAACAAAGGAAAGAGCCACATAATCAATTTCATTTTTAAGGCCAAATTTTAAGTCAGCTAAATCCTTTGCGGTTATACTTGCGGCTTTAATTGAGGCTGTGGGGCAGTTTACACCCTTATGACTTTTGAGAACCCCGGAAGTTTTAACTTTACAGTAAATTTTCCGCTCGACTATTTTTTGAACCTGCACCTCAATATATCCGTCATCAATCAAAATGAGATCTTTGGATTTGACGTCTTTGTGCAGAGAGCGATATTGCACCGGGATCATTTTTCCTGCTAGGGGATTAAATGATTTTCCATCTGTACTAAGGATAATGATTTCCCCTCTTTTAACAGGAATGCCTTTTTCGGGTAATTTCCCCAGTCTGATTTTAGGGCCTTGTAAATCTTGCAAAATTGCCACGCTTTTTCCTGTTTTTAAGCAAGCCTCCTTGAGGTTTTTTAGAATTTTTTCCATGTATTCGTAGGATCCATGCGAAAAATTAAGGCGGGCGACATTCATTCCTGCTTCTAGGAGACGCTCTATCTCTGTAACGCTATCAGTCGAAGGGCCTAGGGTGCACACAATTTTTGTTTTTCGTTTCATAGCGAAAAATAGATTTTCTAAATATATATTTTACCACTTTATATCCTTTTTAGAAAGGAGTTTACGAAACTTTTTAAGATAAAATAGGTCAAAATAAACAAAATACGACAAGGCTATCTATTGACAAAGATGGTAATTTATTTAATATAAAAACCTTTCTATAATAGCGTTTTTGCCCCATTTTCCTGGAAATATTTTCGTCGAGTAAATTTATTATTTTAATATCCCTAATAATTTTCAATGCATCTTTCTAACTTAAAATATTACCTTCCTTCCCTTTGTCTAATAGCTCTTGTGCTCATTACAAATTTTTCACCTCAAGCTTCAGCTTATATTGGCAATAGCGGCTCTGCAACTTATGTCGATGGTACCTTAAAAACCCAGTATAGCGGTAATCAGACAGCTAAAATTTCTAAAAGAACAATCGATAAGAAAACTTTTTATTATTTAAAAGATACTTCAGATTATGGCGGTCATGAGGTTGTTTCGGCTAACTTACCTTCCCCATACAGTGTCAGCAATTCTATCAATGTTATTGGAGATGGGCAGGATTATAAAGGAGTCCCTTATCCTAACTCAATATATGGTTCTCAAAATTGGAATACAGAAGGTGCTGATGTTTATTATAATTTTCGCTTATCTTGGGATTTTTTTAAAAAGATTTTTGGCTATATTGGATTAGATAATAATTCAGGATATGATGTCGATATTACAAGCTATATTCATGCTGATCCCATTAGCGAGCAAGTCAATGGTGAGGAATCCTCAACTCTTGCGACTCATTATGCTAATTTTTATAATACTGAAACAGGGGCACCATCATCTAATCATATTTATCATAAATTTACTTATTATGATGTTTATTCTGATAAATTTCATACCTCTCCTCATTCCCCATTCATTACTCTGCATGAATATGTTCATGGAATACAATTTTATCTCATTGATGTAAACCCTGATATTGCTAATAATTATAATAATGAGCATGATGAAGATGATACTTTGAGAGAAGCTTATGCAGACCTTTTAGCTAGTTTTGGCGATTGTTGGATGAAAAATGGCAAGGGATCACAAATTAGCGCTTCAGGACAAATATGTCCTTGGGAAGTAGGTAGTGAAATCAGTACAAAAGGAAAATCAGCGATTGATCTTCAAAATCCTGAAAATAGCACTCAAAATCCTGAAAAAACAGGTTACTGTAATTATTATGAAGATTGTTTTGATCAAAATGGAGATTTAAAAGATTGGAAAACCATTTATCAAGGGATGGGACCACTTTTACGCTGGGCTTATTTTGCTTCTGAAGGCGGAGTAAGTTGTGCTTCTGATCCAAATAATTGTCCTGAAAATGGCAGTAAATATTTAATTCAATCATTGACTGGAATCGGAGTAAATAAAGTAGCTGATATTGCCTGGAATGGTATGTTTTCTATGACTGAGGCGAATAATTATCGCAAAACCCGTGGAGTAATTGTTAAATATACTCGTGAGAAATACGGTGAAGATTCTCCAGAATATAAAGCTGTTCGCACCGCTTTTGATGCGGTTGGTGTGAACAGCGATTCTTTTGATGCAGTGAGTGGTATGAACAGCGAGGCTAAATTTGTTAAAATCGATTTTGATTCTAATGGCACACACGTTAATGAAGATTGGGATGAAAATCCAAATACTTTTACTGCTACGGTAGACATTTCAGATCAAGTTAAAAAAGACAACGATCTTTATCAAATTGTTTTGTATGTTGATGGAGCAAAGATCAAAGAAGCTCCTATACATGAAGTTACTCTCCCTGGTGATGCTTATACTGCATACACAACCTCTTGGACTAATGTTCCTATCAACGAAGTCCAAATAGCCAATGGGCTAATAACGCTTAAGGCCAAGGTATACGATATTTATGGTGACACCATGGCTGAAACGGATGATAAAATATTAAACACGGGTAATTTAGATGGAATGGACTTAAAAGCTCCCCAAGTTCTATTTATTGGTAATAGTGCTGATGATAAAGCGGGAAGTGAATTCGGTGAATTTGAGATAAAAATTGATAATATTGGGAGTGATGTTGCTTTGCGAGAGGCTTTCTCTGAAATTATTGTTAATCCGGGGGCAAACACCGTCTTCGCTGATGGGACTAAGTCCATTTATTATAATGGTATTTATGGTTTGGTAATTGATCTGCCATACGTTCTTGATCATTCAACTGATTTAATTACCAGTACGAGCAAGCCACTTGCTTGTATAAGCAGTTATGATGATAACTCTCATTTTTCAAGTATCGTTTGTCGTGTTCGTTTTTATATTTCAGATTATGATGGAACTACAACTTCATTCCCTGCTCCTCCTGGAAAGGTAAATGCTTATTATTATTTTAATTATGCTGGGGATCCTGATTGCGGGGAAATAATTTCGTTCGTATCCGATCCCACTACTTATGAACCGTTTAAAGATACCAAAAAGCCATCTTTGGGTTCTATCACCCTTGATAATCAAAATTTTGATTCAAATAGTAATGATCTATATCTTAATTATTATGAGCTTAATGGGCAGGTTCCTATTCATATTCAAGCTATAGATGATATCGCCATTAAAAAAATAGCGTTTAAAATCAAAGCAAATTCCGGCAACCCTGACTCTAAAATTGTCAATAAAGAACAAAGTTTTAACGTGTCTTCTTATCCAAATATCGGTAAACCTGAACAAAGTGTTGACTTTGTGCTAACTACCAATGATTTTAAAATGAAGGGATCTTATACCATGGATGTAACTGTTACTGATTGGTTAGGATCAGAAACTACAAAAATTTATACTTTCGGAATTGATTCCACTTCACCCATGGTTATTGCCTCAATCCTAAAAGCTGATAATAATGAAATTATTGATAATACTACTGATATTGATACAGCGACTATTTCTGTAAACAGCAAAGTTAAATTTCAATGTAAGGTTAAAGATTTAGAATCAAAGGCTTCTGGTTGTGAAATAAAAATTTTCAAAGGCGCGACCGTAATGGATAATAAAAATTATTATCACGATCCAAATACGCCAAAAGAAGATCAAGAAGATTTTACAACTGATTCGTTTACTCTTTCAACTGCCGGTGATTATTCAGCAGTGATGATCGGTTATAATTCATTGGATATGCCAAGTTCTCAAGTTACTTTGAATTTTAAAGTTGAGGATGACACTACATCACCCATAATTGAAATCTATCCGCCAAGTATAAGTAATGCTAGTGCTGGTAGCACGGTTGGCAGTGATGTTTCTTTTGGAGCGATAATCACTGATCATGATTCAAATATTGATTATATTATTCTTACTGTGAAATATTTTAAATACAATACGACCAGTGCTGTTGAAAGTTTTGTTTGGAATACAAATAATTCAACTGACTCATTCACCAAAAAAATAATAACTCAAGATTCGGATGGAAGCGGGCAGATTTACGATTTGGGAATTACCGTAAAAGGAACTAAAGAAGGGTATTATACTTTTCATGTTGATGCGTGCAATATTAGTAATAAATGTGCGGGTGCAGATGCGCAAAAACTAGAGATTGGTAAAACAGAAATCGCTTTTTTTATTGTTAATCAACCTATCGTTAATGAGGGGGATAGTCTTAATTTCACCTATCAAGCTTATAATTCTTTTAGTAATTTTAGCTATGAATTGTTCGATTATCAAAGTAAAAAAGTTGCGAGTGGGAATGTTACGCTTTCGACTTATCCTGGTACTACTATTCAAAGCATAAATAATATTGTTGCTTCTTGCGGAACAAGCAGTGCTCCTTGCACTCAAAATTACACTTTAAAATTATGGTCTTACGCTGGCTTTGTAACTAAAAGTGTAGTGGTTAGTGTTAATGGAAAAGATAGCAATAGCGGAACTTGTCTAAAACCAGTTGTACAGGAGAGTGGTGATTTTTCAGATTTTATGACTGATGCCTTTGAAGTATATTATAATTGTACAAATGAGGTTTACGGTGATTTTGACACATCATACGATACCGATTGGTTAAAGGTGAAATTATTAAGTCAAGGTAGTCAAAAACAAACCATGACGGTCTATTTATATGAATTTGTTAATAATGTATGGGAATTACAAGCCAGTTATAAACGCACATCAGATGACGATCCCTATGGTGATGGATATGTTTATTTCAATGAAGCTAAAATGAGTTGGACTACAGCTACGGAGTATAAGTTTGGGCTGAGTTGGGGATTGGAATAAATTCCCTTGCGCTTATTTTACCGTAACGCTTTTGGCTAAATTTCTGGGCATATCCGGATTGTTCTTGCGAACTATTGCTAAATGATAAGCCAAAATTTGAATCGGGATAATATTAACAATCGGGGAGGTATTCCCACCATCTGGTACCTTAATCCAGTAATCAAAAATTTCCGAATTATCAGGAGAAATACCGATAATATAACCACCACGGGCTTTTACTTCCATTGCATTGCCGAGAATATCAGCCTTGGTCTCGTCATTAGCTACAATTGCAATGCAGGGTGTGCCCTGCGAAATAAGTGCAATTGGCCCATGTTTTAATTCTCCTCCCGCGAATCCCTCAGCATGAATATAAGAGACTTCTTGCAATTTAATAGCGGCTTCAAGAGCAATGGCGTAATTTAATCCCTTCCCAATAATATACATACTTTCCACCTCCTTAATCTGATCTGCGAGTTTGCGAATATGATCTTCGTAACGGGGATTAAGCATGTCATTAATTTCTCCGGCCGTGGACACCAGTAAATATTGGCCTTCTTTTAAGCGGTTTGCGGTGGCGTAGGCGAGTAAGGTTAAAATAGCCAATTGTGAGGTTGTGGCTTTGGTTGAGGCCACTGCTTTTTCAGGCCCGGCTTTAATCGGCAGCACAATATCAGATGTCCTGGCCATGGTTGAACTTTCCACATTTACAATTGAGGCCACGGTTACTCCCTTTTTTTTTGCAACTTCAATAGCTTCTAGGGTGTCGGCTGTTTCTCCGCTCTGAGAAATACACACCAATAATGCTTTCTCATTTAAAAAATCTTGGTAACTCGCAAATTCGGATCCAAAGGTAAAATTCACATGTTTTTTAGCGATACGAGAGAAAAGATAAGAGCCAGCTAAGGCCACTTTCCCGGCTGTCCCACATCCTATAAAAAAAGTGCCATGTGCCTTGCGAATAGCTTCAGCTAGAATTTCAATAGTTTTGGTATCTTGGTTAATGGCTCGTTGAATGGTTTCTTTTTGTTCCATAATTTCTTTAATCATGAAGTGAGGGAAGGAACCTTTTTCAGCACTTTCTAAATCAAGATCTAGGGTTATGATTCTTTTTTCAACCACTTGTTTAGTTGAAATTTCTAAAAAATAGGCCCCATTTTCGCCAATAATAACCATTTGATCATCGTCTAGGTACATAACTCGATTTGTGTATTGCAAAAAGGCCGGCACATCAGACCCGATAAAAAATTCATTTTCGGTTGAGCCTACCCCTACAATAAGTGGTGAGCCTTTTCTGGCCGCTAAAATCAGGTTATGATCTTTATGAATTGCCAGTACCGCATATCGTCCCTGTAGACGTTGAATCGCTTTAGCGAAGGCCTGTTCGAAATTACCTTGATAGTAAAATTCGATCAAGTGGCCAATGGTTTCGGTATCAGTTTCAGAAACAAATTTAAAGCCCTTGGCGCTTAATTCTTCCCTTAGCTCTAAATAATTTTCAATAATGCCGTTGTGAACAATGGCGATTTTACCATTTTGGCTAAGATGCGGATGGGCATTATTCTCGGTTACTCCTCCGTGCGTTGCCCAACGAGAGTGCCCAATGGCCAGATGGGTATCGGCTTGCTCTAACTCGGTTTTAAGATTAGTGACTTCGGAGATTTTCCCAATATGTTTTTCAATCTCAAGATGGTGATCAGTTTTACAAGCGACCCCCCACGAATCATAACCTCTATATTCTAAATTTTTTAGACCTAGGAGTGCCATGTGAGCGGCATCGTTTCTCGGGCCAAGATAACCAAATATTCCACACATAAGATGAAAATTAGGAGGACTAAAGTTTAAGAGATTTTAAGACAGAACGCAATCTTTTATTAGCTTCGGCACTTTGGTAAGATTTTGAGATCCAGTTTTGGTAATTAGGAGCATGTCTTCAATTCTAATTCCAAATTTATTTGGAAAATAAAGACCTGGTTCACAGGTGACAATCATGCCTGGCTTGAGTACCTCTTTGCCTTTGACTGCGAGATTTGGTAATTCATGCACTTCAAGCCCGATTCCATGACCCAGAGCATGGGTAAAATTAGTGGCTAGGCCAGCAATTTTAAAATGATCATTGGCAATTTTATAGAGTTTAGAAGCAATTTGTTTTGGCTTAAGATTTATTATGGCTTTTTCCTGAGCCTCTAATACGAGATTATAAATAGTTTCTTGTTGCTTAGTTGGGGCTTTGGTAAAAAGCATGCGGGTCATATCCGAAGCATAACGCTTATAAAGAATTCCCATATCAATTAAAATCAAATCTCCCCTTTTTAATTTTCTGTTAGTGTTTTCGTGGTGTGGTATTGAAGTGTGATTACCAAAAGCGATAATTGGCTCAAAGGATATTCCATCTGCTCCATATTGATAGGATAGGCGTTTAATCATCAAGGCTATGTCCAATTCACTTACGCCATTACTTAAAGCTCCCCTTAATGAATAAAAAATTTGTTCATTAATAGTTTGTGACTTACGGATTTTGACTATTTCCGAAGTACTTTTAATGGCCCTCAATTTTTCAGTATTTAGTGAATTTTCAACCCATCTAATTTTCTTAAAAAGTTTTTTAAATTGCTTAAATTGTGCCACGGTTAGATGGCTTGCTTCATAAGTTAAAGACGAAAGTTGGTGTTTTTGGCTTAAATTAGTAAGAGTTGCTTTTAGTTGCTTATCAATGAGTTTAATTTCCAAATGTCTCTTTAATATTTTTGAAAAATTAATTTTAGTCGCCCGCTCAAAATAACGAGCATCAGTAAAAAGATAGGATTTATTTGGTGTATTTAATAAAAAGCTTTTTGAACTTCGAAATCCAGTCAGATATTCACAATTGAGCGGATGAGTGATTAGGGAAGCTTGAGACATTAAATATTTTTCAGAAAATACCTAATTATTTCCTCGGAATTTTCAGGTATTGGCTCTTTGATCCCACGATAAACTCTTTCAATATCCTTTTTCTGGTAGCCAAGGGACAATAGGGCATCCAATATTTCCTCTTTAATTAGCGTTTCCCCGGAATCATTTTCTGGTAAATGATTATTATCTAGTGCTCCTAATTTTTCTCTTAATTCTAGGATAATTCTTTCTGCGGTTTTTTTCCCTATTCCCGGAATTTGAGTTAGGGTAGTAACTTCCTTATTAAGAATTGCTTTTTTAATTTTATCAATTGGCCAGGCAAAAAGATCCAGGCCAAGGCGGGGGCCGATTCCATTCACACTGAGCAGTAATTCAAATAACTTTAATTGTTCTTCGTTCTCAAATCCATAAAGGCTTAAATCATCCTCGCGTACCACGGTATGAATATAGAGTTCCAACGGCAAATCAAGTTTAGCTCTATTCAAAAGCAAAAGGGGCATAAAGACCTTGTAACCTACGCCCTGTACATCCAAAACTACATGATTTAAGCGTTTAAATTTTGTCGTCCCAGATAGGTAAGCCAACATAAAATTATTAGATTAGAAGTTGTTGTAGATGATTATTTTAAATTTAAGAATTGATTATGAAATTCTTGGCGAAAATTTTCAAAATTTCCTTTGCCAATTTGTACTCTAATTTCATGCACTAATGTTAGCAAAAAATGTAAATTATGAATAGAGAGAAGCCGCAAAGCCGTAATTTCCTTTTCCATAAATAAGTGTCTAATATAAGAACAAGAACAAGATTTGCAGGTAGAACAAGTACAGTTTTCAGCTAAAGGCATTAATTCTTGTTCAAATTTTTTGTTCTTAATATTATAGCGACCAGTTTCGGTCCAAAAAGCACCATGGCGGGCGAGGCGAGTCGGAAGTACACAATCAAAAAGGTCAATGCCTCGAGCCACCCCTTCAACAAGATCTTCGGGGCTGCCTACGCCCATTAGATAGTGGATTTTGTCATTAGGTAGATGTGGGTAAATAATGTCAAGAACACGATACATATCTTCTTTTTTTTCTCCCACGCTTAAGCCCCCTATAGCGATTCCTGGTAAATCGAGATCAGCCATAAATTTAGTTGATTCAATCCTTAAATCTTCATAAATTACTCCCTGAATAATGGGAAAAAGAGCTTGCGGGAATTGTCCATTTAAAGCGCGCAATTTTTGAAGCTTTGAGTTTTCTTTTTGGCATTGTTTAGCCCATTTATGTGTTCTTTCCATTGCTTTTTTAGCGTATGCTTTATCGCTATTACCATCTGCACATTCGTCAAAAGCCATGATAATATCAGCTCCCAATTTTTCTTGAATTTGCATTACAGATTCTGGCGTAAAATAATGGCGCGTTCCATTTAATGGAGATTTAAATTCAACGCCCTGATCGTCAATTTTACGAGTGGCATTCAGAGAAAAAACCTGAAATCCTCCTGAGTCAGTTAGTAGCGGCTTGTCCCATCCCATCCAACGATGAAGACCTTCCCATTTTTTTATAGCTTCGGCTCCAGGTCGAATGGTAAGATGATAAGTATTGGAAAGCATAATTTCTACTCCTAAATCGTGCAAATCTCTTATTTCAAGAGTTTTAACAACTCCTTTTGTGCCACAGGGAATAAAGGCTGGCGTATTAATGATTCCGTGAGGAGTAAAATATTGACCTAATCTAGCCCGGTCATTAGTATGATTTATTTTAAAAGTAAACATAATTTTTTGAAACTTGCTGAATAAAAGCTTGTCTATATAATAGCATCGAGTGATGCTTTTTATTTCTTAATACTAAATCTTATGTATTATTCCTTATTCTTTAAAAAAACCAAGAGACTTTTGGCTGTTTTTGTTGTACTTAGTCTCTTTGTTACCATGTTTCCTGCTGGAGCCGCATGGGCTCTGGCTACCAATGAAACCACGGATGCTCCTGGTGGGACAGGGACAACAGTACCAGGGCAGTTTGATCCCGAGCTTGATCCGGAATTGAGTACGGGCGAGGTTGAAGATTCAAGCGAGGGGGTAAAAGGGAATCTTGATCTTGAGTCTGGCGATCTTCAGCTTGACTCAGAATTAACGGCTAACCAGGATCCCAATGCTATTGATGTTTATCCTTCCGCTATTTCGATTGGAAACAAGGAAACAACTTCTATTGATCCAATGTATAATATCTATGATTCTTTTTATGTTAAAGTTTGCGTCAAGAATCCTTCAACTGATCCAACCCAGAATGTTTTTACGGTTACGTTAACCGCGAATGGGGAATGGGCAGAAAAAGATTCAACGATGCCAGCACAGACTCTCTTAGTAGATGGAAGTTATTGCTATGACCTAAATATGGGTCATACGACCGAATTTGGGATAGAAGTAGGTAAGACTTATGAAGCTAATGCCGCAATTTCTATTTCCCCACAGGAATTACAAAATTCCGAGTGGAGTAAGACAAACAACGATTTGACAATGGATGTGTATTCACCTTACCCAGAAGAAGTGATGTCTGATCTTGGCGTTTCGGATATTTATCTTAATGCGGATGGAGCAATCCTTGTTAAGGTAATTAATAATGGAATGGCCATTCTTCAGACAAGTGGATATTATGCTGTTGATGATGTTACCCAGAGGAAAGCTGGGCACACTAAAATTTATATTAACGGGGAATTAAAGTATGATTACAATTGGGAAGATGAGAAAAATGCCGGACATATTCAAACATTTTTATATGAGGGAGGGGAAATGGAATATATGTTGCAAGGCGGAGATTATAGTGGAGCTGACGTTAAAGTAGTTATTGATTCGGAAAATTCGGTTTATGAATATGATGAAACCAATAATGAGCTTGAAGCCAAATTGCTTCCTGATTTAGTGGTTAAGGATGTTTATTTAGTTAAAGCTGAATTAGGGGAGGAATATGATACTCTTGCCTTCAAATTAGCGAATGAAGGTCATGCTGATGTAACCGCAGAAAGCGGGTTAATTACCTGGGGCGTTTATGTAAAAGGGAGTGATATGAATGCTGCGGAGCCTTTAAACAATGGTGGCTATGATTGGGCTAACCTTTCCGATACGAATTTTTTACTTTATAAGCAATCGACGGTTATTGATTCTGTGGCTGTAGATTATTTCACAAGAGGTGATGTCGCTAAAATTTGTGTTGATAGCAAAGATGAAGTAGGTGAAATAGCTGAATTAAGCGAAG
This sequence comes from Candidatus Peregrinibacteria bacterium GW2011_GWF2_39_17, assembly GCA_000993615.1. Taxonomy (GTDB): domain Bacteria; phylum Patescibacteriota; class Gracilibacteria; order UBA1369; family UBA12473; genus UBA12473. The sequence continues at coordinate 44,598 of LBWM01000003.1, read as the reverse complement.
ATAATTGTCTTGAGAAACAATTGGAATATAGATCAACTAATCCTTTCCCCGATGTGGACGAATCTACTTTAGAGGGGCAGGCTGTTCTTGATCTTTATAATCGTGGCATCGTGAAGGGTTATCCAGATGGAACCTTTAAAGGTGAAAATGACATCAATCGGATTGAAGCTCTAAAAATGTTAATTGAAGGAGCTAAGAAGGAGGCCAAGGATTCCCTTTCTTCTCGTGCCAGTAACCTTTCTGATTTACAAACTGATCAATGGTACTCAAAATATGTTGGCTTTGCTTTGGGACATGGGATTGTGCGCGGTTATCCGGATGGTACTTTTAAGCCCCTTCAAACCGTTAATAAGGCTGAATGGCTTAAAATGTTTGCCCTAACATTTGGTCTTACCCAAAATTTGGGATATTCCTTTTTAGATGTTTCAGCTGATGATTATTTTGCGCCTTATGCTGGGTTAGAACCTTACTATAACCTAATGTTGGCTGATAGCGCTAAATATTTGAACCCGGGTGAAAATCTAACGCGCTATGATGTAGCCGTGGCGCTCTATCAATATTATCAAGCGACCGAGGAGTAATAGGAGTAATTTAATGGGAACGTTTAAAAGGAGCAGTTGATGAACTCAGCGGCTCCTTTTTTCTGGATATCCGAGCGGACTGATTTCGTAAATAATGATCTATGAGAACGAGCCAGCACATAGCCTCAACCACTGGGACAGCTCGCGGAGCCAAGCAAGGATCGTGTCTTCCTTTCGGGGCTCCTTTAGCCAATTTATGAAGTTCAAGAGAAGAAGTTGGTTTAACGGCGACTTTTAAAATTATTTCTTCGCCATTAGTAATTCCACCTAAAATACCGGTTTCTAGTTGATTATGGGTACTTCCTTTCATGTTAGCGACTGCGAATCCGGCTCCGTATTCAAATCCCACGATGGCATTAATGCTCATCAAGGCTTTTGCCAAATCAGCCTTAAATTTATCAAAAACTGGTTCTCCTAATCCTTTCGGACAATCTTTGATTATAATCTCGATTATAGCTCCGACCGAATCTCCTTTATTTTGTAAATTCAAAATTCGTTCTTCCATTTTTTTGGCGATAGCTAAATCAGCAGCGCGAATATTGTTTTGCTCAATAACCTCGAGATTTGGTTTTTCAATTATTAATTCTTGAATTTGTTTGGTATAGGCGATGACCTGGGTGGGTAAATTAAGCTCTTGAAATATTTTTTTGGCAATGGCGGCGGCCGCCACACGCACAGTAGTTTCTCGAGCTGAAGCGCGGCCGCCGCCTCGATAATCCCGAAAACCATATTTTAAATCATATACCTCATCCGCATGGCCTGGCCGATAGACATTTTTAAGTGCTGCATAATCTTTTGAGTGTTGGTCCTGATTCCAGATGATGAGCGAAATCGGCGTCCCCGTTGTTTTCCCTTCAAAAACCCCCGAAAGAATTTCAACCTTATCTTTTTCATCTCGGCTGGTTGTTACGGCACTTTGCCCTGGGCGCCGTCGATCTAAATCAGGCTGAATATCTTTTTCCGACAGCAAAATACCGGCCGGACACCCATCAACAACGCCGCCAATTGCTTTGCCATGAGATTCTCCCCAAGTAGTAATGCGGAAAATATTTCCAAAAGTGCTACCAGCCATATTTTGCCAGATTTAATTTTCTTCTTGAGGCCTATTTTTGCGAATTTTTGACATTAATTTTTCTTCTTTTTTGCGATCAACATCAGCTTGTTTTTGTAGTTCCTGATTAATTTTTTCCTCAATCGATCCTCGGCGTTTTTCTTTTTTGTTTTTAACTTTTTCCTTCGCTACTAGAGCTAATTTTTGCATTGATTTGAATTTTTCAATTCTACCGGCCGTATCCACAGTTTTCTTTTTGCCGGTATAAAAAGGATGACATTTGGAACAAAGTTCTGTCCCATAGGCTTGAATCGTAGAACCCACTTTAATCACATTCCCACATGAACAAGTGATAGTGGCGTCTTTATAATAGGTTGGATGAATGCCATTTTTCATTATTTTTTCTTAGGTTTAGATGATTTTTTATCAGAACGAGCGGAGGCAGTGTACTTTAAATAGATAATCAATGCAAGAGTCAGTAGCAGTGAAATGCTGAGCGCTCCTCCCATAATTTTGAGATAACCTTTCCCTGTTAGGCTTAAATTAAATGTTCTTGATTCTCCATTTTCATCAAATACCATCAGCGTAGAGGGTAAAATATTTTTAAAGGGAATTGCTAGTTTAAAGATCGCTTCTTCCCCAATTAAGCGTCCTTCTTTCGTAAACCATTGAAATTTAAGGCGTTCGGCGGAACCATCTGGGTCACTAGATTTTGAGGCGTCAAGAATTAAAAATTTTTCTAGCGTAGCCGGATCAGTTTCTTCATAGCGTTCCACTGTAATGACAGGGCCGTGATTTTTAGGATAATCATCTTCAAGGTCAGCTAACCCATCTCCATCATCATCAAAATCAGTATTATCTCCGATATTATCGTGATCCGTGTCTTCCCATTCGGTTGAATCACTTGGGAAAGTATCAACTTGATCGTTATATCCATCGGTATCAGTATCCGCTAATAAGGGATTGGTGCTGGGTTTTGCTTCACCGGAATTTGGATCAGTCGTCGATTGCTCATAAACATCAGAAAGTCCATCGTTGTCATCATCAAAATCAGTATTATTGCCGGTCCCATCTTCGTCTGTATCCACGAATTCATTGGCATCCTGTGGCAAGGCATCAACTTCATCTAAAGTACCGTCATTGTCATCATCCAGATCCGCATTATTACCTAGGCCATCTTGATCTGTATCTTGGGATTCATTTTTGTCCAAAGGGAATAAGTCTTCTTTATCTGCTACCCCATCATTGTCATCATCTGGATCTTGGGCATTTCCAACCCCATCATTATCGTAATCATAATCGACAGTTACTGCAAAGCTGATTTGATTATTAGCAGAATCATCGCCAGCCGTGTCCCAAGGATAAACTGTTGTCACAATAGTGTAGGTGCCGGCCATTGGTCTCCAGTCTACAAATACCGTGTCTGTTCCTCCACCGCGGACGGAAATTGGCTGATCATTTCCGATTTGATGGCCGGTTGTTTGGTTTTTAAATTGAACCGAACCCAATAAATCTTGATTGCTACTGTTGTTTTTTACAGTAGCGTAAATACGAACCGCTTGATTATGAACAATAGTTGTATCCGATAGATAAACATTATCCGAGGTTAAGGCGAGGTCGCCAGAATCCGCAAAAACAAGGGGGATAATGGATAGCCCCAAGCATAAAGTGAGTAAAGCAGGGAGGATTTTTTTCATAGATTAAAAAGAGATAGAGGTTTAGACAAGCGTAGGTTGTGTGGGAGCTTCTTCTGCCTCTTCTTTTAAATTATTTTCCCCTAATTGATCTTCAGGCAAATCTTCATCCTTGCGAATTATAGAAATAGAGGCGACTATATCACCTGAATTTTTCATCCGCATTAAATAAACTCCTTGTGTTGCTCTTCCCCTCGTTGGAATTGATTCTAATGGCAGGCGTATAATTTGTCCCAGTTTTGAAATAATAATAAGATCACCTTGTAATTCTTTAATAATAACTTCTGCCCCCACTACTTTACCTGTTCTTGGATTTAAATTAGCGGTTTTAACGCCTGATCCGCCACGCCCCTGGGAGCGGTAATTTACCAGAGCAGTGCGTTTCCCAAGACCATTTTGAGTTACTATTAATAAATCTCCGTTTTCCCCCCTAATAACATCCATTTGAATTACTTCGTCATCACCTTTTAAGCGCATTCCGCGTACTCCAGTAGCGGTGCGACCCATAGAACGCACATCTTTTTCCGGGAATTGAATACATTTACCTTCCCTGCTAACCAGAACCACGGTATCGCTACCAGACGTTTCTTTAACCCATTCCAATTCATCACCATCGCGCAATTTAATCGCAATTAAACCAGTCTTTCGCATGTTTTTAAATTGCTCAATCGCGGTTTTTTTAACTGTCCCCCGGTTAGTACCCATAAATAAAAATTGTCGGGTTGCATTTTGATTAGAAATTAGGATTGCTGTTACTCGTTCGTCTTTTTGAAGTTGCAGTAAATTAACAATAGCTTGACCTTTCGCGGTGCGAGAAGTTTGGGGTATTTCGTAAACCGGCAAAGAAAAAACACGGCCACGATTAGTAAAATACAGTAAATCATCATGGTTATTGGCATAAAGCATAATTCTTATTTCGTCTTCTTCTTTGGTTGTCATCCCAATAATGCCTTTACCTCCTCGATGTTGTTGTTTAAAAGAATTTGGGAGAATTCTTTTAATATAACCTTCCTTGCTGAGCATAACCAATATTGGCATATTGGGGATAGTATCTTTTTGGGAAATTTCATTGACCGCATGGGGAATAATTTCAGTCCGGCGATCGTCTCCATATTTCATTTTTATTTCCGCTAATTCCTTTTTTAGGATATTTAAAACTTTTTTTGAATCAGTTAAAATTCCTTCCAACTCCGTAATTAAAGCTATTTTCTCCAAGTATTCATCCTCGATTTTTTGACGTTCCAGCCCGGCCAAGGTTTGAAGTCGCATTTCTAAAATAGCTTGCGCTTGAAGAACAGTAAGCTTGAATTCTTTTTGCAAAGCCCCTGAAGCATCCTCCTTGGTTTTCGATTTTTTAATTGTCGCAATAACCGCATCAATATGGTCTAAGGCAATTTTTAGTCCTTCTAAAATATGGGCGCGGGCTTTGGCAATTTTTAGTTCATATTGAGTTCGTCTGGTAATGACTTCCTTACGGTGTTCAATAAAGTATTCAAGAACTTGTTTAAGATTAAGTAGGCGAGGTTGAATGCCATCTACTAGAGCAATCATATTCATATTGAAACTGCTTTGCATCTGGGTTAACTTAAAAAGCTGATTTAAGATTTTTTTCGGATAAGCATCCTTTTTAAGTTCAATAACAATTCTAATCTCGTTACGGCTTGATTCATCTCGAATGTCGCTTATTCCCTGAATTTTTTTATCTCTAACTAGATCCGCAATTTTTTCAATTAAGGTAGCTTTATTCACTTGATAGGGGATTTCGGTAACAAGAATATGCGATCTTCCAGCTCTGGTTTCTTCAATGATGGCTCTGGCTCTCATGACAATTCCTCCTCGTCCATTAACATACATGGCTTTTATGGCTTCCTTGTCATAAATAAGGCCGGCTGTTGGGAAATCAGGACCTTTAACATGTCCCATTAAATCTTCAACTGTCATTTGTGGATTGCCAATAAGAGCAATTAGACCATCTATCAATTCACTTAAATTATGAGGAGGAATGTTGGTGGCCATGCCAACGGCAATACCTACTGTTCCATTGAGTAAAAGTTGCGGTATTTTGGCTGGTAAGACACGTGGTTCTTTCCTGGTTGCGTCATAATTATCCACCCAATCAACGGTTTCTTTGTCGATATCAGCCAGCATTTCTTCTGCGATTTTAGACATTCTGGCTTCGGTGTATCGATAGGCTGCGGGGCTGTCCCCATCAATGGAGCCGAAATTACCTTGTCCATCTACTAGTGGATAGCGTAAAGAAAAACTTTGCGCCATACGTACCATGGAGTCATAAACAGCTGTATCGCCATGAGGATGATATTTACCCAGAACTTCACCAACCACATTAGCTGATTTGCGATATTTTGCACTGGCCCTTAACCCAGATTCTTGCATAACGTATAAAATACGACGATGAACAGGTTTAAGCCCATCTCTAACATCCGGCAAAGCACGTGAAACAATAACGCTCATGGCGTAATCCAAATAGCATTCCTCCATTTCATCAGAAATAGATTTTAGGCGATATCTTGAATTAAATAATTGCGGAGGAATATCGTTAACTTGGTCGCTGTTTATCTCCTGGGATGATTCTTCGGGTTTGTTTTCTTCTGGTAAGGAGTCATCACGATGATCGTCAGTTGGTTTGGGCATGAGAATTGAGAGTGTTTAGTAATGATAAATCTTTCGTACTCTACCATAAAAGGAAGGAAATTTTAGACAGAGAATGTTGACAAAATATAAAAAATTATTATAATAAAAACTTATTTGCACTAAAACCTATCCTTTGGTCGAAAAAATTTCTTTTGCTTCAATTTTGGAAGGAGTCCCGCAGGCTCAAATTAATATAGAAGAACTACAAAATAATAAACATCAAAATTTTGAAGCTGCTTTAGTTATGGCGATTACAGCCGACTTTGCGGAATTTTTGAACTGTTGCCGTGATTTGATTCGAGATTTTAAGAATGCTGGTGAAGAAAATTACGCGCGAAGTGTGGCAAATTTACAGCAACTAATAACTTTTTTAGTAGATCAACGTTACGGAAAATACCTGAATTTAATTGAGAAGGAAATTAGAGGGTTCAGGGATGTTTTATTTCAAAAATTATCTCCCAATTGGGCCAATTTATTTGATATTAATACCCAAAGAGAGGTGGAACTAAGCAGAGTCAGAGATGAAATTATGATGTCGTTTGCTCGAGCTTATGATACTGCTAAAATAGAAAATTATGATCCATATTGCGGTACGGGAATTTTAAATAAAACTGCCTGGACTCGTGCTCGGGAAAGAATTTTATCTGCCAGGCAGCGTCAAGGTGGAGTTTGTACCCAAATTTTTTTTGATGTTGATAAATTTAAAGATATTAATGATCAATATGGGCAAAATGCTGGAGATGAAATTATTAGTCAGGTGGCACTTTTGGTTAAAAAATCATTACGCGATACGGATGGCGTCATTATGGCCCGTTTGGGTGGAGATGAATTTAGTATTTTGTTGAATGAAAACAATGATGCGGGATTAAGTGTTGCTAACCGAGCTAGAAGTTTAGTAGAAAAGCAGTCTTTTGTTGTTCATGATCAAAATCATATTCAACATATAATTATTGGAGTAACACTTAGCGCTGGTGTCGCCACAATTGTTTTTAGTCATGATAAAGAAAAAAGGAAAGAGGCAGAGCATTATAAGGAAATTTTGGAGGAGGCGAGCGTAACTCTTGACGGTCAGTCTAATTTAGCTGAATTAGTGGCTAAGCATCTTCCGCATGATAGACAAGGTCGAATATGGGGAGATTCGGACTTTGAGATAGCTTCGGGAAAGGGTCGAAATTTTGTTTTTTCCGCAAGTTGGCTAAATGAAGTTCGTACAAATGAGGCCATAAGGATTCAGAATGAAGCAAAGGAAAAGCGGTCACAGGCTTGAGTTTTAGCTAAAAATTTGCTATACTATCCAGATTTTATTAAATCTGTTTATTTAGTTGTTTATGGCTGATTTCAACCCCCAAATTCAGAATCAAACCGAGAATCAACCCCAAAGCTCGATCCAAAGCCAAGCATCAGCTAAGCCGGCTCAAGGTTTTATTGGGAACTTAAAGGCCAAATGGCAGGCTAGGGTTGAGGCTAATAAGGCCAAGAGTATAATCGCAAAAGAGCAAAATAGTTCACAGTTAAGCAAGGAAATTTCTTCTACTCTTATCGAGAATCTTCCCAAGAATAGCTCTGGTGAATCTGATTATACGAAAATTTCAATTACTGATAAGAAAAAAATTATCGAAGCGGAGAAGATTTTCCAGCAGGGTATTGCCACAATCAGAGATCTTATTGCTCCTTCTTCCATGGAAGTTACTTTTAATCATCTGCTTGTTGACGGACTTTTTACCGAAAGCTTTTTTGTCTATACCTATCCTCGCTACATTGAAACCAATTGGCTGTCTCCGGTGGTTAATTTTGATGTAACTCTTGATATGGCGCAGTTTATTTATCCGATTTCCTCGGATCGAATTATGAAGATTTTAAGAGGTCAAGTTGCCCGTTTTCAATCAAGTATTAGGATGGCCCGGGATAAAGGACAAGTTCGAGATCCTGCTTTGGAAACCGCCCTTGAGGATGCCGAACAATTACGGACTGATTTGCAGCGGGGTGAAGAAAAATTTTTCCAATTTGGATTGTATTTTACAGTTTATCATCATGATCTTAAAAATTTGGAGAAAATTACCAAACAATTAGAAAGCCTACTGGGCGGGAAATTAGTTTTAACCAGGAGATCTGATCTTCGGATGGAGCACGGATTTAATTCCACTCTCCCAATTGCGTCTGATGAATTGGAGGTTAACCACAATATGAATACTTCTCCTCTTTCCAGTACTTTTCCTTTTATTTCCGCTGATTTAACTTCCAATGAAGGTATTTTGTATGGCCTTAATCGGCATAATGATAGTTTGATTATTTTTGATCGCTTTTCACTTGAAAATGCCAATGCGGTCGTTTTTGCCAAATCAGGCGCCGGTAAATCTTATGGCGTAAAATTAGAAATTTTGAGAAGCCTGATGACTGGGACTGACGTTATTGTTATTGATCCAGAGAACGAATATGAGGCTTTAGCTCAAACTGTGGGAGGTAGTTATTTAAAAGTTTCTCTTAACTCTGATCGTCGCATTAATCCTTTTGATTTACCTCGTCCGTTAGATGATGACGAATTAAGGCCAGGAGATTTATTGAGATCCGCAATTATTGATTTAACTGGTTTAATGAAACTAATGTTCGGAAATTTAACTGCTTCGGAGGAGGCTCTTATTGATAAGGCTTTACTTGATACGTATGCCACTAAAGGAATTACTATGGAAACTCCAGATCCGGCCGCTTTTGAGGCGCCAACCATGGATGATTTTTATAATGTTTTGTCTGCTATGGATGGAGCCACGGAAATGGCACAAAGAATCCAAAAATATACTACCGGTACTTTTGCTGGCCTTTTTAATAAGTCTACAAACGTCACTCTTGATAACGGGTTAGTTGTTTTTTCAATTCGCGATTTAGAAGATTCTCTAAGACCAATTGCTATGTATATCATCCTTAATTATATTTGGAATCGCGTCCGCAGCACTTTGAAACGTCGTATTTTAGTAATTGATGAGGCCTGGACAATGATGCAGCATGAAGATTCTGCGAAATTTTTATTCGGATTAGTGAAAAGAGCACGAAAATATTATCTTGGTGTCACTACCATCACGCAGGATGTGGAGGATTTTATTTCCAGTTCGTATGGCAAGCCTATTGTTAGTAATTCTTCAATTCAACTTTTGCTCAAGCAATCACCTTCCATAATTGATAGTTTAGCCAAAGTTTTCAACTTAACTGAAGGGGAGAAGTATATGCTTTTAAACAGCGGTGTGGGGCAAGGTTTGTTTTTCGCCGGCCTTAAGCATGTGGCTATTCAAATTATTGCTTCTTACAGTGAAGACAAGATCATTACAACTAATCCGAAGCAGTTACTTTTTCAGCAAGAGCAACAGGCGAAAATCCGGTAGCGATGCTCTTGAGGAATTATAAAAACTATGCGAAGGTTTTTCTTGATGGAAAAATCATCTCCGCGTAATCAAAAATGGTTGGAAGATAGAATGCACCAGGTACTAGAAAGGGGATTCTCTGATCTTATCCCAGCTAATAAAATCGAAATTAAATTTGGACAAGCAGCTCGTACCAGGCTTGGTTCAATTCGTTTATTACGCGACAAAAAAAAATCACGCATTTTAATAAATCGTTTATTTCAAATTGAAAAAATCCCTCTGATTGTAGTAGATCTTACCATCGCACATGAACTAGTACATTATGTGCATGGATTTAGCTCTCCACTTGAACAAAAATTTTGTACACCACATGCCGGAGGAGTTGTCGATAAGGAACTCAAGGCACGCGGCTTTGGGCAAGATCTCCTTTTTCAAAAAAATTGGCTCAAAAAAAATTGGCGTCTATTCCTTATTCAACATCAAAATCAGATAAGGGGTTTTATTAGAAAACCAAGATCCCTACACCGTCGAAACTCGCGCCTCAAGATACGGTTTCTGGCAGGTTTATTTGGAGCTTAGTAGCGCTTTTAAAGACAGGCTTGTCCATTTTAGCGTGTAAGTCCCTTGAAAATTTCTAAAGCCTTTTCTAATTGAGGGTCACGATTATTTTTCAGGTCTTCTTGGGTTTGAGTAACAACATAGTCCGGAGTAATTCCAACTCCATCAATATTGTTCATGAGTGGACTCAACCACTTGGCCACTGTTAAATTAAGTTGAGAGCCATCAGAATAGGGATACACATTTTGGACCGTACCCTTGCCATAACTTTTTGTTCCAACTAAAACTGCGTTGTTTTTTTCTTTAAGTGCCAAAGCCATAATCTCTGAAGCTGAAGCCGTTCCTTCGTTAATTAAGATGACAATTGGATAATTTCGCCATTCTCCTTGGCCAAGTGAGGAGTAGATCAGTAGATAATCCGACCTAAATTCTTCGTAAACCACAGGATCTCCATTTGGAATAAAATGACCAAGCATTTGGTGCACCGTCGAAAGGTAGCCACCTCCATTATTACGCAAGTCGAATATAAATCCTTTAAAGTTGGAATTTTTGGAAATGAGATTCTTAATGGTTGTTTCAAAATCAACTGCTCCATTTTGGTCAAAAGTATTGATATCCACATAAATAGCATTATTTTTCATTTCTCCCTGCATAACTCCAAGGTCAATAATTTCCCTGGTAATTACGAATTTTAGAGGTGTTGATGCGCCTTCTCGTTTAATAATCAGGGTTACATTCGTGTTTGGATCACCCTTAATCATGTTCGTAATGGTGTCCACTGATTGGTTTGTAAAAAGTACGTCGTCAACCCCAATGATTAAATCATCATATTTGAGGCCCGAGGCTTCAGCCGGAGAATTAATTACAAAACCCTCTATTCTTAGGCCATCATCTGTTTTTCTTAAAAAGACCCCGATCCCGCCAAATTTACCCTCAATGGCTTGAGTGAATTCACCGGTTTCTTCAGGATTAAAAAAGACACTATGGGCATCTCCTAGCCCATTTACCATCCCCTTAATAGCCTGGTAAATTAAGGTATTTTGGTCAATCTCTTCAGTTTTGTAGTAGTTATGATTTACCCGATTCCAAACATCTACAAATAAATCAAGATTGGGAATTACAAAATTTAGATTTTCGTCCAGTAAGGATTCGCTTATGTTAAATTTAAGCGCGGTTTTATAAAGGAATAAATCCATGTTGTAAATAAGTTGAGCTGCTTCTCCTCTAGTTAAAAAATCGTGTGGGCGAAAGTAGCGGCTGTTATCGGGAGACAAATTTGTTAGTAATTCATAATTTTGACCATAAAAAACAATTGGCGCAAACCATGATTGTGAATCCACGTCCAGGTAATCAGAAGACCATTCATCAGCGCTTATTACCCGTGGAGTATTGATATTTAATAATTTTAAAATTAATTGCACGCCCTCAGCTCTAGTAAGCGATTTTCCGGGATTAATAGTCGTCGTGTTGTTCAGCATGTTAATTTCCCAACCTCGCTGAAAATAAGAAGCAAACCAGGCTTTTTGCGGAATATCCGTAAAAGGATTAAGAACACGACTAATCCGATTGGCTTGTGGGTCAAAGCCAAAGTTGGTTAAGGCTATTTTAAGAAAAGAGGCTAAATTAATAGCAGCGTTTGGCTGAAATTCCGTGCCATTGCGATAACCTTGAATTGATCCTTGGGATTGCAAATAATCAATAGCCTCTTGATATGGTGTAGTTTCCGTATCCCGGAAGGTTGCCTGTACTTGAGAAATACCGCACCCTAAAGTTGTTAGTAACAAGATTAAAAAAAGTCCCAAAGACCGCGTAAGGTAAGAACGTGAATTCATTTTTTAAAAATTAAATAATGGATTTCATTGTACACAAGCCTTTTTTAAAGGCAATCGTATTTTGAAATTCAAAGGTCAGTAGAATTCATTTTTTAGAAAATTCTAAGGCGAAATATTAAAAAAAGTGTTATAATAAATAAGTCATGTAAAATTAATGTAAGGTATAAAAAATGCCCTCCTCTGATCCTCTGATTTCTTCCCAAAATAAAGCTGTTTTTCTTAAACCGTTAAGCATTTCAGTCCTCTTATTCTTGATGGTTTTAGCGCTGGGATTTTTTTTAATGTCAATTTGGGGAGAACAGCATTTTAAGGGAGGCCCCGAAGATCAGAAGGCTTTGGTTGAATATGTGGTAAAAGGTAAAGTTTCAATCCTAACCAAAACGGATCAAGCGCCAGTCACTACCGCATCTAGCATCACTGATACTTCTCTTTTTGAACCTTTTGAGCAAGGAATCCCATTGGCTTCCGGAGTCACTTTTAGGACTGAAAATAGTAGTGAACTAGGTATTTTTTTTGATTCTTCAGACTTAATCCGGTTATTACCTAATACGGAAGTTGTTTTCCAGGAGGTTAATTTGCGAACTGATCCCATGCAGCTTAAAATTATTCTTCATGCCGGATCGGTTTGGATAAGTACGATTCAGGGTCGGGCCGCTATCGACGTGGTCACTAATCGAATAAAAATCAACCCAGAAAAAGCTTCGTCTCTTATTAGTTATAAAGATGCGCTAGTTAATGTATTTGCAGCCCATCATCCGGTAAGATTAACTTTTTTAGATGATACAGATAAGAAGAATGTTTTAAATGATTATTTATTAACTGAATCTTATCAGGTTGAAATTAATGAAAAGCGTTTGAATCCGCAAATTGAACAGCTACAATATACCAAGTTAACAAAGGAATATCCTTCTCTGTATGTTTCTCCTGAAAATGAGGATCAAAGTTGGTCAATAGCTCTAAAAACAGATTTAGATCGTTTAAATCAAAAGAAAAGTGATTTTATTAGTAAGTTACGGCGAGAAGGAGATGCGGGGTATACTCAAGGTACTTTAAAATATACATTTTTTTCGTATTACAAAATTATCCGCAACTGGTTAACTCTCGATAAGCAGCATCTTTTTACACTTGAAGAAGATGAAACTTTGCAAATTCTATATCAGGCTCTTTATTTAATGAGTCAGGGGAAAGAAGATGCAGGGCTTGCTCGGCTAAATCAATTTAAACAAGGCATGAACATAAAAAATCAAGAAAAATTAAAACCCTTGAGTCATGTTTTTCAAGCAGTTTTGTGGGGAGACAAATTTTATTCGGCCAAGGAAACGCTGAGAGCTATTAATGCGGAATTAGCAGCTAGCGATACTCGCTTAAGCTTGCAACTTTCTATTTCTCGTGATCGTTTAAACGAAATCTATGATTTATTAGGGCAGGGTGAGTTAGCAAGAGGAAAACAAGCACTTGTCGATTACAATAAAGGGTGGTTAACCTTAATTCAGAAGGAAAGAACCAAATTAGTGGATTGGATAAAAACCCTAACCGAAGAAAGGCAAATTTTACAAAATCTTTTATACCGCGAAGATACCTTCTATCAGGTAAATCTATACGCCGTTTTAACTCAATTGGAAGATACGATTATTTCCTTCACAGCAGATGAATCAAGCTTAAACGAAGCTCGTCAGGCTTTTATTCAGGATAAAATACGAGTTTTGAACCGCTTGATAGCTTTAATTGACCAAAAAAAGGTGAGTATCGAAACTGGCACAGATTTAGGTTATTTGTTGCTTGCTGATGCTCAAGAGATGTTAAAAGATATTACCAATAAAACCGCAATTATGGATTATTTTGTTTCGCAGCTAGCCGAATTAGGATTAGAATTTCAATTTATTGGATCTTCAGATTATCGATTAGCCGATCAAGGAACTTTTGAGGAAAAGTATGCTACTTACTTAGCAAAGGAGCAAGATTTGGCTGAGCTTATCCTCTATATTAGAAGTTTGAAGAATCAGGAGGTACCACAGTCTTCAATCACACTTGATGAAGCCATAATTCAAAGCGAGAAGGCTTTTAACCAGGAAGGAATCTATTTTGTGGCGCTCTATCCCTTGGGAGATCCTGATTATCGATTATTTAGTATTGAAGGAGGACGAGTAAATTTAACTCCAATTAAAGGTAATTATGATCGTGTTACTGGCATTATTTATGATTTTAAAATTGATGGTCAGGCCTTTTCGGTTGGTGTTAAGCTTGAAAATTTAAAACAAGCCGTAATTGAGTTTACGCAATCGCAGACTAGTACCGGAGTAACTATTCAATCCCAAGAAACAAATGGAGAAACCTCCTCTTCCTCTTCATCCTCAGCCGAAACATTAGCTCTGAATTTGGTACGTGAAGATTTAGTAAATAACGTTGGATTAATAATCTCGGAGACGGGTATTACGATTGCGGATTTAGAAAAAAATATTTTTATCATTGCATCTGAAATATCGAGTCAGGGAAAGGTATTTAAGGTAAATTTCAGTTATGCGGCCAACGAACGAATGGCCTCTGGAATTACAGCCACTTATGACGATTATGAGTTTACGGTAGGTGACATTGCCGTTACTAATTTAGCAGAAGAAGTTGCGTCTGCTTTTTTGGGTGAATAATAAAAAAATCAAGTTCCCCCTTCGCTATTTTTATGCTAGATTGCGTCCGATTAAATTTTTTCTATGTCCACTAAAAATAGTAACTCATCCAATTACAGTGCCGAACATATTCAGGTTTTAGAAGGATTAGAAGCGGTACGCAGGCGTCCTGGTATGTATATCGGAACCACGGATATCGCCGGATTGCATCATTTGGTTTGGGAAGTAGTTGATAATGCGATAGATGAAGCCATGGCCGGTTATTGTGATATGATTATAGTTACCATTCACAACGATAATTCAGTGAGTGTAGATGATAACGGTCGCGGTATCCCAATCGATACGCATACTAAAACTGGAAAATCAGCCTTAGAAACGGTTTTAACTGTGTTACATGCTGGAGGTAAATTTGGGGGTGGAGGTTATAAAGTTTCTGGTGGCTTGCACGGAGTCGGTGTGTCTGTGGTGAATGCGCTTTCCACTAAATTAATTGCTGAGGTGTGCCGAGATGGCAAAAAGTATGTTCAAGAATATAAAGATGGCGTGGCAGTGAGTGATATCAAGATAGTAGGAGAAGTTAAACAAAATGGAACTAAAATTAGATTTTGGCCTGATGTAAATGTTTTCGAGACTTTGGATTTTAATTTTCAGACCATAGTCAATCGTATGCGCCAACAGGCCTATTTAACTAAGGGAACCACAATCCAGATTATTGATGAACGTCTTGAAAAATCAATTAGATATCAATTTTATTTTGAAGGAGGAATTAAATCCTATGTTCATCATTTGAATCAAGGTAAGGAAGTGTTTGGAGATGTTGTTTGTATGGGAAAAGAAGTAGATGAAGGGTGGATTGAAATCGCGCTTCAATATACGCAGGGTTTTCAAGAGCATGTTTTTACTTTTGCGAATACCATTCATACCACTGAAGGAGGTATGCACTTAACTGGTTTTCGTTCCGCCTTAACGCGCGTTATCAATAATTACATTCGCAAAAACAATCTTATCAAGGAAAAAGAAGATAATTTGACTTCGGATGATGTACGGGAAGGTTTAACTGCGGTTATATCTGTTAAATTAGCTAACCCGCAATTTGAGGGGCAGACCAAAAGCAAATTGGGAAATCCAGAAATGAGAACCGCTGTTGAAACTGTATTTGGTGAATTTTTTCAGGAATATTTGGAAGAAAATCCCAATCAGGCCAAAGATATTGTATCTAAATGTTTTTTGGCAGCTAGGGCGAGAATGGCGGCTAGGGCAGCTCGGGATACCGTGATTCGAAAGGGAGCCCTAGAAGGAATGACTCTCCCTGGTAAATTGGCGGATTGTTCTACTAAAGACCCAACTCAGTCCGAACTTTTTATTGTTGAGGGAGATTCAGCCGGAGGCTCAGCTAAGCAGGGTCGAAGTCGTGAAATTCAGGCCATATTGCCCTTACGCGGCAAAATCCTAAACGTGGAGCATGCGAGAATGGATCGTATTTTAGGGAATAACGAAATTAAGACTTTGATTATTGCTATTGGAGTAGGGATTGGTGAATTATTTGATATTAGCAGGCTTCGCTATCACAAAGTGGTTATCATGACTGATGCGGATGTGGACGGCGCTCATATTAGGACTTTGCTTTTGACTTTATTTTATCGTTATTTCCGTGAATTAATTGATAAAGGGCATCTTTATATTGCCCAGCCCCCGTTGTACAAACTTTCTTTTGGGAAAAGGGCTGAATATGCGTATAGCGAGGAACAGAAAATTGATCAAACAAAGACTTTTGATGATCCAGAAAAGGTAAATATCCAACGTTATAAAGGTTTGGGAGAAATGAACCCTGAGCAGCTTTGGGAAACCACCATGAATCCGGAAACCAGAACCATGTTGCGTGTTTCGATTGAGGATGCGGAGAGAGCTGAAAAGGTATTTGATACGCTCATGGGAGTTGAAGTTCTTCCTCGTAAAAAGTTTATTCAAACTCATGCTAAGAAAGTGAGGAATTTGGATATCTAGGGGTATTTAGGTTAAAATTTCTGGATTTTAGTTAAAAAACAAGGTATAATTAAAAGATATATTTTTAGCCTTTTTTTATGTTATCAACCAAATTTAATCATTTTTTAACTAATACCAGTTGGCATTTGAAAATTTATCTTAAAGAAAAATCTCAGATGGGAAATAATTTCTCTGTTTCGTCTAAACTAGAAAATGGCACAGAGAAAGGAAATCCTGGAACAAAAAAGGAATTAAAAACATTGATGGCCCGTGTTGCTAATGAACTAAAGCCGAATGCAGATTATTCATGGGGAAAAATTTTGCGAGGAGTTGTTGATATTGGAAAAGGGTTACTTGAGGGAGTGAAAAATCCTAATTTGTCACAATTTGGAAAGCCATTGGATTCTGCCAGTCATGCGGAAGGGATGAGAATTATGGAAAAATTAACAAAAGATCCTCCAGTCCCAACCCCTCCTCCTTTGCCTAATAAGGGTGATTATTTAAAATATTGAAGATTTCTTTGCCCTTAATTTATGTCGCGATTAGAATCTCACTCCTATCACGGAAAGGAATATAAAAAACCAAAAATTAATTGGGTAAAGATGAATCCCGAGGAAAGGGAAGAGGTGTATCGTTCTTATCGCGAAGCATTTGCAGGAGAACTATCTCAGGAACGTCTCAATTTAGCACAGGGAATTTTCAAGGAAGTAGCAAGTCCAGAGCATGATTACGCGATTGAACGGAAGGGAATTTCCGTGAGTAAAATGCTTCTAGAAGCATTTAAGAAGGGGAAAAGAGGATCTGAAAGTCCAACCTCTAAACAAATGATGTTTTTTTGTTTGGATTACTTGAGTAATAACCCTGAAAATAAGGACACGGTTGGAGATATTACCTTAATCTACCCCGCTGATACTCTGTCTGTTTATCTGGAGGCTGGGCGATGGAAGCTCAAAGTGGTAGGGCAGAAGGGAGAAAAAAGGATTGATGGATATTTATTTCCTTCAAATAAAGATGAATCTTCAGAAAAGGGAAAAGATACAAAAAAGTCAGATAAGTCGGGAAGGAAAGTAGAGAAGAAAGGCAGTAGTGGAGAAAAAGGCCAGGAAGGGATAAGGAAAGAAGGCGAAAAAGAAACAGGGGAAAAACCCGAAATAGATGAGCAGCCAGGGAAAGAAGAGAAAAGCAGTCAAGCGACTGAAAGCGAGAAAGAGGGGGAGGAAAATGAGCAAGCAGGAGGGGCAGAGGAGAGAAATAGGGAAAACGCAGAAGATGAAAGCACAAAATCACAAGAGAATCCCGAATCAGAAGATCGTGAGGTGGAGGTACTTGCTCCACGCGCGTGGTATTATGAAATTTCTCCCCCCTTGGAAGGGAATTATACGACTACAGTTTATAGCCTTTACAATGGTCGGGAATGGGAAATAGACGAAATCTCATTGTCGGATTATGCTTTTGGTGAAGGATTAGAGGACATCCATACCTTAAGTGGAAAAGCGCGGCAAGAAATCATCATTCCTCTGCCCGAGGGATATAGAATAAAATCTGATTCCATCACCACCAATCCTGGAACTACTGTTATTGTCAAGCAGGATCAGTACGGCATCGCGCATCTTATTTTTGGAAGTGCACTGCCGGTGGAATATTCTTTGGAGTTTAGCAAAGATGAGACTTATCAAGAGAATACTCCTCCTTCGTCCGTTGAGACGGAAGATATTTTACGCGGAGCTCCTTTGCAAGAAGATACTCAAGCTCTAGTGGATGAATTGGGGAGGAGAGATGATTTGAGCCCCCTAGAGAAAGCCCAAAAAATCAAAGAATTTATAGTTGAACAATTTTTTTATTCAAAAGATGCGTCAGTCAGTGAGTATTATCACGAAAATGGGAGCAGGGAATTTATGAAACGATTGGATCAGACTCGTAAGGCCGATTGCGATGTCGCGAATACCTTTTTTGTTGCATTGTGTCGCGAAATCGGGATTCCGGCCCGTCGTTTAGGAGGGTATGGAGCCATTCCTCACGATGGGAAAACGATCTTAACGGGGGGAGATGGGCGGCACGGATGGGCTGAAATTTGGGAGGGTACCCAATGGATTTCGATGGATGCCACGCCCACTAAGAGGTTAGAGGAGGGCATTCCTTCTTCGCCTGAATACGATGAGGGATCAAGGGGGAGTGTGATCCCTCCCGGTGAATCCACGCGAGTAAAACCTGAAATGGGAGAAAAGACGGAGCCTTCTCTGGGAGAAATTATCCCCGGAGAGCAAGTCCGTTTTGGATCCCCGGAAGATCGTCAAGTTCGAGAAATGCTTGAAAAGCTTCCAACACATCAGAGAGGCCCTGTCGGTGAATTTAACGTTCTTACAGATTGTGGCTTAGACAGGAAAGCGTCACCGCCTAAGGCCTATATCGCTTACCGTCACGCAACACTAAAATATTACAATACGCAAAATCCTGATAAACCCTTGGCCGTTATGAAACAGGATTGGTATGTTCAAAAAGAAGATGGATTATTTCATTATGAAGGATCTGAATATTTTCCCTCCAATAAAGGTTATGACTCCGTTGCTTCTGCAGAAGAAGTGAATCAATTTTTTCGACCCAGAAATGTCCAGTTCGCGGATTAACCTTTTCCCTCATGATTCGCCCTACGAATTACACAAGATCGGATGAATTCTTGTCTCCTTGGCTGCCAAACACTTGAAGTCGTTGGTCTTTACTCCAGAGAAGAGGTTTTGCTATACTCCTTCTATATTATTCCTTACTATCCTTTTAGTATGTCTATTTCTGAACCCCTTAATCCCGGATTCGAGGCCATTCAAAAGCGCGGTAGTCGCATTGTGGCCGAAGGGAATCACATGTTACCGGCTGCTTCTCTAATGATTGCAGCTGGAGTGCTTGAGAAAATTTCTGATCGAGAAAAACCTTTTATTACCATTATTAATTCCTATACAACGCAAATTCCTGGGCATGTACATTTGGATAAATTGGGCGAACTTCTGGTCAAAGTACTCAAAAATAAAGGTTACAATGTTTGGTATGCCAATATTGGAGGCGCGGTGGATGATGGAATTGCCATGGGGCATTTTGGAATGAAATATTCCTTGCCTTCGCGTGAATTAATCGCTGATCAGATTGAAACTATTGTCGGGGCTCATCCTTGTGATGCCTGGATTGGAATTGGTAATTGTGACAAAATTGTGCCCGGCATGCTCAATGCCATGGTCAGATTAAATATTCCTTCGTTGTATGTTAGTGGGGGGCCTATGTTGGCCGGCAAAAATAAATCTGATTTAATCACGGTATTTGAAGGCGTGGGAAAACAATCCGCGGGGCAAATGAGCGAAATGCAGTTACAGGAATTGGCGGAAAGTGCATGTAAAACTTGTGGAAGTTGTGCCGGCATGTTTACCGCTAATTCTATGAATTGTTTGGCAGAAGCCATTGGTTTGGCCATGCCTGGAAACGGAACGATTCCAGCCGCGATTTGGGTGGATAAAAGCAAGCAAACTTGGGAAATTAATCCAGAAAGAGCTGAATTTATTGAAAAGGCCGGAGAAACAATCGGGTATTTATTGAAGAATAAAATTTTACCTCGTGATATTGTGACCAAGGAGTCGATTGATAATGCTTTTATTTTGGATTTGGCCATGGGAGGATCTACCAATACGGTTCTTCATACTTTAGCCCTGGCGCATGAAGCCGGAATTGTCTACCCATTGGAAGAACTTAATCGTTTATCAGATTTAACCTCTAATATTTGTAAAGTTTCGCCCTCTCGCCCGGATGTTCACCTGGAAGATGTGCATCGAGTTGGTGGAATTTCTGCTATTTTGAAAGCTATTTATGAGGAGGGGCGAGCGCCGCTTAATCTCGATTTACCCACTTGTGTGGGAACACTTCGGGAAAACGTGCTATCTGCTCCCAAAGCTGATCAAGACGTGATTAGAACTGGGGAAAAAGCTTTTTCTAAAACAGGTGGGCTAGCTGTTCTTTACGGCAATATCGCTCCACAGGGTGGCGTGGTTAAGATAGCTGGCGTGGAACCAGAAATGATGCAATTTAGAGGGACGGCCAAAGTTTATCATTCTCAAGAAGAGGCCATGGACGCCATTTTAAAGGGAAAAATAGTGGACAATGATGTGGTGGTTCTCAAGTATGAAGGCCCAAAGGGCGGGCCAGGAATGCAAGAAATGCTTTCTCCGACTTCCGCGATTAAGGGGCGGGGGATTAAGGCGGCTTTGATTACTGATGGCCGATTTTCCGGTGGGACCAGAGGGCTCTGTATTGGGCATATTTCGCCAGAAGCTGCGGCCGGAGGCCCAATCGCAGTAATTGAGGAAGGGGATCTTATTGAGATTGATGCCGAAAAAAGAACTATTAATGTCCAATTAGCTGATGAAGAAATAACTCGGCGTTTAGAGGCCTTGCCTATTTTTGAACCTAAAGTTAAACGTGGCTGGCTTGGGCGTTACACTCAACATGTTCAAAGCGCCAATACTGGGGCTGTGATGGACAATACCTAATATCAATGCGCTATACTGAAAATTAAAAAAACTATTTAATTTAAAATGAACCTAAGTGTCTATCATTCAAAGCCAGGCGACGAAGATGCCTATTTGGCGACCGATTACAACTTACTCAGAAATAGAGAAGTAACTTTCCCTGAAATTGCGTCAGCTTTAGGTAAAATTTTAGAAAAAGTGCCAAATGAAAATGATTGCTTTTGGATTTCCCATGCTTGGGCTGAAAGTCTGATTGCTGGGGGGACCATCTCCAAGGATAATTTCCCCAAAAATGCCCCCATGATAAGGCATGATGCGGCCTGGAAAAAAGATAGCCCGGATTATAGGGGAATACATCTAAGTTGGGGTGCAGAACCATCATTAATTACGGAATGGACTAGAGGCAAAAAAAAGAATTTACAACCAAGAGAGTATCAGAATTTGATTGCCATGGATAATGCGGAAGCACTCAAAAGGTATCTTAATACACTCGAAAACGGAAAATTGGCTATGATAATTATAAATATTGATTTTAGTCAAAATGGTGTTAGTGGGCATGTTGTGTTGGCAGTAAAAATAAATGGAATGATTATCATAATCGATAATTCTATGGAACCAGGACCATGGATTAGGCAATTCGAAGAATTTGTTAGTGGATATCCCGGGCACAGTTTTTTAGGATATTCATATCCAGAACAGATTTACTAAATTATACACCTTTACTTTTATAATTTCGGATAGTACTCCGTAGGCTACGTATTTTTTCACTATTCCCTAAAAATGACCTTAATAGCTTGCGCCCCATATTTTTTTGCTAAGTCATGTACTTCTTGAAATTTTTGGCCTAACGTAGCTTCTTCCCCCATTGGCTCGATATCTACTCGATATGTACCATCGTTATTTGGTCTTACTTTTGTGGCATAGCCACTTCCGGTTTGAACAGCCCAAATGCCAGGAATTTTTTTATCCAATTCGTCATTCAAAGGATATAAAGGAAATTCAGTTGAGCGACTTGGTGAATTAACTGTAAATAAAATACTTCCATCAGCTTGTTGCTTTGTCATATAATTAATTTCCCCTGAAAAAGCTTGTTTCGAACCTTTCTTCCCATTATATAAATTATTTTTGTGCATTAATCCATCTACGGGGATAGCTTCCAAAACTGGCTGACTATAGCCAATATCTACTAAATAGTTCTGTTGATCAATTTTAGC
This sequence comes from Candidatus Peregrinibacteria bacterium GW2011_GWF2_39_17, assembly GCA_000993615.1. Taxonomy (GTDB): domain Bacteria; phylum Patescibacteriota; class Gracilibacteria; order UBA1369; family UBA12473; genus UBA12473. The sequence goes on along the minus strand of LBWM01000003.1, from coordinate 22,560 downwards.
TACTACGACATAATGGGCTTCTTTGTTAGTTGCACAAGCATAGACTTCGGCCGAATCTACTAAATTTTTTTTAATTAACTCATTTTTTGCCCATTGTGCTAATTCTCGGCAAGTCCCTCCTACCGCGTTATCCATGGTTTGCCCCGCAAATTGTTTTTCAAGTGCAGAAATATTAGGTACTGAAATAGTAGCTTGATTTTCCCCTATTATAATCTGGGTATGGGCAGGATTTAGTACTGTTGTTCTGTCGTAGTAAGCTTTTTGCCCATTAACTATCGTATCTAATATCCAGCTATTGATTCTCGCCAAGTGATCATTTTGTGTTTCCATTTTTATATCCTAGTTTCTACTTTTAGCAACTCCTCTTCTAAGGCTTCACGCATTTTTTTATTGCCAAAAGAGGACAAATGTAATCCATCGCCGCCATTAAATTCCTTTTTCATATAACCGGGTCGTGAAGGGTCCTCGGCCATGGCGTAAATGTCCACGCAACCGATTTGTTTAGATCCCTTAGCTTTATTCCGAATCCACTGGTTAATAACCGTAACTTTTTCCTGGCAGCTCTTAGGTTCAAAATGCTTATTGTCAGTATAACCGCTTACTGGTGGCAGAGTAACCAAAGTAACGCGAATTTTAGGATTTTTTGTATTCAAAGAATTTAGCAAGATTTGCATTTGGGCAATAATAAAATCCGCACTTTTACCCGCTAAATCATTGGCACCAGCAATAATGGCTACAGATTCAACATTCTCAAACTTTCCTTTTTCAAGCTGTTGGCCAAGATCCTTGTTCATATCCACAATGGATTTTCCTTTTTTGACATAATCATTATCCCTGGCTTCTGGAATGGGTTGTCCCTTTATGCGCAAATTTTTGCCCGCATCAACCAACAACGAATCGCCAATAAGTCGAATTTGACTTGCTTCTAAATCGCGCAAGTCGATTGACTCCAGATTTTTTGCCCAGCCCCAACCAGTGCCTTGTGTCGGAAGGTCATGCACATTTAATATTTTTTTATAAGCCAGAGCTGTTTGCACAATTTGACTGCCTTGATTAGGGTTATTAACAAGGAAATCCCAATGTGCATCTGCTACTAGAATGTGCGGTCTTTTGAAGCGCAGCGGCTTATAGCTTTCAATTTGCCATTTTTGAAAATTACAAAGATTGGCCTTACGCGCCGCAACTTCTTCCTCAACCCCATTATCGCGTAGGGCTTGATATCTGAGTAGTCGCTTTGCTCCGCCTAGTCCATCATGGTGCGCAAGATATAATATCCAGGAATCGGTTTCCTGGAGGGTAAAATTTTCACCAGTTTCAGGTTTACCCAAAGTGCTTTCAAGGAATTTTTTGCACCCTTGAAATTCATCGCGATGCCTGTAAATATTTTTTAAATTTGAAGTTGCATACCAATAACCAGCTGCAATCATAATTTCCGGATTGAAGCGCCATTCCTGCTTGCCTTTATAACGCCATACCGGATCAGCGTCTAATTTATCAATAGCCCAGGAATTTTCTTTTAAAAATTGGTTCCAGGTTCCTGGTAAGAATTGAAAAAGGCCAGCGGCTTGGCTGCCTTGAGCATTCATGCGATCAACCCCAAAGCCTGATTCTCGCTTCATAATGGCAAACATAATATTTTCCGGAATATCAATCCCTGATTTGCGAGCGTATTCGAGACGGTAGCGATGAGCATAAAAATAAAGATCTGGTTGTTCGCGCAGGGCTTGATTAAGAGATTGACCATTAAGATTTTTTTCTAATCCCAGCTTTTTTCGATCCAATGAACCCATTCCTTGGTAATCAGCTTTACTTCGCGGTGCCGAAGTCGGCAGTTTTAGAATAAATTTTTGATCCAATGATCCTTGATCTTGTTCATAAAGTTCGTAATTTAATTGTCCCGGTTTGTCGTGTGCCAAGTTTTCGGGGGTTGGGTTTTGGCGGTATTTGGCAAATTCCTCTTTTTTAATATCTCCGACAATAACCAGATCATCACTATAAATTGGGATATAACCATGTTTATCAAAGAAACCGGTGCCATCTTTGTTTTTGCGTCCCTTTAGGCCGATTCGACGGATACTTGTTCTCGCTCTGGAAGGATCACCATTTTGAAAAACTGTAATTTTGCGTACTTCCGGCGGTAAAATATCCGCGGCACCCAGTTTATTCTCAGCTTCTAAATTACCATAAAAGTGGATGGTGAATTGTTCTCCTTCGGTCGGATTGCGATACCATGTTTTCCATTGGTTAAAATTAACTTTATCGCTCCCTTTTTTAAAATCAGTGAACGCGTAGAACAAAATCCCTTCATACTGATTTTCTAGAGAAAAGAGCTGATCAATGCTAAGTTTGCGCAAATCATCGATGGTTTCAAGTCCTTCGAGGCTGATTTTAAGAGAATTTAGTTTTTCATTAATTTTACTTCGAACCATTTCTCGGTCAGTTTGCTGTTTATTAGTTACTTCCGGTGTTAAAATCTCCTCTTGGAGAGTTTGTTTAACATGATTTGTTTCATCTCTGATTTCTTCAAGTTTTTTAACTTGGGGTTGATTAAAAAAATCTTTTTTAGGTACATCTCTTGATTCTGCCTTCGGTGATTCAATGCCCATAAAATAAAATTTTAATACTGGTCAGATCATTGTATTATACCCTATAAAAGGTTAAATCTCAAGTAAACAGCCATAAAAATGGCCATCAAAAAAATCACTTTCTCGATAATAGGAAAAGTTCCCTATCTCTTATTTAAAATGACGTTTTTCAGACAAAATTCATATTGGGCTTACTCGAATCAATTAAAAATGGCTTATATAAGCTAAAAAGGTCGATTTAGGCCGTATTATTATAATCTGGAGCTCCACTTCGGAAGATGTTCAGACCAGCCTGAGGGCAATATCAATAGATTTTAAGGTGCCAAAAATGTTAGGCCTTTAAGCAAAATATCCTTTTTTAAAAAGAGGATTCATAAAATGTGAATAGCAGTCGGGTGTAGCTAGGGGCGTTGATTGTATTCAACGCCCACTAGCTGGACCCTTGTTGAATACATGTCAGTAGAGTAGTTGGTCGGAGCGCAGAGGCTCCGAAGTAAACGCTCAGCGGAGTTGCACGCGCACGATGAGCTTTGCCTCGGTCCAGACGCGGGACTCGCTTTCGGGGTACTTGAGCGTGATCTCGGGGACGATATCATCGGAAGCGAACAGCTCGACGAGCTTCAGAGGGAGCCCCCGAAGCATTTCTGGGAGCGAATGCCGTCCGAGCCTCCACAAGTTGTTCAGATGTTCGGGTTTCTTGACCTGAACCACGCCGGTCGTTTCCCTTTCGACATTGATGGTGCAAAGCTCGACCGAGGCTATCCGAACGTGCGGGCTAGCAGCCTGACGCTCGAGGTCAGCCACAGCGTTAGCATAGATCTGTCTGGCTTCGAGCTCCTGAGCTGCCTCGTCTTCGATTTCCTTCTCTCCAATTTGTCCACGGGTGGCATCGGCATTCCGTGCCATGAGACGATCTCGAAGACTCGTCCCTTGGGATTCCATCGGTCGGTCAGGAACAGCCTGGAACATTTGCGAGATTTGTTTCTGGATCGTCACCCACAGCTCCTCCTGACGCGCGGAGGAATATGAATTGATGGCTTTCTCGCTATCAGGGAAAACGGTATAATCACTTGACTCGAACCAGGCGGATCGAAGATAGATGAAGACTACTTGCTTCAAAACTTCTTCAGCGCCCATTCGAGCTACGCGATTCTGAATTTCCCGAATCAATTCATCGTAGAGAGTCGATGCAATCATCTCTGAAGAAATCACGATGACCAGCAGATTGGCTCGAAAGGCCGCTGCATAGGCTTCACGCGCATTTTCTCCAGGCATACATGCATTCCACGATACCCAGATGGGTACATCTCGACGTGACAGCAATTGAACAAGGCCTTTTCGCGTCGCTTCGACGTCAGCCTTGTTTGCGAAGATCGATACAGTTGGCATACATGGTCCTTTCAGTTAAGTGCAGGTTCAACGATTGCTCTCATCATGACGGCAGTCGCGTAGAAGAATGTATCCTTGTCGCTAGCCGTGCTCCACCACATCGATTCCCTAGGCATTTCCTGAAGAGCGCGGAACTTGCTGAAACTGTAATCGACTTTCCTCCCTTTCATCGGAACAGCTCGCCACATGTGTTCCTCATGGCGAGCGATGATGATTCCTTCAATGGGGTTATCGATATCCAGGTCGAAGAAGTCCTGGCTGAGCACCGGGACCACAATGATTCTCTCCCCACGCATCTGTTCGAGGATTGAGGGCGTCCGGTGGTTTAGCTCAACTAAGTCGAAAATGAGACGAGCACCGTACTGACGCCTAAGACCAGCACAGCCACTCTTCAATCCCTCGGCAATCGTTTTGTCTCCGGGAGCGTGGATTACAACCACGCGCAGAGGAGAGCTAGGGGTTGACGTAATAGCCGCAGCTTGTTCAGCAACAGCCCTTTCAGAGGTGAGGGAATTGGTTGCGGAATCATTGGCAGCCTGAGCACGTTGTCGGAGTCGATCCTTGAGATCCATAATTTTCCCTTCCGAAATGTTAAAATGTTTCTGACATGTAGTTTTCAAGGGGCATGTCTGACGCCGCCCCGTGAAAATACACAAAACGGCATACTAGACAAGACTACAAATTTATATCATAATAAACACTTAAAGTCAATGGCACTCTGTAGGCTTTATATGGCATACACTCAACAAAAAACCTTATTCAAAGAGACTCTCCTGATGGTTTGATTTAACTGATTGAGCTTCTTTGTGATATTTGAGAGAGAGTCCATGGGGTAAATCAGGTTTTTCCCCATGCAATAAATCCTCTACAGTGATTATTTGTATTTTGGGGAATTCTTGATCGTTGAATCTAACTTTGAATTTTCCAGCTTCAATCGCTTCATGGATCATTGGCTTGGTGGGTGGTTCTAGTGTCACGAATAGTCCGCCTTCTGCCTTTTCCCTATCTACGTCACCCTTTAGTGTAGCAATTTGATTCCTTTGGACATGACGGCCTCCTTTAATCTGGACAATGATTTTTTTATATGGATTTTCTTCATCGCTTGGATCAGTAAAGCGATAAATACCATCAATGCCTTTATCCGCTCCTTTCATATTGCCTTGAGATTTGCTGTTCGCTGGACGTGCATTGACTAGGTTGAGCGCCCAATATTCAAATTCGAAGGGATCTTTTCGGAAAAGCATTTTGGCAGACTGAACCGTTTCAGGAAGCCCATCAATATTGATCTCAATTTTAGGATACTGCTCTTTTAATCGGTTATTGATTAAATTGATCGCCAATGTAGTAATGTCTATACCCACCCAATTTCTTCCCAATTTTTCTGCTACTGAAACGGTGGTGCCGCAGCCACAAAAAGGATCGAGAACCCAATCATCCTCCTTGGATGAAGCTTGAAGTATACGCATTAAAAGGGTTTCAGGTTTTTGAGTAGGGTAGCCTAGGCGTTCCTTTGCTACTTGATTAATCGCATTGATGTCGTCCCAAAGGTTACCAATCGCTATTCCCTTAACCTCATCCCAATATCTAATGAGCTGCTTTTTTCCGCTCTTTGTGTGATAAATTCTTCCCTCAGCTTCAAATTTTTTTATCATTTCATGACTGTAATCACCGAGTGGAGTATCTCGACTATATAATCTTCCACTCTGATCATAATATCTGAATTTATTCGCAGGGCTATCGAGGTCAATAGGTTTATAGGGAGTTTCAAAAAAATAATCTCTGCTTTTTGTGTAAAAGAAAATTGAATCAGTTATCCTTCCATAGCTTTTTGAGGTGGCCTTAGCGCCTTTTACGCTTCCGCGTTTCCAGATGATTTCATTTTGGAAATTATTTTTATCAAATATTGCATCCAGAATGATTTTTAAATAGTGAGAGGCGGTTTGATCACAATGCAGATATAAACTACCTGCTGGTTTTAAAACTCGATGCAATTCAATTAATCTTACCGTCATCATGGTTAAATAAGCCAAAACATCATTATGGCCAAGAAGTTTTTCAATGGCCTGCATGAGATTGGCAATGTTTTCCGTTGTTTCTTGAATCAAGTAATCAAAAGTTTCCTTGGCTTCAAAAGTCCAGTGCCAGCAGTCATCAAAAGCTTTAATTTGAGCCTCATCACCGACAATCCCTTCTTTGAAAATGACGTTGTAGTTACGATTGGAGTTAAAGGGAGGGTCTAAATAAATCAGGTCAATGATCTCGTCAGGGAATTTTTCCCGTAGGACTTTGAGGTTATCTCCAAAGTAGAGGGTACGTGCTTGCATAAAAAGTGGGGCTACCTTTACCTGGCAACCCACACTCAACATCTCTCGCGAGACAGTCAAGACGTGGCAGGGAGATAGCCCCGCTTTTGTTCTTGACTGCCTCTTAATGATAAAGAGTTGTCGCGCTAAAAACGCTGAATGTGGGTTGCGACGTCAATATAACAGGTCGTAACCACGTCTTCAACTAATATGGCTTTTGTCTTATAATAGAGTCAATTTTTTATTTTTAAATGAGTAATTCTGTCTTTTTAGCAATTCTTTCTAGAAAGAATGATTTAGTACAGCAAAAATCCATTCAAGGTGATTCGGAAAATTTTTTAGAATTGATTGTATTTGAATTTTTAGAAACACTTTTTAAAAATGGTCCAGCACGTCAATATTTTGAAAATCGAGCGAGTTATTTTGGACAGCTTTTGGTAAGTGAAGATTTTTTGAAAATCCAAACAGAAATAAAAGAAGGGATCATGAAATTAGAGGCTTTTGTGAATAAAAAGAAGTATTTTACTAAGGCCGCTGAGGATTTTCAAAAATCTACAGGTGGGGCATGGGGATATTTAGGTGCGCCTTTCCCTGGAGAATATGGAGAATGTATTCAACCTTCAGAATTTGCAAAATTAGTATTTAATCTACAGAATTATGCTAATTTAGACGATTCGCGTTTAAATACTTGGTCAATTGAAGATGGGAAGGTTTCTTTTCGATTTTCTGTCGTGCGATTTTTTGCCCAATATAGTGAAGCGATAGCATTTTTAGATAGACATTTGGTACGTGCTTTTTTAAAACTCGAGCCACGGTCGGAACATGCCGAAATTTTGGAAATTGAAAAAAGTCTTCTCGTTAAAAAAGATAAACTATATAAATTACTTTTTATTACCCCTAAAGAGGCAAATTATATAAAATACGAAACCTTATATATGATTTATGAAATTTTTGTAATTAATCCAACTCAATCATTCATCAAAAATATATGGATAGATTTGTATAAGCGTGAAAATAAGCGTACGGAGCTAAAAGAATTTGTGCAATCTGTTTTTGATGACATTAGCCTTTATCTTCAAAGTGCAGTTACTAAGGATAACTACATAGATAAATCTGAAGTGAAGATTTTTAATAAACCTAAACCTTTATTAATTTATTCTACGAAGGACTCTAAAATATGTTATTCAAATGGTGGTTTTTATTTCAATGATGAGGAAAAACCCTTTTATGCGCTTCAACAAGGGAAAATTCCAAAAAAGCTTTGGTCGACAGCGCAAGAAAAGGGGGATCTTTTTTTGGTTTGGTCTGAATTGAACGAAAAAATAGGTATGAAGAGGGCCGACGTAGAGGGAAGTATTAATAAAACACACAGGAGACATTTATTTAAGAAAATTAAAGAAGCTTTTAGTAAAAATAGGCAAGAATTACCCCAAAATTTTTTTGATTTACTATTACGCAATGGGACTAAGGAGAGGATGAATGGTATTTTTTTCTTAAAATCTTAAAAATTTTACGAAAGTAAGTTCAAAGTACGTACTAGAGTAAGAGGATTTTTCAACATAAGTTGAGCTTGTATTTAATTAAACGCGAGCTTTTCTTTATATGTTGAAATTTTCCCCAAAAAAAGCCATTCAAGAATTCCAGGAAGCCTACCTAAGAGATTTTCATCAAGAAATTTCTGAAATAGAAGCTCAAAAAATGGGGGGAGAGCTTCTCCAGCTTTTTCAAATAATATATAAGCCAATAAAAAAGCAGCCTCCCTAAAGAAGGCGCACAGAGTTTTCTGTACGCCTCTTAATATCATTTTAAATTTTATCACTATGTTTACTTCAAAACAACCCGATCCGCGCCAATATCTAAATAGCAAAATGCTTTCTTACAAAGAATATAATGGGGAGCTTCAGTTCCAGTGTCCTTTCAGTCAGGATTGCCATAGCCAGCACCACGCTGGTCATTGCTATATGAATATTGGAAGTGGCTTATTCCAATGTAAAAAATGCGGGAAGGAAGGCAATTTAAAACAGTTTGCAGAGCATTTCGGTGATGATTTAGGTGATGGGCCAATAAAGATAAAAAAAAGTAAAAAACACCAGGAAGATCCCATAGGAGAAAAAATAATCATTACTGATGAAGATATTGAAAAATATCATCAAGCCCTTCCTAAGGAAATTAAAAATTGGCTTCTAAATGAAAGAGGCCTTTCAGAAAAAATTATCAATCAGCGTCAACTTGGCTATGGCAAATTTTACGGTAGGTATTGGATTACTATTCCTATCAAGCTGGGAGAAGGAGAGTGGTTTTTGAAATTAAAAAAAGACCCACAAGATGATAAAAATTCTATCAAAAATATGGTTTACCCTAAGGGGAGCTCCGTGTCTTTATACGGAGTTGAGTCATTAACTAAAGAGACTGATTATGTCGTTATTTGTGAGGGAGAATTAGACATGTTGGTGCTTGAAACCCAGAGTTTGATAGCTGTCACTTCTACAGGAGGTGCAGGGACTTTTAAAAAGGAGTGGGTGGAAAAACTACGAGACCTTAAAGAGATTTATCTTGCTTTTGATCGTGACGAAGCTGGTCAAAAAGGTGCCGAAAAATTAATCCAAATTCTTTCTGAAGAATTACCGCAAACTAGGATTTATCGCATCAACTTTCCGAATAGGATGAAAGAGGGGAAAGATGTCACAGATTATTTTGTAACCAATAAAGGAGGTGTTGACGAGTTTATGTATAAATTAGCTGAACAGGTGGCTGGTTTAGAGAAAATAGACTCTTCCAGTTTTGAAGAGATGTCGCTACAAGAACTTGCCACAATTTTAGGCTTAACCGTTAAGAACGACGAAGAAAATAAATTAGCCACGTTTAATTGTCTACTTTCTGCTTACACGGAAGAGTCCCAGTTTAATATCAGCTTTAATGCGCCTTCTTCTTCTGGAAAATCCTATATTCCGATTGAAATTGCTCAACTATTTCCCGTCCAGGATGTCCTTAAATTAGCGCATTGCTCCCCAACTGCTTTTTTCCACGACATAGGTGTTTACAATAAGGAAAAACAGCAAATAGAGGTAGATTTGTCTAAAAAAATTTTAATTTTTTTAGATGAACCACACAATCAGCTTTTAGAACGACTACGTCCTTTATTTTCGCATGATGATCGATATTTGATTATGAAGATAACTGATAAATCTCAACGAGCTGGATTAAAGACAAAAACAGTCCGAGTTAAAGGGTTCCCTGCGGTGGTATTCTGTAGTGCAGGCCTGAAAATTGACGAGCAAGAAGGAACACGCTTTTTACTTTTATCACCTAGTATCTCCCAAGAAAAATTAAAGGCAGGAGTTAGAGAACGTATTCGCAAAGAAACTGATCGAGAAGAATACCAAGCCTGGATAGAAGCTGATCCTAAAAGACAATTACTTAAAAAGCGCATTCTGGCTATCAGAAATGAACAAATTAAGGACATTAAAATTCCTCAAAAAGAACTTATCGAAGAGCTATTTTTAAAAGGTAAAAATATTTTAAAACCACGCCATCAACGAGATGTTTGGCGCTTTATTACCTTTGTAAAGATGCGCACTTTGCTGAATCTTTGGTTTAGAAAAGGCGAGGGCGATATTATTTTCTCTACCGAAGAAGATATTCAAGAGGCTTATCAATTATGGGAGAAAATAGCCGAAAGCCAAGAATATAATTTGCCTCCGTATATTTACGAACTTCATCAAAAAATTATTGTCCCGCTATGGGAAGAAAAACAAACGACTGATCTGGAAGAAAATGATAGACCAGGGCTATCTCGTAAAGAGTTGCAAATGAAGCATTTAGGAATTTACGGAAGGCCACTAATTGATTGGCAACTGCGACAACAAATTTTGCCTATGTTAGAAGCTGCAGGGCTAATTATTCAGGAAAATGATCCCAATGATCATCGTCAAAAACTTATCTACCCCCCTGTTCAACTCACTATATTAAAAAACGATCAACAATATAGTGAGTAGCAGTGTGGGGTAACTTTTTCTATATTCTAATTTTACTATCATGCCTTACAATCCCAACCTATATCGGTCTAAAAATATCTATTTGCCTAATGAGCTTTGTGACAAGGCAGAACAACGGGCTTCAGATCAATATATGAATTTTAGTACATATGTACGTCACCTCATCGTGCGAGACATAGAATCTACTAAAAAGGTGCATATCATCTGAACTTGAACACGTCTAATTTCTTACTTCAACATATCTTATTTTAAATAATATCCTCCAATCCATTGTTCAATTTTATGACATGGATTAATCCTTAATGATTTCGGCTATGGCAAAACAAGAAGCAGAATCAACAAATAGCTTAAGTATTTTTTGGCTAAAAAAGCACGACTATTTAAACAAAAATTACTATTCTCGTTCAGGAGGAATCACATGGACTTATGGCGGAAGTGGCAGAAAAAATAGTATAAACTTCTCTGTGATAAAAAGGGATTGTGGGACCGCGTACGAATCGGCTTATATAGAATTGCGTTATACTATTACGGATAATTTCACAGGTGAAAAAACCGATGTGAACTACAAGGTGCCTCTGACAACGACTCGATGTCATTATGGCGGGCTGAGATATTGGTTCCTATGTCCACTGAGTAGAGGAGGGCGATATTGTGGAAAGCGGGTTGGCGTGATCTATGGTAATGCTGGTGAATATTTTGGGTGTCGCAAATGTGCAAATATCGCCTACGAGGCTCAAATGAGAGGTGGGAGATTCAGAGGAGGATCAGTCACTTTCTCTGATATAGAAAGGTTGGAGAAAGAAATAAAAAGATACTATTACAATGGTAGACCGACGAGAAAATATAAACGCCTTATGAGAATGAATAACAAACTAACTAGAGATTTCATGCTGATAAATGCGAGGTTTATGAGGAGGAGGCACAGATAACCTTACCTATTTCTAATTTAGAGCTATAATGTATTTGCTACCCAACAACGCGGATTAAATTATGCAAAGGTGATTGTTTGTTGCCTCGAGAGGGGCGACTGTGCCAACAAAGAACCTTTGTGGAACCGCGTTGGGTAGCCACAGTCGTCCTTTTCGGAGACTCTAATAAACCGTGAATTTTTAATCACCATAAAAAGGTAGAAAATGGTGGAGACGTTAATCTCAATAACCTTATAAACAATATGAAATACTTCATGTATTGTCGTAAATCGACAGAAGAAAGAGATCGCCAATTGCTTTCGATTGAATCTCAAAAAGATGAACTCAAAAAGCGTTTCCCTAATATCGAAATTGTTCAAATTTATGAAGAATCAAAAAGTGCTTTCAAGCCTTACAATCGACCTATTTTCAATAAAATACTGGAAAGGATTCAGAAAGGTGAGGCGCAGGGGATTGCGGCTTGGGATCCCTCACGTCTTTCAAGAAATCCTATAGATGGCTCCATGATTATCCATTTTTTGGACACAGGTGTTTTAAAAGACCTTAAATTTGGCTCATATCATTTTGATAATTCTCCAGAGGGGAAGATGATGCTGGCTTTCGCACTTTCTCAATCAAAATACAGTTCAGATAAACTGAGTAAAGATGTAAAACGAGGGATGCTCAAAAAATGCGAACAAGGTTGGCGTCCAGGGATGGCTTTAGTTGGATATAAAAATGATTATGCTGGATTAAAAGGAGAAAAGAAGATTTTACCCGATTCGGAGCGTTTTGAGTTGGTAAGAAAAATGTGGGAGATGCTGCTTTCTCAGCAATACAGTGTTCCTCAAATTTATCGTATCGCCAGGGATGAATGGCGTTTAACCACGCAACGCTTTAGAAGAGTAGGCGGGAAGCCAATTTCACTGAGTACACTCTATGAAATTTTTACTAACCCATTTTATTACGGCGAATTTGAATGGGATGGAAAATGGTGGAAAGGTTCTCATCAACCCATGATTTCTCAGGAAGAATTTGACCTCGCTCAGTTTATTTTAGGAAGAAAAGGCAGGCCTCGTTCTCAAAAACATCATTTCCCTTTTACTGGAATGATTCGTTGTGGGCACTGCGGCTGTGTGATCACGGCTGATCAAAAAACAAAACATATCAAAAGCATCAATAAAATTAAAATTTACACTTATTATCACTGTACTCATCGTTCTGAAAAAATTAAATGTCAGGAGAAAGCTATCAGTGATAAAAACCTCGAGGAGCAAATAAAGGTCCTTTTAGATAAAATCACAATTCCTGAAAATTTAACCCATTGGACTCTTAAATATTTGCATCTGGTTAACAAAAAGGAAACCAAGGACCGTCAGAGTATTCAAAATTCACTTCAAAAATCCTACAGCGATTGCACCAAGCGCATCGATAATCTATTAAAACTTTACATTGATCCAGGAAATGCAGACCACGAGTTGTTGACTGAAGAAGAGTTCAAAAACCAAAAACAATTTCTCCTCAAAGAGAAAAAGAAGATAGAAACAAAACTTATCGATTGCGGTGACCGTCAAAATCAATGGGTGGAGCTCACTGAAAAAACTTTTAATTTTGCTACTTACGCTCGCTATTGGTTTGAGGAAGGAAGTCTCGAAGATAAGAAAAGAATCTTCCAAACTTTAGGTCAGAACTTTTTACTAAAAGATGAGAAATTAACTGTAGAACTGCATAAACCATTCATCACCATCAAGGATGGCCTAAAGAAAATCGATGCTCCAGAACCAACGTTCTCACCGAAACAAAAGGCTTACATAAGCCTTAAACGTTCAATTTTGGAATCCTGGAGCGGGTGAGGGGAATCGAACCCCTGTCAGCAGGTTGGAAACCTGCGGTAATAGCCATTATACGACACCCGCTTATTTGGAATTGCTCGACGATTATAGCAAAATTTCCCAAAAAAGCATTAAAATTTTTTAAAATTGACACAACCCAGCCGACCCCAATGCTCACACTTTACGCTATACGTTATTGACTTCTGTCTTTTTTAAGCTAAGCTAAAGCCAATGAACACGTTCGTTTCCACCTTATTATCAGCCCTTGCTCCCGCTTCATCCATGATGGCCATGATGATGCAAATGATAATGCCGTTGCGGCGGAGGCTTTTGTGGTTGATGGTGTAACGAATTAATATCACGTCAACTTCACCCCTTCGCCGCGAAACAGCGAAGCTTTTTTAATATTCTAATTTCAAAAAATCATGACAGCGAAAATAGAACGAATATTTGGACCGTATGGAACCCGATTACAAGAAATAGGCCAAAAAATAGGAGAACCACAGTTGAATAACCCTGTAGCCATTTTAAATGGACACGGAGCTCGTGGGGCCGTAGGGACAGTAGCCCAAGAATATCTTAATCATGGCGCGACAATAGGAACAGTCAATGCATCTGGCTTACGAGGGTTATTGCATCGTGCGGGAGAGGAAGGGGTTTACGGCGATGCAATGAGAACGCAATGGGAAATTTTAAATGCCATGGTCGCACGAACCAGGAAGAGAATCCCAACATTCGTATCTTTAGGACCCGTAGGAGATTGTTATCAGCCTGAAAGCGCCCCCACTACTGTAGAGGCACGTGATTTTCATGAACGACAAGCCGCCACAGCTAAAACATTGGACGTTACCGCGGCATGCTTCGAAACCGTAAACACCATTCAAGAGGGGATAGGCATAGCCAAAGCGAATCAAAAAATAGGAATGCCCTGTATCATTAGTTTTGTCTTAGACCGAAAGGGGAAATTATTGAGCGGAGAGAGTTTAAAAGACGCAATAGCAGCGATTGATTCAGCGACACGTAATTATCCTTTGGGCTATGGAGTCAATTGTTGTCCGGTTGAAGCATTGGAGCCAGCGCTGAGGGGCTGTGGGAAAAGGGGAGATCGCATGATCCTTGCCTATCCAAATGCTTCTTCAAAATCTCCTCGGGAATTGGAGGGCGGTAACGAAATTATTACCGTTAGAGATCCCATTCATATGGCGCGTTATCTTCACTATATTGCTCAAAAATATGGACTTCGAATCATCTCGGGATGTTGCGGATTTTCAGCGCATGATATTGGGTTGGTGAGCCGTGCCGTAAGACAAGGGGTGATGGATGCTCATTTGCCATTAACCGATGCTTAAAATATAATAGCTCCCGATGCCCACCTCCTCCCGTTTCTATCTCAGTCTGGCACTCGTAGGACTCACCGTCCTTGTTTCATTCTTGCTGTATCAAAATCGGGAATTTTTTAAGGGGACATCAGGGCAAACCTCGAGTTTTTTTGCATTTGAAGAATCTCCGTTCAGTGACGTAGCGCTCGATCATCCTTATGTGGATACCATCGCTTTTTTAAAAAGCTTTGGCGTGATTAAGGGATACGACGACGGAACGTTTCGTCCTAAAAATTCACTCACGCGTGCGGAATTCCTTAAACTTATCATTTTGGGAAGTGGCATCGAAACCGTCCCTAAGGCGGATCAATCTCCATTCCCGGATGTTTCTATGACAGATTGGTTCATCGACTACGTGGCTTATGGCGCAAGGCAAGGCTACATCGGAGGTTATCCAGATGGAACGTTTCGACCCAACGATTCAGTCAATAAAGTCGAAGCACTAAAAATTTTAGGCGAATTGGTGGAATGGGATTTAGAAGCCATTGATCCTTCTCTCGTTCAATCGCCCTATCAAGATGTAAACCTCAATGAGTGGTATGGAAAATATTTGGCTTATGCCATTGAGCACAATCTCCTCGACGATGACGGGACGTTGCTCGGAGTGGCCACGCCCATCACCCGGGGCCAAATCACGGAATATTTGTATCGGGATTACGTAATCCGAACCTTAGAAATTCCACGATATGAATACACCTACGACGAAGAAATTTTAGGCTACAGCCGCCAAACCAATCCAGTCGAAACGCTCGGCAATAGCGATTATGACTATGTGAGCCAACTCATTTACGATCAAGTTATCGCTCAAAACCAATACATTGATGAACTGATTGCCTTCATGGAACCCATTCCGTATCCAGCGGGGGACACGATCGGAATTTACGACATGAAAGAACCCAATGGGATTCGAGAGGAAATGACCTTGCCTGAGGATTATTGGATCGCTTTTATTGATCTTATGCCTCACGCCGACTGGGAGCATCCGGCCATGATTGTTTTGGTGAACGCGGAAACGTACGATTTGGATTACACCCCGGTGACCAGTTGGCCCATGCACAATGGCGCAGGGCTTTGGTCCAGCCGTGAGACGCGCGAGCAAATTGATTTATGGATTTACCCCAAAGACGGGGATTTGGATCGTCTCTATTTGGAAGAAATCGACGAGGTGGCTCTTATCAATGTAGTGAGCGCTCAGGAAGAAAATGAAGATAATGAAAACAGTTATGCGGATGTCACCCAAGCAGGATTGCAAGAACTTAGAGATCAATATGGAAATCGCACGGCAGACGATTTTCAATCGCCGTGTCCCGTGCCCAACTGTACCCAGGAGGGGAAAAAGATCGCCATTTTGATCAATGGCCATGACGACGAAGACATTGCTCATGCTCATTCTCCCGAAAAACAAAAATGGGAATTTTTAGACCTTTATAAGGATTTAGTGGCGAATGGATACGACACGACCTACATCACCAGTTATGTCGGGAAAGACGAAACATTAATCCCCGAAGGCGGTGATCCCGAAGATTTCACCTACGCCACAAAGGACAATGTGAGGGAGGCTTTCCAGGAAGCCGCTGAAAAAATCGAAAGTTGTTGCGATGAGGTTCTGGTGTTCATGACCGGACACGGAACTCCTGATGGGGATCTCGATATCAACGCACCAAAACGTCATAAAGATTACGAATGGAAAAAGGAATTCGACCAAACGCAGCAGCAATACATCTATAAAAAAGTAACAACCGGCTATCACACGAGTGGCGATCCAAGCGGAGGATATTTTACAAGCAGTGCACTCCAGGAATTATTGAACCTCCTTCATACCTGCCAGATTTATGTTTTTATTGATTCGTGTTACAGCGGAAGTCATCTCGAAAACGGCATCAATCAAGAAATTCCAGGAGAGTCGTGTCTCTGTCGATCTGTTTACACCAGCACCAGTAAGGAGCGTCCTAGTTGGGGAGGAGCGTGGATTTATAAAATCGCGCAAGGATTTGCAAAGGGCGAAAAAGTGGCGGAGGCTGTTTATGCCGCTGCGGAATACGTGGAAAAGGAATTTGGGATGTTTTCTCAGGCTGGACATACAGACACCGAACGTTGCGAAGATAATGATGGCGATGGCCTGTGTAATGGACAGGAAAGAGGGCGTGAAATGGATCCCGACAGCATTGATAGCGATGACGATGGAGTTCCTGACCATGATGAGTGGGGTTATGGTGAAACCAATCCAATCGATCCCGATACCGATGACGATAAATTAAACGATGGGGAAGAACGCGAAGCCGGCACTAATCCCTTTGACCAAGATAGTGATGACGACGATTTGAATGACTGGCTTGAAGTGCATGGTGGGACCGATCCTCTCAACCCAGACACCGATGGCGATGGTTGCACCGATGGCACGGAAATCCAGGAGGGAACCAACCCTCGAGATGCGGCAAGTAAAGGATTGAATTGCAGCGGAGCACCAGTGACTTTTGAAGTAAATCCAGAATTAGGTGAGGAATTTGAGGTTGAAGGCCATACTTTAAAATTTGGCTGGGTCGGCTATGAAAGCAGTTTTGATCTTTGGATCGATGGAGAGAAATACAACAAAAAATATGGCGAAAATATTGACCTTGGAAATGGAGTTTCAATTACCGTAGAATGGAATGCGGATCACACGATGTTGCGTGTGACGGTCTTAAAAACTTAATGCACGATGCACCAATACTTAAGCCTCGTCCGTGAGGTTCTCGAAAACGGCGTTGAAAAAAAAGATCGCACCGGCGTGGGCACGATTTCAATTTTTGGAGCACAGCGGAAATACGATTTACGAGAGGGTTTCCCTCTGCTTACCACCAAAAAAGTGCGATACGATGGGGTTTTACGTGAGTTGCTCTGGTTTTTAAAAGGCTCAACCAACATCAACGATGAACTCACGGAGTACACGCCCATTTGGGATGCCTGGGCTAATGAAAAAGGGGAACTCGGGCCGATTTATGGTTATCAATGGCGCTCTTGGCCAAATCAAAAATCCTCCATCGATCAAGTTCAGGAAGTCATCGACGCGATCAAAACCAACCCCGATTCCAGACGACTCATCGTGAGCGCTTGGAATGTCGCGGATGTGCCCAAAATGGCGCTTCCTCCCTGTCATCTCCTTTTTCAGTTTTATGTAGCCAATGGGCGATTGGACTGTCAGCTTTATCAGCGAAGCGCGGATGTGGCTCTGGGCGTGCCTTTTAATATCGCCAGTTATGCAACTCTTATGCACATGGTCGCTCAAGAATGCAATTTAACTCCTGGAATTTTCACGCACACCACCGGAGACACGCACATTTATCTCAACCACATCGAAGGACTCAAAGAACAACTCGAACGTACGCCAAAAGTTTTGCCCACCTTGAAAATCGCCAAAAAATCTTTTGACGAGCTTCGATTTGAAGATTTTGCACTAGAAAATTATCAGCACGATCCCTTTATTAAATTTAAAGTGGCTGTTTAAAAAATGAACAATTCATGAACTCACCTCAACACAATAAATCATCAAAATCATTGCCGACCTTTGCCATCATAGTGGCCGTGGATGCCGAAAATGGCATCGGACTTAAAGGAAAAATGCCCTGGCATTTATCCGCGGATTTGAAATATTTTTCTAAAATCACCCAAAAAACAAGTGATCAAAAAATGCCAAATGCCGTCATCATGGGTCGCACCACCTGGGAATCTATCCCTGAAAAATATCGGCCGCTCCCCAAACGTCTCAATATCGTTCTCACGCATCAAGCCGATTACAATCTCCCCAAAGGAGTTTTAAAGGCCAAATCGCTCGATCAAGCCTTTAAATTAGCACAGAAAAATCGTTCCAAAAATACATTTGTCATTGGAGGAGGGAGCGTATTTGAGCAGGCGCTCATTCATCCTGCATGCCAGACCCTTTACGTCACGCGGATTTTGAAAAAATTCAAGTGCGATACTTTTTTCCCAAAAATTGATTCTAAAATATTCAGCATCACAGAAAAATCCGAAGTGCAAAGCGAAAAAGGGATTTCATTTGAATTTATCCGTTATTTTCCCCTTTGAAGAAAAAAGCGTTTTTGCTATTCTCTTTTCGTATGAAGAAAAAGGCCATTTCCCTATTCAAACGTCTAAAAAAAATCGTAAGCGCTCTAAATATAAAGCGTGATTTCTTAATTATTGTTTTACTGATATTTGGCCTTCTACAGTGGGTAATCAATCGTCATTTAGTACAAACCGTTGACCAAATTGCTCAGGCTAATCAAAATATTTTGCAGGATTCTTCTCACCTCCAAAAATATGTCAAAGATTTCGCCATTGATCTTAATGAAATACGTAGATTTTTGCTTTTACCCATTCGCGAATATAATTTTGACGAACAAACAACAGAAACTGGTGACCAAGAGGAAGGCAAGGGCAATGAGGATCCACTAGTTTCTCTTTTTAGTTATCTTGAAAGAACCGGTGAGAATGAAGCGCAAAAAGCTGTTTATAGCCAAAACTACAAAGATCTTGAAGCCTATTTAAACGCCAAAGAGAATTTAACTTATTTTGAGAGCCATGGTCTTTTCCTGCAAAATGGAATGACGAGTAATTTGGTAAACGACCAAGGAATACCAGTCTTTAAGCTAAGTGTAGAGGAAAATGGTCAATTTCAATTACAAACTTATCTTGAAAACGTAAAATTAGCTAAACCCACTGATTTTGATTTTTTTAAATCAACTTTGCGGGATTTAATCGAAAAAAAATTAGATTCTATTCAAGCTGCAATGCAAAAGCTTAAGGAGTCACGTCAAACTATTTACACCCTGCTTACTACAAATTCAGAAATTCAAGAAGTTTTAACTAAGCAATCCTTAATTTTGGGACAGGAAAAAGAATCTGCCGTCGATTTTTCTTTTGAAATTTTAAGCGCCGAAAATGTTCCGATTTATGTTCTTTCTCTAGCTAAGGCCACCAATCAACTTACCTGGGGTGAAAAAGCCATATCTCTTGATAATCAGGTAAAAATGGTGGCCACTCTAGTTAGTGATTTAATGGTTTATGACAACCGTAGCGATCTTGAAAAGACAATCGCTGATCTTAAAAAATCCATTGCTGATTTAGAAACGGACAATGGTTTTCAGGCCTTACTTAAAAACCAGGGATTAAATTTTTCATTTCAGCCTACTGAGACTGAAGACTCAATTTCCTATAATTTACTTAATTCCGCTAATGAGGTAATTAGGGTGATTTATATTGATAAGATAACCGGAGAATTAAAGGTTAGAATGTCGGATTCGGAAGTCGGCAATTTGCTTACAAACGATCTTTCGGCTGAAAAAAAAACGATTGAGTTGCCTGAAAATGTCGTTTTGACAGAAGAAACGGTCGAAAATGAAGAAGATCTCAATATTTTGATTGCCGGGAAAAATGGATCTAATGTCGATACCATGATTTTTACCCAAATCAATATTCCTAAACATAAAATCACTTTAATTAGCCTTCCCCGCGATCTTTATCATGAAAATCGTAAAATTAACAGCGTATACGCCGATTATGGGATGAATGAGCTGTTGCGCCGAATTTCTCAGATTACGGGATATAAGGTAAATCAGTATGTCCTAGTTGATATGTATGTATTTCGCGACTTGATTGATTTAGTCGGAGGCGTGAACGTTACGCTGGAAAATGATTTAATCGATCCTACTTACAAGGTGTTACAAAACGGAGTTGCCAGTACTTTGTATTATCCGGCAGGTACTTATCATTTGAATGGTACTGAATCCTTGCGAATTGCCCGTTCTCGCCATACTACTTCTGATTATGATCGGGCCGATCGACAGCAGTTAATTTTAGGAGCTCTGCAAAAAAAAGCGCAAGGTTTGGGATTTGGTGATGCCACAACTATAATTAAGCTTGTTCAAACCGTCCTTGATAAGACGGAAACAAATATTGCATTTGAGCAAGCCTTAAGATACTATTTTCGTTATCAAAATTTTAATTTGAATCGCGGTTTTGTGCTAAGTACAGCCAATGTACTTGAGAGCGTAAAAATCCCCGTGAATTACAATACCTCATTGCAAATTCAGTCTTGCTCCGTTGTCAAAAGTAAGCAAATTTGTGAAACCAAAAATGCGTTGTACGCCTTAATTCCGCGTAATAATAATTGGGATTATATTAAATGGTATTTCAGAGAGACTCTCGGAGATTGACAAAAGAAGATTTATGGATTAGGATCACCATCCTATCTTTAAATACCATAATTATGAGTGAATCATTAGATGTAACAGAAGCGGCTCCTTCCCTAACTACTACAGCTCAATTCGCAAAAAAAATATGGTTTCTCTATGCAGAACCTGGAGCGTTGGCGATGAATGGACATGGATGGGAAGTGTTTAAGAAACTACCTGAATTGCCTGAATTCCAAGAGCTAGTTAGGGATGTTTTTTTTAGATTTTTGCAGCACTATATGAATGTATCTCAGGCATTATTTACACTAAATCCTGAATTAGAAAGAGCATTACGTTCTATGCTGGAAAATAGAGCAGTCCAAATTGCAGGAGAAGTAATGCCTAGCAATTCGCCGTCCTATTTGATCTTTGAACTCGTAGGGGAAATACCGCAAGATTATGATCCTTCACGTGATTCCCATTCTATTTCTGTTGGAAATGTTACTATTGCGGATGAGCTTGGAACGAGGAAAATAATTAGTGATTTAGAAAGGGGATTAGCTAATATTTTATTAGAAATTGAAGAATATAATAGGAAAATAGCGGCATTGCTGGAAGCAAGAAGAGTACAAGGGGCATATAATTGCAGGGAAAGTGAAAGAGATAAAAGTAGAAGAGGTGATTTGGAGTATCTAAGAAATGGATTAGACTCGAGGATAGAAAAAATAAGAACTTGTATACAGACTGCTCGGCAGAGGGGTGAAACAGTTTTTTCATTGGATGCAATGGAATGGGATTTTTATACAGAAGAAGGTGCTGCTAGATTTCTTTTGGGGGCAAAGGCAGAAGAAAACCCTTCAAGATTAAAGTGGACAATAGAAATGCCGGTAGACTGGTTGGAAGAGTTACCGAAAAATATATCTAATAGATAGGCTTTATTGAAGCTCATTCCCTATTACTAGGGGCTGATTTTTTGTATTTTATTTTGAACTTTTTGCTTTGTGCCTTACCATGAGAAAGTGAAAACACTTTCCATTCATACCGACGGCAGTTCACTCGGAAATCCCGGACCAGGGGGCTGGGCCGCGATTATTAGAGATGGGGTAAAGGAACAGGTACTATCCGGGAATGAAGCCTGTACTACTAATAATCGCATGGAGATGAAAGCTATTCTGGAAGCCCTGAAGTGGGTTAAGTTGAATAAAAAAAATGTTCATAAAATTCAAGTTTTTTCGGATTCAAGATTGGTAATCGAAAGCCTTAATAAAAATTGGAAACGCAAAAATAATCTAGATCTCTGGGCGGAAATGGATGCGGCGCGGAATGGGGTAACTTGTGAATGGCATTGGGTCAAAGGACACGCCGGTAATGAAAACAATGAACGTTGTGATCAAGTTGCCGTTAGTGAAGCCGAAAAAGCTAAAACA
This sequence comes from Candidatus Peregrinibacteria bacterium GW2011_GWF2_39_17, assembly GCA_000993615.1. Lineage (GTDB taxonomy): Bacteria > Patescibacteriota > Gracilibacteria > UBA1369 > UBA12473 > UBA12473. The sequence continues at coordinate 593 of LBWM01000003.1, read as the reverse complement.
AAGGGTAGTAAAAATTATTCAATCCTATCTCCTAAAAAACAATCAAAAGAATTATTTTTTTGTGGGTTTTGTCAAAAAGGCTCACTGGGGAAATTAGGATTTTTACCGGATTCAGGTATGGTGCGAGTCGATTGTCCCCATTGTGGCCGTTATCTTAAATTTGCCCCTCCTACCCGAGAAAATCTAAAGCGTGCCAAATCACGTCCCTTAGTTTCCAAAAGGCAGATTGATGAGATTATAAAAAGGCGCGAAGATAAAGGGCAAAAAGTTTCCGAAAATGAACTTAAAAAAATTAAAGCCATGACCATGGCTGAAATAAAACAGCAGGAGGAAACCAGGCAGGGTTTATTTTAAAGCTACGTTTGTTGCGTGTTTTTATCTGCAGCTTTTTATGTTGGATGTCGTTTGGGAGTTTTTAGAAAAAATTAATCTTTTTGAAAGATTTTTTTCATGCCTAATATGCTATAAGGAGGATGCCTGGTGGTCAGCCCCCTAGACCGACTATGGTCAAGAGGAAATAGGGTTAACCTGATAGAGGCGGTTTTGGGAAACGACCGCGTAGATACGGTGGAGTAGTTTTCTAGAGATCATGC
>LBWM01000002.1 GCA_000993615.1 Candidatus Peregrinibacteria bacterium GW2011_GWF2_39_17 | reverse complement strand
ATCGTCTGAGGGAGAAGGCTTTAACCTTGGGGCGGGAGTGATGTCTCTCTCTTCACTTTTTAAATTCTACTCCTTCCCTACCTCTCTAGGATATATATAAGGGAGGGAGGGTTTTAGATTAGAGGCGGAGATTAGCTGTGTGTGACGAGTGGTTTATAATTGATTTTTAAATAAGTTCTGTTTATGCTAAAAACGATTTTTTAATATTAAATTTTTTTTAATATGCCTGATAATATAATTGGTTCAGCTACGCAAGCTCAAGGTAGTGTTACTTCTTACTCTTACGCGCACGGGATACTTCCGGAATTAGCAGAGCTAAATAAAGGAAATAATCCTAATTTACAGGTTCTCCCTTCTGGCTTTCACGTTGTTAATTTAAAAATGTTGCTTTCCGTTGCGGATCAACATAATTTTGGGGTGGTAGCGATTAATCAGCGGTCGCCGCAAATTATTAGAGCAACCTTAGAGGCAGCCTGGAAAATGAAATCACCAGTTATCTTGGAGGTGGCGGAAAGCGAAGTCGGTTATTGTAACATGACTCCATCTCGGCTATCCAGGTTGGCTCATGAGGTTATCCAAGAATTGATTGAGCGTTATGGATACGCGGTTCCGGTTGGATTGCATCACGATCATATCCAAAAGGATATTACGGGCTGTGTGCAACAATCAATAGAAGCCGGATTTAGTTCGGTTTTGGTTGATTTAAGTAAGCTTTCTCTGGATGAAAATATCGCTGGTTGTCAAGGAATTGCCCGATTAATTTATCCGATGGGAATAGCTTTAGAAGTCGAAGAAGGCGTGGTTCATTCGGTTGAATCATCAGCATCTGATCATATTTATGCAGAGGTTGAGAAGTATTATACTAAGGTAGAAGATATGGAAAAAATGATTAAGGAAACCATGGCTACCGGAGCTTCTTGTTTTATTGGAAATCAACATGGGGTTTATAAAGATGAAAATCCACGTATTGGGTATGGACGGCTTTTTGAAATTGCTGAGGTTATCCGTAAATATCAATCTTATCCTGTGATGCACGGCGGAAGCGGGCTTAAGCCGGATCAATTTAATCGAATTATTGAGGCTGGTGCTCGGAAAATAAATTATGCAACTTCGGTTTCGGATATTTGGTTTAAACATTTACCAGAGGAGCTTTTGGGACGGATGAATCAAAAAGTTGTGGAAACTGGTAAACCTTTGCGTAAGGTACTTCCATATTTTGAAGAAGAAGTGCAGTCATTGGATCACCGGGTAGCTATTTTGGAAATGACTGAACATATTGCGATGATGATGGATAAGGCTTTTAGTAGCGCTGGAATGGTTAAACATTATCAGGAATCAATGGAATTTTTAGGTGATGTTTAGGGATTATTAAAAATTTTGTTTATGATTAGAATTGGGATAAATGGTTATGGCCGGATTGGACGGGCTTTACATCGGCAAACTCTTGATGGTGAGGATATTCGAGTGGTGGCTATTAATAGTAGGGCTGAGGCTGATTCGCATGCTTTATTGCTTAAGCGTGATTCGATTTATGGAACTTTGGATGATTTGGTTGAGGTTAATGATGGTAATTTAAAAGTAAATGGAGAAAAAGTATTGATTTTTCAGGAATCTGACCATTCTAAGGTGCCTTGGGCTGATTGTGGGGTGGACGTGGTGATTGAATCGACTGGTAAATTTGTCACTCGTGAGCAAGTGTTGCCGCATTTTGAAGCTGGGGCTAAAAAGGTGTTGGTTACGGCCCCATGTAAAGATGAAAGAATTCAAACTTTAGTGATGGGAGTGAATCATCAAGATTATGATCCCAAAAATTTTCAAATAATTTCTAATGCTTCTTGTACAACTAATGCGTTGGCGCCAACGATGAAAGTTTTGGAGGAAGTTTTTGGCGTAGAATCTGCCCTTGTTTCGACAATTCATGCTTTTACCTATACCCAGAATTTGTTGGACAATTCGAATCCAGAAGATCTGAGGCGAGCCAGGGCAACCACGGAATCAATTATTCCGACTTCGACCGGAGCCATGTCCGCGATTGGGCAGGTTATCCCGTCTTTAAAGGGCAAGGTTAATGGAATGGCTTTTCGAGTGCCGGTTTCTTCGGTTTCTGTTTTGGATATGATGGTGCGGTTAAGGACTGAAGTTGAGATTGATGAAGTTAATGAGGCCTTTATGAAGGTCGAAGCTGAGGGATTAATGGGTATTTTAGGGACTTCAAGTGAGCCTTTGGTTTCCGTAGATTACCGAGGCGATAAACGGTCGGCAATTATTGATTTATTATCTACAAAGGTGGTTCTTGGTCGTAATGTGCAATTAGTAGTTTGGTATGATAATGAGTGGGGTTATGTGGCTAGAGTGGTGGATTTGATTAAGTGGGTGATGGCGAATGGATAGGTTGGATTTTTAGAATTTAAAAAAATTAAATATGGCTAATTTCTGTGAATATTTTAAGGGAATAGGTGTGAATGAGCCACTTTTTTCAGTTTTAGAAAGTATTAAAAAATCAGTTCGACTTATTTCGGAACAAATTAAGAAAGTTGACACCGGGAAGGCTGGGACAAAAAATGTTTACGGCGAAGATCAATTGGCTTTAGATGTTTTGGCGGATAAAATTATTCAGGATGAGTTTAAGCAAAATTTTTTAATTGGGTTAATAGCTTCTGAGGAGTTGCCGAATGAAATTAAATTGGGAGATGGTGAATATGCAGTTTGTTATGATCCCTTGGATGGGTCTTCTTTGGTGGATGTAAATTTAGCAGTGGGTAGTATTTTTGGGATTTATAAGGCGAATTCTTTTATTGGCAGAACAGGGAGGGAACAAGTAGCGGCCGTGATCGCGATTTATGGGCCAAGGACAACTTTACTGGTTACGACTGGGGATGGAGTAGTTGAATTTAGGCTTACTGATGAGCCGCGATTTATTTTATCCAAAAAAAATATTAGGATAGAAGAAGGCAAAATGTTCGCTCCTGGCAATTTGAGAGCAGTTAGGGAACGGAAGGATTATTTGGAATTGGTGCAGTGGTGGATGAATGAGGGTTATACGTTGCGTTATTCAGGGGGAATGGTGCCAGATGTTAATCAGATTTTTTTAAAGGGAAAAGGAATTTTTGCTTATCCTGGTTATTCTGAATGTCCGCAAGGTAAATTAAGGTTACTTTTTGAATGTGCGCCCATGGCTTTTTTAATGGAACAGGCTGGTGGCGCGGCTTCGGATGGAAGAATGTCTATTTTAGATCAGAAGGTTGAGCATCTGGAGCAAAGAACGCCAATTTATATTGGGGCAAAGAAGGAAGTTAAGAGATGTGAGCGAAAATTGGGGAATTGGGAGATGAGTTAGAAATTCGCAATTTTATTTGTTTTATGCTTCAATAATATTCGCGTTTATTATTTTTTTGTTTTCATTTTTTGGCCTGTTTTAGCCATTTTATGGTCTCTGTAAATCCTTTTAACTCACGGAAGCATTTTTTAAAGCCTGATGAGAAAAAAATCCAACAGCTAGTTTCTATTTGTCAAGATGGAGGAGTTGAGGCTTTTGGCGCTATTTATGATGCTTATGTAGATATGGTTTATCGTTACGTTTTTTACCGTATTGACAGGGAAGAAGTGGAGGATTTGGTGGAAACTGTTTTTGTAAAAGTTTGGGAAAATATTGATAAGTATCGACCCGGAGAATTTCCTTTTTCTTCTTGGCTTTTTAGGGTGGCGCACAATTTGATAGTGGATTATTATCGTTTTCATCGTAAGCATATTTCTTTAAATGAAAATTTGCCGGCGCACGTTAATCGATCAGAAGATGATCCTGCTGATTGGGCTGGGAAACAACTAAATCAAAGTTATCTTAGGAAAGGATTGGTGCAATTAAAGGAAAGTTATCAACAGGTTTTAGTTTTAAAATATTTAATGGGTTTTGATACGAAGGAAGTGGCTCAAATGATGCAACGTAATGTGGCTAATATTCGGATTTTGCAATATCGCGCCTTAAAAGCTTTACGGCAAGTTTTGCAGGGTCAGGGGATGGAAAGTAATGAATTTTAGATTTTTTCGTTTTAAATTGTATGAATATGTTTAGATGGTTATATCGACATTATGGGCTTGAAAAAATTGAGCATTTGCTCGGGGATTTTTCAAAGGAAGGCCTTCCTTTGAAAAATCCCCGAAAGAATCTCTTAAAAAAGCAGATAATGAGACATATTGATCAGGTAATGAGCCAGGAAACAGTCGAATTTTCTAGTTTAGCTAAACAATTGGGGCGACTTAATATGGACGTGGCCCCTTCCAAGGATTTTAAATTTAAGACCAGGGAAAGTTTATTGACTACTTTGGGGCTTCGACTTCAACGATTGGACTTGGGTGATTTATGGAATGGGGTTTGGGGACGAAGGCGTTATTGGTCTGCAGTAGTTGCTATTATGGTAGTTGTTATTGGGGTTTTTGGCTATACGGTTCATTTTCCAAACCAGGTTTTGGCTGCTCGTATTAATACTATTGAACAGATCTATGGTCAGGTTTTTATTGAGCGCGATGGGCAGCAGATTGTTGCCGGCGAGGGAATGCGTATTCAGGAGGGAGATCATATCTTAACTGAAGGGCAAGGTATGGCTTCGATAGGGTTTTTTGATGATACTCAAGTTACGATCGGGCTGCAGAGTGAAGTGGAAATTTTGCATTTATGGGTTGACCCTGCTAATTCAGCTTATACTATTATTCAGGTTGAGGTAATTACGGGACGGGTTTGGTCACAAATTGTTAATTTATCAAACGGGTCAACTTTTTCTGTGTCTTCGGGTAAAACGGTTTTTACCATTGATAAAAAAGCGACTTTTGATGTTTTTGTTTCTGAGGGAAAAGTGGAGGCAAGAGTTTTTGATTACTTGATTTATTTTGAGGTAACTCAGGGAAATGTTTTACGAAAAGGTACATTGGGTAGGCCGCTTTCCATTACAATTAATTCAGTTGAAGAAAATTTAAAAATTGAACCTATTTCGGATTTTTCCTTATTGAAGCAGGTTGATTTTTGGGTGCAATTTAATTTAGAAAGTAATCAAAAGCATCTTGATGAATTAGCTTTTTATTATCAAAATGAAATGGTTCAAATTGCCGGGGTATTGCCTGGTAATGTTTTATATCCAACTAAAAGAGTTGCTGAAGAAACACGTTTATTTTTAGCTTCAGACGAAGTAATAAAACGGAAATTACTTTTGGAATTTGCTCATATTCGGTTTTCGGAGATGGTCGCACTTTTTGCGAAAAATGATTTAAAATTGGGAGAGAAAGCGTTGAGTGACTACCGGGTTGCTTTTTTGAATTTAGCCAGAGAAAATGAGGCGGATGTTCAGATGCTTTTGCAGCAGCATAAAAAGATTTTACAGGGTTTGCCAATTAATTCTTTGGGTGAAGTTAGGAAAATGTTGGATGAGATGTTAGTGCAGATTGTGCATGACGAAAAAGCTCGTGGCTTAATTCAATTGGAAACCACAGCTGATCGGCTTGGTCTTGCCTTGGAATTAATGCAGTTGGGGGGTTATGATTTGGCAGCAAAGGCACTTGAAGATTATGAAAGTCAGTTTGAAGCCATGATTGATGGATTGGGTAATTTTGATATGGCACAACGCAAAGAATTAATTTTAGCTATTTTGGACCAAAAGTTAGAAGATTTACAATATCTTAAATTAATCCAAGCGGAATTAGGAAATTTAGCAGATGAGGATAGGCCTGAAGCAGATAGTGTTCAGCAGCAATTAATTGTGTTGCAAAAAGATACTCTTTTCCAGCTTAATGCCCTGGTTTTGAATTTAAAGGAACGGGCGGTTTTGTATCTTAGCTCCTTTTTGAAGGATGTAAAAAATGATGAGGAAATTCAAAAACAAATTTTAAGTAGATTAAAAAAGGGAACTCAGCCTTCGGTTGAAATTATGAAACTTATTAATGATTTAGAAGCTTTTTATGATGATAATGGGGAGAAGGTATATACTTTAAGTGAAGAATATCTTTAATTTCCCATGCCGATGAGTCCGATGATTAAGCCAAAAGCTGCGACAATACCTCCAACCATCCAAAAACGCATAGTAATTTGATGTTCTGGCCAACCTAGTTGTTCGAAATGATGATGTAGGGGAGCGATGTGGAATATTTTGCGGTGGAATATTTTTTTCGAAGTTAACTGAATAATGACGGAGAGAGTTTCAATAACAAAAATAAAACCGATAAAAGGTAAAATTAAAACAGAGTTAGTGAGCAGGGCGATGACTCCAAGAGTTGCTCCAAGTGCTAAAGACCCAGTATCGCCCATGTAAAATTTGGCTGGGGGGATGTTAAACCATAAAAAGGCTAAAGTTGCGCCGGAAATTATGGCGCAAAAGGCGGAAAGAATAAAAAGTCCTTTCATGTAAGCGATACCAGCGAAGGAGCTAAAAGCGATGATACTTAAACCAGCCGATAAACCATCTAGCCCATCGGTAATATTAACGGCATTGGCGGTTGCAATGATGATAAAAATAAATAAAGGAATATACCAGGCATTAATAATGAAATCGCCTATGCCGGGAATATGGATTTGATTATAACCAAGTTTAAAATAAAACCACCAAGCCCCTAAGCCAGCAAAAATAATAAGCCATAGTAATTTTGGTTTGGCGGCTAGGCCTTTGGTTTTGCCGAGGTTTTTGATGTTTAAATAATCGTCCAGGGCACCTAAAAGAGCGACGGTAATGAGGGTGAAAATGGGTAAATAAGTTTCTTTTCGGTTAATCAGAGAGTGGTCAATTATTCCGAAAAAAGAAAGTAGACGGGTCAAGATTATAACCAGGAGCGCTGTTCCCCAAATAAGTATTCCGCCCATGGTGGGAGTGCCTTGTTTTTTTTGATGCAGAGCATGGAAAAGGCTGGCAACTTTGCCGTCAATTGTTTCTTGACGAATTTGTTTACCAAGGCGCCATGTTTTTAATTTTTTGATAAAAAAAGGCGCAATGAGTACGGCAATTAAAAAGGAGAAACTAAAGGAAATGAAAATTAGGAAAAGATGACGGACAGTGTCGGTAATTGAGAAAAAATTAATCATTCAAGAAGATGGTAACTATTATTTAACCAATTTACAAGAAGCCGAGTGTCGTTAAAACGATCTGCGCTGCCTAAAACTATGGTTAAAATTTGTTTTCCGTTTGGGTAGATCGCATTGGTAATTAGGCATTCGCCAGCTTCTGGGGTGCTGCCGGTTTTCAGCCCCTTAATTTTTAGTCCTGCAATTCCTAGGTTGTCTCCAAGTAATTTATTAGTACTAATGTATTCGTGGTCAATGCCACTTTCGCTTTTAATGGTGTAAGTAGTATGGCTTGTGGCTTCAGTGATAAGTGGGATTTTTAAATCCAATAAACTTAGGATAGCAAGATCTCTAGCCGTAGAATAGTTATCGGCGGTATCAAAGCCCATTGGATTAGAAAAATGGGTATTTTTTAGGCCAAATTGGCTGGCTTTTTGGTTCATCTTTTTTACAAATTGTTCGATTGTCCCGCCGTTGAATTCGGCCAGGGCAATGGCCGCATCGTTGCCAGAGGAAATTAGCAGACCGTATAAAAGATCTTTTACGCTGATTTTTTCGTCTGTGCTTAGCCAAATTTGGGAACCTTCAATGTCGCTGGCGGTTTTGCTAACTTTAACAATGGTGTTTGGAGCTTCTTCTTGAGTAATAATTAAGCTAGTCATGAGTTTGGTTAAACTGGCAATGGGACGTTTTTCTTGCGAATTTTTTTCATAAAGAATTTTACCGGAATTAACTTCAATGGCGATAATTGATTGGGCAGTTGTTTCTGGCGGAGGAAGGTCTTCTTTTTTTTGGGGAAGATTCTCCACACTTAGAATTGGACGATTTTCCCAGATGGTTTTATAGGTAAAATCAGCATGATTCATGGAATTTGCATGAAGTGTGGAGGCCATGAGTAAGGCTAAGAAGGCTTTGAACATGAGGTGAAAATTAGATTAGAGAAAGAGAATGAGGAATTTTAATAATTTTGAAAGGTTTTGTTCACGGTGAATATGCTATAAGGGGTTTGCTGGTGGTTAGCCTCCTGGGTGGGAGGGGAATTGTTAATTTAAAGATACGTCAACTAAGTTTTTTGACAATTTCCCATTCGCCTATTTTAAGATTTTTCAGGTGATATTTTCCTATGGAAATTCTTTTTAAATATACCACGGGGTGGCCGATTTTTTGGAGCATTTTTCTTATTTGGCGTTTTCGGCCTTCATGTAAAGTAATTAGAAGGGTGGATTTTTTGGAATAATGGCTGATTATTTTACAGGGTAAAGTTTGATATTGGATTTTTTCTCCTTTAATTTCTTCTGTGATGGTAATTCCTTTTTCAAGGTAATTTAGTTGTTCTACTGAAGGTGTGCCTTTTACTTTAATTTCGTATGTTTTTTCGTTGTCGTGTTTTGGATGGGTCATTTGGTAGGTAAAGTCGCCGTCATCGGTTAAAAGAAGAAGTCCTTCGCTTTCTTTGTCCAGACGGCCTACTGGGTGGAGATGATGGAATTTAGAGGGGATTAGGGAATAGATTGTTTTTTCGGCATGGGGGTCGGAACGAGTAGTGGTGTAGCCAGTTGGTTTATTAAGAAGTAGATAGGTGAAATTTTGCGGAGGTTTTAAGGATTTTCCGTTGATAAAGATTTGGTCATTTTTTGGATCAATATTTTTCCCTAATTCTTGGCAAATTTCATTATTAAGCTGAATTTTACCGGCTTTAATAAGTTCATCGGCTTTGCGGCGAGAGCAATAACCGGACTGGGAAATAAATTTATTAAGACGCATATTTTATCAGATTTTAGTAAAATCTTTTTTTGTTTTCTTGCATCCATTGAACAAAATCATTACCTAATTCAATGATAACGTCGGCTTGGGTTTCCCATTGAGATGGCGAATATTTTTCAGAAAGGTTAGTGGCTAGATTCGATGCGGGGATAAAATTATTTTTTAGGTAATTAAGGGTTTTATCACTATTAATATTTTCAGTGGTTTGGCCGCTTAGGAGGGAAGTGCGGGGAATGATGGAGGTGGTTGCGATTGGTTTTTCGGGTGCATTGCCGTAGCGGACAACATCAAATCCAAATCTGTTTAAATAATAAAGAACTTCACTGGCCACGCCATTACTGCTTGTCCCGTTGAGAATTTGATAGGTTAAGTGAGTGGCGTGAATTTCCGGGTGAATTAACACTAAATTAGCAAAAGCTTGGATATCACTATAATCTTGGGTGTATGGGGTTAAGACAAAGGCTCCATTGTAGAGTTCGCGATCCGGGGTATAAAGGAATCCGCCAGTGGTTAGGGGATTATCGTTTAAAATCCAACTGGAAACATTTTGACGGTCAAATTTGGTGGAAATTTTGGCTAAATAAGTCATTTCAGCCCAGGTTAAATTGGTATTAAAATTGTTAGTTAAAGTGTCGTAAAGTTCTTTAAGTTTATTAGGTTTGGTAAGAATACCCAGGGAAAGTGCTTTTTCTTTGATAGCTTGTAAAACAAGTTGCTGGCGGGCTGCTCTGGCGTAATCACTGGTGGTTTTGCGGCTACGGACATATTTTAGAGCGGTTTCGCCATTCATGGTTTGGAGTCCCTTTTTGATATTGACGGTAATGTCAGTTAAAGAGCCGTCTTCGGCTGGATAGAAGGGATCGTATAAATCTTCGGGAACATTTATTTCAATCCCGTCCAGGGCGTTAACAATATCCTTAAAAGCCTGAAAATTAATGCGGGCGTAGTAATGAATAGGTATGCCTAAAATTTCCGAAACTGTTTTGGTAAGTACGTCGTAACTTTTTTGGTAAGCGGTTTTTTCATCAGTTCCGTTTAAGTACATGTCTTTTTCGGCATATAGTTCAAAAACGCTATTAATACGGTTTCCCTCCGGTAGTTCCGGGATTTTGATGTAAAGATCGCGGGGTATCGAAAGCATGGAGACGGATTTGAGATCGTGGTCAATGCTGGCGATCATAATTGTATCTGTTAGATTAGCGCCATCGTGGTCTTCGGTGCCGGTTCCCAGGAGTAAAATATTGGTGTGATTTTCGTCGTCAGTTTTAATTTTTTCGCTAAAAGCGGATAGAATTACTTCTTTGACCGAAAAATCTTCGGCTAAAGTTATGACGCGCCAGGTAATTTTACCCATGATAATTAGGCCGATTAAGATAATAGCGGTCCAAACAAAATGATGCGCGACAAAAGATTTTAAGGTTTTTTTGAATTTATTTTGGTTGGTTGTGACATTAGGTTTATTTGGTGCTGCTGATTTTGGGGTAGTTAGATTTGGAGGTAGATTTTTTGAGGGGTCTTTGGAGACAGGAAGTCCTTTGCGGATGCGTTTTAGTTGAAAATTCATAAGAGAAATGATGAAAATGAAATCATGATTAAAATACCCGAGATTAGGATGAAGGGAAAGGTGTAAAATTGAGCTTGACAGATTGGAGGGAAATGAATTAAAGTAATTTCTATTTTTAATTTTAAAATTAATTTTTTTATAAAAATGACAAGACTTGACCAACCAAGGTATAAAACATTTGACTTGATTCAATTTTCTCCTAGTAAGAATCCAGGAGTAGCTAGTGATGTGTTACAGAATCAGGCGTGGACTGCTTTTAGAGAGTGGGTACGGGAAGGTAATAATCCAGGTAGTGTCCCTTTTTGTGAAATGCCGGTCAATCTACAAGAAATTTTAGGTGATAGTGGTCAATTAGCTTTGCTTATAGCTCAATTTAGGCAAGCATTAGTCTGCGGTAGAATTAGCTTTCCTCAAACTAATAGTGAGGCAGGAAGAGATACCCCCTGGGGAAAGACTGTAGATGAGATTATGGCGTATTTGCGCAAGCAATTATTGGAGTTGTGGAGTTCTCAATCTGGTGCTCGAAATCGTTCTGGTGAGATGTAATACAACCTTGTTTCCTTTTTTTAGTTCACATTTTGTTTAGATTTTGTTCACGGAGAAAATGGCAAGATGGGAGATATGGATAAAAGCTTCTCTTTATTAAAGCAAAATGAGGGTGAATCTGGATGGAAAATTATTTCCCAACAGGAAAGAATTACTAAAAAAGATTTTGGGTTTTTTGAGCATCGGGAAATGGTGCTTGGAATTGGGGCTTTTTTGATTGGGGTTTGGTTCGCGGCCAAGGGAATGAATTTAGGGGGAATTATACTTGGCGGTATTTTGATTTTCGGGGTTAAAAAATTACGCGTGGGGTTAACCTTTTTTGGTGTTTTAATAGTGGCTTTTTTGATGGGCTGGTTTCGTTATGAGGTGGGATTGCCTTTTTATGACCCTGGGGATTTGGCTTATTATCACGATGAGTCAAAATCAGTAGTGCTTGAGGGCATAGTTGTGAATTATCCCGATGTGCGAGCGGATCAAACGAAGTTGACGATAAAAATTGATCAATTGATTAGGGATAAGGAGGTGATTGAGGTTAGTGGTATGGTTTTGGCCACCGTGGATCGTTATCCAGAATATTTTTACGGGGATCGATTGCGGATTACAGGTACGATAAAAGAGCCAGTTGAGTTTGATGAGTTTTCTTATAAACGTTATTTGCAGAGGTATGGCATTCACTCGGTAATGTATTACCCGCGAATAAAGATAGTGGAGAAAGAAGCGGTAAAAGATTGGAAATTTTATGTTTTTGGCTTTAAGGCAGCGATTGAGGATCGTTTTAATCAGCTCATGCCTGAGCCACAGGCCAGTTTTGCAGCAGGTTTATTGTTAGGTTCACGAAAAGGAATTCCAGCGGAGTTAATGCAGGATTTTAATACGAGCGGATTAACGCATATTATTGCTATTTCTGGGTACAATATTACTTTAATTATTGTTTTTGTTTCAGGGATGTTGAGATTTTTAGCTAAGCGGTGGCAAACAATTATTGCCAGTATAGTTATTATTGTTTTTGTGGTGTTGGTGGGAGGAACAGCGGCGGTAGTACGATCCGCGATTATGGGGGTTTTGAGTTTGTGGGCAATATGGTTTGGAAGGCAGGCTCAGGTGACTCGTCTTTTGGCTATTACGGCCGGGATGATGGTAATGTGGAATCCTTTTATTTTAGTTGATGATGTTGGGTTTCAGCTTTCTTTTGCAGCTACTTGTGGTTTGATTTATATGAGTTCTTTTGTGGAAAATGTTTTGAAAAAGCTGAAAATTTACGGATATTTACCGGAAATTTTTTCGATTCGAGAGGCTTTGTTGACTACTTTATCGGCGCAAACTTTAGCTGTACCAGTGATTATTTCGGCTTTTGGGCGATTTTCCTTGATTGCTCCTTTAGCTAATGTGGCCGCGGTTTCTTTTATCCCTTTAGCAATGTTGTTTAGTGCCTTAGCGCTTTTGGGTTCTTATTTTTGGATGGGTGGAGGGTATATGATTGCCTATGTGGCTTGGTTTTTTATGGAATTGATTTTGCAAATTGCGCATTGGTGTGCGGCTATTCCTGGAGCTTCAATCGATTTTTAATTTTTTTGCAAGGTTTTGTTCACGATGAATATGCTATGCTGGAGGTGGACGGTGGCCCCCGGGGAGAGGTGGGTTATGTTTTTTTACCCGTGTTTTATTTTCAGGGTTAAAATGATCAAGCTAGTGCAAACCGTAACACTGTTAGCCAGAATTATAGGCCAATTGTGTAGTAAGAGCCCATATATCAACCAAAGGATTACTCCGATTAAAAAAAAGCTATACATTAGCAGTGAAATGCTTTTAGTATTTTTGGTTTTAATGGTTTTGACAACTTGCGGGAATAAGGAAGATGTAGTGATGATGGCTGCGAGTGAGCCGATAAGAGTGGCAGAGGTCATAGAGGTTGTTTTTTTTGTGGTTTAACTGGGAATTTATAAACCCAAATTGGGCCAAAGGCTTTTTGGCGTTGACGCGGTGAGCGGTGGTTAGGGATCCAGGCTGTGACTGGAAAAGCATAGGAGATTACTTGTGCTTCTTTTTTTAGCTCTAGTTCAAGCTTTTTTTGAATTTTGCGCATGGAGTGCGGAAGTAAATAACAAACAACGACATCCGCATCATTTAAATTAACTTTGTAAAAATTACGAAATTTTATTTGAGCACGGGAGCCCTTAAGCCAATAATAGGGCTGGATTAGCTTAGCCATAGCGTAAATTAAAGGAGAAAATTCAAGGCCAATAGCTTTCGCTTTATAGTGAATGGAGGCAAGATGAACCAATCGGCCATCGCCACACCCCAGGTCATATATTTTTTGTCCAGGTTTAAGTTTAGCTAGTTGGAGCATTTTAAGAACTCGATTCATGGGAGTGGGGACCCAAGGTGCTCCCCAAATTAAGGTAATTAGGGTTGGAATTAAAATTAGGATTAGGAGGATTGTTTGCCATGGGCTAAGGGGCGGGAAAAGCTCCATGAAATGAATAAATTTTTCCATATTTTTAGGTCTGGGAAATTATTTAATTTTGTAGATATGTACGGTATTTGTTTTATTTTTTTTGTCTTTAGGAATGGTTTTATAGGGAGTTAGATCAGGTAAGTGAAAGCAATTACTGATAATAGTTGTTCCTTTTCGGCATTCTTTTTTGATTTTAGTGGTGAGATTTTTTTGAACTTCAGGGCTTAGGTAAAGAAAAATTATTTTGGCTTCGCTGAGTGAATCTTTGAAAAAATTTCTAAAAAGGATTTTTACATTAGATTTTCTGATCTTTTTAAGAATTTGTGCTACCAAGAAGGTAATTGGGGCATTTTCATATCCAATTCCAATTGTGCCGTATTTCTTTTCGGCTTGAATTAGGAGGCGGGCATCTCCGCAGCCAAGATCATAAATGACATCTCCCTTTTTAAGGTTGGCCACTTCAAGCATGAGCTTAATTGTATTTCGATTACTGGGGACTGAAACAGCACCGGAAAACAGGTTTACTACTGCTGTTATTAATAGCAGAATGGTAAAAGCAAGGATGAGAATTAAAATGATATTGGTGATGATATTCATGATTTTATAATAAGGGGAAGAAGGATTATCAGCAAAGGGTTTATAAAAAAAATCGCGAGACCTCTTTTGAGGTTCGCGATTTTTTATAGGTTTTAGTTGAAAATTATTTCTTGGCTTTGCGGAGCATTGGAAGACCAGTTCTTTTGTTTTCTACAACCTGGTATCCTTCTGGAAGACCTTCTAGGGCATCCTTCTTTTCTTCGCGAGCAAAGTAATAAATTTGTTGCTTGCGACCGCCGCGCAAAGTGACCATTTTCCCATGAAGGAAATAGGTTTGCCCTTTGCTATTCTTGTGACTGTAGGCCATATTAATTGGGTTAGGAATAAATCTGATCATAGGATAGTTTACTGGTTTGGCTTCTGTAAAGGCATTTTCTTGAATTTGGGATAGATTTTTTTAAACAGAGGTGTTTTTTAGGTAATTTAACAGGTTAAGATAAGGTTATGAGGATTTTATTGACAAATTTTATAAAACTTGCATAAAAAACGGTTTTTAGGCTTATTAGGGGGTTAGGTATGCCGGTATTTTTTACAGGTTGACATGGCTTTTTTACTCACTATACTAGCTTTGCTGTATTGTTTTGGGTGTTTTTTGGTAATTAAGTTATAGGTGTGTAGGGGTATATATTTTGGCGCCATCGTCTAGTGGTTAGGACATCGGGTTTTCATCCCGGCAACGGGGGTTCGATTCCCCCTGGCGCTACCAGTTTATTAACAGCATCGGGTGTTCTAGGATTTAAAAGAAGGATTAGTTTCTTTCTTTTTAGCTATTTTGGGGTAGTATTATTTTTTGGTGGATTATTAATTTTTAATTTTAATATTTTATGGTTTTACTTGAAAAATTTAAACATTATCCAGCGTGGGTTAGGTATGGTCTAGGGTTAATTTTGCTAGTAGTTGTTTTTGGTGGAGGAATTTGGTGGGGAAAGGATGCAACCTATTATTTTGAAGGATCTGTGTTTAAAGATAAGGTTAGACAGATGACAGTTACTGATCAAGAGGGTGCCATGATCCCATCTTTTGCACCGATGGAAAGCGCAGGCATGAATAGTTTGATTGCTGATGGGGATTATGTGGAGATGTTGCAAAAGGTTGTCAAAACCGGAACTTTGAACTTAGACGTAAAAAGTACAGCTGCTTTTATGGATCAGGCTATGGAAATTGCTCAAAAATATAGTGGATTCATTCAGGATTCTAACACTTGGTTACAAACGGATGAAACTACGGCTGGATCTCTTACTTTAAGGGTTCCGGTGGCGCAGTTTGAATTGGCCTTGAAGGATTTGAAATTATTAGCCACGGTGGTTACTAGTGAATCGATTAGCGGGCAGGATGTTACAGAGCAGTATATTGATCTTACGGCTCGTTTGGGTGCTAAGCAGGCGGAAGAAGCTCAATATTTAAAAATCCTTAGTCAGGCTACAACTGTTGAGGATTTATTGAAGGTTAATGTGGAATTGTCTCGGGTGCGTGCCGAAATTGAAGCTCTTACCGGACAAGTTAAGTACCTTGAAAATCGGACCGATCTTTCGACGATTATGGTTTATGTTTATGAGCAAACTTCAATTGTGGCGCCATCTCGTGATTGGAAGCCGGTTATTGTTTTTAGAGAGGCGGTTAATGCTTTAGTTATGATGTTTGAGTGGTTGATAAATGTGGTAATTTGGTTGTTTGTTTTAGGTTTACCAATTGGTGTTTTGGGAGGATTGGGTTGGCTGCTAATAAGGAGAATTAGGAGAAGATAAAAGGGTTATGTTTTTTTGCTGAATTAAAGCGAATAAGGCTAAACTATTTTTATTTAGTTTTTAACTAGCACTATGTTAGTATGAGTTTGTTATGTTTCAAATTAATCGCCAAATTGATTACGCTTTGCTTTTTATGGTTGCTCTTGCCGAGCGCTATAATCAGGGCTATACCTCTCTACGGTTGTTGGCTAGGGAGAGGAAATTACCGTATCGATTCTTGGCTAAGATTACGATTTCTTTGCGCAAGGAAAATTTAATTGTGGCTCAAGAAGGGGTTAATGGCGGGTATCGTTTAGTTAATTCTCCTGAGCGTATTTTTTTAAAGAAAATTTTTGAAGCTTTGGGGGGAAATTTGAGTTTGGTGCGATGTAATCATGATGAGGCATCTTGTCCTTCTTTTTGTCAGTGTAGTTCAAAAAGGTTTTGGCGTGAATTGCAGGAAGCTATAAATCAGATTGCTTCTAAATATTCATTGGCCGATTTAGTTGGCCATAGTCCAGGTGTAAATTTGCCGAATGTTAAGTCTTTTGGGGTAAAGAAGGTTAGAATTTTTAAATCCAAATTTTAATTTTTGACACTATGAAAAAGCAAAAAAAAATATTGTCATTACTTTCCATTAAAAATTTATCAGTAGAGGTTGGCTATAAAAAAATTATTAATGAGCTTAATTTAGAAATTAAGCCTGGAGAAATTCATGCCATAATGGGGCCGAATGGATCAGGAAAAAGTACTTTGGCTATGACTTTGGCGGGTCATCCTTTTTATAAAATTTCGCAGGGAGAGATTTTTTGGTTAGGCGAAGATTTGCAGTTAATGAAGCCAGAAACGCGACTTTTAAATGGTATTTTTTTGGCTTTTCAGTATCCTCGAGAAATTCCGGGGGTGAGTTTTATTTCTTTTTTACGGGTTTGTTATAATAATGTTAATAAATTGCGGGCTGAGCAACTTGGTAAAGAGTTTGTGCCAATTTCTTTATATGCTTTTAAGAGTTTGTTGTTGGCTAAAATGAAATCAATAGATTTTCCAGCTCATTTTATGAATCGAGCTATTAATGAAGGATTTTCCGGAGGAGAAAAAAAGAAATCGGAGATTATTCAAATGGCCTTATTTGAGCCTAAATTAACTATTCTTGATGAAATTGATTCTGGGGTAGATATTGATGCTTTGCGATTAATTGGTGGAGTAATTCAGGGTTTTAAAAAATCTGATCGTAGCCTTTTAATTATTACTCATTATCCTCGTATTTTGAATTATATTCAGCCAGATTATGTTCACGTTATGATGAATGGGAAAATTGTTTTAACTGGAGATTATAAATTGGCGAAAATTTTGGAGAAAAAGGGGTATGCTTATGTTGCTGGCGGGAAAGCGCAAGCTAATGTTAATGGTAAGGCCGGGTTAAAATTGCTTACAAATTTTTCATAAATTTTAAAACAAATGGGAGCTTTAGATTACATTAAAAATCTTGATCGCACTGTTTTTGATAGCCATAACGACTATGGTTATATTGCTAAAGCTGAAAAGGGGCTTTCAAAGTCATTAGTACGGCGTATTTCTAAGGAAAAGAAGGAACCGATTTGGATGCTTGAGCATCGGTTAAAAGCTTTAGGGATTTTTTATCAGAAAGAATTGCCAACCTGGGGAGTTGATTTAGGTGGGATTAATTTTGAGGAAATTATTTATTATGTCTCGCCTAAGGGAATGAAGGGTTATGCTACGAAATGGGAGGAAGTTCCAAAGGAAATTAAACAAACTTTCGAACGGTTAGGAATCCCAGAGGCGGAGCGTAAATTTTTGGCTGGAACTGGAGCTCAATATGATTCACTTAATGCTTACCATAAGCTAAAAGAGCAATGGGAGGGGAAGGGGGTGATTTTTGAGGATATGGATATGGCCTTGAAAAAGTACCCAGAATTGGTGAAGAAATATTTTATGAAATGTGTGCCATCTTCAGATCATAAATTCGCGGCTTTGCATGGGGCCGTGTGGTCAGGAGGAACTTTTCTTTATATTCCGAAAGGGGTGAATGTGACACAACCTTTGCAAGCTTATTTTCGAATGAACGCGAAATCCATGGGGCAATTTGAGCACACTTTAATTATTGTGGAAGAAGGGGCTAAAGGGCATTATATTGAGGGTTGTTCCGCTCCTAAGTATGGATCCACTTCATTGCATGCCGGGTGTGTGGAAATTTTTGTGGGATCAAATGCTCATTTTCGTTATTCAAGTGTGGAAAATTGGTCGCAAGATACTTATAATTTGAATACAAAAAGGGCGATTGTGGATACGTTGGCCACAATGGAATGGGTTGGTGGTAATCTTGGGAGTGGACACACGATGCTTTATCCTTGTTCTATCTTGAAAGGAAGGGGGGCGCGGGCAGATCATTTGGGAGTTGCTTTTGCCAACCGAGGTCAAATTCAGGATACCGGAGCAAAGGTAATTCATGTTGCCCCTGATACAAGCTCGACTGTTTTAGCAAAAGGGATTTCAAAAGGTGGTGGGGTTTCGGTTTATCGGGGGTTATTACAAATTAATAAAGGTGCAGTGCGAGCAAAGGCCAATATTCGTTGCGATGCTTTGATTTTAGATCAGGAATCTCGGAATGATACTTTTCCCAAAATGAAAATTTATGAAAGTGATGTTGCGATTGCTCATGAGGCCAGGGTAGGGAAAATTAGTGAGGAGCAATTGTTTTATTTGAGGAGTCGGGGTCTTTCTGAAAATGAAGCTTTGGGGATGATTGTTAATGGTTTTATTGAGCCGATTGTTAAAGCCTTGCCTCTAGAGTATGCAGTCGAAATGAATCGTTTAATTGAGATGGAAATGGAGGGAGTGATTGGATAGTAGAAAGATTTTTTTAAAAAATTTATAAATAGAATGGTAAAGATTATTAAAATTAAGGATTTAGGTAAAGATTTCATTTTAAAATTACCAACTGATGTTCCTGAGTTTAGGGTTGAACTTGGGGTTGGGGCTGTGGTTACAATTTTAGGTGTTAAAAGTGGGCAAAAAGTTGATTGTGTTTTAGAAGAAAGAGCGAAGCTTACTTTTTTGCAGTGTTATTTTGGGGAGGATTTTGAGGGAGATGTTTCTATAAAATTAAAGGGAAGAGAAAGTGTGGTTTTTTCA
Organism: Candidatus Peregrinibacteria bacterium GW2011_GWF2_39_17; assembly: GCA_000993615.1. Lineage (GTDB taxonomy): Bacteria > Patescibacteriota > Gracilibacteria > UBA1369 > UBA12473 > UBA12473. The sequence goes on along the minus strand of LBWM01000002.1, from coordinate 102,055 downwards.
AAAATAATTTTTTTAGGGAAGGATATTAATTATCAAAGTATTAAATTTAAACATCAGCATTTTGGGGTTGAGACTAAATCAAAATTAGTGATTAGGGGGGTGCTTCTAGATAAGGCTCAGGGCTTTATTAATGGCACGATTAGGATGGAGCCGAAATGTTTGGGAGCCGATGGTAGGTTAGAGGAAAAAATATTACTTTTGAGCCCTACTGCTAGAATTGAGGCTGAACCTAATCTTGAAATTAGATGTCATGAGGTTATGGCCTCGCATGCGGCGTCTGTGGAAAGAATTGATGAGGAAAAATTATTTTACTTAGCTTCAAGGGGAATTGCAGGAGAGGTGGCAATTCCGTTAATAGTGGAAGGTTTTTTAGGTGAAGCTCTTGGAGATCTAGTGGATCAGAGTTTAAAGAAAAGAATGAATGAAATTGTTTTTAAAGGGGGCGTCGTGAATTGATTTTAACTTTTTATTTAAAATTTATTTTTATGAAAAATTTCAACATGGCAGAACTTAAATTACGATTTCCTTTTTTTCGATTGAATCCTAATTTGATTTATTTGGATAATGCAGCCACAACGCAACGGGTGGATAGAGCATTGGATGCTTCTTGGGATTATTATCATTTAGGGAATGCTAATGTTCATCGTGGACTTTATCCTTTGGCGGAAAAGGCCACGATTGCGTATGAAGGAGTTCGCGATATGGTAAAAGATTTTATTAATGCCCGGGAAAGGGAAGAAATTATTTTTACCAAGGGAACTACGGAGTCACTTAATTTGGTTGTTCAGTCTTGGGGGAGTAAATTTTTAAAATCAGGCGATGAGATTGTTTTAACCATCCTGGAGCATCATTCTAATCTTGTCCCTTGGCAAATGGTGGCGAAAAAAACTGGTGCAGTTTTGCGATTTTGTCCAATTAAAAAGAATGGGCAATTAGATTACGACGCATTAGCTGCTTTAATTACACCTAAAACAAAGATAGTAAGTATTACCGGGTTGTCTAATGTTTTAGGAACAGTGGTAGATATCAAGCAAGTAGTTAGATTGGCGCGTAAAGTTGGGGCATTAGTTTGTGTTGATGCAGCTCAATTTATTGCTCATTTCGCAATAGATGTTCAGCAGTTAGATGTTGATTTTTTGGCTTTCTCTTCTCATAAAATCTATGGGCCAACCGGATGCGGAGTTTTATATGCGAAAAAAGAGCATTTATTGGAAATGGAGCCGTGGATGGGGGGTGGTGATATGATTAAGGAAGTTTATTTGGACCACAGTATTTGGAATGATTTACCTTGGAAATTTGAGGCTGGTACCCCTGCTATTTCGCAGGTTATAGGTTTAGGGGGGGCACTTTCGTTTTTAACTGAATTGGGTTTTACATGGATTAAGCAGCATGACCAAGAGCTTCAGGATTATGCTTTGGTGCAAATGCGCAGCTTGTCTGGAGTAACTTTATTTGGATCAGGTGACTGGCAAACTCAAAGGGGGGCGATTTCTTTTGCTATTCAGGGAATTCATCCTCATGATGTGGCCGCTGTCTTGGGAGAAAAAGGTATTTGTGTTCGGGCTGGTCATCATTGTTGTATGCCGCTCATTAGTACCTTGGGGGTGCCGGCCACGGTGCGGATGAGTTTCGCTATTTATAATTCCAAGGAAGACGTTGATTTTTTGGTTGATGGGTTGAAGAGTATTCAGCGAAAATTTAGGTAATTCAAATTCGTAATAAAAATAGCAGGTATGTTTTTGGGGCTTTTTAAAAGGTAAAGCTACCGAGCGTTCTTATTGACCTTTATAGGCATCCATTTTATTTGCTACAAATTCAAAGGACTCTTCAGTGCGCCAAGTTAAATCAAAAAAGTGTAAAGCCTCCCCCCTTTTAGGGTATTTGGAGTAATGGCCTGCGTTTTGGGAATTGGGATAGTAGCTTATTTCAAAGTCTAAATTTAAGTCAGGATTTTTTTGCTCAGCTCGACGAAGAGATTCGTTTAAATATTTTGTATTTTCTTGTAAATAATATTCGTCTCGGTATCCTACTGCTTCTCCGTCAGCGTAAATATGGCTTTGTGCCCAGATGTCTGGGTTTTGAGAGATTTCATTAGAAACGTCTTGTTTAAGCCAGTCGTAGAGATTTTTAGGGCTAATAAGTCCAGATGGCCTAAGTACATAATTAATGCCTTTGCTATCCCAGGTACAAGCTTCATCGTTGGGGCGGAAAGAGCTTTTATCCACAGTAGCCGAAAGAGCAAATAAAAGATCGGTTAAGCGGTGAAGATTCCAGGTATACGTATTATCTCCATCCTCGGTAATGGTTTGTCCACGAAAAGAAGTATTATCAAAGGTGTATTCAACGGCGTTTGTTTTGGAATTACGATCATTTTCACTCGGTACTCGTAGCGCTAAACCAGTAGTGGCAATCCAAGAAGCAGCGGGATTATTGGCGGCGGCAATTCCGTAGGGGTAGATACTTACTTCTTGTTCATCAATAATGGTATATTCTCCTTTTTGAATGGTAGTGGGGCTGTAAAGTTGAGATAAGCGAAGTGCGCCATAGCCGCCCATTGAATGACCGACTAATGCTCGCAAATTTGGGTCTTTGGAAAAGGTGATGCCGAAGCGATCGTGAAATTTGGTTTCAATATAGTATGGAACCCCAACAGTAGCCCATTCGCCTAGTGAACCAGTATAATTTGAATCTATGTAAAAAGTACCATCTAAACAATTTCGACCATCAATCATCAGGACAACCCAATCTTTGGTGTGGCTATTTTTGACGCGTAAATCGGTAAGTGCATTATTGACGATTTTTACATAATTATTAGTTTCAGCGCTTTCTAGGTTGACTGATCCGTCTGCATTTAAGGCGACGTTATTGTTTTCTCCATAGCCATGGAAATAGAGTACAAGCGGATATTCTTTATTTGGGTCGATATTTTGAGGGGCAAACATCACCACCGGCCTGGTGCTGTAATCAGGATCATTTTTGGCTGAAGGAACATCTATTTTGTAGATTGCATAATCATCAGAGCTGTTTTCTTCTTGGGCATTAAGCGGTGTTTCGGAAATAAAAACATTTAGAAATAGATAAAAACTAATTATTGTTAGTGAAAATATTTTTTTCATATTTGTATAGTTGTTATAATTTTAAAAAATTGTTTGTCTAAAAATAAATTTTGATTTTGTCTTTGGCAAGCTAATTTGACAAATTTTTTAATCAGCTTACCTTAAAGGATGTTAGATTTAGGCTTTCTTATTTTTTTGTCCATGGTTTGATAATAATTTTATGGATCTTTATCGTGAGCAAATTATTGATTTAGCTAAAAATCCACTTAATCGTGGAGAGTTAGCGAACGCTACAGTTAAGTTTTCTGGAGTAAATACTACTTGCGGTGATTATGTTCGTCTTTATTTTAAAATTGAGGGTAAAGGGGAAAAAGCGCGTATTACTGATGTCGGTTGGCAGGGCGAGGGTTGTGTGATTAGTGTGGCCGCTGTTTCGTTGTTAACTGAGGAATTGAAGGGAAAGTATGTTAAGGAGGTTGAAAAAATTCCGCAAAAAAAGATTTTTGATTTATTGGGAGTGGAGTTAGGGCCAGCTCGAGTCAAATGTGGGACATTGTGTTTGGAAACTGCTAAGCAGGCCATGACTTCTTTTCTGACTTAGGGAGTTTTAATTATGGAGCTCTAGTTTTTCTAATACTTTTTGAACAATTGATTCACTAACACGTTCTTGGGCTTCTTGGGTTAAAGCTCCGAGGTGAGGAGTGGCTACGACATTGCTTAATTTTTGTAAAGGATTAGTTGTGTCTGGTTCTGTTTCCCAAACATCGATTCCGGCTCCGGCAATTTTTTTTTGCAGCAGGGCTGCGTAAAGATCTGATTCATTAACAACTCCTCCTCTGGCGCAATTGATTAAAATTGCGGATGATTTCATTTTTTGAAGCTCTTTTTCGGTAAGAAGATTAGTGGTTTCCGATGTTTTTTGGACATGAAGGCTAATAATATCGGCTTTTTGCAGGACTTCATCAATTTTTTCTTTTTTGCAGATTCCTTTTTCTTGGGCGCTTTCGGGTGTTAGGTACGGATCATAGCCAATGATTTTTAGGCCAAAGCCTTTGGCAATTTGTGCTACATGGGTGGCAATTCGGCCGCAACCAATTAGGCCTAAAGTTTTAGCATAAAGTTCAGTGCCAATAAATAATTCTCGATTCCAGATGCCTTTTTGTAAAGATTGATGAGCCGAGACAAGGTTGCGACTTACAGCCATAATTAGGGCAAAAGTATGTTCTGCGGCGGAAATAATGTTGGCGTCAGCGCTGTTTACTACTTCAATTTGTAGTTCGGAGGCTGCTTTTAGGTCAATATTATCTAAGCCAACTCCGGCTCGGCCAATTACTTTGAGGTTTTGGCCCATGAGGAGAATAGGTCGATTTAATTGAGGTTGGCTACGGACAATTAAGGCGTCATATTTGGCGATCAGTGGGAATAAATCTTCGGTTTTTAGCGCCTGGTAATAATCAAAGGTGTGACGTTTTTGATTGCGGAGGATTTTCAGGCCACTTTCGCCAAGTTTTTGAGCAATAAGGATTTTCATAGTGGTTGGGGTAAGGAATTTTCAACAAGGGGGGTAAGGGTAGTGATCATTAATTTAATGGTTTCAAGTGAATGATCTCCCATGTGTCCAATACGAAAAGTTTTATTTTTTAGATCGCCATAGCCGTTAGCTAATTCGAAACCTTGGTTTTGGCAAATTTTTAAAAAATGTTCGGTATTAAAATTGGACGGAGTTTTAAAGGTGGTTAAGGTGTTAACTAGGTAATTTTTATTTGTAAATAAGGAAAAGTAATTTTTACCCCAATCTCTAACCATTTTGGCCATTTGAGCGTGCCTTAGGAATCTTTTTTTGAGGGTTTCTTGATTAAGGATGTAATCAAGCTGGTGAATCGTGGCATAAAGAAGAGTAATTGGTGGAGTGACTGGTGTTTGTTGTTTATCTGCTGCTTTTTTAAGGGTTAAAAAGTCGAAATAAAAGCCGCGATTTTTGATAGTTTGAGCTTTTTCTAAAGCTTTTTCAGAAACACTCATGAAGGCAATTCCAGGGGGAAGGGCGAGAGCTTTTTGTGTCCCAAATAGGAAAACATCAATACCCCATTCGTCCACGTTGATTGGTTCTCCGCCGGTAATGCTTACGCCGTCTACGCAGAAGAGTGTTTTTGGATATTTTTTCATTATTGGAGCTAATTTTTCAATGGGGGCACGGGCACCGGTTGAGGTTTCGCTAAGCACAAGAGTAACAGCGTCGTAAGTTTTGGATTGTAATTTTTCTTTTAGCAGTTTAGGGGTGGGAGCTTTGCCTAGGGGGATTTCTAAGCGATCAACTTTTTTGCCGTTCATTGCTGCGATTTCGGCCCATCTTTCCGAAAAAGCGCCATTTACAAGGCAAAGAACATTTTGTTTGACCCCGTTTCTAATGGCTGCTTCCATGCAACCACTGGCTGAGCTTGGTAAAATAAAAATATCGGCTTTCGTGTTTAGAAAAAATCTAAGTTGTTCAACGATGCGCCGATGAAGATTTCTGTATTCTTGGCCACGGTGTCCAATTAGAGTTCCGGTTTGAGCTCTTAGGGTTTGTGGACGAACATAAGTTGGGCCAGGGATAAGTAGAACTTGGTTTTTCATAGTAATTTAATTTTAACAAATATACTTAAAAAGTAAATAAGCTTGTAAATCTGTTTATTTATATGTTATAACAGGTTTGAATTATAATTGTTATTTATTTTTAACAACACAACTATGATTGAAGATTTACTAAAAGACCTTGGGTTTTCCGAAAAGGAAGTTAAGGTTTATTTATTGGCTTTAAAATTAGGCATGCAGCCAGCGAGTATCTTAGCTAAGCATTTAAAGATGAATCGGGTCACAACTTATGTAATTTGTAAAAAATTGATTGAGAGAGGCGTAGCTAATGTGGTGACGCGTAATAATATTCAGTATTTTACGGTGGAAAATCCTGAAGCCTTAGTGCGTTACGCAGATCATCAAAGGCAGGAATGGGGGCGTCGCAAAAAAGATTTGGAAAATTATTTACCCGAATTTTCAAGTTATTTGCGAGACATGAGTGCTCTGCCTAAGGTGCGATTTTATGAAGGAGCGGAAGGAATTAAAACAGTTTATGAAGATACCTTAATGCAGGGGAATGAATATCCAATTAGGGCGTTTTTAGCAGTTGATACAATTCCCAAGGAATTACGTGGATTTTTAGTTCATGATTATATGGCACGCTTAGTGAAGCAGAAAATTAAATCGGAAATTATCGTGACTGATTCACCAGAGGCGCGGCGGTATTTAAGGCATGACAAAAAGTATTTAAGAAAAACCGTAATGGTTAGCCCGCAGAATTTTCCATTTGAAACCGAGGTCGCAATGTATGGACGTGATCGTGTGGCTTTTATTTCATTCCGAGCTGGTGATTTAACCGGGGTTATAATTGAAAATGAAGCAATTCATCGCACTCTTTGTGGGGTGTTTGAATTGATGTTTAAATAATTTCTCTGCGAATGCTTTGGTTGATTCGTGTTAGGAGTTCGTAAGGAAGTGTTTTGGCTAATTTAGCCATTTTGATAATGGAATTAGGGTTTTTGATATTTTGGGAATAAATAATTACGGCATCACCAATTTGGGGAATTTTTACTTTGCTTAAATCGATAATTGTGTAGTTCATGCAAATTTTCCCAATGATTGGACAGAGGACATTTTTAACTTCCATAAAGCCTTTATTTGCTAAGTTCCAAGGTAAGGCTTCGTAATATCCTACCGGGACGATGCCAATTGTCATTTTTCTGTTGGCCTTAAAAGTGCGGCCATAGCTGATGGTTTCATTTTTGTTAATTTTTCTGATTCCAACTAAGGTGGAAATTAATTCCAGGGCTGGTTTTAAATCAGATAGCTTTTGAAAAGCAGGGTCTGTTTTGTGAAAAGGATTAATTCCATAAAAGCCTATTCCTAGGCGCACCATGTTAATAAAATCTCCGGATTGCTTAAGGGATCCTGCGCTTTGGCCCGCATGAATCCATTTGGGTTTAAATCCGGTTTGATGTACTTGGGATACGATTTTTTTAAAAGAAGTTAGTTGCTTTTCTGTAAAGGAATTATCCTGGGGATTATCTGGGTCGGCTAAATGGGTCAAAACTCCTTTTACATCGAGGTTCCATTCTTTAAATTTTGGTAAAAAAGTGGCTAATTCCTGGGGAGTAAAACCCATGCGATTCATCCCGGTATCTATCTTAAGATGAACTTTTGCTTTTTTCTTTGCTAATATTTGAGCTGATTCGAAATCGCTGACTGCAAAATGAAAGGGTAAATGTTTGTATTTTATATTTTCTGTGATTGTGTAGCCTAGAATAAGAATTTTGGAATGGATATTTGCTTTTTTCAATTTGTAGGCTTCATAAAGGGAATCAACAATTAAAAATTCAGGATTTTCTTTTTTTAGCGTTTGAGCCACTTCGATTAGGCCGTGTCCGTAGGCATTTGCCTTTAGAACTGGACAAATTGTTTTGTTTGGTAAAAGTTGGCGATATAAGTTTAAATTATGGCGAAGGGCGGTGGCAGAAATTTGTATTTTATTTAAGGTGCGATATTTTCTTTTTGAAAAAAGTTTTAACATAAAAATAGTTGAGTTTGGTTAATAGACGCTTTTTAAATAGCAATTTTCACAATAGATTTTTTCGTGACAAGATACTTCATAAGGGGAGTTTAAGTTGAGGTGGCAGCAAGTGCAACTCCTGGGATATAGCGTTCGTGGATGACGGAAATAAGTTCTTTCTTTGTGACGTTGTTCAAAACATTTATGAGGGATCGGGATATTTAATTTGTGATAGAATTTTAATTCTGGGGGGATTATTTTGTAGGGCTTGTGGGTAATTTTACATTCTAAAATTTCATTACAAATAGTGTCGGGAGCAACCTTGATATTATCCGGAATAACAAATTTTTTTTGGTTAATTTGATTGGGAATTGGAGCTTCAAACCATTGTAAGCCACGTTTTAAAATTTCTTCTTTAGGTAGTGGCATAAAATCTTGAGCAACGGACTCGTTATAAGCAAAAGGTGAATATTCAGAAGGTAGAAATTCTCCCCATTGTTTATCCGTTTTCATTTGATTAATAATTCTTTCTTTAAGTGCAAGGTAGTCTTCTTTTGAGTATTGTTTGTTTAGTAGGCAATATTTTGCTCTCCGTAGCCCAATACATCCAAATAAATCATTGGAATTGTAGCAATAATCTGTGTAGTAAAGGTTATATCCTTCTTGTGAAACATGGCAGCCATAAGAAAATTTTAGATAGTTGCAGGCATAGCATTCGTATTGGCGTTCAGCTTCGAAAGCGCTTTCGTAGCAATCGTAAGCATCTTTGTGACCATATCCATCATAAATATATTTGGAATCTTCGCAGGCAATGGCGTAAAAAGAATCTTTGGTGTTTTTGGAGGAAAAAAGATAATTGCCGGTGCAATTTTCAGATTGATCAATAATAGTAGCACGATGAATAGCTTCGTTTTGAACTAATTTCAAAAAACGATTTTTGAAATTTTGATATGTTTGATAACTTCCTAAATCAAATTGGTTTATTTTTTGCTCATATTCTTCTTTGGTGTATTGTTTGTTTTCCAAACAGTATTTTTTATTTCGTAAATTCCAGCAAAGCAAACAGGATTCACACCCGCGGCAATCATATAAAAAAGAACTATCACGGCAATTTTTACAATTCACTAAATTAGTGCTCTTGTGACAATTTTCACAAAAAATAGAGTCGTATAAAAGTTCGCAGTGATTAATGGAGTAGCAATCGATACAGTCTCGTGAGGAAATTATATAATTAGTGCTATAGTGAACATCTTCGCAGTGCGTAGCATTAAATAGCATGTAGCAATTTTTATTGTACGTGGCGTGATTGGTATAGGCGATATTTTCTCCGCCTTTAGAATAGAGATTGATGCGAGGAACGATTTTTTGTAATTCTCTAAATTGTTCAAAAAAAGATTTAGAAAAATCGTACGATCGACCGTAACTAAAAGGATCCCATTGATTGCTCCACCAGACATCTTTATCGTAGACTTTGAAGGTTTTGGTTGGGGAGTAGTTGGAAATAATTTGTTGACCAGTTAGGTCGCATTTTCTGGAATAAAGATTGCGTTCGTTACGAAAAGTTAAGCGACGGCGTTGCCTTTCTGCTGGGCATAAAGTTGGCAAGGAAACATCAATTTTTTGGTAATAAGCTTGATCTTCTTCGTTAATAAGGAAGGTTTTTCCTGAAAGACGGCAGAGTTGTGTTATGATGGGCATTGAAAAAAGAGGATTAAGATGCTATAATTATAAGATATATTTTGTTTTTTTAGTATTTTTTTAAATAATTCTAAAATATTCCTCCCCTATGTTAAAACTTAAACCAAAAAGGATTGAGATTACAACTGGTAATAAATGGATTGCAGTTCTCCAACAAAATAACGCTGATAAACTTGATTTGCACCCTGGTGATCGAATTGAATTAACAGCGGGAAAGGGCAAAAATAAAAAAATAGTTAATGCGATTTTGGAAATTTCAGATGATGGTAACGGAATTGGCGATAAAAATATCGGGCTTTTTAGCGAAACGTGGAATCGTTTGGGCGTTAAAAAAGGGGATATTGTTAATGTTGGTTTATGCCCTAAGCCACTTTCTACTATTTATATAAGGGAAAAATTAACTGGTCAGCACCTTGATTATAAAAAGATTGATTTTATTATTAGGGATGTGGTTCAGGAGGATCTTTCGGATGTGGAAATCGCTTATTTTGTGGCTGGATGTTTTATTCATGGTTTGAACGATCAAGAAACAATTGATTTGACTAGATCGATTGTGCGTAACGGCAGTCGATTAAATTTTGGTAAAGGAAAGATTGTGCTTGATAAGCATTGTATTGGTGGGGTGCCTGGGAATCGGACAACCATGTTAATTATCCCAATTTGTACTTCTTTGGGATTAACCATGCCTAAAACTTCTTCACGGGCAATTACTTCGCCTTCGGGCACTGCGGATACTATGGAAACTTTAGCTGAAGTGGCTATCCCAGCGGATAAATTAATGAAGATTGCGAAGAAGGTTGGTGGATTTATAGCTTGGGGTGGTGGTGTTGATTTGGCAGCGGCAGATGATAAAATGATTAAAGCTCGTCATCCACTTAGCTTGGATCCTGAAGGAATGCTCTTGGCTTCGATTATGGCTAAGAAATTTTCAGCTGGGTCTAATCATGTTTTGATTGATATCCCGGTGGGAGAACAAGTTAAAATTAGTAATAAAAAAGATGGTGATTGTCTTAAGAAGAGGTTTGAACAAATTGGAAAAAAATTGGGAATGAAAGTGAAGGTTATTCTTACGGACGGAGAAGAGCCTATTGGCAAAGGAATAGGGCCTGCGCTTGAGGCAATTGATGTTATGAATAGTTTGCAAGGTACGCCCGATGCTTCTCGTGATTTAAGAGAAAAGGCTTGTGAAATGGCTGGTATGCTTTTGGAAATGTGCGGGAAGGCAAAGGTAGGTAAGGGCTATAATATGGCTAAAGAGCAACTTGAATCTGGCGCGGCGTATCGACAAATGGTTAAAATTATCGAGGCGCAAGGTAAGAAAACACTTTATCCAAAATTGTCTAAATTAAAGCACGCGGTTAAAGCTCTTAAGTCTGGCTCGGTGAAATATATTAATAATGCTTTAATTGCTCGGATTGCTAGGGTGGCTGGGGCGCCCAAAAATGCTGGCGCAGGAATGTGGTTGGATAAAAAACTTGGTGATAAAGTGAAAAAAGGAGAAGTGTTGTATACGGTTTATGCGGATGGCCAAGAAGCTCTTGAGCGAGCTTTAACTTTTACTAATGATGGGGTGTATAAAATAGGGTAAAGATTGTTATTTTATGATTTTTGGTTATGAAAAATTTTTCTTTTGAAGAAATTGTTCAGAAAATTAAAGCACTTGAAATTCAAGGAGCAGAACGTATTGCATTGGCTGCGGTGCAAGCGTGGGCATTAAGATTACAGGAGACAGAGGATCAGGCTAGGCTTGAAAAATATGCAGCGGAATTGATGGAGGCACGATCTACGGAACCAGCTTTGCGGAATGCTCTTTATTATTGTTTACAAAATTACAAAGCAACGCCCAATATTTCAGAAAAAGTAATTCAATATTTTAGGGATTCCAAAATTAAAATTGCGAAATATGGAGCTAAAAAAATTCACGATAAAATGATAGTAATGACTCATTGTCATTCTTCTACGGTTGAAGATATCCTTGTTAAGGCTTGGGAGGAGGGGCGAAGGTTCGTGGTTTATAATACTGAAACAAGACCTCGGTATCAGGGTAGAATTACGGCGACGAATATTGCGGCGCATGGAATTCCGGTTGAGCATTTTATTGATTCTGCTGGTCGAGTAGGGATGAAAAAAGCGGATTTATTTCTTTTTGGCTGTGATGCTATTTCTGCTGAGGGAAATATTATTAATAAAATTGGGACGCGAATGCTTTTGGAATTTGCTAAAAAATACGATGTGCCTGCTTATAGTTGCACTAATTCTTGGAAATTTAATCCAGATACGGTTTGGGGTGCGGATGAAGTTATTGAGGAACGCGATGCAGTTGAAGTTTGGGCTGAGGCACCACAGGGAATTAAGATTCACAACCCTGCTTTTGAAGTGTCTGCTGCTGATGATATTTCTGGGGTTATTTCAGAATTGGGAATTTTAAAGTCCGAAGCTTTAATTATTGAAATTCAGAAAAATTATCCCTGGATGATAAAAAAATAAAATAGTTTTTGTGGGCAGCAAGTTTATTTATGTAATAAAAAAACCGAAATTAATGGCTCTTAAAATTATTAATAATTTTGTTTTGAAGTCAGGGGTGAAGCTTTCTGATCATAAAATCTTAAAGCGGCTTCTTAAAATAGCAGGTCGCTCTACTTGTTTGCGAGCGAAAGTAGGTTGTATTTTGGTTAAAAAAAATAAGATTTTGTTGGAAACAAATAATAATACTTTGCCAAAATTTGATTGTTCGAAAATAGGATGTATTCGGGATATTAAAAAGGTTCCTTCTGGCTTAAATCGGGAGATTTGTTATGGTTTATGCGCTGAGCAATATCTTTTGTCTTATGCGGCTAAAAAGGGGATTAGTGTTAGGGGCGGTACAATTTATGTTACTACGCATCCGTGTCGAATTTGTGAATGTCTTATTGCGGCGGCCGGTATTAAACGAGTGGTTTATGTGCGCGGATATCCTGATGTTTTAGCGCAATTTGATCCTTTGAGGAAATATGGTATTGAGGTTATTGATGCTTCTGAATATGATATTTTGCCAAAACCAGGTGATGTTTAAAAAAGCGTGAGTGGAACGGCTTAGGAGAATTTATGCGGCTTGAATTTTTAGTAGCTTATTTCGTATACTTTAGTTTGCCCGACTACGTACACTTTGTTGGATTCTTTGTCTACGTAAAGGTTGTGAAGGGGTTCGGTGTTTTCCAGGATGAATTGTTTTGAATAAATTAAGTCTCCGGTTCGAGGATCTTTATTGAAAATCAGAATTTTATTTGTAGAAGGATCAAGAATAAATACTTGAAATCTTTCAAATTCAGCATCAATCAGAGTGGATCCGGTTAAATCCGTAGGGCCTTTCTGGATTTTTAGATTTTGGTCTTCTCCTCCATATAGTTTATTAATCGTGCCATCATTGTTGAGGATAAAAATTGAGCCATCAATAGTGAAAGAAGTGGCTTTACTTAAATCAATAGAGTCTGTGGGAAGATAGGCATTAGCGCCACTGAATCCATCGCGTTGCTTATTGTAGCGCCAGATTTGTTTTTGCGAAGGGTCCAAAAGATAAACGCGATTGTTATAGGTAGCTAAATCAATGGCGGAATGCCATGCCCCATCTTCTGTGTCCATGAATGAAAATTGGCCGTCTTTGTATTCTATAACTCGGTTAGATTTGGTTAAAAAGAGAAGCGCTTCATCTTCTTCGAAATAAGCGGCATCTCTAATCGTTTCATCGGTATCAATGTTCGTTGGATTTTGGATTTCGTTTAAAATTACTTCGTATAATTTATTACTGTCATAAACGTAGCGGCGATCGCCCATGGCGATCATCCCAAGTGCATTCATGGTTGGGTTGATTGTGGAAAAATCCAAATAAACAGTTGGATTTTCAAGGCGGCTAACATTATCTAGTTTGTCACGTTGATTTGCGATTTTAATTAGATCTTCATTGGCTTTTCCTCTTAAATATCCTGAATTTAGAACTTCTTTGGTTAAGGATTCGGCTTCGTCTAAAAGTTTGGTTGCGGTATCTCGATCGTAGCTTCCGGTGGTTTGAGCTGTGTTGATATTAAGTTCTGCTTGCGCTAACTTTGTCTCTAATTCTTTTAAATATTGTTGTTTCTCTCCTTGATTGCGAACAACATAAATTCCAGCAATCAGAATTATTACAACAGCAATTAGCATTAATAAAATTTTGTCTCTTTTGAGTTCTTTCCAGTTTTTTAAGAAATCTAAATTAGGGATAAGCTTTTTGGCTGGGATTGAGGAATGGTAATTTTCATTATTAGAAGGGTGTTTAGGATTATCCTGAAATTTTTCCCGGGGTTCAATCTCTGCATGAGCGGTAGTGTTGGCGGGAAATTTTTGGGGAAGTGCATTTTTAAATTTTCTTGTTAAAGGATTAATCCATTTAGTATATTTTTGAATTTTTGGCCAGTCGGTTTTCTGGGTTTTGTTACTTTCGTTTTCTTCAATCGTACCTTCTATAATTGTTTCTTTTCGGGGTTGGCCAATATAAATTCCCAAAAGATTGATTTGTTCAGGGCTTTCAAAGGAAATATTTTCGCGTATGGATTCAAGGCGAGTTTGAAGAGATTTTTCTTCGTTGAATAATTTGGCTAAATCAGGTTTCGTTAGGTAACGGAATAAACGTTTTGAGGAAAGAATAAGAGTATCATCTGTCATAAGAACGCCGTTGGCTATGTTGCTAAAAAGTTCGGCGGTTTCTTTGGTCTCAGATAGTCCTTCGCTAATGGTGCTGATGTAGTGTCGTCTAATTAGATAAGCTTCGGCGTCTCCTCTTTGCGAAAGATAGAGATGATCATTTTCAATAACTGCAATAATGACTTGCATTAGAGGGATTATATTGGTTTCTAATTCGTTTTCTTTTTCTTTTATTGCGTGGTTAATCTCTTTTAAGGTTTCTTCGAATCTTGTTTCCGGGGGGCTTTCAAGATCATTAAAAAAATGATTTTTCATGATCTTAAAAATAAGATCCCCAATTTCTTCACTAGGAATATTAAAATCTTCTATTTGCAGGGTTAAGAAGAGTTGTGAGGATGAACCCCCTAGGCTGTCATCCCATTCGTAGGTATAGTTTTTGGAAAATCCTTTGGATTCTTTCCCTAGTAGTAAAAAATCGTGTTGAATCCGATAAGTCATATTTTTTGATTTATAACAGGCTTCAGGATACTAAAAAACATTAAGGACGACAAGAGGTTCCTTGACTCTTATCCTTGTCGCAGTTACAATCGGCCTACTTTTTCGATTTTATTTATATATGCTTAAAAAACTTAGTAAACGAAAACACGCTCGTACTCATGGTTTTTTGCAACGCATGGCTACTAAAGATGGACAAAATGTTTTAAAGCGTCGCCGTGCTAAAGGAAGAAAGAAGTTAACTGTTTAGGAGTCATTTGGTGCTTCTGGGTGTTTTTTTAGTGTTTTAATTTCTTTTAATGCTTCCTAGGAATTGTCGTTTGACTAAAAAAGATAATTTTTCTGCCATTCTTCAGTATGGGCGATTTGTTAAACGAGATTATTTAGTGGCTCGCTATCGGTATAATCGTGGTACACAGCATCGTTTTAGCGTTGTGGTGAGTACTAAAATAGCGAGTAAGGCGGTTATTCGTAATAAAATCAGGCGACAAATTTATGAGGCAATTCGTCTTAATTTAATTTACTTCCCTACGGAACGATATTTCGATATTATCATTTTACCCCACAGGGCTATTTTAGTTGGCAGTTATCGTGATATTGTCAAAAGCCTTTCTGCTCTTATCCCCTTAATAAGATGAAAAATAGATTCTTTCTCTGGTTGCTTGTTTTTTTAGTGATTTTTACGCTCATGCAGCGTTTGGGTAAACCGGCCGAATCTCCAACGACTTTTGGTGATAGTAATTTGGGTATGGTGACACAGAAAACGGAATATCAATTAGGGAAAGAGATTATTTTAACAATGCAAAATAACACGGACTCGGTTTTGACTTTGCCTAGTGATTGTCCAGATGAACCTTTATTGGTGGAATTTTACAGTAATGGTGATTGGGTTGAGATTACGGCAAGGGATGAAATTGATTGTCCGGCGGTGTTGTCTTTTGAAATTCAACCTCGTCAGGATGTAAAAATTTCTTATAAGGATTGGGCTTATCGGGTGTTTGGAGAAATTGGACGTTATCGAATTGGAGTAAATGCAACTATAAACGGAGAGACCAAAATTTTTTATTCTAATGATTTTAGTGTAATTAGCCGTGGTTTTTTAAATAATGCGTGGCTTAATTTTATTTATCGGCCTATTTTAAATACTTTAGTTTTTTTAATCGAAATTTTGCCTGGGCATAGCTTGGGATTGGCTATTATTTTATTGACTTTAATTATCAGGACATTGCTTTTATTGCCTTCGCAGCGGGCAATGCGTTCTCAAAAAAAAATGCAGGAAATTCAAAGTAAGATCGAGGAAATCAAGAAAAAACATAAAAATAATCAGGAACGTTTAGCCATGGAAACTGTAAATCTTTGGAAAACCCATAAAGTTAATCCTTTTGGAAGTTGTCTTTTAATGTTTATTCAATTTCCAATTTTGATTGCGCTTTATTATGTGGTAAAGGAAGGTCTTAACCCTGATAAAGCGATTCTTTTGTACGGACAAATTGCTTCTCTCTTTTCTTTTAGTGGAATAAGTACCAATTTTCTTGGGATTTTAGAGCTTACTGAGGTTAATTTTTTTATATTACCGCTTATTGTGGGGGGGTTACAATTTGTGCAAATGCATTTAGCTTTAAGCCGTAAGGGCAAAAAGTCCGAATCTCATGCACAAAAGAAAGATAAGACTTTGGTTCAAAAGGCTCAAGGCAGTCAGGATATGCAGGATCAAATGGCCATGGCAAATAATATGATGAAATATTTTATGCCGGTGATGATTGCTTTTTTTACCGCTAGTTTGCCGGCCGGGGTTGGTTTATATTGGGGTGTGTCAACGAGCTATGGCATTTTGCAGCAATTTGTGATAAACAGAGAAAGTAGTCGTGAAGCTGATTTAGACGAACCTATGGTGAGAGTCATTGACAAGAAAAAGCCTTAAAATTACCGCTATTTATTTTTTTAGCTCCCTTTAATTTTTATCTTAATGGAAGAAATCATCCAAGAAACCCTCAAGCCGCTTTTAGAATTATTACATTTTAATTTTAGTAAAATCGACATTGAAGATCAGGGAAGTAATAATTATCGTATTAATATTGTAACGGATGAGGCAAATCATTTAATCGGGACACATGGAAATACCTTGATGGCGGTTCAGCATATTTTGAAAATTTTATTAAGAAAAAAAATGGAGCAAGAGTTTTCTCTGATGTTAGATGTTGATAATTATCGTAAACGTCAGGAGGAAAATGTAATTACGATGACGGAGCAAAAAGTGGATGAGGTTAGAAAACAGCAAAAACCTCAGAAATTACCCCCAATGTCTTCTTATTTTAGACGAATTGTCCATCTCCATTTAACTCATCCTAGATTTAAGGATGTCGCTACTGTAAGTGAAGGAGAAGGCCCTTATCGCGCTGTCATAATTTCTCCAGCATGGGAAACTGCAGGATCCGAGGATTAAAAAAAATTGGAATTTTAGGTCTTGGCCTTTTTTTGAGCTGCATGGTGGCGGTGAATTGGTTTACAGTTTATGCGGATGGTGTTGAATTTAATGATTTAGCAAAGGAGGATCATTATTATGAGGGGATTGTTAATTTGTTTGAGAAAAATATAATGACGGGATATGAGGATGGGACAGTGCGTCCTTATCAGGAATTAAATAGAGCTGAGACTGTAAAAATTATTGTAAGTAGTTTTGACTTAGGGGGTGAAGTGACTAGTGGTATTAGCGATGATGAAGCCGAGAGTGATTTAGCTCAAGATTTTCCGGATGTGGCTACAGATGCTTGGTATTATGATTGGATTAAGAAAGCATATCGGGCTGGAATTATTCAAGGATATCCTAATGGTTATTTTTATCCCGGTGCTTTGGTAAACAGGGCTGAGGTTTTAAAAATGATTTTTTTGGCTAATAGTAAGTCAGATTTTGGGCTACTGGAAATAGACCCAAGTAATGATGTTTCGGCTGAAGATTGGTATGCGATTTATTTACAGGAAGGTTTAGATAGAGGTTGTATTTATCAAGATTATCTTGGTAATCTTAATCCTGGTGCATCGGTTTTGAGGGGAGAATTAGCGGATATAATTTATCGATTGAAAAATCCTGGTATTTATTCTGGAATTGTGGAATATGGAAAAGCTACTTTTTATGGAAAAGCTGCGACCGGGAAAGGGACAGCTTCAGGTGAAATTTTTGATGATGAGGCCATGACCGCGGCTCATCGTACGCTTCCTTTTGGGACTTATGTTCGAGTAACAAACCGAGCCAATGGGAAATCAGTGGTGGTTAGAATTATTGATCGGGGTCCCTATGGTGAGGGGCGTATTATTGATTTGTCCGGCGGGGCATTTTCTAAAATTAGTGAATTATGGGTGGGAGTGATTGATGTTGAGGTTGAAATTGTTTATAAAGGAGATACTTATGAATGACCCCTATTATCGAAATAGGCTTAGGCAATCGGCTAAGGCTCGAACTAGCGCTAAACGTTTTCGGCCACTTTCCGAGGAAATTAGGATTGCTTCTCGGATGCTGATTTTTACGATTATAGGATTATTTGTTTTTAGTTTAGTGGGGTTTTTGTTGATAAATAGCTCACGAGCAGCCAAAGGCGCGGAATTAAGTCAGTTGCAGGCTGCTTATGAACAGTTATTGTTGGAAAATAGAAAATTGCAAAGGCAATTGACGGAAGCGCAATCTTTATCTTCGTTGGAGAATGCGGGTTCATTTAATGATCTGATTAGGCCGAATGATCAGTCAATAAATTATATGGGTAATGCAGATGATTTGGCGGACGCTAATTTGTAATTTTGAAAGGTTTCTTAAAAGGATAAGATAAGGCCATTTTTGATGATTTCAATTGCCATGGCAGTGAGGATGATTCCCATAAGGCGAGAGGCAACTTCTGATCCCTGATGGCCGATAATTTTATAAAGAAGATGGGCGTATCGGAAAACGAACCATAAAATAATTAGATTTAAGGCTGCGCTTAGGAGAATGGTTGAATAGCCGTAGGCGCTTACTAAAATAATTAGCGTGGTAATGGTGCCTGGTCCCACAATTAACGGCATGGCCATAGGGACAACTGTAAATTCGTATAATTCGGCTTGTTTTTTTTGGACACCGAAGCGCAGGCCAAGGATTATTTTTCCTCCTAGTAAAAATAAAATAAGACCACCGGCAATCTGAAAGCTGGAGATCGAAATACCAAAGAAGTTAAGGATTTGCAGGCCTGTGAAAGTAAAAATTACGATTAGAATTGTGGCCCAAATAATAGTTTTATTAGCCGCGGTTTCGCGTTGGCGTTTGGGTAATTTTTCAGAAAGTAGCAAAAAGATCGGCAAAAGGCCGATGGCATCCATGATGACAAATAATTTAAAGAAGGAGGTTAAAAATTGTTCCATGGTGATTTTTTAGGTTTTTGTTTTTTGAAAGCGAATTAAGCTTTTTTAAATTATACCTGTTTTAAAGGTTAAGCTCAAGGAGTTTTAGGGCAGTGAATTATTCAGCGTGATATAGGATGTTGGCAATTGTTAGCGCTCGGTGTGGCTCAGCACCATCTATTTCAATTTTAGCATAAGGTAAGAATTTGTTTTCCCCTGGTAGTGCGAAAGTGTTCAGTAAGATTCTCCCCCCCTTGTATTCATTTCTTGCAAGTAATTGGAAAAGGTCTTCTGGGCATCGAGGAGAGGGTTGCCATATAACAGCGTTACTTTGAAGTAGATCATTCCAGACTGGAGATTCTGGTAAGTCCGCGGGAATATCGTCAGTGTCTTTATCTCTCCCTGATAATAAATCTATAAATTCTAGGGTAATATTAAATTTTCTAGCTTGTGCTTCGATAATTGCCAGTAGGCTGTCAGGTCGTGGAGTTATGGCATAGGCGATAGTTTCAGTTGTGGCTTTAGGTGGTGAAATTGTTTCAGGTAAGTTTCTCATGGTTAGTTTGTTTGTGAATAAATAGGTGAATAAATTTAGCAATTTTGTGTTTTTAATGCAAGGTTATTTTTGATGAAAATTGGCTTGTAGCTCACTTAGCGGGGTAATAATTTTTTTGGTGCGGACTGGCCTTATTTTAAAATATCGTTAAAATAGCTCTATGGTGAGCCTTACCCCCATGATGAAGCAGTATTTTGAGCTCAAGGCTCAATATCCGGATTGTATTCTTTTTTTCCGTCTAGGAGATTTTTATGAATTATTTGCTGAGGATGCCAAAAAGGGGTCGAAAATTTTGGGAATAGTGCTTACTAATCGTAATGGAACACCCATGTGCGGGGTTCCTTATCATTCGGTAGAGCAATATTTGGCAAAGCTTACAACTGCAGGCGAAAGGGTGGCGATTTGTGAACAGGTGAGTGATCCCGCTTTGCCAGGGATTGTTAAAAGAGAGGTTATTCGAGTTATTACGCCTGGAACCACTTTTAGTGAAAGTCTTTTAGACAACAAGGCTAATAATTACGCGGTTTTTATTTATCCCAGGAAGGATTATTTTGGGCTGGCGGTGATTGACATTACGACCGGGGCTTTTTTGGTGACGGAATTGCACGGTTATGATCAATTGGCCATTGAGTTGCAGCGTTTAAATCCGCGCGAATGTGTTTTGCCGCAATATAATGAGGATCATCATTTGAGAACACTCCTGCGTGTTTTTGAAAATTGTCATCTCTATTTTTATTCTCTGGAAAAAGACGCTGAACAAATTCTTAAGAAGCATTTTTCAGTGGTAAATTTTGAGTCTTTTGGGATTGAAAAATGGGTTTTGGGGATTCAGGCTGCAGGATATCTTTTGGCTTATTTAAAGGAGACTCAAAAAACTGATTTAGCGCATTTAAATAATCTTAAATCTTATACCAGCGCGGAGTACATGCTTTTGGATGAGGCAACTTTTCGTAATTTGGAGCTAGTCGTAACTTTGCGTGATCAAAAAAAAGAAGGGTCATTACTAGGGGTTTTGGATTATACGCAAACCGCGATGGGAGGCAGGTTATTGCGTCATTGGCTTCTTCGTCCGCTTACCAATAAAGGAAAAATTGAGAATCGACTTGAAGCTGTAGAAGCTTTATATAATGATGATTTGCGGCGTGATAAACTTAAGGGTGAGATTGCGGAGATTTTGGATTTGGAACGGGTGTTGAGTCGTCTTTCTTTAGACCGGGGAACTCCTCGGGATTTGGTGGCTTTGAAAGTTTCTTTGCAGAAAATACCGGTAATTAAACAGGAGCTTTTTTCTCTTTTGGCAGTGCGGTTTTTTGAAAATCTTTTTAGTGATTTTGAGGATTTGCCCGAATTGATAGACTTGATTGAACGGTGCATAGTTGATGAACCTGTTTTAAATATCCGCGAGGGTGGTTTTATAAAAGATGGATTTGATGCAAATTTGGACGAGTTAAGGCTGCTTTCGCGTGAAGGTAAGGGTTTTATTAAACAATTACAAACTAGAGAGATTGAAAGAACTGGCATTCAAAGTTTAAAAGTAAAATACAATCGTGTTTTTGGTTATTACATTGAAATCAGTAAATCAAATTTGAAAAACGTGCCTGTGGATTATATGCGGAAGCAAACTTTGGTTAATGCAGAACGATTTATTACGCCGGAGCTAAAGGAATATGAGGAAAAAGTTTTAACAGCGGAGGATAAAGCAAAGGCTTTGGAATATGAGTTATTTAAGGAAGTAAGGCTTAAGGTTATAGCTAATTTGGGAGCAATTCAGGAAAATGCCAGAGCAGTGGCTTTATTGGATGTGGTACTTAGTTTTGCTTATGTGGCCAAGAAAAATTGTTATGTTAAGCCGGAATTAAGTGACGGCTCAATTTTGGAGATTTTGGAAGGGCGACACCCGGTGGTGGAAAACATGAATGTGGCCGGAGATTTTGTGCCGAATGATACTTATTTAGATGGGGATGGGCAGAAAATTATGTTGTTAACCGGTCCGAACATGAGCGGGAAATCAACTTTATTACGTCAGGTGGCGCTAATTGCTTTGATGGCTCATATTGGAAGTTATGTGCCAGCTAAAGTGGCTCGTTTAGGGGTTTTAGATCGAATTTTTACTCGGGTTGGGGCAAGCGATAACCTAGTTAAAGGGCAAAGTACTTTTATGGTGGAAATGCAGGAAACGGCTAATATTTTGAATAACGCTACGGGAAAAAGTTTAATTATTCTTGATGAAATTGGGCGAGGGACTAGTACTTATGATGGGGTAAGTATTGCTTGGGCGATTTTGGAATATTTACACGATCAGGTAGGGGCTAAAACTTTATTTGCTACTCATTACCATGAACTAATTGCCGTGGCGGAGCGACTTAGTGGGGCGCATAATTATTGTGTGGCTGTTCATGAAGATAAGGAAAACGGGGTTGTTTTTCTGCATAAAATTCAAAAAGGCGGAATTGATAAAAGTTACGGTATTGAGGTGGCTAAATTAGCGGGATTGCCAAGGGAGGTAATTGATAAATCGCAGCATATTTTACGTGATTTGGAGGAGGGGGTTTTGGAAAAAGGAATTCAGAATCAGCTTAAACAGGAGATCTTTAAGGAACAAAAAGAGATGCTTAAGGAAAGAGAGCCTCGTTCTTTGTTTAATCCGACTTTAGAAAGATTAAAGCAAATTGATGTTAATCACATGACTCCACTTGAGGCTTTGCAGGTTTTAGCCGAGTTGAAGAATTTATAATTTTTTGTTTTGACTTCTTGTTTTTTTATGATATTCTCCCGGTGCTTTCAAAGCTTTTCTGCTTACGAAATAATGATTCTCCGCTTAGGAGTGGGTCGTAAGCTTCTATCCATAGAAAAGTAACTATATATGGCTTCCAAAACTGTATCTAAATCAAAGAAAACTGTTAAATCAGAAGAATTTTTAGCCGAAGTAGAGTTGGTTAAATACGAGGTGATGTTAATTATTGATCCTGATCTTAATCAGGTTGATTATGCCAAACGGGTTGAGGATGTTCGGGCTCTTATCGTGAGTCATCAGGGGGTTATTTGGCATGAGCAAGAATGGGGAAAGAGAGAATTAGCTTATTCTATTAAAAGGAAAAGTTATGGATTTTATGTAATTTTTAATTTTGAAATGGATCCATCTCAGGCCAAAGAGCTTAATCAGCAGCTTAGAATCCTTAATTTTGTTTTGCGTTATCTTTTAATCAAAACTCCCAAGGATTATGTTCCCCAAGAATATAAATTGGATGAAGAGCCACGTGAATCTCAAATTAAGGAAGTGAAGCAAGTTTTGGAAAAAACTAAAATCATTACTCCTGTTCAGGAACAGAAGCTTATAGAAGATGAGGAAGAAGTTGCAGATGAAGATTTGGATGAATCGAGTGAAGAAGAACCAGAGGAGGATATTGAAATTGAGGAGAAAAAGGTTGATGGCGAGGAGGTAGTTCCCGAAAAAAAGGAAAAATCAAAAGATAAGGTAGAAATTGAGGACAAGGAAAGCGCGGATAAATTAAATAAATTGGATAAAAAATTAGAAGAATTATTAAGTGGGGAAGATAATTTTAATCTTTAAATATTTATGTCGCACAAAAGTAACCGTAAAAAATTCGATCACATTTGTTTACCGGGTACAACGTATGTTGATTACAAAAATTTACCGGTGATACGAAAATATATTACTATTTTTGGTAGAATTAAGCCGCGTTACTATACTAAAGTGCCCTTGGTGGTTCAGAAATCTTTAGCCCGAGCAATTAAAAATGCTCGTTTCATGGCTTTGGTTCCTTTTAAGCGCTAGTAGAATTTAATTTGGAGTTTTTTTCTTTAGAAAATCATGTCTCAAAAAGTCTTTATTTTTGATCTCGACGGGCTTTTAGTTGATAGTGAGCCAAGTCATTTTAAGGCTTATCGGGATATTTTAGCTTCTTATGGCGTATTTATTAATCGTTCTGAATTTATAGATGGTTGGCTTTCTGGTGAGCAATATGGAATGAAATTATATTTAGGAAAAGTGGGGATTTCTGATCCGGGGAAAATTGCCTTGATTCGCGCTAAAAAAAAAGAATATTTTTTGAAATTGGCTAAAGGTAAACTTAGAGCGATGTCTGGGGTAAAGGAATTTTTAGAAAAAGCCTTGGCAGATGGAATTAAGTGTGGGGTGGGAACTGGGGCTTATCATGAGGAATATAATTTTATGCTGGAGCAATGTGGTTTAGCTTCGTATTTTTCGAGATGTGTTGGTGGCGATGAGGTTATTTTTAATAAGCCTGCGCCGGATATTTTTTTAGGAGTAGCGGATTATTTTGGAGTTTGTCCTAGCGAGTGTTTGGTTTTTGAAAATTCGAGTATGGGATTAACAGCGGCAAAAAATGCTAAAATGAAATGTGTAATTATCCCAAGTGAATATACGAAGGAACAAAATTTCTTTGGTGCAGATCGAGTAGTAGCCAGTTTTAAGGAGTTGGAGGTAGGGCAATTAAGGGCTATGGTAGAATGCGATCATTAATCTTTTTTATCTATTCTAAGGTATGCGCTTTGTAGTCAAGATTGGCACTAATTTATTGACTGATGAGAAAAATTCTTTGAATACGGATTTTATTAGGAATATTGTTGGTCAAATTGCCTATTTGCAGGAGAAGGGGCATGATCCTTTAATCGTAACTTCTGGGGCCGTGGCTGCCGGTAGGAGCAGTGTAAAACTTAAAAAAGAGGGAAGAAATACTCCTTATCGACAATTGTTGGCTGCAGTTGGGCAGTCTTTTTTGCTTCAAACTTATGGCGAAAGTTTTAAGCCTTATGGGATTGTGATTGGACAGGTTCTTTTGACCATGGCGGATTTTGAGCGGAAAAAAAGTTTTTTAAGTACTAGGGATACAGTGGAATTAATGCTAAATCATAAAATTATTCCGATTATTAATGAAAATGATGTTACTACGTTCGATGAGTTGAAGTTTGGTGATAATGATAATCTCTCGGCTAGGTTGGGAGGTGCTGTAAATGCTGATACCTTAATTTTATTAACGGACGTGGAAGGTCTTTTTAATTTAAACCCGCATTTTCATCCTGATGCTAAGTTTATAGCTAGGGTTTCTAAAATTACACCGGAAATAAAAAAAATGGCGGAAATTGGGCATTCAAGCAAAAGCCGTGGTGGCATGGTTGGTAAAATTCAGGCCGCTGAATACGCAACTCAGGCCGGAATGAACGTTTGGGTTGTTAAGGGAACCACACCTAATGTTTTAATTGATTTGGTCCAGAATAAAAAAGCGAGGGGAACTTTATTTGAAAGACAATTTACTCCCCGTGAAGCACGTCGAAAATGGCTTCAAACTCAGCAAAATTTTTTAAATTTTTTAGTGTTGGATCAGGGAGCTTGTCAAGCTATTTTAGAGCGAGGTAAAAGCCTTTTGCCTTCTGGAATTAAACAAGTTAAAGGAGTTTTTAAGCGTGGTGAGGTGGTTGTAATTTTAAGGGAAAATGGTGAAAAGATTGGGTTTGGGCAGGTTAATTATTCCAGTAAAGAAATTAATTTGGTAAAGGGGCATCAATCCACTGAAATGGAGAAAATTTTGGGATATTGTTTGGATCCCGAAATTGTTCATCGTGATAATATGGTGAATCAGATTGCAAAAAGTTAGATTTTTTGCTAAAATATTAAGAATTTATTTAAGTTAGTCGAAACAAAAATCAAAATTAATCCAATTTGCTTTGGAAACCGAAAAAATAAAGGAAAATGTAGACACTATTTTGACTTGGAACGCGCCGGAGTTTATTAAGCATCCGCGTGGGATTTTGTGGTTTTGTGTAATGGGCTTGATGGTTTCGATTTTGATTTGGTATGCGGTTTCGACCAATTCTTTGACCATGGCCATTGCTTTTATTGTGTTGGCCGGAGTTTATGCGATTGCTCATCACCGTGAGCCGGCTTTGTTAAAAATTAGGGTTACATCTATTGGAATTGAGGCTGGAAAAAAGAAAATTCCATATAACCAGGTTAAGGCTTTTTGGATTGTTTACGATCCCCCCTTTGTACAGGTTTTAAAATTGCTTACAACCGATAAATTTATGCCTGAAATGACTTTACAACTTGATGGGCAAGCACCAGGTCAGCTGAGGGATTATTTGATTCGTAGAATCCCGGAATACGAAGGGAAAAGTGAGTCATTGGTTGATACAATTATTCGTATTGCTAAATTATAAAAATTTATGGTTTTTTCTGAAAAATCATCTGTGCGATCATTAGAATGTCCGCCTAAAGCCGTTGATTTTAGATCAGCTTTAGCACTTGCGGCCGGATATACAGAAGGAGAATTATCTCCAGGGATTGAAGCTTTATGGGATAATTTTCTTGAAGATAGTAATGAAATGGCTAGAGAACTTGCTCAAGATACTAGGGGAAAAGGTTCTCAAGATTTAGTAGCTGCTGATCTTGTTCATCAGGAAAAAGTTAAATATGGCATTATTCCCAGAATTGATGAAGCGATGTTGGCCAGGATGAAACCTTTGGCTCGTTTATTTTTGGAGAAGTTGAGGGTTATGGATAAGGAAAAGGAAATTTGGGAAAAACAAAGTCCTGGTAAAGAAAAGGAGGAGATGGAAAAGGAATATATAAAAAAATGTGATGGGATTGTAGCGGAAACTCACGGACAAATAGAAAAATTGGACGGACAGGTTCGCAATGTTTTAGAAGTGGCAGGGGGGGGAGATCAAATAATTAATACCCTTGAGGAAGTAGATCTTTTTAACCGAAATTTTTTACCTATTTTGATGGCGCAAATTGGAATTAAAGAAGAAATTACCAGGGAGCAGAATGAAGTTTTTTCGGAAAATATGGTTGAACTTCAAGATAAAACATTTGCGATAGTAACTCGACTACATGATGGGTTGCCTCTTACTAAGAATGATTATGAATTTATTATTCAACATTTAACAATTGCTTTTGAAAATGAGGGAGCTCTGGAAGGGAAAGGTTTGGCTAAAAAAAGTCCGGATAAAGCTAAGGATTTGGAAAAGACGCTGCGGGGGTTAGAGGCCACGAATTTATTTGGACTGGTTTATGCTATGAATCCGAAACAATGTTTGGAATTAGGAAGGACGATTTTGAATGATGCCAAATTATCATTAGAGCAAAAAGTGCAGGGTGTTAAATTTTTAACCGTAATGAATTTTTTGGATATCGGGCAGGCGCAATTTTTATTAGAAGAAGTTTTAGGGAAGAGGGCTCTTTTTAAGGAAGAAGAATTAAATAAAATTAGAGAAGCCCAAATAGCGGTTATGGAAATGAAGAAATCAGCAGGTAAATATTTAGCCGAGGAGTATCATGCTAATTTTATGTTTTCACACGCCACGGCTCCCAATTTTTTGATTTATGAGATAGTTGGACATGTTGCAATGATTGGTGCTGTTCTCCCCTTTTTATTGAATATAACGAAGCCTGATCAGTGGATACATTTAGCCATGAATCCGATGGTAGTAGCTTGTGCTGCTACCAGTGGATTAGCTTATAATTATGTTACTGAAGGTGGTTTGGCGAGATTCGCTGATCGATCTGTCCATGATTCAGATCAATCTATAGAGGAAATTGAGAAGAGGAATTGGCATCAGCTAGCGAAAATTTGTGGTAATAATCCGCAAATTATGGGAAAGTTGAGGGCTGATAATGATAAATTATTAAATATTATTGATCAAGTATCGCAAGAAAGTTTATTTGCGGGGCAGATATCAGAATTAAGTCAGTATGAATTTAATTTTCGAAATTTAGGTCTTTATTTAGCTTCAAAGGATCCAGGTGTAAAGGAAAATATGGAAAACCTTGATAATGATAGGTTAAGCGATTTATCTTTTGATGAATTGGAAATTAATTATGAATTAAGTGCTGATAGCCGTTTGGACGGTAAGTCTCTTATTGAAGCGGAGAAAATTATTACAGATATTTATCAATTTTTAGTTGCTAATATGGGTTGTACCTCGGTTGAGCAAATGGCAGAAATTTTAGATAAAGTTAATCAAGATCGTGGTCTTTCTTAAAAACTATTTTTATGGAACAAAATTTTATTTTAGAAAATCAGGTTTTAGACATTTTTAAGCAGTATAATTTTAATGCTTTAACTGATGAACAAGTTAAAAACTACCAATCATTAGCAAGGAATAATCGTTTGGCTTTGGTTGAGGTCGATGATGAGCGGAATGATCAGAATAATGATGCTGTTCAAAAATCAATTAAAAGTAAATATTTGCTGTCTGCTCAGGATTTGCAAGCATTAGCGCAGGATAGAGAATATGCGAATCGGGAAGTTTCTTTATTAAATTCTGCGCAAGTTGGTCTTGTTCTTTTGCCTTCGCAAAAGATTAGGTTAACTAATTTAGCTCAGCAATTTAAGGGTTTGGGGAATTTTGATGGGCAAAATGAGCCTAATGTTGCTGATAAAAATACTGATAATTATTTGAGGCAGGTAAAAGAAATGTTAGGTCAGAATTTTAATTTCGAGTTTACGCCTCATAAAGATAGATTTAATTTAGGTCGTTCTTCTAGGGGGTCTTACTTAAGTGAATCCCAAGGTGAGGGAACATTTATCCCTGGTAAAAGTTTATCGATTAAGCCCATTAGTCAAGCTTCTAGGCAGCCTGATCGGTCTTCTCCAAAATCAGAAAACGCTTTTTCTCAGGATAATCAGTTGCCTTTAAGAGGAGGTAATCCACAGGGGGTAAATCGATATGGAGCTGCTCCTTTAACGATTCCCAGAAAAAAGAGTTCTCTTTTGAAAAAAACTTTAGTCGGTTCCGGTGTAGGGATTGGTGGTCTTGGAGGAGGAATTGCTTATAGCTTGATTACCTGGGATGACGGAGAGGCTGTTTCTCTTTTGTTGAATCATTTCGAGAAGGTGCAATTTTGTTTAGCGCAATCTATCGATTTTTTTACTTAAAATATGAATTTTTTATTTAAACTTAAAATCAGATTAAACCAGATGGCCGCACGATATTGGTGGGTTCCGGTTTTAATGTTAATTATAGTGGCTTTATTTTTTTTATTGCTTCCGCATACGGCTTGGGCAGTTGAAGACACGAAGACCATGACAGATGTAAAAAGCAAGCTTTCCGCTTTTATGATTATTGCTTTTCAGATGCTTAATATCGTTTTGTATCCACTTTTAATAGTAATTAGTTCTTTGATGGACAATGAGATTTTGATTGGGCCAGCCATGGAAAGTAAGCTTTTGATGGTTTGGGTAGAAATTCGCAACTGGGTAAATATTGCGTTTGTTTTAATTTTAGTAGTTATCGCTCTTTATAATGTTGTAGGAATAGCCGATGAAGGTAGTAATTATGCTTTAAAATCAATTTTGCCTAAGATAGTAATTGGGTTGGTGGCAGTTAATTTTTCGTTTTTGGCAGTTAAGATTTTAATTGATGCAACGAACGTGGTGACCATAGCAGTTTATGCCTTGCCTACGGATTTAATCAAATGGCAAGATGAACGAATTGAGATTGAAAAACGTCTTTGTACCGTAATTACGCAGGATGCTTCAACTTCTTATGAAGAAGTGGTAACTCCGAGGCCAACTGATAACGCGTCGATTTTATCAAGTATGTTTTGTTCTCCAAAAGAAGGAGTTAATGATGATGGTGTCGAAGTTTTTAGTGGGAATTTTAATGGATTTGGGTCCACCTTTTTCGATAGTTTTGGTGGTCATAACGTGGCTTTTGCCATGATGGTGAATATGGGATTAGTAACAGATGTTGAGTTAATGACTACTTCCGGGACTTTGGATACTCTAAGCAGTATTACTTTTCATACGCTTTTTGGAGTATTGATGTTTTTACTTTTTGGATTTGCTTATGCTGCGTTGGGATTAGTTTTATTGGCTAGATTGGTTATTTTGTGGATTTGTTTGGCTCTTTCTCCTTTAATTGTTTTATTATTTGTTTTTCCTGATTTGGCTAGTGCTGGGGGTGGACAATTGGATTTGAAAGATAAATTTTTTAAACATTTATTGGCGCCCCTGATGATTGGAGTTGTTTTTTCAATTGGGTTTGCCATGTTGAAGGTTTTGAAAACTTCTACTTCGGGTAGTTGGATGGGGGCTATCTCTAATATGGACTTTGAAAGTTTAGGGGATACTAATAACATTGCTAATATGGTGAGTGCGTATGGAAAAGATATTACAAATTTTCAAGATTTATTAATTGCGGTATCAGCTGTGGCGATTATTTGGGTGGGGGTTTTTGCTGCGGCCGAAGGAACAATTGCTAGTACAATTACTGGTCAAATTAAAGCTGCAGGAGAAACTACCGGGAAATTTTTGGCCAAATTACCTACTTATGCAACTGTTATCCCTATTCCTGGAGCACATGCTGGCGGCGAAAAAACTTCTTTGGGAGCCATGCTTGGAATGTTGCCCACTTTTATAGGAGATATGCAGCAGAACTGGAGGTCAAAGCCACGGGATTTATTAAATCAGTTAGGGGTTAATACTAGTGGAAATTTGGGAGTTGAAACCGATGATGCAATTAAAGATATTCAGCGCGCTATCGGTGATTCTAAATTTCAAGCTCAGCATTTTAATCAGTATTTAACGCACAATCGGCACGCGATGAATAATCCGGAGCAGGTTAGAAGGGTGCTTCTGGAAGGATTTAAAGACAAGAGGATTGAGGCCGTGATACCTGAAGATGATAAGGAAATGATAAATCAATTAAATAATAGAGGCCGTCTTTATCAAGAAATATTCAAGGATTTTTCTCCTAAGGAAATGCCTGATCCCGGTAAGTGGGGAACGGGTGGGGGTGATAGTGTTGATCAGAATACTGGTAATGATGCGGAGAATCCATCGGCTGCCAGTAGTTCATCACAGGTTACAAATGCGCTTACAGTTCTTAGTAATTTGAGTGGGGCGGAAAATCTTGAAGGGAATGACGCTGTGGCCGGACAAATTCAAAAGGTTATTAATAATGAGCCAGCCGCAGCCACTCAATTATTTGTAACTCCGACTGATTCGGTTTTGGTTTCTTCAATTAAGGCGTTTAATGGTTTGCCAGTTTCTACTCAGCAAGAAATTTTAAGCAAGACCCCTCTTAATTCGGAAATGGAGAATCGATTAGATGAAACAGCATTTAGTCCGGCGGTGCAAAGCGCGGTTAGAGATTTGTCTTTTGGTTCAGGAAATACAGGAGCTATTGGTGGTGGTGGGACTGCTATTGGTGGCACTGGTGGTGGGGCTGTTGCTCCTGGCGCGGGAGGATCTGTTCCGGGTGCGCCTGTCCCGGGTGCGCCTGTTTCGGGTGCGCCTGTTTCGGGTGCGCCTGTCCCTCCTGCACACCCTTAGAATTGTTTTACAATTAACAAAAAATAATAATAAAAATGTTTACTTTCCTTTCTCAATTTTGCTTCAATCCTGAACCAGATTTACTTCTAGTACAACGATTGGTTTTTGCTAACGGGACTGGTAGTGGCTCAGGTTCTTCCGGTGGGAGAAGGCCAACTGTTGGAGGTCAAAATGAGCCCGAAGATCAGCAAGAGGCAGTAGATACAGATAGTTTGGAAGCAAGAATTAGAAGTCAACATAACGAGGAGTATGCCCATCAGATTCATGCCTTACGCGAAAGAACGACTATTAGCAATGAGGCTGCGGATACAGCACTTGAGGCTTTGGGGCGTGGAAATCAGCATGCGCAATCAGTGGCTCGCTTGTTAGCACAGGAGCGAATTGATGAAAATCTTTATGATTTGGTTAATGAATGTTTGGAAAGTGACGTTAGTGCTCGTAAGGCTTTGGGGCGTCAAATGGCGACTGGACGTTTGAATCAGCAACCCTTCGAGGATGCTTTGGATGATTTGGAAAGTGGTGATCATTATCGATTATCCTTAGCCAGGCGTTTGGCTCTTGGTCAAATTAATGCCCAGGAATTTATAGCGGCTCATAATGGTTTGAATAGTACTGACGTAGATGAATTAAGAGCTTCGCAGCAATTGGCTCTTTCTTATTTTTCCCCGCAACAGTTTAGGGAAGCTATGCACCTGGATCCTAGGGCTCAGCAGCGAACCGAATTTCGGGCTGAAGATCATCAAGATCCAGTTGGGTCAGCGCAAAAGGAGTTTCACGATCGAATTGTGGAATTATTAATGTCGACGAATTTGGTGATTGAGCAATTATCTGAACAGGAGCGAACAAGGCCGGTTTTAACTTTGCAGAAAAGTTTACAGACTTTAAATAATCGCGATAGCGCTAATCAGCGAGGTCTTATGGCCTATTTACGTCATTTGAATGAGGACGTAAATTTGTCTCCAGAAAATATTAGCAGGATTCGTAATTTTAATATTGAAAATAGGGCTTCTATTGAACAACTCAGACGGGAATTATCCTCTTATCATTTAGGTTCTAAAGCTATTAAAAATGTGATGCGCTATAAATTGGAAGAGAGGGATATTGAATTGCGATTTAACGAAAGAGCAAAAGCTGCTGCTGATATTATTAATGTGGCTGCTAATTCGATTCATTTGTCGCTTAAGGAAGCGAAGATGATTGAGGAGGCCGAGGAAGAATCGGGCATTACCCTTAAAGAAGGGTCTAAAATTCAATATGTTCATCCCGATATTGAATATGGGAACGTACGTACTCAGACCATTACTAAAGTTCGTCCAATTACCGAACCGATTACGGAAAAAAATGGAAATGTGATTGGTCGTCGTCCTGTGAATTTAGAGATTTATTTGGATAATGGCGAGGTTTATTCTTTAGGTAAATTTTTGAAATGGGTTAATGCCACGGATGCTTATGAAGTGATTGAAAACAAAAAGCAGGCTGAAGAAAAAATTGGGCTGCAGGCTATGGGGATGGCTTTGAACGATGGTCAACAAATTGAATTTACAACCGGTTATCAAAATCGTAATGGAGTAATTATTCCCCAGCGAGACCAAAATAGGATTGTGAGTATTGACGATAAGCGGGTAGTTTTGGAACAGGCAGTTCATACTTTTAATCCTGATGAAGATCCCCACGCTCGTCTTTTAGCTCCACGTGTGGCTAGAGAAATGAATTTGGGTGAATTTGTTAAATGGGCTCGTCGTCATCAAATGGTGCCGAATATTCCAACTTTAGAAGATTTACGAAATCATTTGCGGGAATATAATGATTTTTTAAATAGAACGGAAAATGTTAATGGCGAAGTTTATCCGCCAATTACCCTTGGGCCAGGAGAAATTTTACAATATGGAGACGATCACCGCTTGCCTATTAAGATTAAAAAAGCTGATGATAATGGAGTAACATTTCCTAATGGTGATCATTTAACTTTGCCGCAATTTTTAGGGTGGGTAAAACATAATAAGATGCGTCGTAGTAATCCTAGCGATGTTGCGGCCAGAGCTGCCGAAGCTGCGAAAAATTTAGGGGAAGAGGCAGTGGATGATATTAAGAAAAAAACTAAAAGAGATTTAAATCGCCGTAATGATAAATTGGGTAAGCCAGATCCTGAGGATCCTAAAAAGAAAAGTTTCTGGGAAAAAATAAGTCCCTATTTAACCAGTGATTCATCGGCGACAAATATTGGTTTAATTGATAGTGCTTTTGGTAATTATACTTTTATTTCGATGATGGATTTAATTAATATGGGTAAGGAATTACTTGAGTTTATTAAGCGTAAGCATGCTCGTCGATCAAAAGGTCGTTACGGTAATATTGGAACAAGTTTGCCTGCTTTTTTGGGAACAGAATTTGATCGTGTTAAACAGGCGGCTGAAAATGAGGAAGTGAATCAATACAAAGAGGCCATGTCAAATTGGGGTGTTTGGGATATTATGGCTCGTTTACATCAGGCTAATAGTACTGATGAAGCAAAGGCTTGTTTTATTGTGTTGCACGAAAAAGGCGAGCTTCGTTGGGATGATATGAATATGTGGAGAGCGCTCAATAAACTGATTGCTAAAAAACCAGGGGGTAGTTCAATGCAAATTCCCATTACTCCTGTTCCGCAACCGCATCCAGATGATCCATCCAGATTGGTGTCTGGAGAAGATCGGGTAAAGGAACCGATTGATGCTTTATGGGGGCAAGGACAATTTGCCGAGTGGTTTAGTGGAAATGTTAATAATTATAATAGTAAAAAAAGTGCTTATGAATATAAGGGTAAGCAGTTGGAGCATGACCCAAAAGGAACGGATGGTTTAACTGGAGAAATGACTCGTCTTTTAAAAGAATGGAAAAGTGGCAATTATGTGAATCCACAGGAATATGAAGAGTTGATCGATTTTGCCATTAAATATGGAAAAATGAACGCGGAATCTAAAATGTTTTTTTTAATGGAAGGCGTTTCAGCAAAATGTCCTTCTGGGCCAATGGAAGGGATGACTTTGCTGCACCTTGATCGTATTGGTGATTTGGATGGTCAATGGTTAAATCAATTCCCGATGCTTGATTTTTTTACCAATAAATTAAAGAAAAATTATCATCCTAAATATTTGGCCGGAGAATTAAAAGATCCTCCGGAAGGCGGTTATAAAATTGATGATTATAAGTTTTTTATTGAGCATTATTTCCCAGAGGAATCGGAGAAATGTTTGGCTGGTAAAAACTTTTCTAAATTTTTATGGGAGCAGATGATTGTGGATCCTTATTTTAGAATTCGGCTTTCCAAGGGTTTACGCCGCGCTGAAAATATGGATCATGACGATGCTCATATGTTTATTCCACCGGCTGGAATTGAAGAAATTGCCAACTTAACCGGCCCTTTTCAGGGGCATCAGAAATTTTTTACGCCAGCCGGTTATATGAATGGGTATGCAGGATTTAACCAGTTCATTGTTAGTTTAAGTAATCGCTATGAGGATTTAAAAGAGCAAAGAGATGGTGACATAGAAATAAAAGGTGAGTCAAGAGTTACGCAAAAAATGTTAGATGATACTTTAGGGCAAGTAATTGGAGCTTTACAGTCTTATGTTTTGTTTGATTCTTATATGTCCGGACGCAATGAGCAGACTAATCCTTCGCGGGCTCGTTTGGATGATAAGCATTATGACGATGTGGCCGTGGTTGATTTAAGTAATCCTGATTTTACGGTACGTGAGCATAAAGCGCAGTTGGATAATTTGGTCACAGCGGTGGCAAAAGAATATGAAATTCCAACTAATTTGCTTTACAAGAAAGTGGCTTTTAATGAAAAGACTAAGCAAAATGAGATTGCTTCTTTTATTGATAATTTTATTAAGCGTGATTTGCCTGATAAAATTAAAGCCAAGAGGGATAATGGAGCAGCGTTGTTGGATATTATTCACGAACGGAAAATACTTGCTCAGACGGAGGATAAAAATGTTAATGCTTTACGTGGTATTAAAAAATCTAATCGTCTTTTAAAGAGTGATGATGCTCTTAGTGAAGAAGAAGTTAAGGCTCTTGTGAAGCGGAAAGAAGCAGAGGACGAGGTTAGTGTTTTTGGTAAATCGGGGGAAAATTAGGTTTTGATTTAACTATTTAGGGGCAGGCGTTTCGATATTTTTCAATTAGTTGTTTTAAAGTGAGAATTTCTTGGGTTTTTTGTCCGTAATAGCGGATTGTTAAATTTTTTTCGTTTTCCTCTTTTTCTCCAACCACAATCATAACGGGTATTTTTTGCGTTTCAGCATTACGAATTTTTTTACCCAGAGTTTCGTTGCTATTGTCTATTTCAACTCGATATCCTTCTTTGAATAAATTATCCGCAGTGGTTTTGGCATACTGATTAAATTTTTCGCTGATTGGTAGTAGCCGCATTTGTTCAGGTGCTAACCAAAAAGGGAAGGCGCCAGCATAATGTTCGGTAAGAATAGCGATGAATCTTTCTAAAGAACCGAAAAGGGCTCGATGGACAACTACTGGGGTGTGCGAATTTCCATCTTGTCCTTCGTATTGTAGTTCAAAGCGCAAAGGCATTTGGAAATCAACTTGAATGGTGGCGCATTGCCATTCTCTTTTGAGGCAATCTTTAATTCGGAAATCTATTTTGGGGCCGTAAAAAGCGCCATCGCCAGCATTGATAGTGTAAGGTATTTTAAGTTTTTTGAGGGCTTTTTCTAAGGCAGATTCTGCTTTATGCCACTGGTCGTCTGTGCCCATGGATTTTTCTGGACGGGTTGAGAGCATTACGTCAAATTCGAATTGAAAAAGTTTATAAACGTGTTGGGTAAATTCAATACACCTTTCGATTTCATTTTCTAGTTCTTCAATTTGGATAAAAATATGGCAATCATCCATGGAGAATTTACGAACTCTGGTTAGGCCGCCAAGGGCGCCGCGTATTTCATTGCGATGGAGCATGGCAAAATCGGCTATGCGTAAGGGAAGGTCGCGATAACTTCTAGTGCGCATTTTATACATGAGCATGTGCGAAGGGCAATTCATTGGTTTGAGCGAAGCTTTTGACCCATCAACTTCCATTAAGAACATATTTTCTTTGTAGTGTTCCCAGTGTCCACTTTGTTCCCAAAGGCTTTTGTCATAAACAAGAGGAGTGACTACTTCCTGGTAATTTCTTTTGCGATATTCACGACGTAAAAAATTAGTTAATTCGTTAAAGATAATGGTTCCTTTGGGGTGATAAAAAGCAGCGCCTGGTGAAATGTCGTGAAATTGAAATAGATCGAGATCCATGCCTAGTTTGCGATGGTCTCTTTTTTTGGCTTCCTCAAGTTGGGTAAGGTAGTCGTTAAGTTCTTGTTGGGTATTAAAAGCGATGCCATAAATGCGTTGAAGCATGGGGCGTTTTTCATCTCCTTTCCAATAAGCTCCGGAAATTTTGGTTAATTTAAAGGTTTTTACTTGGCCTGTATGATCCAGGTGTCCACCTTTGCAAAGATCAGCGAAAATTATTTTTTCTCCGGCTTTATTAAGGTAAAAAGAAACTTTTTTTTCTCCGGATTGCTTAAGGTCTTTTACGAGTTCTATTTTGTAAATTTGATTAGATTTTTTGAGAAGGTCAATAGCTTCCTCGGGGCTAATTTCTTCGCGTTCAAATTTTTGTGATTGGCTAATTATTTTTTTCATTTTTTTCTCTAGGATTGGTAAATCTTCCGGAATTAAAGTGCGAGGGAGGTCGAAATCGTAATAAAATCCGTCTTCAATGGTAGGTCCAATTCCTAATTTTGCCTCTGGGAACATTTCTAAAACAGCTTGGGCCAAAATATGCGAGAGCGAATGGCGCATATTATCGATTGAGGAATTTGTATTTTTTTTGGTTGAGCGTTTTGCTTTTGCCATGGTAGGGAAATTTAAAAAATAAACAGCTCATGCTGCACTCGGGTCCCTTTGAAAGGACGGTTCCACCGAGTTTTCCTCATAGGATGAGGACACTCTTGAGATTAGTTTGTCTTTTAAAGGTGGTACTAGAGGTGGTTTTTACAGGGGGATTTCAGCCTCGTCCCGCCTTCTCTTTTGAAAAATTAACACCTTAGCATGTCCTTTACTTAATTTATATTAGCGGAGAATATGTTAAAGTCAATTTGTCATATAACTCATATTATGGTATAATAGCAAGATAGAGGTTTAAGGGCAGGTTGATCTTTTATTTTTACCTTATAATGATTGCTAAAATAATTTTTTCTTTTTTATTAGCTTGTTTCCCCGCGTATATTTGGGGATATATTTTTTATAAAAAGCAGCCAGAACCGCGAAAATGGGTTGCTAAGACTTTTATTGTTGGAATTTTATCGGTAGTACCAATTATGCTTTATAAATTTATGTGGCAATGGTTTCCAGCCCTTAATGTTTTTTTGTATACCGATGGTCTTAATCAGGATATTTTAGGTTTTACAAATTTAATTTATTTGCCACTTGGGGTGTTGCTGGCTTTTATGTTTGTGGGGGTGTTAGAAGAATATATGAAAAATGTGGTGGTTAGAGTTACTGATCGTAGTAATTTACGGCATATTGATGATGCAATTGAGTTTTGCGTGATTGCGGCTTTGGGGTTTGCTTTTGTGGAAAACATGATGTATTTTTTTTATATTTGGACATATCAAGGATTCAGTAGTTTATTTATTTCTTTTATTTTTAGATCGGTTTTTTCTACCTTTGCGCATATCTTTTTTTCAGGTATTTTTGGGTATTTTTACGGAGTTGCTCATTTTGCCAAGCCTATTTTACAAGAAGAAATGCGGCAAAATCGGCATCCTTTTTTGAAAATTTTTCATCGAATTGTTCATTTAAAGGCTACTCCTTTATTCGCGGAGGAAAAACTAGTCGAAGGTTTGATCGTGGCTATGGGTTTGCATGCCTTTTTTAATGTGTTTTTAGAAATGGGATGGACATTTATGATTTTACCTTATTTAGTAGGTGGTTATATGTTGTTGACGTATTTATTTCGAAAAAAAGAGAATCATAAGCGCTATGATTTGTTGTGGACATTGGAAGAAGAATAGTTTTCGAGGGGGGCAAATATTTTAGTATTGTTCTTCTTGTTTTTTAGTGATAAATTGACTAATGCGCTTAATTTAAGATATTTGATTGTTTAATTTAATATGTCTCTTAATAAACCTAGTTTTTCTACAAACATGCCTTCAAACATTATTGTGAAGGGGGCTAAGATTCATAATTTAAAGAATGTTGACGTTGAAATTCCTAGGAATAAATTAACGGTTATTACTGGTTTGTCTGGCTCTGGTAAATCTTCGTTAGCGTTTGATACTATTTATGCGGAGGGGCAGCGTCGTTATGTGGAAAGTTTATCGACTTATGCCAGGCAGTTTTTGCAGTTGATGGAAAAGCCAGACGTGGAATCGATAGAGGGTCTTTCGCCTGCTATTTCGATTGATCAAAAAACAACTAGTCGTAACCCGCGTTCCACGGTTGGTACTGTGACGGAAATTTATGATTATTTGCGGTTGCTTTTTGCCAGAGTTGGTAAGCCACATTGTTCAAAATGTGGAAAATTGATTAAAAGACAATCGGCAAGTAATATTGTAAATCACGTTGCTTCTATGCTTGAGGGGAAAAGAATTTTACTTTTGGCTCCAATGGTTCGTGACCGTAAGGGAAAGCACGAAAAAATATTTGAGCGTATTCAAAAAGAAGGGTTTGTAAGAGTGCGGGTAGATGGAGAGGTAATGAGTATTTTAGAGGTTCCGGCATTGGATGAGAATAAAAGGCATTCTATCGAAATCGTAGTTGACCGTTTAGTAATTAAAGATTTGGAAATAAAATTTGAGACTTTAAAATCAGGTGAAAAGCTGATGATCCCTAATTCAAGTCGTAGTCGTTTGGCTGATTCTGTGGAGATGGCTTTAAAGTTTGGAGAGGGAATAATGATGATTATGGATCATGAGACAGGGGAACAGGTTGTGTTTTCGGAAAATTTTGCGTGTGAGGAATGTGGGATTAGCTTGCCAGAAATTGAACCAAGGAGTTTTTCGTTTAATAGCCCGCATGGAGCTTGTGAGGCTTGTCACGGCTTAGGGACCAGGCTAGAAATTGATGCTGATTTAGTAATTCCCAATAGAAAATTAACTTTAAGTGAGGGGGCAATTATGCCTTGGGCTAGCACTACTTCTCATTTGGATTGGTATAATCGTATTTTAAAAACAGTTAGTAAGATTCATGGTTTTTCTATGGATGTGCCAGTGGAAGAATTAGCAGAAGCGGCTGTACGACTTGTTTTATATGGTACTGGCGATCGAGAATATGAAGTGCATTGGGACCGCGGCTATACTACGAAATATGAAGGAGTAATCCCTAATTTGGAACGGCGTTATCTTGAAACGGATTCTGATTATGTTCGCACAAAGATCGAGCAATATATGCGCATTTTAGATTGCCCGGTATGCTTGGGAAAGCGTCTAAAAAAAGAAATTTTAGGTATTACGATCGAAGGAAGATCGATTGCTGCGGTAAGTGCTTTATCTATTGAGAAGGCTTATGAATTTTTTAATAATTTGCAATTAACTGAAACAGAAAAGCAAATTGCGGAACCTATTCTTCGTGAAATCAGACAGCGGTTAATGTTTTTGAATAATGTTGGTATTTCTTATCTTACCCTTGAGCGAGCGGCAAATACTCTTTCTGGTGGAGAAGCTCAACGCATCCGGTTGGCTACCCAAATTGGGTCTCGATTATTAGGAGTACTGTATGTTTTGGACGAACCGACAATTGGACTTCATCAAAATGATAATGAAAAATTGATTAAGGCGCTTTTAGCCCTTAGAGATATTGGAAATACCGTCATCGTGGTTGAGCATGATGTGGATGTAATGTTAGCTTCTGATTACATTATTGATGTAGGTCCAGGCGCCGGGAAATATGGGGGAACAATTATTGCTTCCGGGACACCTGAGGAAATTATGAATGATCCAAAATCATTAACTGGGCAGTATCTTTCTGGTAAGAAGGAAATTACTATCCCGAAAAAGCGGAAGCAGGGAAACGGAACTTTTTTAAAGATTATTGAGGCCGAAGAGCATAATTTGAAGAAAATTTCAGTGGATATTCCATTAGAATGTTTTGTGGGAATTACTGGAGTTTCCGGTTCAGGAAAATCAACTCTAATTAATGATATCTTGGTAAAGACAGTTAGCGCTAAGTTGAATCGAACTAAGGTGGTGGCCGGAAAGCATAAGGCTATTTTAGGCATCGAATATCTTGATAAACTAATTAATATTGATCAGGCGCCGATTGGCCGAACTCCTCGTTCTAACCCGGCAACTTATACTAAGGTTTTTACTGATATTAGGGATTTATTTGCTGGATTGCCTGAATCTAAAGTGCGAGGATATACTTCTGGGCGTTTTAGCTTTAATGTGAAGGGTGGACGATGTGAAGCTTGTCAGGGAGATGGAATGAAGAAAATAGAAATGCATTTTTTGCCTGATATTTATGTGGCTTGCGAGGAATGTAAAGGACTTCGTTACAATCGGGAGGCATTGGAAATTACTTATCGCGGTAAGACGATCGCCGATGTTTTAGGTATGACTGTGGATGAAGCTTTAGATTTTTTTACAAATATTCCGGTTATTAAAGTAAAATTGCAGACTTTGGCGGCAGTGGGGTTGGGATATATTCATTTAGGGCAATCAGCGACGACTTTATCTGGAGGTGAAGCGCAACGAATTAAACTTTCAACAGAACTTTCTAAGCGAGCTACTGGTAGAACTCTTTATGTTCTTGATGAGCCAACTACGGGTTTGCATTTTGATGATGTTAAAAAATTATTGAGCGTGTTACAAGAATTGGTAAACAAGGGTAATACGGTTTTGGTGATTGAGCATAATTTAGATGTGATTAAATTTGTGGATTATGTGATTGATATGGGAATGGGAGGAGGGGAGGCTGGTGGTATGGTAGTGGCTATTGGAACTCCTGAACAACTTGCCAAAAATGAGCAATCTTATACCGGGAAATGGTTAAGGAAAATTGGTTTATAGAAAGTTTTTTAAGGATCTTTGCTCAATACCTTGTGGGTTGTCGTAGGTAGTTTTATTTGAGGGTGAATGGGGTGGTGTTTTGTTTAAGGGGGTCTGTACCATAGTGAAAAATTTCAACTCCATCAGGTAATTTGTCATTATCAGTATCTCTATTGTTAGGATTGGTGCCGTAAATATTGATTTCTTCGTTATCTTTTAATTGATCCCGATCTGAATCGGAATTTTGTGGATTAGTGTGCCATTGATTTTTTTCTTCATTATCACTGAGTCCATCGCCATCGGTGTCGCGTAAAATAGTGAGGGTGCTGGATATTTCTTCACTATATAAAGTAATGCTATTTATCTCTACTTTTAAGCGTACTTTAATTGTGTAGATAGCAGGAGATAGGTTGTCAGTATTAAAGGTATATAATTCTGTTTCTGAGTCGAAATTTCCGTCAATGGGTGAAGCATTTTTCCAGCTTAAGTCTTTTGAGGAGTTATTTTTATTGTTGCTGAGGTAATATTCTACGGCTTTAATGGGATTATTATTAAGCTCAGGATTTAGGCTGATGATGGTTGCTTTTCCTTTGATGTTTACTTTAGTTGCAGTTGTGGATTTGGGATTAGTATCGTCCAATTTTACTTCGAAACCGTTGATAGAATCTGGTAATCCATTTTGATCAGTGTCAAATTGGTTAGGGTCTGTTTGATATTTAAAGATTTCTTCGTCATCAGTAAGGGCATCTTGGTCGGAATCAATCAGCAGAGGATTTGTTTTGTAAACATTAATTTCTTCATAATCATTTAGGGTGTCTTGGTCGCTATCAATTTGTGATTGAGCGCATCCTTGATTATCGATGAGATCATCTTTAGATGAGGGGATAGTTTTTGGGCATAGATCTCCATTATCTCCGATTCCGTCTTGGTCTTCATCGGTCCATTCTGCAGAATCAAAAGGGAAAAGATCATCGTTATTTTTGACATAGTTTCCCCATAAAAAGTCTCCAAAACAGACTTGAATGCCAGGATTTTCTCCATATCCATCGCTATCCGCATCAAGGTAGTAGAGATCATAGGAACCTAAAGAGGAATCTTTATCATCACAATCTAAGTCTGAGTTAATGGTATCTCCGTCTTTATCATTGTCGCAAGCATCGCCAATAAGGTCTTGGTCAAGATCAATTTGACTGGAGTTGGACATGTTTGGACAATTATCATTTTTATCTTCAA
The DNA here is from genome assembly GCA_000993615.1 of Candidatus Peregrinibacteria bacterium GW2011_GWF2_39_17. GTDB lineage: Bacteria > Patescibacteriota > Gracilibacteria > UBA1369 > UBA12473 > UBA12473. The sequence continues at coordinate 60,065 of LBWM01000002.1, read as the reverse complement.
TGCTATCTTGATCTGTATCGACGTGAAATTTACTATACTTTCCAGTAGTTATTTTATGGGTAAGTTTATAGTTTTTGGCTGCTTCGAAAGTGTTGGTGGTTGTTGTGCCGTTGCCGTATTCAATTAGAGTTGGCTGTGACACAGGTGAATAATCGATGTTGGCGATGATGTTTTGTGATGAATCTTTTAGTATTTTTTCAATTTGGTTTGCAGAATTATATTGATAATTTGTGGTTAGTGCTTCCATCGGATAAGTGATTTTTTGAATTCTATTTAGTAAATCGTAATCAGTTTTTGTAATGTAGGTTTGATCTTCGATAATTTTAGTTTCTTGGTTTGTGTTACCAAGAGGGTTATAGGAATAAATTATAATTTCGTCTTGGGTATCAATTTGAGAAAGAAGCCCTATGCCGTTTGTGCTTTGGTCATAAGTGAATTTAATTTCAGGGTTGCCATCTTTATTCCAGTCTTCGTTTTGGATGCGATCTAAATCATCATAAGTCCAAGTAATAGTTTGGTTATTAGGATCAGTTTGAGTTAAGCGATTGTTGTTTGAGTCATAAGTATATGTCCATTTCCCAAATTCGGTACTTGAAGGGGAATGAAGATCTTCTTGATAGGTTAGTCGCGATAGCGAATCATAAATAAAATTCCTTTCATTGTTTTGGGCATCAGTTATTTTGGTAATTTTTCCAAGCGAATTGTATTGATAGTTGGTTGAATAAGTTTCGTCAGTATTATTTTCATCAATTTGAAGGAGTTGTTGATAAGCATCAAAGTGATTTGTTTTAGTATGATTATTGGCGTCAGTTAAAGTTTTAGACCAGAGAGAATAAGTATGTTTAATTGTTCCTTGTGGTGATTTTTCTTCAGTTAGCCTATTAAGGAGATCGTAGGTTTTTTGAATTTGATATTGATTTGGGTCGCGGTCTGTCCAACTGAAATTAGTATTTGGATAGGGTAAGGTTTGAGTTTTAGGGTTCCCGAAATTATCGTACCAATAATCAGTTTGAATGTAGCCATTTTCTACAGATTTTTTTTCTTGCACCAGGCGACCCCAGCCATCTTGGAAAAAACGATTTTCAATAGTAACTCCGTTTACAGAAGCGGATTTAGTTGTTGTATAGCTGGGGAAAGTAGTGTCAGTATAAGTTGTATTGGATACTTGAGTAGTAATCCCTGTTTGTGGATCAGGGTTCGATTGGGTAAGAATACGGCCGAATCCGTCATAGGTTGTGGAAAAAAGATAATTGTTAGCACTTTTTTGGGTTTTAATTTGGCTATTTAGATAATTGTATTCGTAAGTGGTGGTGTGTCCTAAAGTATTAGTTTTGCTTTGCGGATAGAGATTAAATTCGTCATAGCTAAAATTAGTTTTATAGCCACGGGGGTTGGTAATAAAATTAGTTAACCCATAGATATTAGCAGTAAGATCAAATTTGGTGGTTAGCCATTGATTTGTGGTATTTAGCCAATTGGAAATTTGAGTTAAATTTCCGCGGGAATCATATTGATAGGCAATGGCTTTGGTCTGTTGATTATTGGCGTCGTAATAAGTTTCTTGATCAAGGGTAATTATGTTGGAATTTGCTTGTTTGCTATAGGTAAAAGTAGTTGTTCGTTCATCCCCTTTTTTTAGATCAAGTTGATTTCCGTTAGATAAGTCTGCTTTAATTTCTCCGAGGTTCTTTATTTGAGTGAGTTTTCCTATGCTTGGGTCATAGTTATATTCCCAGCTTTTTTCTTGGTGATTTCCTTGGGTGTCAAAGGAAAATTCGGTTTTGCTTTTAAGGCTTGGGAAATAGCGTTGATTGCCTAAATCAGTTACTTCCCAGAGGGAATTTGTTTGAAGATATTTATTCCCGTTTGAGTCACTAATTGTTAGTTGAATAAGTTCGCCCTTTTTAGCATAGTTGGCTAAATTTACAGGATATTTAAAAGTGTCACGATCGCTATCCCATACTTCACCGGTGGGTAGTGAATTAATAATTGCTTGATCTACAACTTGAATTTTATACCAACTAAATCCGGTATTCTCAAATACTGAGCTAGATGTAACCCCACGTTTGTAATTTCCATCAACTATCCAAATAGTGTCATCAGTTGATGATTTAAGTGTTGTCCCGGGATAGTAAAAAGGGCTTGAGCAACTATCTCCAGCTTTACATCCCTGATCAAAATTATAGTTAGTAAGGCGGCCGTTAGTTTTTTCAGTAACTTGGGCAAAGCCAGCAAATTCGCTACGAAAAGTATCATAATGATAATAACGTCCGCCGGTATAGTTAAAAGTACTGGTTACGGTTTCGTCTAGACCATTGTTTTGAATTATTTGGGACACGGTTGCTATAGGAAGAGGCAGATGTGGATTAAGGAGGTTGCCATTAGTGTCTTTATATTGGGTGCTGAATTGGTAACTTATTTCGATGCTTCCTCCTTTTGTAGTGCGGATTGTTGATAAAAGATCAGGAACAGTGTGATTTTTGCTTGTTGTAATCGTGTCAGAGCTGGTTTCTGAAGTATCAAATTCGTCCATAATCCCATCACCATTTAGATCAGCAGTGCGATAGGCCGCGTATTTATCAATGCCTACGCTTCCTCCGCATTCTGGCGCATTAGAGGGAAAGGAATGTGGCCATCCAGTTACTCCATCGTTGACCCCTTTATTACCTTTCCAATCGATTAGGCCATCGCCATTAACGTCATAAAGACATTGGTTGGTTTTGGTGGAAGAGAGCCAGCCGGTTTTGCCACTTTGATAATATATTTTTGTAAAATATCCAGGCATTGACCAATTTGGTTCTTCAATCCATCCATCTTTTCCATTATTGAGATATAATTTTTGGATATATTCATTTACGTTTGCATCAGTGTCGCTGTTGTCATATTCAATGGCTACGATGATATCTGTTAGGCCGTCACCATTGGCATCTGCAAAACGCATGCCACTATCCTGGGTATAATTAATAGGACTCGAGAGCGCGGAATAAGCTGTCGCGGCCGGAAGTAGCCAGGGACTTCCGGCGTTTACCCATCCTAGTTTTCCATTGTTTAATTTTATGCTATTACCAGAAGTGTCTCCGGTGTAGGTTGTTCCTGTTTTCCTTAGTAGATCCACTAATCCGTCGCCATTGATATCAACTAGTCGATATCCTTCATCGCTGGTTGGTTCCATGTCAAAGCGATAGTAGTCAGCCCAGTAATTTCCTTCGTTGATAGTATAACTTTCATGGTTGCTAGCATCTTTTGAATAAGGGGGACGGTAAATATCAGGGAGTTCGTCTCCGTTAAGATCAATTAAATTGAGTTGATTTTCTAAAAATGTAAGATCGCTATCCCATTGTGAGGTTTCTTGCCAATGATTGGTGGTTGTATTTAGAAAACTCGCTGTTTCATTTTTAGTAATGCAAACATCGCCACAATCACAATTTGGGGAGCAACTGGTTTGGATTGAATTATCCGGAATTTCACTGGCAACTAAATCGACATAACAGTCACCGTTAATATCAGCTAAACGATTACCGGTATCGCTTCCCCCGTCACTAATAAATTCGACTGGAACAGGATCTTCTTGCCAGCTAGTTTCCTCCCAGGTCAAAGCGGTATCGGAATAAGTAAATTCTGTAGCTGGTAAGGTTACGGTTTCATTGTTTTCATTAGTTGCTTGTTCTGTAATGGTTTTGAGGAGTGAGCGAATGGTATTATCGCCGTTAATATAAGAAAATAGCCATTTTTTTTGAGACGGATCGTTTTTAATAGTTACGTTGATTTCTTTTATTCTTTTTTGATTTAGAACGCGGAAAGTGGGCCGATAGCTTAAGAAGGCATCTGATCTAATCTCGTAAGCAAAGTTAATGGTAAATAGGCCATTTTCATTTTCATGACCAGTATAGTTAATTGATAGGGGATAGATTTGATTTTGATCTTTGAAATATTCAAAATTAATATGGTTTCCATTTGGGTCTTTTATTTCTTTAAGCATCCATTTATAGGTGCGATTTGAATCATTTGGATCTGTTTGGCGTGTTTCGGCTGTTTGCCCAAAATTATAGTGAACTCCATCTGGTGTAATGACTTCCCAACTATTATTGCTTTGGTAATTATAGGTAAAAAAATTATTTTCAATTAGGCTGGCGTATTGCCCGTGAGTGCCGTCCGTTAGTGCTAAGGCTTTCAATTCTCCGGATGTACCATTGAGGTTAATTTGAAATTCATTGGTTTGATCGTAGAGATGATTAGTCCCTAAGCGATCACTACGCATAATGTAGTTTTGGGAAATATCCCAACCATAACCAATAATATTAGCATTATTTTTATTGGAACTATTGTAGGTCAAGTTCAGGAAGGGAGTGAGATTTTTTCGTCCTTCAGGAAGGATTAAGGGATAGGAGTAGGTAGCGGAACCAGTAAATGGATCAACATTAAATTTTGCGATTGGGGTTTGGTCGCTCGAGGTTTCATCGGGTGAATTATGTTGATTACTAAAGGGATTTTCTTTGATATCGGCATTATAAATGTAGCCTGAGCTGGCCTGGGCTGGCAGAATTGAATTAATAAGAAGGGCAAGGTTGATTAGTAATAAGGGTAAGGGATGAGGCTTTAAATGCATTTTAGAATGGTTAAGATGCCTCGAGCTTAGCAAAGGGAGATGAAATTTTTTTTGCAAAAAAATTAAATAAACATGAAATTGTTATTAACTGGTGATTATAATTGGGGAGTTTGGATTTAATAAAGTTTAATAAACTATAATAAATATCTATAAAAAGCTATTAAAATTTATAAAATTAAAAAAAATATAATTATCTATTATTAAAATAAGTTAAAGATAGTAAAACTTCAGAAAATATTTTTAAGCTTGCTAAAATATGGCACAGTATATTAAAATTGAAAAAATGGTTATCTGGCTTTTCAAAGGTTTTACCTTATGTCTCATTTATTAACGGCCGAACAGGTGGCGAGTAGGTTGCAAATCCACCATCTAACGGTTTTAAAACTGATTAAGGCCAAAAAGCTTAAAGCCGTTAAATTGGGACGTGTTTACCGGATTAGGGAAGAGGCTTTAGATGATTTTATTGAGAGGTATTCAACTTAGGTTTTGGAATATTTTTATTTTGTTTCCCCTCCTTATGATTTTTAATTGCCTTAACTGTTGTAAAGCAATTTCTTCTCTGCATAAATGTTGCCCATATTGTATGGTAGAGGTTCATGAGGCAGTTGAAAAAGTGGGGATTGAGGTAAAACCAATGACAATTCAAATGACTAAAGCTATTTCGCCTGAAGGTACGATTCGAGCTCGATTAACCGGAGCTATAACTAAACTTACTAGTATTACGCAGATATTACATCAGCGTAGAGGGTCAGTGAAATTATGATTCAAGGCTTATTTTGGTCAAGCGTTTGAAGTAAATTTGCGGCTTCAGTGCAGGTTTGTTGCGAGTGGGGATCGGCCGTTAATTGGCTTGTTCTGTTTAGGGTTTTTTTTGCCACAGCGGTTAGAGATTTTGTTAAGGATCCATCATGGTCTGCTATTCTTGTTTTTTTTTGTGCAGTGGGGTTGAACGAATCTCGTTGAGATGCATAAAGACTGCCATCTGGAGTGATCCAAAATTGAGCAGTGTCATAGTGATGACCATTAGGTATACTTCTCCATGCGCCTTGTCCGCTTAGTCCGTCTGGTCCAACAATGAAATTGCATCGATAAGTGTTAGATGGTTGTCTTTCGATGTCATTAAATTCACTACTAATTTCAAAAAAGGCGTGTCCAGGGGGACTGATGTTTGAATAGCCACATTCTGCGCCATTAGGTTCTGGATTTTGGACATCTGTTAAGGTGTGTTCACAAATTGCCAATAGGCGAGCTAACTCAGCTTTGATTTCTGGTGCTAATAATTCGCTGGGGTCTAAATATCCGTATGGATGGCCAGGAATTGTGGATTTAAGTTCTGGGGGTGGGATAAGCCAATTCCTAACGCTAGGCCAGATAAGCCAAGGTGAAGATTAGGGTGATCGCGCATTTGAGGATTTTTTTAAGTTTGATTTTTCATCAAATCACAAAATGCGTAGAAAGTGAATAGGTTTTGGTTTTAAATTGAAGGTTTCCCGGGAGATTTTAAGGATTTTCTCTTTAATATTTGGCGTCAAAGTGTTATAATTATAAGATTTAAAAATTATGTTATGGCGAAATCCGATACTTCTTTAGGAGAGAATTGCTTGCCTACTTTAGCTACTAGTGAAATTTTAAGAGATTTTGAGGTTTTTGAAGAACACCCAGATAAGCGGCTAACAGATATTATGGAAGAGTTTAAGAGAGATTGTGGCGCAGTTTTAAGTGATTTAGGGGAAAAAAATGCAAAGTCTGATTCTGGGATTTTTAAAGTAGAAGATCCGGTTGTATCCGCTCAATTGACATTGCCTGCTTTATTTAGGGGACTGCATAAATTAGATAAAGTTTGCGAATCTCCAAAGTCTGCCTTGGAAATGATTGATGCAACTTTATCTGATAAAACGCATAGCGTTTTTTCTAGATTAGCCAATATGCTAACTGATAATGAATGTTTTGAAAGCGCTAGAATATTAGCAACAATTAAGGCTGAATTAGAAAAAATATTAATAGAAAAAAAGAATTATTTAGTTTTTGAATCTTATCATCCTTCTAATGTAGCTAATGCTGTTTATAGGGCGTTAGAAGGTCTCACTTCTAGGAAGGATTTTGAGCAAATACAGAATTTATATTTGACATTGAAAAAGGGGAAATTCGATAAATTGTTTGATGCTTTTAGAGTAAAATTGGCTATTGAGATTAAGGAGAAAGAATCATCTGGTAAAAGATTAAGTTTACTTAAACCCCTAACCACTAAGGAAGGATTAAGGGCGGCATTATCGGCTGGTGAGATTTTTGAAAAGGGACGAGGAAGGAAAACAGTAAAATCTTTTTTTGAGTTAGGTCGTCAGGTCATAGAATGGAATGCTTACGAATTACAGCCAGTCAGCTTATATGATCGTAGGGATTTGACGGAAAAAATGAGCGGAGATGGGGTTATTCGTACGGATTACGGGAAAATTATTTACGTCGGTGATTGTGATTGTTGGGGGAGGGTGCCTTTCCCTGGTGAGTGGAAGGTTATTCTTGAGAGAAGGGAAGAAAAGTATGGGAAATCGGCGACTAAAGCATATGTCATTAACAAAGCGCATTCACCAATTTAGCTTTTTAGATCCCTTTGCCTTGTTTTTTCCAGATTGCCTTGGCTGCTTTTTGCCATCCGGGGAGATAATCAGCATTGGTAGCAGTGGTACTAATGATTTCAGAAAGATTTTTAATTTTGGCTACTAGTTCTGCGGTAATTTCCGCACTACCTTTTTTGTAGAGTAAGGTGTAGCGGGCACGTAAATCAGCTTCGCTTAAATCTTTTTGATAGCGTTCTTCTTCGGAATTAGTTAGAGAAAGAGCTTCTTTGGTACTAACAATTTTTCCTTGTTGTTTCATCTCATCGAGAATTTCGTGAAGACCTTTTTGTGGTTCAACTCCATTTAGGCGGGTTTGAATATGTTTTTGAATGAATTTTTTAATAGTTGCCCAGGGTGCATTTTTTTCACCACTAGTTCGAGGAACAGTTTCGTCTTTGTTTTGGGTGTTTAATTCATCAATTTCAGATGGGGCATTGTCATCTGTTTTTTTAAAAAGGTCGGTGATCTCTCGAAGAGTTTTACGAAAATTAGTCCATTCAGTGGCTAATTGTGCCCAGGCAGAATCTGGGCAACTGAGGTAGTTGTCTATCCGGTGTTCATAGGTGCTTTCCCATTTAGCAAAAAGTTGATCAAATTTTGTTGAAGAAATCCAATGTTTTTTTTCAACATAGATTTGCGTCATTTCTTTTTTGAGGTTGGTTTTAATGGATTGAAAATCATTTTTGAATTGATCAATATCGTTTTGATAATTAGTGTCCTCATCGAGGGGAACTAGGTAGCGGACAAAATGCAATTCCATTTTTTTTTCTCTAATTTCTTGTTTGTATTGATCGATTTCGGCACTGGAACAATGTTTAGTATATTCTTCTCTAAGACGTTTCATGAGGGCTTCGGTTTGGTCATCAAGAGAAAAAATATCAGCTTGTTGGCATTGGTTGCGGGTTAATAAATCATTCCAATAATCTTTTTGGCTATTAAAGCTAAGTAGGGAACTTATAAAATCGCTAAATTGGTTTAAACAGGTGGGATTGGTAATTGATGGGGTTTGGGAAGTGTTGGTTTGCGCTTCGCTTTTTGGCAGTAAAAGTAAGCTACTGAGCAGAATCCCGATTAGGGGAAGAAAGATTTTTTTCATTCGCAATATGTTATGTTGGAAGCTTCCGGTGGCCACCCTTTGGGAGTGGTGGATGTGGGTGAAGGGGAGTTTTACTCTACGAGTTTAAGATTTTTTTCCATTTCCGAGCTTAGAGCGCGTAGGGTATTAATAAGAATTTTGTAGCTTTCAAAATAGGCATTCATTTGATCCATTTCGTAACTCATAGCTTGGTAAAAATCCGTGGTGGAACTAGCCATTTGGGCTTGAGTTTGGAGGTCTCTGAAATTTTGTTTAGTGGCGGCGAGTTCAGCTTCTTGTGCGTTTAGAGCTTCTTCAAAAATAGATAAGGTTGAGGCACTTACCGGTGCGTTGCTGACTGCTTTTTGGGTTTTTTCGTTGAGGGTATTTTGGGTAAATTGGGCTAATTTTAGTCGTTCAGATTCACTGATGGTAGCTGGTTCTCCGGGATTTTCTTTATTACATAAAGAATCAAAAATTAGGCCGTAGAAAGTACCGCGGCTATCTTTGGCTAAATCTTTTAGTTCATTACAAAAGCTTAGTCCGATAACTAAATCATCAGCCGGAGGGGTGCGAATGGGCATAGGGACCGCAATGAAATTTAAGTTTATTTTGCTGCTAAATAAAGATTTTTTACAAAGAGCGGGTTCCATTAGGTTCCCGGATAATTTTCCAGGCGCAAGGCTAATGGAAACGGTATCTTTTAGTATTTTTAGAATATGTTCGACGTGGCATTGAATGCAATTGGTTGTTTTTTCGTAAGTAGTTTCCGGTTCATTTACAAAGCGAATTTTTAAGCAGAAGATTGAATCGCAGATTTGAGGGCTTTTCCAGCGAGATTCTTCGGTTGCAAGGTCAGAGGTGCCGAAATTATTGGTTTGATTCGTTGTTGAAGATTCGGTTGGGAGATTGTTAGAAGTTTGGGTGGTTGAGTTGGGGTTTGAGGAAGAATTTGAACTTGGGGGCGTTTGTGGGGAGGATGTGGAGTTTGTAGAATTAGAACTGGTTGGCTGATCTGTGTTTAAAAAGGAAGTTGCTTTGGTAAATGATGTTTGTAAATTTTCATCAGTAAGGCAAGAGGAAGGGTCGAGGCTGGGGAGAGTTGTATCGCTAATTGTTTCGTTGGTGGGTTCATCTTTTGTTTGGGAAGTAGATTGGCCCTGGTTTAAAGAATTTTCTTGGCTTGAAGATGGTGGTGTATCGGTGGAGGCGGTGGAATTTGAAGCGTTTTCTTGGGTGGTCGTTGGGGGTAGGGTGGTTAACTGATTGGGTAAATTTGAAGATTCTTGGGAAGAATCGTTTGCGGAGTTAAAACTTAAGGAACCGGTACTGGCGGTAGTTGCATTTGCGTTTTGGGTTGTAAACAAAATTGTTTCAATAGTGTTGAGATCATATAGAAGATCAAAGCCTGAATCGTTGGTGTTATTGTTAGCAAAAATTTCTTTAGGATAGGTATCTAAAATCATGGTTTGTTGTCTTTCCGCATCGTTAAAGGCTTCTTGGTATTCTTCTTGCATTTGTTGTGCAAGTTGAAAGGCGTCTTTATTTGAGACGGTATTATCTTGGGATTCATAGAGCACAGCTAAACTGCCGCTTAGGATAGCTTTAATTTCCTGCGGGGTGTATTGGTAGCGGTCAGCTATTTCTTTTAAGGCTTGATCTGCTGGTTCTTGTTGCAAAGATTTGTAAATTTGGAAATAGAGATTTTTAAATTTTGGTTTGTCTGTGTTTTCTTCAAAAACATTCGTGAAATTTTGATTAAGATCAGCTCCCATTTTATCTGCTATTTTTTCTGTTAAACACTTGAGTAGGCGATCATAGCCAGAACAATCTTCGTTATTTGGATTGGTTTGAGCCTTAACCGGTTGATCTTTTAAGTAGCCCCCAAGAAGGAGGAGAATAATCCCGAAAATAAGGATGATTTTATTTGGGAAAAAATTCATAGATTAAGACTAAGTGCATTTGGTAGTAGAAACATTTTGAAAGGTTTTGGGATATTTTTCGACTTCGCGTCGTACTTTACTTAATCCATCGCGGTATTTTTCTAATTGTTTAATTAATTTGGAGTATTCAAGATGGAGTGGGTAGAAAATTTGGATTTCATTATAGGTAGCCAGGGAAACACTGAGGACATTTTGGGCTATGGCTATTTGGCTATTTCTAAGATCTTCGCGTTGTCCTTGTTGATTAAGTGCTTCTTCGGTGCTTAGAGATTGATTAGCAGGGGATGTTTCATCCGTGAAATAATTTTGATGGCTTTTTAGGGCAATTAAAAAGCCATCGTATTCGTTTGTGGCGCGCATGGCTACGCAAAAGGTACTGACATTGTTATCAGGGCAGTCATCATTTGTTGGTGGATTCAGATCTCCACTACCAGAGGTCATTTTTTCTATACTTTTATTAAACAGGTCGTTCATGGTTTGATGATAAGTCAGGATGGCATCTTCCAGTGAAAGGTTAGAGCGAGAATATTTTTGGGTAATAGAATCGTTGGTTTCAGCAATAACGTTTGGTAAATGGAATAAAGAGGTAATAAGAAAGACCAAGCTAAAGCTAAAGAACCAGATTTTGAGCGGAATTTTTTTGAGGATCATATTAAAGGTTTAAGGGACAACTCCAGGAAGTTTATCGTTAAAAGTTTTGAATGCCCCGAAAATATCTCCTAATTGGCGATTCATTTCTCCTAATTTTTCGTTTATTGCTTTAAGCTTTTTGACCAAGGTATAGGTGGTTTTCCCTCCAGCGTTTCGCAAATTATGTTCTTCCATAATGGCTTCTATCGGTTCAAGGTGTTTTAGGGTAAATGTTTGGCAGGCTTCTAGTTCATTTAATTTTTCTTGAGAAATTTCGCCCCATTTTACTTTGCTATAGTCGGTAACTAGTTGGCGCATCTGTGCTCGATAGGTTTTAAATTTTTCATTGGCTTGTTCCGCTAATTGACTGGCCGGTTTTTCGGATAAATAAAGTTGTTCCATAAATTGAACAATGTCAGCGGTTAGGATTGCGATTTCATCGGCGATTTCAATGATGCATTCTTGATTCGTTGTTGTTTGGGATGGAATTGGGGATTCGTTGTTAAGGGTTTCAGCGGATGTTTCTTGTCCTAAAACTGTTTCCACTGGATGATTGGGTCTTATCCAAATTAAAATTCCTATTAGAAAGAAAATAGTACTAAGAAGATTTAGTTTGGAGAAATATTTAAAGAGAGGGCGCATAAGGTATTTCGTTACTGATGGATAAAATTTGCGAATTGGAGGCATCCATAATTGCAGCAAAAATCGAATCTCCTGGTAAAATATCTGCGGTATTGATAATGGTAGTGGGGCATGGGCAGGAAAGGCAGGGCAAGGTTACAATATAGATGCCAGGAGCTAAGCCTTCAATTATATTGTCTTCTTTTAAAATGCTTTCTTCAAGAGATGATGGGCTGGTTGAAGAATTAGGATAATCATCGTTTGGGGTTTTTATGGGTTCTGTTCCTTGGGTAATTTCTTGTCCGTCGTTTACGCCGCCATTGTCAGTGTCTGCTTTGTAGGGATCTGTGCCAAATTTTTCTACTTCATCGCTATTAAGTAGGCCATCTTGATCACTGTCATCATCGCGTGGATCAAGTGGATTATTGTTGGTGCTAATTTCTTGTCCATCATTAATTCCTCCTTTATCTGTATCGGCTTCGAAAGGATCAGTGAAATAAATGGTTACTTCTTCATAGTCAGATAAACCGTCTTGGTCACTATCTTGGGTTTCAAAACAATTGGTGAAATCGAGAACCCTTAAGGTCATTTTTACAAAATCATAACGAGTGAGCGCGGCAGTTGCCTGACTAGCTTCTTCTTTGGTGAGGATGAAATTTTCTTGTGAGCCATTGGTTTCAGTTAGTAAATAGGGGTCTAAATTTTGGGCTATTTTGAGATAGGGAAGATACCAAGGTTCTTCAGTCGAGACAGTGCCCATATCGATAATTTTCATTTTTTCTAGGGTTTCTAAAATTATTTTGGCTCCTTCGGCTCGACTAATGGTAACGTCGGGTTTAAAAGGGGATAAGCCTTGTTCGTTGACTTCTCCCAAATAGCCATTGATGAATTCTTGCAAAAAGGCTTCTTTGGTAATTGAGTAATACCAGGGTAAGTCTGGTCCATAAGGGATATCGGCGAAAACCGCAGGTGCTTCAAAGGCTTCTGACCTTGATTGAATACAAAGAATGCCCAATAAAATTTTGGTAAATTCGGCCCTGGTAATAAATTGTTCTGGTTTAAAGTAGATGCCATCCGGTTCTTCATATCCTTTTAGGATGCCTAAGGTAGAAAGATCAAGGATATCCTGGTAAAGGGGATCTTCGTAGGAGATATCTTCAAAGTAGCTATTTTTGACCAAGGGGTCTTGTCCTTGTTGAATTTCTTCGTAATCAGTTTGGTTGTCGTTGTCCGTATCTGAGCTATTGGGATTAGTGTGATATTGATTTTCTTCGAGGTTGGATAGGCCATCTTTATCCGCATCAGCTTTTGCGTCAGATGGGTCATAGGGGTTAAGACCAATTCTAATTTCTTCAAGGTCTGATAAATTATCGTTATCCGTATCTTTGTTGTTGTTATCAAGAGAAGAAGCAGGATCAGTAGTGGGGAGGTTTAATTCATTAGTTTGGCTAAACTGGATTGAGTTTGATTTTGAGGTTGCAATATAGATCTCCAGCCAGGCGGTATCTGCTGTGCCTAGAGTAAGAATTATGGGTGGGGCGTTTTCTTGGTTAGCTTGTTCCGTCACAGTGGAGGCATCGGAGACTTTTAGGTTAAGGTTGGTTAATTGATAAATATTGCCGTCAGTATCAATGATTGCCCAGCGTTGATCTTGGTCATCAACGATCATAGCTCCTCCGGTAAAAAGTGGTTCATTGGCTGCGATTGATTCTAGGTGAAGTGTGTCTGGTAGATTGATGTCTTTTAGATGGACACCGACCATGTTTGTAATTGTTTCTTGGTTATAAACAACCGAAGGAGAATCAACTTGCACATCGACATTAGAATCCGGAACTAAGAAAATATAGAATAATTCTTGGGAGGTTTTGATATTAATTAAGGCAACCCTGGTTGGCCACGGTAATTCCGCGCTTCTGACTACAACTTGGTATTGGTCGCTCGTGGTTGTTAATTGGCCAGTTTCAGCATTGATAGTGGCAATGGGCTGATTGGTGTTGTCTTCGACTACCCATTCTTCGTTAAGATCGAGATCATTAATGGAAAATTCGCCTTTTTCGTCAGTGTAATAGTGATTATTCTCATCGGCACTGGGCGTGGCAATAAGTTCAAAAATTCCGTTTCTTTTTTTAGCAAGAACAAAGGGGATATCGGATTCTTGAGGATTAATAAATCCTGATATTTCTCCTTTTTTCCCGGAGCTTGAGTTTAGTTGAATGGTCGGCGCAAAGACGTTGACAGTTAATTGGGTTCCAGCTTTATTGCCTGTTTCATCGGCGACCCACAACTTAAAGGTATGAGGCATTACGGTGTCAAAAGGGCCAATGGTTAGAATTGGATCATCTTTATCATTAGCTTTTTTGCGATCCCCATTGGAATCAATGAGCGGGTTGGTGTCTCGATAATAGTCTTGGTCATTAGTAGGGTCCCCATCTTGATCTTGATCGGTTTGTAAATCTTTATCCCAATAATATTCCATTATGTTACTGTTACTATCAAAAGAAGCGCTGCCATCTAGAGTTAGGGTTTTATAGACTGAAACTTGTTGAGTGGAACTGCCTAAATTAGGATATGGAGCTTGATTGTCAGCACAAATTTGTGGGGCAAGATGTGCTGGTGTACTCCAAGTGCTTTTAGTCCCATTATTTAAAATGGTTCTAATTTTTGAATAATAGTCACCATTTTCAAGATTAAGATCGAGTTTTGGTTCTTGTGGGTTATTAATAAAGTGCCAGGAATAGTCTTTGCTGCTGGAATAAGTGGCTTTAAATTCGGTTGAATCGGAGCGATAAGTGATTGTTAAGGATGATGGTTTTTTAAAGATAAGTCGCTCGTTTTCAAGAAGCAGCATGCCAGCATAAATTGGTTGAGTTTCAGGATTTAGTTCTTCTTTGATAATTTCAACGGTTCCTTGTTTTACTCTTAGATTTATGTCCCCTTGATAAAGGGTAGAAAGGGGAAGTATCATATTTTTAGCTAGTTCCAGGCGTTGGGTGCCTCCGGTGGCAAAATTTAGGTTGATGGTGCTTTTGGTTAAAGCGTGAATTAAATCCCCTGGATTTATTTGGATTGAACCTGATCTTTTCACTAAAATTCTTTGGCGGGTGTTTTCAGGGAGTGAGGCTTCTTTTTCTAGATTTTCAATTTGGAGGTTAGCATATTGTAAATCAGGGAGGACTAGAGGGGTTTTTTCTTCTGCTTCGATTAAGGCTTGGTCATAGGTAATTTTAGCGGATTGATTTTCTTCAGTAGTGGTAATGATTCCGGTAGTGATATTTGCTCCCTCGACGGAAAGTAAGGTTGGTCGCCGTGGGGTTATGCTCAGAAAAAGATTTTTAAAATGTGTTTCCGGTGTGTTTTCTTCAGCTAGGTTGTTAAGATTTTCGTGGTACATTAATTCGTAGCCGAGATTTTTTGTTTGGGTCGCTTTCCACGAGATAGAAGCTTGGGAGTTGTTTTCTCCGGTAGATTGGTAAAGATCAATAGCTGGGGCATTAGGGATAAGATCTTTTAAATTTAAAATTTGGGGCGAATTTTTATAATACTTGGGTGATTCATTGTTGGTAAAGTTTTCTTTGAGGTAAATATTCCCTCCGTAAGCATAAACGAGGTCTTCGTCTTGGTCGTTATCTTGGTCAAGGGAAACGAGATGCGATTCCAGGTCTGCTTCTCCGGTGTAGTTAATTAAGCGTTCATTTATTTGTTCTTCTTCATTAAAGATAAAGAGGCCATTATTAATGATGTCTGATTCGGTTCCAGTAGTCGTGGAATCAGTGCTGTCGCTCGTTTGATTTTCTTTGGTCGTGGTTTGGGTTAGATAGCGATTTTTGACGGAATTAAGTGTTTCAAGATCTGAGGCAAAAGGAGAAATTGGAGAGGGGATTGAGTTAGTTGTTGAATCGTTGACTGATGAGGAGAGGAGGGCGGAAATAGAATTTGTTTTTTGAGTTTGAGATTGATAAGCAATTTGGCGCCAAAATGAGTCAGCGTTTATATTTAGATTATTAGTTTCGGTTGTTTGTTTTTCCACATAAGCTAAAAGTTCATTTCGTAATTCATCTAAGGGGCTATTGGTTAGTGGCGTTAATTTCCCGGCGTAATAAGTTTTTTGAATTTCCGTAAAGCGTGATTGGATTTCTTCTGGGGTAAAGGTTACAAAATGTTGATCCGCCTTAAGTGAATATTCAGTAGGGGTTTCTTGAACGATTTTAGCTTGTTCTTGCGCAATTTGCTCTAGATTGTTTATTTGTTGATTCCATTGACTAAGGTATCCCTGAACAAGAGGATGGTTTTTCATAGTGAGGGCTTCTTCGGTAATGTCTTGATTTTCGCTTGGGAGGTAATTCCAGGATTGTTCTGCGTCAAGATTGACATCTACGGAATTAATAGTATCGGTCGCATCATTGGCGGACTCAGAGGGGATGTTAACTGCATCATGGAGAAGACTTCCGGTATCCTGTGCTTCTTGATTGGTCAGATTTACAAGATTCGTGATGAGGTCGTTGGTGCTGTTGGCCGCTGCTTCCACAATTTTTAAAATCCCATCAAAGCTCAGGCCTAAATTTAGATAAGCAATAACCTCAATGCGATCTACAAAATTGATACCAAGTGGAGTCCCTTGGAAAGTGGCGCTGAGATCAAGTGGAAGAATTGGGTTAAGAGGACGTTGAGTTAATTGCTCAATATGAGTTTTGAGCATGGTTTCCTGCACCGGAATAATACCTGATTGGATCAGGCATAAAATTTTCATAATGCCTTTGGCCACATTAAGAGTGGCACTAATACTTTGCGGTAATTTAGGAATAGTTGGAGGTGGAGGGATGTCAGGTAGATCAGGTACCGGGATGGCTGGTAAAACCGGTAAGTCAGGTAAGCTAGGTAGAGTGGGGAGAAGGGGAAGTGTTGGTAAGGAAAAATTAACCGTAGGGATTGAGGGAATGGTAATCCTAGGTAGGGATGGAATTTGTAAAGGTTCTGGTACGAAATTTAATTCTGGCCAAATAATAGTTAAGCCAGCTTGGATTTGAGAAAGATCAATGACAATATCAGGCCATTTGGGTATAGTGATCAGCGGTGGTTCGGGGATAAAGACAAAAAGTTTAGAGAGTAATTCAAAAAGGCTGAAACGAGCGGTTTTACATTGATCGCAAGATTCTTGATAATTTAGAGCTAAGCTAAAAATTGCCTGCCAATCTTTGAAGCTGGATTTAGCCTCTAAAAAAGCTTTTTTCCAGAGTTCAATTCTTTTTTCGTTTTTTAAAGCCCATCCACCTAGATTATTGACGATGGTATCGAGATAGCAAATTATTTGTTTAATATAAAAAGCTTCTACTTGGCGCCATTTTAAAAGTTGCCTGGGAAAATCTTTATAATCTTCTAGGGTTTCTAAATTTTGTTCCACATTATCCATAAGGTGATTAATTTCAGCGACAACTTCTTTATATTGGGGATCTTTCCAGTTATTTTTTTTAGCGTCCCATTGATTTTGCATGTCATCCAGCCATTGTCTCCCGTCGTTTTTTAATTTTTCAATTTCATCAGCACTGAGGGCTGGGAAGCGCAAATCTACTTTTTGGGTTTCGATTCGGATAAGAGGAAATTCATTTAAAGTACTTAATATTTTTTCCAAGCCGCGCAAGTCGGCATCTTGAATTTCGGGCGGATTTTTTAGTTGAAAAGCGCCGGCGATTGATTGAGGAGAGGGATAATAAAAATAAATATCCGGTAAATCTGTTAGTTTATTAACTACCTCTTCGATTTGTTTACGAAGCCAACCGGCAAAGGGTTTAGGGAATCCTTCCACTCTTTGCTTCCCGCCAGAATCTGCGGCTACTAAATAATTACCCAAGTTGTAATTAACCAGGCCTCCACTTTCGGTTCGTCCAGTGGTGTTGATTTGGCTAGGTTCAATTTTTTGTGGGAGTGACATGATTTTATTTTTTCCGACTTCGATAAAGGATGAAGCTTTGGACATGGCATCACTTACGGCTCCGTTAATGGCATCGCATACGCCCAGCATTTGGAAAAGAGGAATGGCAAATGACCAGCATTGAGCAGCTAAATAAGGACCTGCGCAAACAGAAATAGTTGTCCCCAAAGTTAAAGTTAGGGAAACATAAACTCTAACTGCGGTTGTTCCCTGGAATGGGAAAGGTGGCCAAATAGGCGGGATACCAGGGACCGGTGCGCCAAAAACTGGGACATGGGCCATGTCCATAGGAAGCAAGAGAATCCCTTTTTGATTAATTGGGCCAGGAACCAAGAAAGCATAATTAATTGGAGAAGCCACACATCCGCCGGAACATAAAAATTGAGTCATAATAGTTTCCAAGGTGTCTCCCACCATTTGGCTAACTTGATCGACTAGGACTGCACCTTTGGCCACATTAACCATGAGGTCTTTTGGGTTGTTGACTTTGCCAAAATAATCATCCCAGAGATTGGCTAATCCATCTTGATCGTCATCGGAAATAGTTTGATCCGCGTAAAGTTGATCGGCTAAATCCGGCGGGGCGTTTTTGCTGCCTTCTAGCGAATCTGGGGTGCCGTCTTCATCCGAATCTTTGTTTAGATCAATGCCCAAAACATCTTTAAAAGGATCAACTGTTGGTGGGGTGGTTGGGGTTGAGGTTTCTTTAAGGTAATTTATTTTAGTTAGGTCGTTTTCTTGATAAGTCCCATTGGAGTAGAAATAGATGATTTGGCCAGAAGGATTATCAACGGGGCTGGCGGCAATATCCGGATAATCATCTTTGGGAAAAGTGGAGTTAAGGTCTTGGCTAACAAAAAGTTGGACAGTAGGTAAATTTGTCCCGGTAATTATTCCCGAATAGGTAATTGTTATTGATTCATTGGTATCTAGGCTTAAGCCCTTGATGAGAAATGGTCTATTATTTTGCGGCAAGGAAATTAATGATAGGGAAGAACAATTTCCCCCTTCACTTTCACAGGTAAAACTATCAGGAGAGAGTTTAATTTTTTCCGAGATAACATCGCTCAAGTAAATATCATTTATTTTTTGGGAATTGGAATTAGTGATTTGGAGGGAATATTTAATAACATCATTATTTTCTAAAGTCCCTTCATTTAGGTCTTGTACTGTTTTCGTGGAAGTTGCAAAAGGAGTAGCAAGATCAGCATAAATAAAGGATTGAGAATCGTTAATTTCTGGTTGGCTTAATTCATAAATTAGGGAATCTTGATTTGATTCAGTGAGAGGAATAATTTCGTCATTGATAAAATTGGGATTAAAACCGGAAGATGGGAAACCCGGATCAATTATTGAGAATTGGTCAGCGGTTTGGGTATAACCATTTTCAGTAGGGAGGGAAAGATTATAATAATTAGCATCATCATTTGGGTCAGAGGGGTCTTCAGTTGGCATCCCGGGATATTTGATCAGTATTTCACTAAGGAGATTTTTATTCTGATCTGCTTTTAATCCCACATTGCCAATTAGGTCTCCAGAAGTAAGAAAAGTGCCATGGTCATTGTAAAAAAGAACAATGGAGCCGTTTAAATCTGAGATTAAGAGGTCAGGATACTTGTCTTTATTAACATCACTGAGGATGAGTTGCTTGATGGTTAAATCTTCGATATTAAGGTTTAGATTTTGACGAATGAAATTACCCTGATGATTTTCATAAAGATAAACGCAGGTTTCACCTTTGATGCAAGCATCTTTGGTGGCAACAATAAGATCGGTTTGTTTGTCTTTATTAACATCCCCTTCAGTCATATCTATAAGGCCATTGCTTAAATTTAGAATTTCTCCTTTGTTTTCAAAGCGGGGATAAGCCTCTTGGTTTTCGAGTAGGGTAATTTGTCCGTTTTCCGAAGCAGCAAATAAATCCGTAAGGTTGTCGGAATTATAATCAATGGGAATGAGATCCTGAATTGTTTCATCTCCGGAGAGAATTAAATGACCGATTCCGCGACTAAAACCAGTTGAAGATATTTGGTTTTTTTTAATTGTAGTTAAACTAATGGTTGGGTCACCTAAAACCACGCCAATATCTGATGGATAGAGGCGATTAGCTTCTCCAATGCTTAGGCCATCAGCTAATGCTAGCATAAATTTATTATCTCCATCAAATCCAATGCCGGATTCGTTTTGGGCAGATTCTAAGGATTTTTTAGCTAACCCTGGTTTTTGCCCTGAAGCTAAATTTTGCGTTTTATCCACAATAAAAATTCCGTTTGGGTTAGCAGTGGAATTCCCACTGTAAGCTATTTCAAAATCATGGGTCTTGGATGCTTCGCCCATAAAATAAACGCCCGGGCCGAGGATACCCCAATCTTCCCACTTAAAATGAGTGTCCAGGTGGGTAACATTTTCAGTAAAATTTTGTTTCCAAATTACTTTTGTAATGGCAAGATCACCTTTTTTTACATCAAAAGAAAAATAAGGTAAATCTTGATTAGGGTGAAGACTGTAATTCGAGTCTAAAATTTGCACTTGTCCGTTAGCTTGGAATTTGATGATTTCATTGCCGTTTTCTAAAAGGCTAACGTCTTTGCGTATAGATTGGAAAGTGTATTTTCCGTTTTCAAGCAAGGGTTTAAGATAGAGTCCTTCTTTTTGGATGGTAGATGTTAGATCCTGGTTAGGGGTTAGAATATAAAAATCTGATTTTTGAGGAATGATCATCCCTTGAGCCAGGCTTAGATTGGTTTGCGCGTCTTTAAGTTCAAAGCGAGTTGGTAAACGTTTACTATTGGCGGGAAGCAAGGTTAGCTCAACTGAATTTGAGTCTAGTACGCTGATTTTCCCACTAGATTCAATGGCAGCTAAGCGGAGGTGGGGATCAGGATTACCGAGTAAACTTAAGACGGATTCAGTTTTTCCTTTAAAAGTAAACCAGCCAGCTAGGTAATTTTTTTGCGTTACTTCTCCAAAAGGTCCTCCCAGTAAAGCAGCAAAAAGAACTTGAGGATTTAGATTTCCAAGATCTTGTCCGCTGATTTCCAGAGTGTTATCGAGGGTTAATGTTCCAGAAATAAGACCTTCGGATGAAGCGACCAGGTCGATTGGGCCTGTTAAATCTTTAGAGTTAACAGTAAAAGTAGCGCTTCCCCCGGTAATAGTTTCATGCGAATTTAGGGTACTGCCAAAATTTGATCCTAATTCCGTGGTACGCAAATCCACTTTGGTTGAAGAATCTGTGTAAACGAAATTGTTGTTTTGGTCATAGACTTTTACTGTTATTTTTTTGGTATCACCAGTGGTAATTTGGTCTGAATCAGCAAATATTTTTAAAGAATACGGTTGTGCGGGAAGAAGAGTGAGGGCTAAGGTGGCTGGGTCAAAGCCGAGCATATTGGCTGTAAGATAAGCTGTCCCAGCTTGTGCTCCGGTTATAAACTCAGTGCTAGCTTGGCCATCTTGCATCGGGACAGTTAAGGGGCTTGATAGTGTCCCATAAAGGGGATCAGTGATTCCAAAAGTTACTGCTCCGTTAAAGCCAATTAATGGTTCTTGGTTGTTTCCGAGAATGGCTTTGGCAGTGATCGAGGTAAGAGATGTTTCGTCAGCAATGAGGGATTCATTAGTTAAAGAAAGTTGGATTTGAATATTTTCATAAACACCTATTTTTAAACTAGATTCGATTTTATCGATATTGGCTAGCACAATAACGGTGCCTTCATTTTCTCCGGAAGTAAGATCCAGAGAGATAACTCCTTCATAAGCGGTAATTTGAATTCCAATTTGTTCGGGGTCTTCGTCTAAATTGGAATCTAAATTACCTGGGCCTTCGGTGGTAAGTGTAAGGCGGTGGGGTTCAAAGTTAGCCAAATTCCCGTATTGATCATAAAGCGCGATGGTTAATTTAGTTTTATTGAGACCGCCAGCTTTTAAAAAGGCGGAATCACTGTTGATTTTTAGGCTGGTTGGTTGGCCAGGATAGACATACACTTCAGTGTCAACTGGAGGCAGGGGAATGGGGCTTATTTGAGCGGAAACAGCAAAATAGCCAGAAATTGAATTTGCTAAGATTTCGGTTTCGGCAATGCCAGCGGTTGTTTTCACTTGACTACGTAGGATTTCCGCATAAGGAGCATTAGGATCGACGGCAATAAATTCAATGATACTACTATTGTCTTGAGTCACGATGTTATTGGTTTCGTCGAGAATTTCGGCTTTTAGAAAAAGTTTTGAATTGGCGTCGGCTGGTATTTCTTTGGTGTAAAAAATAGTTTCCGCGCTGGAATTATTTATGTTTTCAGTTGTTTGATAAGCAGTGGCTCTGGTTAAATATTGGCCTTGAAGATAGGCTCCAGATTGTTGGTTATTTGTACTTAAATTGTCATCCGCTGGATTTAAAGGATCAAGGGTTTTGAGAATTTCTTCAAAATCATTAACTCCTCCTGTGTCAGAATCAGTGTTAAAAGGATCGGTTTTATAAAAGGCTTCTTCGGCGTCACTTAATCCATCTTTATCCGAATCGGTTTGGAGATTAGCAGGCGCGACTAAAGGCGGTACAGGATTTGAGGGTTTTTGGTCTCCTGGATTGGTGTTGTCATCCATGGGATCATCAACGGGGTTTTGTTTTTTGATAATTTCGGTATAGTCATCAACTCCTCCCTGGTCGGTATCTTTAGCTTTAGGATCAGTTTCATATTGGTAGATTTCGGTTTGGTCGTTTAAGCCATCACCGTCTTGATCTTGATTTTGGCAATTTTGGATTTTAGTTAAATTTCCCACCATTATAGCAAATTCTCCTCTAGTAATTGGGGAGTCCAGCCAGGTTTTAATGGAGCCATTATTTTTCAATTCTTGTTTGAGCCAGGGGTCAAATTGAGCTAAAGAATAAGTGTCTAACTCTTTAAAGCGATTTTTGGGATAGAGAGTTTTTCCTTGGGCTGAAATTATATAATTAGTGTACCAGGGTAGGGTGGAGTCGGTTGTGAGCGGGGTGGAAATTTCGGAGGTTTCCAAAAGGACTTTAGTGGCTTCGGCTCGACTAATGGCGTTTTTGGGCAAATAGTAGGATGCATATGGCTCGCTTTGGTATCCGGAAATAAGGTTTTCGTTTTTGCTATAAGCGATACAGTAATTAAGGTTTGGATTTATATCTTGATCCGGAAAGGGGTTTTTAGAATAAACATTATTAATTTCTGTTTGGCGTGAAATGGGAAAATTAGTGCAATTAAGGCAAATTGCTCCGAGGTTTAGCTTGGTGAATTCTTCTCTGGTAATTGATTGGTTTGGACGAAAAGAACCGTCTGAATAACCTTTTATTATGCCGTTAAGGTAAAGTGAAAGCACGTCTTGAAAGGACTCGTCATTTTTGGAAAGATCAGTAAATAGGGGTTGATTTGGCGACAAGGGGGAATATCCGTTTTCTAGTTCGTGACCATCTAAAAAAGTGTCTTGGTCAGTGTCAGGATTATTGAGATCGGTACCAATTGTTAATTCTTCAAGGTCTCTTAATCGGTCGTTGTCCGTGTCAAAAGTATTAGTTGCGGCCAGGATTTTTTCGATCAATAAGTGATTGATGGTTTTTTTAAGCTGATTGAAAAAGAAAGTTTCTTTTGGTTTATTTTTTGCCGAAGATAAATTAGGGGTGGTTTCAATATTTAGATTTTCTTTTTCTGTCCCAATGATTACGTCAAATAAGCGAATTTCTCCTTTGCTGATGGTGAGGTGTAAATGGGGATTATTAATTGCCGAATAGGAGTTACCCCATCCTAATTTTAGGTCACTGTTGGCTTTAAAATAAATATTTCCATTTGGTTCGAGAAGGCCAATTTTTTGATCTTTTATTTTAAGTTCAACATTATTTTTGCTACCTTCGCTTGAAGAAAAATCGGGGATCCAATCGTCATTTGGATTGGCATCAAGTATTTTTACATTATTCACAAGGCCGCTTATGGGCGTTGAGGGGTTTTGGATGGTGATCGTTGGGTTATCGGGAGTAATGGAATAAAATGCTAATTGTTGGTTAGTTTTATTTTCGTAAATTCCAATTCCAAGTGGTGTGGTAGTTGGCAAAAGGGCATCAGCGTGATAAGCATCTGGTTTTAGGATTTCTAATTGACCATTAGAGGCATGAACCACGGCCACATTTTCATCCTCGGAATTTTTAATTAGAACGTCTTCGAGGCTTGCGGTGGTGTAATTTTGGGTTTGGCCAGATGTTTGCTTTAAATAGGTTGATAATTTTAGATGATTTGTTTTGCTTTCCAGACTAAGATTGTTGGAATAAATAGGGTTACCTTCTTTTTGGCTAACAGCCTGCAAAATAAAAGTTCCTGGTAGAGTGGTGGTTATCACATTAAGAGTGGCTTCGCCGTTGATTAACTCTGCGCCATTTGTGCTGAGAATTTTAACGTAATCTTCGCCTTGAATAATAGTGAGATCTACGTGGGTAAAATTATCTTGATTATTAAAATTTCCAGTTGCATCGAGAGCTTTGATTTTTATTAGGGCACTGGTTTCCCCGTTGGCGTAAAGGATTTGTTCTAAAAGGGGCTCCAAGGATAAATTGGTCGTTTTATCTGCTCCGTCCGGAATATTATTTTCATTGTTATCAATGGAATTGGGATCTGAGTCGGAGGAGTCCGGAATTCCGTCATTATCCGTATCTTGTTCTTCAATGGAAACGTTAATATTCCCGCTGCCGCAACTTAAGGAAAGTCCAAGAGTATTAAATTGATCAGTGGCTTTGTTTAAGGTATCAAGTCCAGCTATCCCGGCTTTGTACGAGACAGTGGTGCCGAGGGCTTTAGCCCAATTAACAATATCTTTCATCCACATAAAAGGGAACCAGGAGGGTTGTTCTGCGGAATTGGATTCAGTAGGAGTAGGAGTTTCTGGGGTGGTGGTTGAAGCGGATGATTCAGGTTTTAATTCTTCTTCTGGGTAATTTCCATCTGGATAATTGAATTCTAAGTCCGGATCTGATTCAACGGCATTAGCATTGAAACTCATATTGAGTCGATCAGCTTGGCCGTTTGCAACTAAATACATGCTTTCATATCCATTTTCAGGTTTGGCTACAAAGGTAATTGCTTCCGGATTGAGATAATTTTCTATAACCCATTGGTGTTTTTGGTCAATATTGAGGTTTTTCCATTGTAGGGCATCAGAAAATTGTTCCTGGAAAATTTCAGTCCCAAGGAGAGCGGTAAGGGAAGAAGGATAGTTAGTGGCTCCAGGTATGGTTTGGCGCAGATGTTCGTCTTCATTTTTAAACATGGTTACTAATTCATCCCAACTATTTACGGAATAAACATCCGGATAGTCAATCCGTTGGTAATTTAATTTAGTGTCTTGGAAAGTGGTATGTCTTGGTCGGTCGACAGGTAATGTCTCACTGAAGCCAGCTTCTAATTGTTCATTGATGGTGGAGTCAATTGGCTCTACATGCTTTAAAACACTCGGTAGGCGAAGGGCATCAGCGATATCTTCACTTAATTTTCCTAATTTTTTAGTGATGTAATTTTTTTGTAGATTGAGCGTTACCTCCATGTCTTTATCAAAGGAAAATCCTTTGATGGTGATACTGTCTTGGTTGCCAGAAAAAAGTTCACCAATTTCGATTTGGTTGTTTTTATTAATACCCAAAGCTTCTAGGACCGCGCCAAAAGTAAGGTAGTGAATATCGCCTTTTTTGCCAAAAAGATAAATCGTCCCCGGGTCCCTGACCGGTACATCATAGGCTCCTTTAGCATTGAGATCTTTAATAATATTCTGTACTTCTAGGTCAAAATCATCTTGATCATAATCACCATCTTGATCTTGGTCATCGTTTTCGTCCTTTTTGCCTTTATCGAGTTTTTCGCTAAGATTAGCGTATTCTTTAATAAATTTGTCTGCAAAATACCAATAACCTTTTTCGTTTGAAGTGCCATTGTCTCCGCCTCCCAGCAGGCCTTCTTTTTCTTTGAAATCATAACAAGAACGATAATCTACGGAAAGTAGGGGGTCTTCTACTTTCCTGGTACCGGCTTGGTCGCGGATTGGATTTTGAGATACTTCTGGAAAACAATATTCTGGGGTTTCATAAAAACCACCGTAACAACCACCGTAATCGGCTCCTTGTTCATTAAATTCTCCAGCGGTTTGATAATTAAAAACGCGTAATCCTTCGACCATTTGGGCGTCACTTCCTTGCTCAAAGGATCCTCGGTAAATTGAACATTCGCCGACACTGGTAATTTCGTTAGACGGAATCCCGTTAAGGTAAATTTTGTCTTTGCCTAGCCCGGAATCATTTTCGACCGAATGATTTATAAAGGTGAATTCTTCTAATTTTCCTTCTTTAGTTTCGCCATTTTCTTTATAGTGAATGGTGCCTGAAATTTCTATTTCCCCGATTAAAGGAAAATCATTGGCAAATTTATTAGCAAATTTATCTATTGATTCTTCGATAAGGTCATTAATTGCTTTAAGGAAAAGTTGGACATAGGCATCTCTTTTTCCAATAAGGCCTTGGATAGTTTCGCGGTCACTTAAGGTATTACCATTGTCATCGGTATAACTTGATTGGTAGCGTCCGGTATAGTCAGTCCATAAATTACTGTCTGCTAGATATTTTTTAAAAAGTTCGGGATATTTTTTGAAAAAACTATCAATTATTTTTTTAGATTGAATATCTGGTAAACCTTCAAAAATATCACCACCATCATTTTTGTCACCGGAGCGATCTTCATCCACTAATCCATCTTGGTCTTTATCATTGTCGTCATTGGTATCTTCTTCGCAAAGTCCATCTTCGTCATCGTCATTTTTAATATTGTTATTACAACGTGGATCTTGGCATAGATTGCCATTCTGATCTTTGAATTCGGGATGAAATTTAAAGGTGCCATTAAAATAATAGGAGGGAAGTGGCGGATCTTCGAGATCTTCTTTGGATGAGGTATAGCAGAGGGGATCATAGGTTGGGTATTTTTCATCGAGGTACATTTTGTTAAGAATGTCTTGTTCGTTTTGGGGTAGGCGACTTGGTTTTTGCCAGAAAGGACTGCGGCGTTTGGTTATTTTGGTGTCTAATACTTCAATTTCCCAGCCATTTGGCCAGCCGTCTCCATCCCAGTCAGCTTGATCCCCGTCGTCATCAGTGTTGCATAATCCGCTGCAGCCATCGTTATTAAGATCGCCAATCGGATCTTCATTCCATAAAAGATCGTTATCGTTATTATTGTCATCCGTACCATCTTCATCCACTAAATTGTCCCCAAAATAGCAAGCTCGGCCATCATTATTACTGTCTTGCGTGGATGGGTCTTGTGCCCAGCAGTCACGATCATTGTCAACTCCGTAGTATTGATTTCCGTCATCTTCGTCGATCAGGCCGTCGCCATCATCGTCATAGCTATTGAGCGGGTCTTCATCAATTAAATTGTCGCCATCATTATCTTTACCATCTCCTCCTTCGATTGAACCATTAACTTCTAGGAATAAATCACGAGCTAAATCACTGGTGTACCAATGATAGGAATTTTCTTCCCAGTGATCGAGAAAGCGTTGATAAGCATCAACACCGGTATCGGTTAAAGCTTTTTTTTCGGCTATAGTGTCAGCGAAAAGTAGTTTTTGCTCAAATTCTGTAAATTCGGAGTAACCTTGTCTATAGAGAGTGTTTTTATCAAAGTATTCGGCCAGTAATTGATTTCCTTCTTCGCCTGAGGAAGGAGGACGAATTATCCCATGCCAAATTTCGGGCTCTGGATTATTGACTTGGGGGCTGGGTTCAAAATCGGTGTTAGTTTGGTTAAAAAGATAAACCGGATCTTTAAAATCCACATAGGGGAGCATGCTGATATAACGATTATCGTTCTTGTTTACTACTGGAAGCGGGATATTCCCAATTAGCACTATGCCCTGGAGTTGGGTATAAGCATCTTCGCTGCCATCTCCTTCTAGGTATAATTTTTGGAGCGCGTTTTTAATATTTTCCGGTTTTTCGTTTGATTGGGTGCGAATAATTAAGGATTTGGTGAGAGGGAGGGTTTCCTGAATTTGTTCTGCATAGCGATCAACGCGAGCTTTAAGGGTGGTTGCGGGTAGACCACTGTATTGATCACTCAGGCCTGCAAAGGTGGTGGAATTGGTATATAAATTTTCATCAACTAAAATTGCCACTAAGCCTAGATGGTCTTTTTTTGGGGCTCCTTTGGTGATGTTAATTGGCAGAATTTGGGTTCCCAAAAGGCCAATAAGAATCACGATTGTTAAAAGTTGTTTTTTAGGGAGGGGAAAGTGCATTTTTAGACGCAAAAAGAGCCAACGTTATTATAGGGATGTTGGCTCTTAAAAACAACGAAATAAGCCTAGGAAGAACGGCTTAAATTTAGTGGGTTGTTACGTAAAAGGCATTGCTATTAGTAGGCGTGGAACTGCCACTGCAAGCGGCTAGGGAATCTAAATCTTGCTGAGCGGCTGGTAGATTTGCCCAGTTCGTAGCTGATAGGTTATTACTTCCACTGGTGCAGTAGTATCCATCCTGAGGAGAGGTGGCATCGGTTTCCAAGTCCGCAACTAGCATTACGCCTGAAGCAGTGCTAGAACTGGCAGTGGCTGGTAAGGCACGGTAATAATAATAACCAGTACAAGTTATAGCGGTCGCTCCATTGGGGTCTGCTGGAATTTTTTCTCCTGCTAAATAAGGCTTAATAGCGTCATCAAGCCAGGCGGTGCCGTCTCCGATACAGCCTTCAGAAGGAATATTGTTGCCAGTATCAATAGGATAGCTGCCATTGTCCGAGTAATACAGCGAGAGAGCGGTGATGATGTTTTGCAAATCGGCTTTTCGTTTGACGTCTCTGGCTCGAGGTGCTCCTCCCATAATCCTAGGCACTAGGGCCACTGCTAAAATTCCAATGATCGTGATGACAATTAGTAGCTCTATTAAAGTGAAGCTTTTTTTGTGATGTTGAGAAGGGGTCTTAACCATGGGAGGTGGGGTTAGATAACATTTTTTTTAGAATTTATGCTATTATAGCTCTGTTCTTAAAAAAGGCAATTAAAAATTGAAAATTTAAAGATATGATTTATTGGAGCATAATTAAGTATAGTGTTTGTTAATTTTATTTAGATTTTGTTTATGCGTTTAGAAAAATATTTTATCCCGGCTTTCACCCTTATTGAATTAATGATAGTCATGATTATGATTGGCATTGTATTCACGATTTCCATGTCTAGTCTTAAAGGGGTTAAAAGTCGGACTCAATTTAAGGATGCGGTAGTGACCACGGTTGACTTTATTCAAGGAGCGCGTAGTCGAGCTTTAAGCAGTTTGGAAATTAATGGGCAAGTGGCCACGTCTTATTATGTGCAGTTTTCTGGTGCTAACAATAACGAGCTTAATTTTTATGCCCGTTTGGGGAATGGCCAGGATTTATTACTTGATCAGCAAATTTTAAATGCCGATATCCAAATTATTAAAAATCCAGTTGAGTTGGATAAAATCGTTTATACTGCTCCTTTAGGAGAACTTACTTTTGAATTTTCGTCAGTTGTATCTGCTTCGGAAATTATATTAACAGTGCAATCACTTAATTCTCCTTCGGTGCAAAAAATTGCGCTTTCGCAGGTAGCAAGAATCCCGGAATTAGTAAAATAATAGTATGCGTTTTTTAGATATTCCCAACCACATCCATAAGGCTAAAGATCGGTTGCATGACAGCTACGATTAATCCCCCTACAACGACACTCATGGCCACCATAATTAATGGCTCTAATAATTTAGATATATTAGCCGCCATTTGATCGACTTGATCTTCGTAATAATCAGCGATTTTGTCGCATACATTAGCTAATTCGGCTGCTTGTTCGCCAATGGAAATCATGGAAACCACCATTTCAGGAAAAAGGAAACGACTATCAGTTAAATTTTCGGCTAGCGGGATTCCGCGCGAAACATCTTCGGCAGCCAGGAGAATACGTTTCTTGTAGACTTCATTACCCACAGCATCGCCATCGATTTGGAGGCTTTTAACAATGGTAATTCCACTATTCATTAAACTTGCTAGGGTGCGAGTAAATCGAGATAAAGCAACCTGTCTTAAAAGTTTACCCATGATCGGGAGATATAATAGGGCATGGTGCCATTGGTATTTACCATTATCTGTTTTTTTCCAAACATAAAATATCCCGATAATTATTACAACGATTCCAATTAAGAATTTATAGGAATTGATTACAAAATCACTCAGGAAAATTAAGATTTTAGTTGAGGTGGGGAGGGTAGAACCAGCTTGGGTGAATAACTCCGTTAATTGTGGGACCACAAAGCCGAGGATGACTAGGACGGAACAAGCCATGATAGTTAAAACAATAGCAGGGTAAATCATGGCGCCTTTAATTTTGGAGGTTATGGCGGCATTTTTTTCTTCTTGTTTGGCAACTTGTTTTAAAATTTCATTGAGTTTTCCGGAAGCTTCTCCAGCATGAATCATACCAATTTGAGTGTCATTGAAAACACCATAAAAATCTTGCATGGCACTGGAGAAGGATTTTCCAGTTTCTACTTTTTGAGCAATTGTGGCAATAGTATGGCGTAAGCGAATATTATTATTTTGGTCAGCTAAAACATAAAGTGCTTTAACCAACGGAACTCCGGCTTCTAGCATGACGGCTAATAATTGGAAAAAAGTAACTTTTTCTTTGACTTTAATTGGAGTGAACGATTGCACCTTTTCGTTTATGCGCGCATAAAATCCGGTCAATCCTTTATTTGAATTGGTTGATTTTTCAATAATTTCTTCTTTTTCTTCGCCAATGTTAAGGATGCTAGCGATGTCGTTTGGGAGATTTTTTTGGGGAAAATTGGTTGTTTGAAGCTGGGATGAGGGGAAAGTATTCATAAAATTTATTTAATTATCATCGGGACGGGCGACACGATAAACTTCGCTTAGGGTGGTTAATCCTTGTAGAGCTTTGAGTAAGCCGCTTTGCTCAAGGGTAGTCATACCTCCTTTGATGGCTGCTTCTTCAATGTCTAAAGTGGAAGTTCCTTTAACAAGGAGATGACGGAGTTCATTATTCATTTGTAAAACCTCATAAAGTCCGACTCGCCCGTGATAACCGATTTGATCGCATTGATCACAGCCACCAGGTTCGTAAAATTGTAATTCAGTTAAAACTTGGGGAGCAAATCCCTTTTTTTCAACTTCATTTAATCTATCTATGGCCTTTTTTGCCGTAATTTTATTAACTTCGTTTGTTTGAGCTGGTTTTTTGCAGTGTTGACAGAGTTGCCTAACTAAACGTTGGGCAATAATAGTATTTATAGTGGCCGTCATTAAAAAGGCAGGGACACCCATATTAGCAATACGAGTCAAGGTTTCTACAGCGCTATTAGTGTGAATAGTTGATAAAACCAAATGTCCGGTTAGAGAAGCTTCAATAGCCACATCAATGGTTTCCCGATCTCGAATTTCTCCGACCATCATAATGTCTGGGTCCTGGCGTAGCGCAGCGCGTAATCCTCTGGCAAAATCATATTCAATATCAGGGTGAACTTGGCTTTGGTTTAGGCCATTCATTTGAATTTCCACCGGATCTTCAAAGGTTAAAATATTAACTTCTGTTTTATTAAGGAGTTGTAAACACGAATAAAGAGTAGTGGTTTTCCCTGATCCAGTAGGGCCGGTGGTTAGGATAATGCCGTTGGGTAGTGCTAAACTCTTTTTAAGATTTTCTAGTCCCATACCGGTTAATCCTAAATCTTCGAGGGCTGGAATTTGACGAGTTCGTTCTTGGATACGCATTACTACTTTTTCTCCATTGACTGTGGGCAAAGTGGAAACGCGCAGATCCATTTCTCTACCTTCCGGAGTAGTGACTTGAGCCCGTCCGTCTTGAGGAATTCGTTGTTCATCTATTTTTAGATTAGACATAATTTTGATTCGCGACACTACCGCCGGGTGGATATTAGGTGGATATTCCACAATTTCGCGTAAAACTCCATCAACTCTAAATCTGATGCGAATAGTGTTATCTTTAGGTTCAATATGGACATCACTGGATCTTAAGCCAATGGCATAAGTAAGGCAGCTAGTAACTAGTTGAGGAATATTGGCTGAAATAATGGAATTTTGCAAAAGGGTGAGTTGATTTTGAGCAGCAGATTGTTCCGGGGATTGATTCGGTGTTGATGGCGTTTGTGCTTGATTGGCTATAATAGGTGGGTTTTGATTTTGGGGTGGTTGATCAGGGGTTTTTTCAGCTTTGGTTTCTAAATTTGGGAAAAGCGGGCAGCCTAAATTCGAAGGATCTGGAGTAGGAAAAGAGGTAATCGGCAATGGATTAGAAGGAGATACAGCCATTTTATTTATGAATTTTGAATAAAGGCAGAAGCGGAAAGTTGAACCCGTAGAGTATTTTCTTCATCTTGTAATTGGAGTGAAATAGCATTGATAGCCATTAGGGGTACGCCGGTTTCTAGTGATCCAGAAGTTTCAATGTATTCCAGGAATTTTGCGAAATTATATTCTGAAGTATCAATGGTCATGGTGATTGGTAAAATTTGGTAACCTTTTTCTGGGATATCTTTAATTTCACTATAAGTTAATTGGTTAATAAAAAAGGGGTTTCCGGAATAGTGATTTTTAGAGGCAAAATCATCAAGCATACGGGTTAAATCCGTAATTTTTTCTTGTTGGGGGAAGATGGTTTTTATTTTTTGTTCATTGGTAATGATATTGTCGATCGCTGTTTTCATGGTGGTTTGATATTCTTGAGTTACAGCGCTATTTTCAGTTTCTAAATTTTGGAGAATTTCGTCTGCTTGGGCTAAATCTGTTTTGATGGTGGCTAGAGTTGTGTATTTGGAATAGCCATACCAGCCGGTTACGGAAAACAGGATTAGGGCAGCGATAAATGGGATTGAGGATGTAGGTGAAGATTTCATGGGTTTGACAATAAAAAGATGGGATGAGAATTTACTGACGAGGAATCCTACTAGGAGAGCTGGTACTTTGAATGGGGGTATTAAACGCGTCCGTCAGTAGGCCGAAAATGTCTAGGAAATTAACTGAGCCGATTGAAGAAAAAGGATCAACTGGTTCGATATTTATGGGTGTTGAAGGTTGTTCTTGTTCGGTGTCAGGGTTAGTTTCAGATAGATTAAGGTCACTAGTTTTGTCTTCAAAATTTAAGGAAATGGGGGTGGTGTTATCGCGATCATCAGCTTCATATTGAAGATTTAGAGATATATTAAAGGAAGCGCTAAATCCTTTGTCTGTATTTTCAATTTTGTTAAAGCTACGGTCATTAACATTCATAAACATGGTGGAATGTTCTAGTTTATCAACTAAATCCGAGATAAGGGAAAAATTTTTCGTGTCGTCGGTATTGGTTAATCCTTTTAAATTAATAGTTTGATCTGAGGCATTTACTGTTAAGGTGGAATAAGTAATATTACTTTTAATGCCACTTCCGTAAAGCGGGTCTACTTCTTGAGTAACTCGATTTAATTCATCCAGGATATTTGACCAGTGAATGCGTTCACTTTTGATACTGAGAATAGTAGAAAATTCGTTTTTGCTTATTTGCGTGGAGCCTTGAAAGAGGTGTTGGACAATGCTTGTTTCTAAATCTTTGTTAAGATCTAGTCCTTTAATTTCAGTTTGAAAATCTTTGGCATTGATTAAGGCTAAGGCACTTTCGAGATTTTTTTGTTGAATTTCCGTATCTGGATCTTTGCTGGAATTAAGGGTTTGTTGGCGTTTATTAATTTCTCCTTTGAGTGCTAAAGAATATTCATTTTCCAGGGTTGAGATTTCAGTTTTAAAGGCTAGAGCCTTTGGATAGGTGGTGTGGGATAATTTATCCTTAACAAGAGTTAGGGATTTTTTCATATCTGCTTGTAATAGAGTTAAATCTTCTTCAAGGTCATTTCTAATGTTGTCAGGGGTGTAAGCGGATTCGTATTGGCTTATCTTAATAAGATAATTATCGGCACTAATTGCAAAATCATCTAACGCAAATTTAGCAATCATGAAGTTGTAAAAATTGATGTCTGTTTGATCGGTTTTTAGTCCTTCTTCGAAGGTGTTGAGTCGCTGAATTGGATTTTGTCCTAATAATTGAAAATCAGGGTTAAGTTGAGTGTAGAAAAATCCAAAGGTGACAATTAAAATTAGAATTGACATCTTAAAAAGGTAATTACCTAGAGGAAATTTTTCATGTGAAATATCTAAACCAGATGAGGTTTTTGGCTTTGGACCAAGAATTTTTTCGTTTTTTCCTTTGGTAATAACGGCATTGACCAGGGTTGAATTGCTTGAGCCCGCATTAACTGATTTTGGGATTTCTCTAAAAAGATCAGGAGTGGCTGTGGCAGTGAGAGTGGGAGTTAATTCAGGGAATAGGGGACTGGTAGCCATTTTGATGTAGGTTTAGGTGTTGATTTTTGTTTTTTAATCTAGTTATTTTATCAGAAATTTTAGGTAAATGCAATCTTAACAGGGGGAAAATGGTATTTATCTAAACGTCAAAAGACCAAATTGGGAAAAATTTGGTCTTTTGGTTGTGTGGGTTTTTTTAAGAAAAAATTAAACTAGCTCAACTTTAGCGCCGGCGGCTTCTAGCTTTTTCTTTATTTCCTCAGCTTCTTCTTTCTTGATTCCTTCTTTGACTTTTTTAGGAGCTCCATCGACAAGGTCTTTGGCTTCCTTAAGCCCTAATTGGGTAATTTCACGAACAGCTTTGATTACGGCAATTTTTTGGGCACCTGCGTCTTTAAGCTCTACGTCGTAAAATGATTTTTCTTCAGCAGCTTCTCCGGCGGCAGCACCTCCTCCGGCGGCAGGAGCAGCAGCGACCGGGGCAGCGGCGCTAACGCCAAATTTTTCCTCCATAGCCTTAACAAGGTTTGCCAAGTCAAGGATGGAAAGTTTTTCAACCATTTCAAGGACTTTTTCAGCCTCTTTACTAAGTTGCGGGGTTGGGGATTTTTCAGACATGTTTTAAGGGGTTAGGTGGATAATAAATAGAAATAAATTAAGCTTCTGGAGTCTGGCTATCATCTTTTGGGGAGGATTCTTCAGGTGAAGGCTCTGTGTTGGATTCTTTGGGAATAGTTTCGGGTGTGTCTTCTGTTTTTGGTGTTTGGTCTTGAATTGCAATTTCTTTGACTGGCGGGATACCTTCGGTTTCATTTTTTTTCTCCTGATAGGCATTAACTACCCGGACAAACGAGCCTACAACATTATTGAGGAGGCTAACAAATCCGTTTAAAGGTGAGAGGGTGGATCCCATAAATTTGGCTAATAAAACTTCCCGAGATGGGATTGAAGCTAAGGTTTTAACAGTAGCAGCATCAATGATTTTTCCTTCCACGATTCCACCCATAAGCTCAAAATTTTCAAATTTTTTGGCAAAATCAGCTATTCTTTGAGCTGCTACAATTTCGTCATCAAATCCAAAGGCAACACCAATGGGGCCAGCGATAATTTCATCGGTTAGGTCGATTCCTTTTCGTTTAGCGGCAAGCTTAAGAAGGGTTTTTTTAGCGACTTTATAATCTACGTTGGCTTTTTTTAGGGATCGTCTTAAATCTTGGGCATCCATAACACTTAATCCGCTATAACGTGCGAAAACTATGCCTTTTGCTCTGTCGAATTGATCATTGAGCTCAGTGAGCATGTCAGTTTTTTGAGCTTTTGTAATGGCCATGGGAATAAAATTAGGTAGAAGTAAAAAACTCGAGCTTTAGACTCGAGGCACAAAATAGAAATAAGGTGTTTTCTATAATTGTAAGTGCGCCTCGGTAGGTCTTATTAGTTAGTTTGAAAACTAGCGTTGCCTACTGTCTTAAGCTTGCTCATTTTAGCCATTAGGGATTGAAAGTCAAGAGCATCTAAGATAGAGTAGCGATTATGAATTTTTGTACTCTTTGCCCTTTTCAATGCGGAGTGGATCGTGTTCATCGTTTTGGCGTATGCCAATTGCCCAATAAATTGTTGGTTTCTCATGTGCAGCAGCATTTTTTTGAAGAACCGTTCATCAGTGGTGAATGTAATAATGAGGGAACTGGAGGATCTGGGGCTGTATTTTTCACAGGGTGTAATGGCCGATGTGTTTATTGTCAGAATTATAAAATTTCCCAGGGAGAATATTGGAAAAAGGCGCCGCTTCATGTGGTCATGGCCAAGGAATTGTTTGAAATTTGTCGTGAGTTGGTTTGTGAGCAAAAAGTTCACAACATCAATTTCGTCAGTCCCACTTCTTATACTGCGCTCCTCATTCCTTTTTTAAAGAAGTATAAATCAAAATTAGGTGTTCCCATCATTTGGAACAGCAATGGATACGAAAAACGTGAAACCCTTCAGGCTCTTAAGGGTTTGGTTGATGTTTATTTGCCTGATTTTAAGTATTTTGACGATGCAATGGCTGTGCGTTATTCCAAAATGCCGAATTATTTAAAATGGGTCACGGAGGCTTTAATGGAAATGTTTGACCAGGTTGGCTATCCTCAATTGTCAGCTGATGGATTTATTGAAAAAGGATTAGTGATTCGTCATTTGGTTCTTCCTGGGCATCTTGAAAATAGCAAAAAAGTCCTTACTTGGATTCGGAAAACGTTTGGATCAAAAGCTTATGTGGCGCTTATGGCTCAATATTATCCCATTCATCGATCGATCGATTTTCCTGAAATTCATCGAAAACTCATTGGGGAGGAATATCGTGAAATTAAAGAATATTTTTTAAAGTTGGGTTTTGAGGATGGACTTTTTCAGGATTTGGATGCGGCGGATTCGTGTTATACGCCAGAGTTTTGATTATTTGTTATAATGTTTCCATTATGCCTATCATTGAACAAGTTCGTCGTTTTCTTATTGAAAGTGAAAAAAGCGATAAAAAACCGTTGGTCGTTATTTTAGGACCGACTGCTTCGGGGAAAACAGCGCTTAGTTTGAAGCTCTCTCTTGAAGTAGATGGCGAAGTGATTTCAGCGGATTCTAGACAAGTGTATCGTGAAATGAATATTGGCACGGATAAAATCGAGGCAGGGATCCGTGCTCAAATTCCTCATCATATGATCGATATTCGCGATCCGGATCAACCTTATAATTTGGCGGAGTTTCAACGCGATGCGAAAAGGATTATTGAGGATCTCCATTTTCGCAAAAAGGTTCCCCTTTTGGTTGGGGGGACGGGTTTGTACATCAGTGCTATTGTTAATGATTATCAACTCCCTCAGGTTTTGCCGGATTTGAACTTGCGTAAAGAGCTTGAACAAGAACTTGCTGAGCAGGGGAGCGAAAGTCTTTACGCGATGCTCACGGAATTGGACCCTTTGGCCGCGAGTAAAATTCATCCCAATAATCATCGTTATTTGATTCGTGCTCTTGAGATTATTTTGTCTACTCAAAAACCGATCCATCGTACGAAAGGAGAGTGCCCTTATGAAGTTTTTCAGGTGGGGATTGATTGGCCAAATGAGATTTTGTATGAGCGAATTGATCGGAGAGTGGAGGAGCAGTTTGAGCGCGGTCTTGTTGAAGAAACCAGGTGGTTATTGGAGCGATATGATTTTAATTTACCTTCAATGACCGGGTTGGGATATAAACAAGTAATCCAATATTTGCGTCGGGAAATTGCCTTGGACGAGGCGGTGCTTTTAATAAAATCAGAAACGCGAAGTTATGCTCGTCGTCAGAAAACTTGGTTTAAGCGTGATGCTTCGATTTATTGGATTGATGGGGAGGTTTTGGCAAAAGAGTTGGTGAAATGATTGGAGAATGAATTTTTTAATTATTTTTATGCTCAATTCATTTAAAGAATTGGTTCAGATCGCGCAAAAATTGCGGGGGCCGAATGGTTGTCCTTGGGACCGATCGCGCACTTTGATTTCTTTGGAGAAAGATTTCATGGAAGAAGCACAGGAGGTGCGACAAGCTTTGCAAAAAGAGGATTTTGCCAATCTTAAAGAAGAATTGGGTGACACGTTGTTTACGATTATTTTAATGAGCTTGATTGCCGAGGACGACGGCCATTTCACGTTGAAAGACGTTTTTAAGGGGATTCAGGAAAAAATTATTCGTCGTCACACTTGGGTATTTGGGAAAGATAAAGTTTCGACTCCAGAAGAAGCGTTGGTGCAGTGGAAAAAAAATAAAGCCAAGGAAAAGAGGAAAAAGTGATTATTGTCCCAATGAGTTCATCAAGTCACGACGGTGTTCTTCTTCTTGCATGAGGATGTCTTCTAGTATGCGTGAGATTCCATATTCCGATAGCTCTCTCGCTTGTGCGATGCGTTCTTTGTAGCGTTTAATGGCTAAATTTTCTCCGGCTAAATCTTGTTCCAACATGGTTTTCGATTTTGTGGAAACATTGCGTTTTTCAACATCAATGGTGGGTATACCTCCCAAATCAGTGATGGCTGTGGCGACCATAACCGCATGAGCCATTTCTTCATTCGAATGGACAATAAGTTCTTTGGCAATCGTGTCGTATTCTGGCCCAGTGATGACGGCAGCGTGTTGGATGTATTGAATGGCGGCTGCAAATTCCCATTCTAAATCTTTATTGAGTTCTGTGATGAATTTGGTTTTAGTGATTGGCATAGGATTGAAAATTAAAATATTGAGGATTTTATTATATTCTAGTTTTTCTCTAAATATAAGTATTTATTTGAATGTGTGCTTTGGTGCGTTATAATTCAATTAATTTTTTCATCCATCATGGCTTTGACTCAACGAATTTGTCGGAATTGTGAAATGCCTTTTCCTATCACGGAATCTGATTTTACATTTTATAAAAAGATTGATGTTCCGGAGCCAACCCAGTGTCCTGATTGCCGCAGTCAGCGGAGGTGGGCATTTCGTAATGAACGTTATTTGTTTCAAAGAACATGCGATTTATGCCAAAAAAACATGCTTTCTTTTTTTGATGCAGAGGTTTCTTTTCCGGTCTATTGCCCGACGTGTTGGTGGTCGGATCATTGGGATCCTTTTGCCTATGGTCGCGATTTTGATTTTTCGAAGTCCTTTTTTGAGCAATTTGCGCAGTTGATAACTGTTGTTCCTAAAATGGGTATGCTTCAATTGAATAATGAAAATTCCGAGTACAATACTTTATTGGCTTACAGCAAAAACACCTACATGAGCCCAGGTAGTTATTTTATGGAAGATTGCTATTATGTGCGTAAAAGTCAGTATTGTAAGGATTCTTTGGACAGTCTTTTTATCGATCATTGCGAGCTCGTGAAGGATTGTGTGAATTCAAGAAATTGCTATCAATCGCACCACCTCATCAATTGTAAAACATGTACGGACTCTGCTTATATGGCCGATTGCATCGGGTGTCAGAATTGTTTTCTGTGTGCCAATATTTCCAATCAACAATTTTGTATTAAAAATGTTGCTTATTCCAAAGAAGAGTACCAGAAGTTGAAAGCGAACTATGAACAGCGAGGTTTTGAAGATTTGATGAAAGAATTTTTCAATTTTAGCCAAACGTTTCCTAAAAAATATCAAAATCAGATCAACTGCGAAGCGTCGTCAGGTGATTACATCCAAAATTGCAACAATGCTTTAGAGTGTTACGACTGTTTTGATATAGAAGATTCAAAATATTTGATTGAATGTGTGACCGTGAAGGATTCCATGGATTTGACGTGTCATGATAAGGATATTGAGCGGTGTTACGAAGTCTGTAGTGCTGGAGAGAGTAACAGCAATCTTAAGTTTTCTTTTTGTACAGCGGCCAGTCCTAACTCTGAATATTGCCAATATTGTTTTTATCTTGCGGATAGCTTTGGTTGTGATGGATTTCATGCCCGGCAGTCTCATTGTATTTTGAATAAAAAATACGATAAACCGACTTATGATCAACTCAGGGCGAAGATTATTGAACACATGAAAAAGACTGGAGAATATGGTGAATTTTTTCCGATTGCACTTTCGCTTCATCCTTATAATGAGACGATGGCTCAAGATTATTATCCTTTAACGCGCGAGCAAGCTTTGGCAAAGGGTTATCGATGGCGCGATAAAAATCCCAAGCAATGCTTGCCTGCGACTGCGGTTTTGGCTTCGCGAATTCAAGAAATTCCTGAAACAATTGTTGATGAACTTTTGGCGTGTGAAGGCTGTGGGAAAAACTATAAGGTGATTCGGCAGGAACTTAAGTTGTGCCATCGTTTGGGGGTCACGCCGTCGCGTCTTTGCGCGGATTGTCGTTCTTTGCAGCTTTTGAAGTTAAAAAATCCTCGTAAACTTTGGAATCGGAATTGTGCCCAGTGTGGAGTAGCGATTTCAACAACTTATGAGCCCAATCGTTCTGAAAAAGTTTTTTGCGAAAAATGTTATTTGGGGACGCTTTAAATAGAAACTTTGATTTTTTAATTTGGTTTTATGCGTATATGTTCTATGGATTTTGGCGGGTCAACGGTTGATGTGCTGGAGTGGGAAAATGGGCAAATTCAATCGATTGAATCTTACGAAAGTGTTGAAATTTCTACGCAACGTTTTCAGGATTTTATGCGCACTTTGCGATTAAAAATTGAGACCATCGATGCCTTTAGGGTGACGGGCGGTAAGAGTCATTTTTTTGCCGATGAATTTCAAGGAATTCCACTAGTGAGGGTTGATGAAATCCAGGCGATTGGTGCGGGTGGGCAATGGCTTTTGAAAGAAACTTTGGGGAATCGAGTGCCGCAGGAGGCGCTGACCGTCAGTATGGGGACCGGGACTTGTATGGTCGCTTCTCGATCGTTGAAGCATGTTCATTTGGGTGGGACTGGAGTTGGGGGCGGTACGTTTTTGAGTTTGTGCCGATTGCTTTTACAGGAATCCGAGCCGGAGCGATTGATTGAACTTTTTAATCAAGGAGATCGTAAAAAAGTTGACTTGAGTGTGCGCGATATTGTGGGGCGTGATATTGGACGGATTTCGGCGGATATGACGGCTTCTAATTTAGGAAAACTCGCTTATTCAAAAGAGATTGATTTTTCTAAAGCGGATTTGGCAGCTGGGATTACGAATTTGATTGGACAAACTATTGCAATAGCATCTGTTTTTGCGGCACAAGCTGAACATTTAAATACCATCGTTTTAACGGGTAAGCTCACACGGATTAAGTCTATTGTGGATATTATTTTTGAGGTGGGAAAAGTGTATGGACTTAAGATGATTTTGCCGAAAAATGCGGATTACGTAGGAGCGATTGGTGCTTTTTGTAAATCATAATTTTTTCTCCTTTAATATAAACTTCTTTAATGACTGAATTATTGCCGCGATAAATTAACTTTGATAAAAGTTGAATGGGGTTTTGGTAAGGACTTTTGTCTCTCATCGGGTCAATTGATATCGGGTCAGTGATTAAAAAATCAGCTTGTTTCCCTTTTTCCAGGCTGCCGATTTGGGATTGGAGCGAAAGATTTTTGGCTCCCCCTAAGGTCGCTAAGTAAAAAGCTTCTGTTATTGTCATGGGTGGAATATTTTTTTTGCCTTGAAAAAGAATCACGGTTTTTGAATTTTCAATTGCTTCTCTCATTTCGTTAAGCATGGAAAGGCTATACCCGCCGGCTACATCTGTGCCTAGGCTCATTTGCAAATTGAGGTTTTGATATTTACGAAATGGCATAATCCCACTCATTAGAAATCGATTTGAGGTGGGACAATGAGCTATTTTGCTTTGTGTTTTTTTAATAAGCTGAATTTCAGTCGATGTTAGGTGAATGCAATGTGCCAAAATGGTGCGTGGGCAGAGTAATCCGGTTTGGTAATAAATATCGGTGTAGCTTTTATATTGGGGGAATAATTTTTGCGTGATTTGGATTTCTTGGTGATTTTCTGAAAGATGCGTTTGGACGTAAACATTTTTTTCTTGGGCAATTTTCCCGATGTCTTGCATTAATTTTCTGGAGCAAGTTATAGCAAAGCGTGGGGTGAGAGCATAAAATAAACGCCCATCTTTGTTATGCCATTTGTCGATTAATTCAAGAGAATCTTTTAGGGATTGAGCTGTTTTTTCAATTAAGAAGCGAGGACTATTTTGGTCCATCATTACTTTGCCGATAATGGCACGTATTTTTGATTTTTGAGCTTGTTGAAAAGCGATATCAGTCGCAATTTTGTGAGTGGTAATGTAGGTTAAGGTGGTAGTAGTGCCGTTGCGAATTAATTCTTGAAAGAAGTTTTGAGCTGCAATTTGAGCGATTTTTTGGTCTTTAAATTTTTTTTCTTCGGGGAAGGCGTAGGTTTTTAGCCAGGTGAGTAATTCTTGGCCTTCTAAGCCCGCAAAAGAGTATTGGGAGAGGTGATTGTGAGTATCAATAAATCCAGGACAAATTAGAAACCCAGAATAATCGTGAAAAGAGTAGTTTTTTAATTTTTTTCTAGGATCTTTTTTGCTTATATTTTCAATGATTCCTTCCGGGGAAATTACTAAAAAACCGGGATTATAGATTTTTAATTTTTTAGGGCTTTTGGCTGAAATGAGGAGAGCTTTGTAAATCGCACCGGATTTTTTCACAAGGGGGGAATTTAAAATTTTTTATATTTATGGCGTAACTGTTTTATTATAGCAGATTTTTTTACTCTAAATATACACCTTGGCTTTTATAATTTTGGATGATACTTCGATAAGCCTAAGTATTTTTGGGCTCGCGTTAGCCGAAATTATTTAGGAGTATATTTCGTTAGTAAGGCAATGGTATGAGCCACCGGCAAAACGAAAATATGTTAATGGTGAAATATATCGCTGAATTTCCATTTTTTTAAGTTTTTGTTCGATATGTTTAGTTTGAAATTTTGAACAATTGGCCATAATGCCAGGGGCTAGTAAAGTATTAATGGCGTAGTCTCCTAATTGGCCATCTTCTCCAGAGGAATCAATTGGATCAACAGTGATTAAGTCTACTTGGAATAAAGCTAATTTTTTTAGGCTTTCTGGGAAGATCATATTTTTAGCGATTAAAAAGGCAGTTAATACGTTGTTTTTATTTAAAATTGGGCTAAAAACCGTATCTAGATGATAGCCATTAGATTTAATTAAACAGTATTGATCTGGATTTATAATGGATTTTACGAAATCATGTCCTTTTTTATTTGAACGGGATAGTCCACCGAAATAGATGGTTCTATTTTTTGTTTTTAAATAAAAAACTTCGCCAAATTCTAGGTAGGCACCTTTGGGAAGATTAACGATTTTTTTAGCGAATTTTTCGGAAATAATTTTTGCATGAACATCAGCTTCTATCTGTCGATCTTTAGCGCTGAA
Organism: Candidatus Peregrinibacteria bacterium GW2011_GWF2_39_17; assembly: GCA_000993615.1. Taxonomy (GTDB): domain Bacteria; phylum Patescibacteriota; class Gracilibacteria; order UBA1369; family UBA12473; genus UBA12473. The sequence continues at coordinate 17,392 of LBWM01000002.1, read as the reverse complement.
GCGTGCTTTTATCCACATATCTTTAAAAAGCAAACCAGCATCTCGTATAAAAACGGCATCGTGATGGAGATTATTTATTTGATTTAATTCTTCTGGGAAAGGAAGAATGTGAAGTTTGAAGCCTGCTTTTTTTAAGATTTTTTTAAAATTAGCAAAATCTGTACGAAGTTTTTTTTGGTCAGGGATGATTTTATTTTGATTGGCGTAGAGGGTGGCATAATTTAGGCTTTCTTTGGTTTGGCCGGAATGGATAGGATAGCCGTTGTACCAGCAGCCTTTAATTTTACCATGTGGTTTTGGCAGGTCGATGATGATTATTTCTGACATAAATATAGTTTAATAATTTGAGCCTAGTTAAAAAATATCCGAATAAAAATTACAGATTTAGATTCACGGAATTTTTTATTTACTACTAATTAAAAAGGCGACATATCCTACGTAGATGCTTATCATTAGAATACCTTGCCATCTTTCAATGGTGTGTTTTTTGCCGATAAACATTGTAAAAAATAAAATAGAGCTCGCAAAAATAGTCATTATTATATCTAAATTGGAATTTGTACTAAACGGTAAAGGGCGAATTAAAGCACTAAAGCCTAATATCCAAAATATGTTGAAAATGTTCGATCCGACGATATTGCCAATGGCAATGTCGGTTTGTTTTTTATAAGCGGCAATTGCCGATGTCGCTAATTCTGGCAATGATGTACCGACGGCGACCACTGTTAGTCCGATTAATGATTGGCTTACGTTAAAATGTTCTGCCAATTTTACTGCTCCATCTACGATCCATTTGCCTCCAAGGATAAGTCCTAGGAGTCCTCCCAGAATGAATAGCGAGGATTTAAGGTAACTTAATTGTTTGATGTTAAGATCAGGGGTTTCGCCTGTAATTTTTGAAATTTCGAAAGTATAGTATAAAAATATAATAAAAAAAGAGAGCAGAACAAGGCCATCAATTCTGGTTAGACCTGAGGAAATACCGTTATCAATTAGAGTGTCGTTTGCTAAAATCCCGAGTAAAATTGCGGCTAGTAAACTTAAAGGGATTTCTTTCCAGATAGTATTTTTTTTTGCAACTAGGGGATAAATAATTGCGGATATTCCAAGAATTAACAAAATATTTGCAATGTTACTTCCCAGAATGTTGCCAATGGCGATTTCGGTGTTTCCATTTAAGCTGGCAAAAATATTGACAATAAATTCCGGGGTTGATGTGCCAAAAGCGACGATTGTTAGGCCAATAACAATCGGTGAAATTTTGCGTTTTTTGGCAATTGAGGCAGACCCATCGACTAGAAGATCTGCTCCTTTAATGAGGAAAAAAAAGCCAATAACAAATAAAATATAGGTAATCATAGACAGTAATTATAATTTGAATTTATCCTAAGTTACTCTCCTCCTTTGAAAAAGCAAAACAAAATCATTTTTTATTAAATCGTTGCGTTTTTAGTAAACTTCTCTTAGGTAGCAATTCTCGCAGTAAATAATTTGAGGATTCTCGGGTGCATACGTTGTTTGAATGTCTGCAGCGCATTTAGCGCATTTTGTGCTCCAAAGTTTATAGGAATTATGAAATTTGAGCCGGTCGTAATGTCGTTGATCCGGGTGAATCCTGGGAATCGGTAATTTCATTTTTTGGTAGAATTTTAATTCTTGCGAGGTTATTTTATATTTTTTCCCTGTGATTTTACATTGTAACATTCGATCACAAATGTGGTCATCTACTTTTCTGATGTCGTCGGGTGGGAAAAAAGTAATTTCCTCAGTTATTAATGGGTCAGGTTCATCTTTCCAGCTCGATTTTATTTTTTCAGTTTGTTCCTTAGTCAGTGGAAAATATTCTTGAGCGATTGTTTCGTTGTACGCGAACGGTGAAATATTAAAAGGGAAATAATCTCCCCATTCATTTGTTTTTTGCATGTGAGTAATGATTTTTGTGACGGTTTTTTCGTATTCTTCTTTAGAATAGGGTTTGTTTAAAATGCAATATTTTTTATTTCTTAGCCCGATACACGCGAAAATGTCGTTGTTATAGTGACAGTTCATCGAATAATAAATATTTTTTCCATACCACACAAAGAAACACGCCATTGAAGTTTCTAGGCCAACGGCAGAGCATAAATTGTAGCAAAACCTGTTTCCATCTGGAGCAGAAAATGTGTTGTCCTGCGTAAAAACAGTTTTCGGCGAAAAATATATATTTTTGCAATCTTCACAATCTTTACAATCGAATGCGTTGAAGCAGTTTTTTGAGTTATAAATATTTTCGCCTGTGCAATTTTCGCTTGAGTAAATGTGCGACTGAATGTGTGGAAGATTCTGTTTTAACTCATCCAAGTTTTGTTTTAGGAAGGTGATTTTTTCGGGTGTGAGGTATTCGTATTTTTGTTTTAAATTTTTATATTCCTCTTTTGAATATTGGTGATTGAAAATGCAATGATGTTTATTTCGAAGTCCAAAACAGCCGATACAATCGCTGCACGCAGAACAATCTTCGATCATCGTGCAATCATTACAGCTTCGGCAATGCACAAAGAATTTACAATTGTAGCATCGTTCTGACGCTACGCCTTCGTAGCACAATTCCGAAGAATAGACCGCAAGGCAATCTACGACATCTTTGCAATAAACAATGAATTTTCCGTATAGGCAGTCTTCATCATTTCCGCCTCCAAATATGAGATAACTATTTTTTTGGTTGAGTGCGTAGTTGGTGTATTGGCTGTTCTCAATGTTGATGTTGTATAAAGCAACGTGGGGTACATCTTCATAAAGATTTTTCAGTTGTTCACTCAGCGTTTTTGAAAAATTAAAATCGCGTCCATATTTTAACGCATCCCATTTATCGCTCCACCACGCGTCTCGTTCATATACTTTATATGGTTTATCGGGTGAATAAATTGAAAGGATTGGTTTCCTTGTTAAATCACAAGTTCGCTGATAAAGTTTGCGTTCATTTCGAAAAGCCAGATGCCTTTGGTGTCGGCATTCGGGGCAGAATTGCGGCGCAGGAATGCGAAACTTTTCCCCATTGAAGATGGGAGAAATTTTATCATAAAAATTTAAGTCATCTTGAGTGATTTCGAATGGGTGTTGGCATTGCTTGCAGGTATTCATAAGCCTTTCATGGTTTCTTTTTTAAGACATCTTCGGGCTCAATATGAATTAGAACATCGGTGATCCGTGGATTTGCTAGGCAAATGGCTTTTTTTACAGCATGGCCAATGGCATGACCATGCCGAACCGTGATTTCCGCATTGACGACCACATGTAAATCTACAAAATAGTCGAAACCCATTTTGCGCACATAGCATTTATCGAGGCCGATGACCTCGTCAACACTCATAGCGACTTTTCGTACCTCTTCAGCAATGTGTGGGGGAGGAGCAACGTCCATGATTTCATTCAGGGCTGGTTTGAGCAATTTATAGGCATTGAAGATGATGATCGCTGATGCGAACAGGGCGGCCCAATCGTCCGCCTTTTCCCATCCTGGCCCTCCGATCAGCGCAATTGAAATTCCGACAAAAGCTGCGGCTGAGGTGATGGCATCGCTGCGATGATGCCAGGCATCTGTTTTAACCGCAGTGCTTTGCACTTCATGACCTACACGGAATACGAAGCGGAATAGCGTTTCTTTTATCACAACAACTCCGATGAGTACGATTAGGGTGAAAGGAGCGGGTGCATCGTGCCGGGTAGTGATTTCATTTAAGCTTTGCACAGCGATGGTTATAGCCGCTCCGATGAGAGCGAGTGCGACAAAGACCGCTGCAAGGGGTTCAGCTTTCCCGTGTCCATAAGGATGGTTTTCATCGCGCGGTTTAGAGGCGATTTTGAGGCCACTTAAAACGATAATGGAGCTGACGACGTCGGAGGTTGATTCAATGGCGTCGGCGATGAGCGCGTAGGAATTACCGAAAAAACCGGCAGCGCCTTTACATGTAGCCAGTAGGGCATTGGCAAAAATTCCAATGATTGTGGATTGCATTCCTTTATGGGCAGGATGTTCTTGTACCGATTTAGTCGTGGTCATGATTATTTCAATGTTTATTAAGGACATCATATGCTGGAGGCCTATGGTCGTCAAACTGGTTGATGTCAATCCATTGATGTTAATTTGCGAAAAAGAGATCGAGTTTTTGAATAAAAGTTTTCATAGGATTATTCCTTGTTCAAAAATTAAGTTTCAAGATAAGTCTAAAAATTAGGTTGTTAGTTCGGGGTGAGTACATAGAAAACTTGTGAATTGAGGATTGGGCCAAGAAAACTAAGAGGAGAAAATTTTCTGGTTTCAATTTTAAGATTTTGAATTGCAAGAAGTTTTTCGAGATCTTTATATCTGAATCCAACATGGGAATAGATGTAGTTATTTACGATTGTCCTTTTTATTTTTATCCCCAATAGGGACAAGAAAATCTCCTTTAAATTTTTGGCATGAGATTGTCGAATTAAGTATCTGAAAATATTTTTTAAAAAACCTGATATACCAGTTTCTATCGGAACAGATATAATAATTCTACCTTTTTTTGCTAAAAGTTTTTGGCATTCTTGGATAACTTTTATTTGGTTTTCGGTAGTTAAATGTTCCATTACTTCTAAGCAGGTGATAAAGGTAAATTTTTTTGAAAAATTTATGTGATTGATAATTTTGATATTTTTATATTTGCTTGTCTCTTTAGCTGCTTTTAGGTGCATATTATGGACCGGTTCATATCCTACTATTTCAAGATTAGGGTTAGCATTTGAAAGAAGCCTAGGAAAATATCCAGACCCGGTACCATAATCAAAAACATTGCTTGCTTCCTTACACAAACTTAGGGCTATTTTGTATCTTGAATTATGGGCATAACTTTTAATTTTTGAGCTACTTTTATAAGTCATTTCATTATAGTCCATATTTGATGTCAATTAATGTTTATAAAGAGAGCGTTATCTAAATTATTTGGGAAATAATAACGCTGAGCATATCTTGGAAAATCGTTGCGACAGGTTCGGTGCTGGCTGGAATTTTTTTGCGTTGATCGCAAGGAGAGAAGTAATTAAAACACTGAGGGAAAGCAAAAAGTATATAGTTGTTTTTATTGCGAATTGGTATGATAAGTCTATCATTATAACTGCGGTGGGACAATTAGGTGTGCGTGGATTTTGTTTTTCGTTTTGGTTTTGATCAGGGTTGAATAATTTGTTCTAAACAAATGATATCTTCCCCATTAGGTACGTTGTCGATGTTGCTTGTTTTTGTGCATTTTTTTATTTGAAATTTTAGCTTATAATAGAAAGGGATGGCTCTCGCATTTGACCAGTGTACCCAAAGCGTTATTTTTTTTATCCCCTCTTTTTTAAATTCTTTAATTAATCGTTTCAATAATTTAGAGCCAATAGTTTGTCCGCGATATTTTTTTTGAATTGCAATGTCATTTATTTCGACTTTCCCTTTTGAAAGTAAAATAGCTGAAATCGCTCCTATGATTTTTTCGTTTTTTTTGTAGACCAAATTAAAATTTGGGAATTTCATTAATCCTTCTTTCGTCCATTCAAAAATGTCTTTTTTCTTTGCAAATGAATTTGCATCCTGATATAGGGTCGCCACCTTATCCAGATCAGGAAAAGTCATTTTTTGGATGAGCATCGTGGGTTTATTGTGATGAGTTAATAAGCTTGTTGTCAGTATTTTGTTGTCAGTTTTATTGCAAATAGGTTGGTACGCATTTTAGTCTTTGTTATTAGTATTGCTTAGCTCATGTTTGCCAGAGTTCGACAATCATCAATGACTTTTTTTGGAATCATTTTTAAGGCAAGGATTATTAAGAAAGGCACAATGATAACATCATCAAGATGGCCTAAGATTGGTATAAAATCCGGAATAATATCAAACGGAAGTAGTGTATATCCAATTGCGGCAGCTAGTAAAAATTTGGCTAATTTAGGCGTTTGGGGGTTTTTCCTTATAAGTTGATAGACTTTAATTTCTCGTTTTAATTTTATGCCTGTTGATTTTAATATTTTAAGCATATTCGGATTTATTGAGGCGAAGAAGTTAAATTTCAATTTCTTTTTGTGCCCTATTTAAAACATGGGTTAGTATTTTTCCTCCACAAAAATTCCTGACTAATTGTTCTAATTCCGTAACTATGGATTGGACATCTTCTTTAGTCACAGGCGCAAGTCCCTCCACGACAAGCGTCACGTTTTTGGTTTGCTCTGTCATTTTGGATTTATCACATTCACGCCAATTCCATCTGCGACACAACACCTCTTTGTTGTCGGCGTATATAACCTCGCCTGTTTTGGGATAATCGATTTCATCAGAGTTTAGCCGAATGAATGGTTCTTTACCTGTAGCAAAACGTAAAGTAATGTCACCGTCCACTTTATCGATGTCATCGCCACCGACAGGTACCATGTGTTTAAGGGAGATATAGTTGTAGATGTCAACGATTTTATTGATGTGCTTTAAGTGGATATCTTCTAGAATCATGCGATAAAGATTTTCGACGGAGCAGGTGTACTTTTTAGGCTTGGCTCCGAATGCGCTATACGCTTCTCTCCAGGCGTGAATTTTAGGAACTTCTTTCAATGTTTCAAGATCATACTTGGATTTTATCGAATTTGATTGTTCTACCAGCATGGCGAGGACGTCGGTATTTTCGCCTGTGTTGTTTATCCCTTTTGCAACAACGACTCCGATGTTTAGAGATGGATATTGTTCAAAGATTTTGTCGTCAATTTTGAATTGCATAGGCATTTTTTTATAAAAATTTTATCATTTTTAATCGTCCTTTACAAATGCCAGTGATTAAAATGATATTTAGGAGAACCAGGTATATTGGGAACGCTAGTTCTGAAATACTAAAGGTTTTTAGGGCAAAAAAGCTGGTCAGTGAGTTCAATAATCCAGCGGTGTAAGCCCCAAGAGATTCTGTCTCAGGATGTTTCCATGATTTAATGATCGTTGGGATCGCTGCAAATCCATCACTCGTTAGGGCAAAAATAATCGCGATCAATGGGTCTTTTGTAATTCCCCAGAGGACTAACGCTAACATCGAAAAAGCGCCGCAAATGTAATCAAAAATTTCCAATTTCCAATACGATTTTTTGTTTACAAAAGAAGCAATAAAAACTAAGAGTGACAGAAACCCAGCCATAAAAACTGGAAGCACTGCTAAGCGAACACCGGCTGAAAATGCTGCTGCTGATGCGATAAGTGGCGCTATGGCCCACAGCAACCAAGTGACTTTGTTCGGTTTTGTTTTTCCAAGTACAGTTTTTTTAATATAAGAAAATACCCCCATCAAATTAATGACTGCTCCGATTAAGACTATATATTGGGACATGTTTTTATAAAAAGTAAGCTCCTGAGAAATTATTTTGTAGTTTTTGAACAATTTTTAAAAGCGAAAATTTCGTTTGTTATTGTATTCGGTATGTTTTTTATTTTTACTCAGTCTTCGATTGCCTCGATACCTTGTTTTTCAAGTTTCGCCAATCCGTCTTTCATCGCTTTGACTTGTTCATTTGAGTGTCCCCGCCAATCTGTAACTTCACCGACAACCTTAAAAGGATGTTTTGAACGATAAGACATTGTTGGATTACCTGGGAATTTTTTGTCAGTTAAATTAGGGTCATCTTCTATTGGACCTGTCGGCTCTACCAGGTATATCCTTTCACGTCCTTCGCCTAAAGCAAGTTCGGCTCCCCAAATAGCAGCATCTAAGGTGGCTGTCAGATAAATATATTTTGCTTTTTTATTTTTTCCATAGTGTGAGTTAAAGCCAATTTCGATAAAATCACAAGTCTTTAGGTCGGACTTTGTGCCGTGAAAATACGTCTGAGAAAATGGATTTGGACTTGTTTTATTTAATTTGTTATCACTGCTGTTTGTATTTTTTACATCCATAGAGAGAATTTTTTGGTCAGCTCATCCAGATCGCTTTTTTCTCCGAGTAGACAAATACCATAATACTCAAGCTCCGCTTCTGAAGTAGCTTTTGATCTTTCAACTTGCTCTTCCCAGCCACCGACAGTCATGCAATTTGTAAATGAAGCAAAAGGAATATTTTTTTCAATGCATGCGTTTCTTAAAGTTCTGATTTTGTTAGAGTTGTCTGCTCGGAGAATTATGTACGGAAATTTTGATGCCATGTGAGCACCACCATCTTTGTCTGCGTAATTTATCACGCCGAAGTTTTGATTTGGATATGAACTGATCAATCCTACTGTCATGTGTGCGAGGGCATTCATAACTTTTCCAGTTTCGATTTTCTTATTAAGAACTGCGACAAGTTTTTTAGTTTCCATAGATTTTGATTATAACGTAAAATTTTGGCTGAATAAATAACAAAAAAGTGTTTTCACAGCGAAGCGGAGAAAACAACCTTTTTTCCCCTCTATAAAAAAGAAAATCCAATTTGTCTATTATTGAAAAGTAAATCCGCCTTTGGCGGATAAAAGGAAAGTATATCTCGTCCAACGCGCTGTTAGTCGTTGTTGCGCTAATTTTTATTTAAATTTCACAATATTTTTTGGCCTTTAATCACTCTCACAAGCACTATGATAATAGCTATCACGAGTAGAATATGGATGAAACCTCCGATTGTGTAGGATGTAACGACTCCGAGTAACCATAAAACGATGAGAATAGTGGCGATAGTCCATAGCATATAATATAAAATTAGAAAATAAAATTTTTGGGCAGGCAGTTATTGAAATTTTATTGTAACCTACAATAAAATTTAGCGCAATTGCAATTGCGCTAAAATGCCGAGCCAGATATGCGTTATTAAGTGATGTAACAATAGGGTCACTTTGTTAAAAGCTCAATCGCTTTTTTCAGTTGTCCGCCAAAATTTTTGTCCATGTTGAGGATTTTGAATCCGTATTTTTTCGCTTCTTTGTCAAAAAATTGTCCATAATAATTGATCATCTCGGCGATCTTGTTGAGCGTTTCTTTTTTTTGTGTTTTAGCCAGAATCCAGTCGTTTGGTGTAGAGCTTTTCTTTACATCATTAACAAATTTTTCCATATCAGACTTTACAAGAAAAAGAACTTGGAAATGCTTACGTCCATATTTTTTAATAAGCTGAGCTGCAAGTTGTGGCGTTACGTGGTAGCCCTCGATGACATAATCATTGCCGTCTTTGATTTCGCAGATTGAAAACATGTCGATTGCCGCATAGCTCGTCTTTGCCTGTTTGATATAGTTTTTTGCAATTAGCTTCGACGAAATCAAAGTGTAGGTTTCATCATTTGTCTCGCCTTTCATGGCGTTATGCGGATACAACTCATTAAACTTTTTCGGAGCATATTTCCATACATAATCCATAGTCACAACTTGCAGCGTATCAGAAGCAACCCACTGAATGCCGAGATGTTTGGATAAATTTTTGGCTAACGTTGTTTTACCGCATTTTGGCGGGCCACCGATTAGATAAATCATAGTTTCATTTTAGTAAGATCCTATTGTTATTTCACATAACGTCACAGGATATGCGATGTTTGACAGCGGTATAATATCGCCCGCAGGGCGTTACCGCCAGTGAATATGGGCGGAAGTTTGTGGAGTGAAACGGAGCAAGCTGTAGCCATATATGCCGTGTTAAATGATGTATGTTTTTTTATTTTCTGAAAGAAAATTGTTTTTCAATAATGAAAAGTAAATTGGATTTTGTTTGGGCGAGCCAAAACTCCTTTTGCTTTACTTTTTCATTTCAATATTATAGGGTTAATTCCTTTTTGTTAATATATGACTGAAAAACTTCGTAAAGATGGGCAAACCCTGGAAGATGTTGCTTTAAAAACTGGAGCGGATCAGCAAGAAAATGGGCCGGAAATAGATGGCACCGCTTCTGTCGTTCAACAACGCTTGATTGCAGTATTGCAAGAAGATTTTGGTGGCGTTTCAAGAGCGGCTTTTGAATTGCAAGCAAATGAGAGAGCTTCTCACGGAGATGCTATAGAAACGATGGGATATGCAATGGCTTTATCTGATTTAAGGCTAGATGAGGAGGGAAGGTTTGTTTGGTATGATGGTCGGGAAGGTTTTATGTCTGAAAATCCAATTGGGAAACCAGAAGATTATTTGGAAATTAGGGATGACCAAAAAGCTTTGAGAAATTTTGTTGGCAAAATTTTAGATCGAGGCCGAGTGCATGCAGGTGGTGGAACTCGTGGTGATATTCCTCGCGAAACGAATTGTGCAGACTACGTAACTTGGTTACACAAATATAACGACAATCAAGCTTTTAGAATAAATTTGGAGCTAGCTGTTTTTGAGCTTCTTGGTGAAGAATTTGATAGAAAATTTGTTCCTCTGGATGTGAATTTTGAGGTCGAGAGCGCACAAAAGGAATATTTGGTACCATATTTTGGTAGTGTATGTTCTGTCGAGGAGGCGCAGCGACGAATGGGGTTAGATCATAATGGTCTTGACGAAGAAGATAGAGAATTTAAAGATTTGTTTGTTGAGGAAATGAAAAAAACAGAAAGACCGATTACGAGAGAAGAATATATCGCTGGGTTTGAAGGAAGCGAAGAAGATAAGATTAAACAATTTGAGACTGGTGAACCAGCGCAAAGATATCGAATAGTGCACTTCGAAGAAACTTCTCCGGAATTCAAGGCTCTTTTAAAAGATCGGCAAATAAAAAAATGTGCGCAAGAAGCGGCTGTTCGCAAATTTAGCCCACAATTCAACAGATTGATTGGGTTACTAGACGTTGTTGCTTCTGTTGGTGAGCACGATCCGAAATTTGCAGAAGTTTATGCTCTATTAAAACAAAAAGCGGAGGGTAAATTTATGATGGATTCTCCTACCATTGCTCATAATTATAGTGCGACTGATATTTACAGAAGTGTTTTGATCGCTCTAAGTTCTGTTCAGCAAGGTGATGAATTGCAATCTTTTTGGTTAGACAATGTTAAAAACGATCCAAAAGCTCAAAGGGTGATTGTGTCTGTTCATGGTTTGTTGACTACTATTGAAGATCAAGATGCGCGCAGAAGACAAATCCCGGCTCTGTTAGCTCAGCTTAAAGAACGAAAGTTCGATATGGATGAGGGATATAGGAATTTTTCCGGAATGGGAATCGGTTTTTATTTCGATGAAAATTTTTTAAGTGATGTGCTTAGATATATAACTGCACTTTGTTATTCAGGAGATACCTTCCATCATTTGGACAAAGAGGTCGGCGCTCTCGATTTCTTGCAAGGCAGACAGATTGGAGTTGGCAATTACGACTTTGGATTTGTTCGATTTACGCCAGAAGGGGAGCGTGAATTATCCGCCTCTTTTGATTTGGCTGATGATTCGGTTAGCGGAAATGTCGAATTGGAAAAAACAATCAGAGCTTATTTTGATAGGAACGGTTATGAATTACCAAACGGCGTCCAAGTAACTTCGCTAGAAGGTCATAAAATCAGTAGTGGAGAAACACGAATCGTGGATGCAGGAGAAGTGAATGTCGATGGATTACATGAAGGATTTATTGGTTTGAATCATACGCATTTTGCTTTTCTTTATGATGAGATGAGTGGCACTGTGCTTTTAGCTGAACCTAAAGATTCACATTCTGTCATGTTTGGCGTGAGAGGTGGTTGGACAGAAAGAAGGAAAGGATTGGATAAAGTTAAAGGTAAGATACCGCATGTGCAATTCCAAGATTTAGCCAGTTTGCGTGAAAGAGTCGATGTGGAAATTGCAAAGAAAAGAGAAGGCGGATGGATGGGGGATTCTTTGTATAGTTTAGATGGGAAATTGTCGGATGATCTCGCGCCACAATTAGTTTCTGTAATTCAAGGACGTTTGATTCAAAATGGTGATGGTTTGGTTGAATAAATAACAAAAATTAAATCCAAAAGGAAAAGCATATTTCACTTAACGTTCCAGAATATGCGATATTTGTCAGTGGTATAATATGCCCGAAGGGCGGGCGAAGGGTATCTTCATTCCGTTATTAAAAAGGGCGACAAAAACATCCTATTTTTTACTTTTATTTTCTTTCTGGATCGTTTTTTGATTATACCAGGGATTGCCTGCGGCAGTTGAAATTAACTCTCTCGATTCGTAATCGTAATATACTCCGAGGAAATAACTCACATACTGGATAAATTGCAGAGTTGAAAAAAATTGCTTGAAAAAATTGCCCTGATTAAGCTCGGTAATGGCGATGGCGACGTTCTTATTTTGTGGCACTTTGGCAGTGAGAAGTTTAATGAGGTTGTCCATTTTCTTTTTAGTGTAATCATCTTCGTTTTTATCACTAAAAAACCAAAGTCCGTGCTTTTCTTTTGGGTCAGTTAAAATGGCAACCTCGCTATGTCCAAACTCATGAAAATAATTTCTGTGACAAGGAGCCATGGCCATTTCATTGACGTGCATTTTTATTAGTTTTAGGAGAGACAAATACCATTTAGGAGAAGCGAGCAAGATTATATCTTTGTCTTGTAGTTGCTTTGCTACTTTTTTGGCTTCATCGATTTTTTTATCAGAAAATTCACGTTCAATAAATTTTGCCGCTTCGCCGATATCTTTTTGAAAATTTGTCTTGAGTAAACCGAGCTTATGAAAAATGTCGAGCAAAATACTGAAATATTGAGGGGCGTGAAATAGCGGATATTCTCTATCGGGATTTGTGATACGCCAATAAATTAGCGAGACATTTTCCTCTTGGGCAATTTTTTCAAGTTTACCGCCAGAAGTAAGAAAAACGATGTCGTTAGTGTATTCTTTAATTTTGTGATACGCATTGATTGGTTCTTGCGAATGTCCTGAATAGGAACTGATGATGACCAGCGTTTTTCTTTTTTTCAACTCTGCAATATTCAAAAGAAAATCTATCTCGTAATCGTTGATGACCTCTACATAAATTGGGATTTGTTGAACTGCAAAAAAGCCTTTGATAATATTTGAAACGATGGCTGAGCATCCCATGCCGGTAAACAAAATACGCTCGTATTGACCAGACGAGATTTTCTTTTGAATCTTTTTGCCCAGTTTTTCGAGAGAGTACTCGTCATGCCGCAGCAATCCCTGAACATATTGGGTTTCTATAAATTGTTTGTATCTTTTTAGTCTTGGTTGCATATCATAAGAAATAAAATAAAAGTTTATATGAATGTTGTTTTTGTCGTCATTTCTATTTTACGGAATGCAGGTATTTCGCACAACGTTCGCGTGTATGCGATGTTTGTTGGCGGTATAATATGCTCGAAGGGCGACCGCTGGCAAATATGGGTGTAGCGATGAGGTACGAGGAGCGTAGCCGCATATGCCGTGTTAAATGATGTATGTTTTTTTTATTTTCTGAAAGAAAATTGTTTTTCAATAATGAAAAGTAAATTGGATTTTGTTTGGGCGAGCAAAAGAGGGGAATTAAAGGGGTAAATTTTGTGAGCCAAAACTTTTAAAGCATGGCTTCTAACCTTTGTATATGCTATAATCATTAGATTAAATAACTAAAACAGGCAGTATGGCAGATTTGGACGAAAAAGAAACGGGTTCCAGAAGTTGACTTGTCGTAGATAAATAATGAAGGATAGCATAGCTAACTCAAAAAAATATCATGGACAATCCCAGCGAAGATGTACCAGATACACACATCCCAACATCGGAAGTTCAAATGACTAAAATTGTAAATAATATTGACTTAGCAATTGAAGTTACAATTTCTGATGTTGAAAAAATTCTTGCCACACGACATCCATTAATTCACGTTACTGGAAAATCCGGTGCCGGGAAATCTGTTTATGCGAGACAATTGAAAGAAAAGTTAGAACAAGCTGGTCATCTATGCTCTGTTATAAGCACCGATGATTATGTGGAAAGAATTCCTGTTCTGAATGAACATAAGCACAATATGGCTAAACTTTTGGCAGATATAGAACAATTTCGAGGAGAGGGCAAGGTAGTAGTGGTTGAAGGAATTATCCCAGAATCATCAGGCAGAATGTCAGTTAACGCGGATTATAAAGTGTTTTTTGACGCTCCTTTTTCAAATAGAGTTGCAATGAGAATACAAAGAGAATCTATGCAAGGCAGAGACCCAAAAGAAATAATGATGGGAATAGCAATGACAGCAGGAAATAACTTAAGTTTTTTTGCGAAATATGAGGGTATTGAACCAGATCACAGTACAAATTTGATAGTTAATAATGAATACCAAATGTCAGGAAACCCGCAGTTACAAATAAGTGGGGATAATTTAATTTTCGATTCAGTGAGTTTTAGAAAAATTATTCTTCTTACAAAAAAGCAAATCGACGGTTTGCGCCAATTGGGTATTTATTCTAGAATTGAGTAAATTGAGTTTGACTTTAATAATATTTTCATCCGTTTATAAAAAAATGTTTTCGGAGCGATGGCGGAGAAAACAACCTTGTTTCCCCTCTATCAAAAAACTCCTTATTTTTGATAAATTGTAGGATTTACTTGCATAATTTGATTTATGTGCTATATTTGCTTCTCTTAATCATATTATATGGGAGTTCGTGAAGACTCTGAACGTCGTGAAAGCTATGATGCTTCATTTAGAAGGAAAGCCATTTCTGATGACCCGTCCCTCCAGGATGGCAGATTTGTAGGGCAAGAATTTCCATTGAGTGTGAAGTTAACAGTTCATCCTAGTGATAACGGAATAATAGTTATTAATTATCCTGGCGCCCTTGGTGATATTGATGGATACAACAATAAATATGCTACTCTTGGAAATCACGTTCAGCAAAATGTTGGGGCTGTGATTAGAACCGATAATCCTGTTTATGCAGGTTTCAAATATGATGTTTCAGTTCGTGAGCATTTAAAGGTCGTGATTGATTATGCACTCAAAAATGCAGTGGAAATTTCTGGCGTAAAAACCGATGACGTAGTGATTTATCTAGTTGGATTTTCTGCAGGATCAAGTGCAATTGCGGCAGTGGCTCATGAATATCCGCAGGTGAAGAAAATTTTATTGATGGCACCATCAGGTGATGCTGGTCAAGAAGCGATAACTGAGGGTCTACGAAAATACACTGGGGAATGTCATATCGTGATTGGCGAAAATGATGAAGTTGTTGGGAAAGATGCTGGATCATTCTTTGCATCGTTAGCTACTGGAGCCTCTGTGGTAAGAAGTGTTGTTATTCCGAATTGTGATCATCAGTTTCGAGGTGAGAGAAACGGTAGAATAATGAGTGCGGCACCTTTGTGGGCATTTTCTGATCCTGATTCCGAAAATCCATCTCCTGAGAAAGGGGTTAAACTTTACGATTGAGATTAAAATCGTTTTCCCCTCTATCAAAAAAAGGAAATCCAATTTGCCTATTATTGAAAAGCAAAGGGCTTTAGCCCTAAAAGGAAAAGTATATTTCGTACAACGTCCGCGCGTTGACGAAGTTTGATCGCGGTACAATTTTGCCCGAAGGGCGCACCGCGGTCAAACTTGGGTGAGCCACAGCGAACCGCTAACGCGCTGTTGTCAGATATCAAAAAAGGAATTGATTATTTATTTTTTCTCATAAACATGAGATTTTCACCGAACATGTTTGGAACCATGTCTATATCGTGTCTAAATATATGCCCTTGATTAAATTTTGAAACAACTTGACCTTTGTTAAAGATTCCGAAGTGATTAACAGTAGAAGGTTTGTCTAGTTCTTTCCCGCGTTTGTAGAGTACTATGTCTCCATCTTCAGGTTGATCAACTTTAATGTACCCTCTAGCTTTTAAGAAATTTTCAGTGTCATCCCAAAATTCTAAAGTTAAATCATTTTCCCTAGTCCACCAATCTTCGTCTTTAAATACAAACCATGCACATCTATATTTGTCATCTTTTTGATAGTCTCTTCGTTCTACAATTCTGATACCGTCTAGGCTACCAACTTGATCAAAAAGGGGATTTGCATCTCTTCCGTAAATTGCTTCGGCACAAATTAACCTATCAATAGATTCCCTTCTTTCCGATTTTGGGATGATCGGATTAATTGGTACATTTTCTGTTGGATCTGAAGATGGAGCTCCTAACATTTCATTTAAATTACGTGGATTCTGTCTTTTTTGATTTCTGACAACGTTTCGGCGTATACGACGCCCCGACTGAACGCAGGGGGTAAACTATCAGCGGAGCTGTACCCCCGAAGAGAACGAGGGATGTCGTATACGCCGTGTTAGGCGATGGCGAAAAAATCATCTTCGTCTTGCAGGATAGAGCTGTTCACCTAATTCTTGTTCTCTTGAGCGTAGTCGTTCTCTAATTTCCTCAATTAATTCTTCAGTTCCTTCAGGCATTTCTCTTGCTAATTTTAAACCGAGCTCGAAAAGTGGTATCGCTCCTTGGTGTTTATGTAATATTTCAACGGCTGTTCTGGGACCCTCTGGATCAAGTGCTTTTAGAGCGTCTTCGTATTCAGTCCTTAATTGAGCCAATCTATCCGGTGTTGGTTCGTTTTCTGGCATAAGTTATTAATTAGCAAGTAATTTTTTCGCTTTCGCCTAACGTCCATGAATAACTGAAGTTTGGTGGCGGTATAATTTAGAGCGGAGCGACATACCGCCACCAAACTTGGGAGAGCGAACGGAGTGAGTGAACCAGTTATTCATTGTTAGGCGTTGTAATTTAAGAAAATTTATTCTCAATATTCTTTACATCTTCAAGATCTGTTGGCCTTCTTATTTTCTTTTTATAAGCAACTAGATTTTGCCAAGCGATTATTGGAACTTTTGCTCCATAGACTTCTTGCTCAACGGCTTTAGTAATATCAGTTCCACACGATTCCCACTCTTTCGTTTCTTGGTTGAACAATAAATCTGAGTCACAACCACAGATATCAATTTCTTGACCATCATATTTGAGAGTCATGAGTAAAAGTTCAAAAGTTTCATCTTTGTATCTGTCAGGACCATATATAATTTTTTCTTTAACAAAAGGTAATAGCTTGGCAAAATCTTCATCATGTATTTCGATGTCTATATCATATAATGGTCTGTCTGAACCATATAGCCGTGCTGCAAATCCTCCAGATATTTGAAAAGGAATATTGTCTTGATGGAGAAGGCCAACAATCCATTTATATGCCTCTTCTGTATTTTGCATAAGTGAATTTTCTTAAATTTTTTTCTGTAGCGGAGCGGAAGAAAAATTTGGGTGGAGGCTTTTGGATAAAAGCCGTAACCGGATACTCGTTGTTAGCTGATGTATTCCTTTTCTTTTTTCCGACAGTAGTCGGAATTGTTTTAAAAAATTTTCAAATTTCTTTTTCTGTTTTGGGCGAAGGGCAGAGGGGATTAAGGGGTGAATGCCCGTAGTCCAAAACACCATATTGTGTTTTTTCTATTTTACCATTACTACCGTCGATTTGCACGGGATCGCCTAATTTTAAAATACTATTTGATAATGAAAATCCAGTTATAACT
>LBWM01000001.1 GCA_000993615.1 Candidatus Peregrinibacteria bacterium GW2011_GWF2_39_17 | reverse complement strand
GGAAATCAGCGAGGAACCACCCCTCACTCAAACAGAAATCACCCCTGATCTCACTAGCACATTGGCTACCACTTCAACCCCAGAATTAATGGAAAATTCGAAGGACGAAGAAACCACTCCGGAAGTTACAGAGGAAGTTACCTTGGAAACTACGCTGGAAGCTATTCCAGAAGCCACAGAGGAAATCAGCGAGGAACCATCCCTCACTCAAACAGAAATCACCCCTGACCCTACTAGCACGTTAGCTGCCACTTCAACCCCAGAATTAATGGAAAATTCAAAGGACGAAGAAATAATCATTACACCAGAAGAAAACCAAATCCAAATTAACGAAACTAGCAACGAAGTCACAACAGATATATCTTTGCCAGAAATAATCCCTGAGGCAGAAATTCAACTAATTTCCCAAGCTCAAATCATTCCTGGCAACCCAACTCCTTTGGATAACTTAAGTTTATCCCCTATCAAACTTTCCGTTAAAGACCCCGATTTAACGCTTAATTATCGTTGGCAAACTCGCCAAAATCCTCCTTTATTTTACCAGAAAACCTTTCTAAGAGGGTTAAAAGCAGCCACTTTGACCTATCCTTTAGACCCAAAAGATCCTACTTATCAACTCAATGCCACTGCCTTTGAAATTGGTTTTCCTTTTAATTTTTATACCGAGACATATAGCCGAATTTTTGTTGATCCAAAAGGGTTTTTAAGTTTTACTCCCCTTAACGGAAATTCACGAGAAAAGCATTTAGGCCCAATAATTAGCCCATTGGGATTAAGTGAAAATATTCAGTTAGATCCTTTTTCTGTAAAAATTGAGAGCCAATTAACAGGAGAAGCTCCGCAACGTATTTTAGTGATCCGTTGGGCCGGAACTATTCTTCAAACAAATGAACCATTTTCCGCAGAAGTTCATTTATTTGAAACTGATAATTCCATTCGTTTTGTCTATATTTCCTTACCACATCAGATAACAAATAATGATGTTTTTCTCGGACTTAATGATGATCAAACCCAAAGTAATCCTTTAAAGGGAATGTCTTTAGAATTAAGTGAAATAGCACAGGGATTACCGCCCATACTTTTTAAAATAGCGGAACCCTCATTTAAAGATGTGCCCTATGTTTTACCTTACCTGGACTCTTCGCAAATTTTTGAGGGATACAGCTACCGCTTAATCATTACTTCTAACTCAAATCAAGGAATTTTCTATATAACTTCAGCCGTAACCGTAAAAACACACCACTCAAATATTCCACAAGAAGATTTGGCTTACGCCTATTTCCAAGTTCCGAATTCAGATAATGAATCCGCTTTAATAATGCCAGTAGCTCCCGAAGAAGACAAAGAAACAACAACCATCAATAATGCTCCAACCAATGAATCAGTAACAAAACCACCCGAACAAACAAAAACAGAGAAATCCACTAAAACGGAGCTTGAAAGTCAAGAAATAAACCTACCGATCCAAAATCCAAATGCAGTCGAAGAACAAATTTCCACTGATCATGCCTACCAAACTATCTCTAAAATGGCACAATTGGCCAATTGGACTTCCTTGCCAGAATTTCCTTTTCAACTAGCGACTGAAAACAGCGTGCTACCCGAAGGTAGTAATCTTCTTTTAATGGCTGATTTGCCTCTAAACATAATAACAAAACTCTCAAAACAGTTTGACCAACAAATAATTGTTAAATTTAAACCTATTCAAGACCAATTTTCCGGAAACATAATTGAGTCTAGTCATTTATGGTTTCAATTTGGCGATAAACACCTTCAAGGGATTTCTTTTGAAGGAGAAACCTATTTTATCCTTCCGCAAGATCGAATTTCTGATTTTAAAATTTACCTAGATTTCCCGGCTAATAAACCGGGCGTGTATGATATTACCGCTTATTTGGCTATATAATTTATTTTTGCCCTGATGCGATTTTTTTATTTAATTCTAATAAGTTCGTTCTTACTCCCCTTTTTGGCCTTTAGCCAAATTGCCCAGGCTGCGATCTGTATAGGCGGAGGAGGACTTTCCATTACTTCTATCCCTGAATTTCAACTATTTGGAAATTCAGCAGTGAGTACTAAAGACGCAACTTTGTCCTTTGCTTTCAATGAAGCAATCTATTTTGAAGATATGCGCGGTGGAATTTTAAATAGAAACAATCGATTCTCTTTATATGTAACCGCAACTGATTTTTTAGACTCACAAACTAAGGAGAAAATTGACCTTGCCAATCTCAAAATAGCGACAGACGCCGATGACCGTATCGAAATTATGGCGTGTGACCCGGTAACGCAACTTGTTATTCACGAATTAGAGCCTAATGCCTTTATAGACGCTGATGATGACGGGATTTCCAATAATAAAATTCTTATTACGGGCATTGAACTCCCATCAACTCCTAAACCAAAGGGGCCATTTGGCAATTTTGCTAATATGGGGAAATATTCTTTTCAACCGGAAATTGAGTTAACCATTCCGGCTTATACCCCGGCCGGGACATATCAAACGCAACTTACGTTTACAATTATATAATTTATTTTGAGTCGGTTTTATTGACGAATTTTCTTCTAATTAGCAATCTGGTAAAAAAAGCCCCTGCAACGATTGCGATCGTAATCGAAAGCCAATTTCCCTTAAAATCAGTATCTTCAAACTTGGCTAAAAGTCCAGGATTAACAGGCTCACTAACTACAAGATGCAACCTAAGCCCATTACGAATAGCAAAAGAAAGTCCAGTTGCTTCTGCGCTTTCTTCCTCCGGTGCTACTTCCATGGCCCAAACTCCGCCCCAATAATCCCCTAATTTGGTATTATCAGGAATAGTTAAAGTCACAGTGAGGGTTTTTTGCGCTTTAGGTCCTAATTGCACCTTAGTTTCCGATAATTTCCCCCATAACCCAATTGCATATTGCTCGGCGCTACTTGAAGAAAGTGCAAAAAACCCATCCTTTTCTTCCGTAGATTCAGCATCAACAACCCCGACATTAAATTCTGAATTAATATCACTATCATTAACCAAATTAAATTCCGCGCTAACCACCCCTCCTGGTACACCGTTTAACACCAAAACATCTTGGGTCAGATCAACCGGCGATAAATAAAAACGAGCCTCGGCAACTGCAAACAAACTAAATAACCCGATTAAAGATAGCACAACTAGCGAAGTGTTTTTTTTAAAGAAAAAAGTAAGCATAAAATAAAAAAGATTATTGAAATTATTTACCGGTTTTTCCCTACTAAAACTAACCCGGCAGCTGCAAGCATAATTGTAACAGATATTCCGAAATAGACTATGGGGAACTTTATTTCGTTTGAAACATTTTTCCATTCATGAATAGCCGTAATTTTAGGAGGATGAGGGGTATTGGTAACTTTTAAAATAATTCTAAGGCCGGTTTGAACCACGGTTCGAAATTGGGCATTACCTTGTTCAGGCTCATAATCAGCATATAGTGCCCCCCAATATTCACCTTCTTTAGTATTTTCCGGAAGGCTAAGAATAAAAGAAATTTCCGTAAATTCTTCAGAATTTAATTCAAGACTAGGAGTAACATTTACCCACTTTCCAATGGTTTTTTGTTCATCATTATACTCCGAGGTAAGTTGAAAATTTTCGAGAGTGCTATTATCTTTGGCATCCAACGCTCCCAATTTAAGATTTACTTTTTGATTATAACCATTCCAAATCGAAAATTGGTCATTAATTGTTTCCCCTGGCTTAAGCTCATAGTAAAGCCAATCCGGATAAACTTCATTTACATTCACAGGCGACAAAGCAACCCCCAAAGTCCGATGCTGTTCATTATTCAGCCTAATCCAGGAAAAAATACCCACCCAGGCAATAATCATCACCACAAAGGCCACTAATAAAACAACCATAGGCTGAATATTAAATTTACGAGTATTTAAATTATTTTTAGGGCTCATGTTTTTAAAATTTAGGCAAAGAAATAGATCAAAAAATTAGCTTCGGATGGCGAAGTAATATCCTTTCTTCTCTTGAATTTTTAATTGCTAAAAACTGACCATTATTAGCTTGCCTGACTACTACCGGAAGATTCTCCTGGTATTGTAGAATTAGGCGAAATGGACGAAGGATTTGGCGCAATACTGGGAGCTGAGGGTATAGAGGGTGGAATAACAGATAAAGTAACAGGGATTTCTTTCGATGGAGCAGGAATGGGATTTGATTGCGACTGAATAACTGATTTATTTTGTAAATTAGCAACCGCATTATTAGATGTATTGTTGACAAACGGGATAAGTATAGACTGATTTTCATGAACAATAAAGGGGAATTTTATTTTATTGATTTTAGCAAGTACTTTCCAGCTTATTCCGTATTTTTGCGCAATACTGGTAATACTTTCCTCAATTGGTGAAATATATGGCTTACAATTCTTAAGTAAAGCCATAGAGCGTTGATAGCGATAGGCTAAAATTCCGAATATCATAAAGAAAACCAAGAAACTAACACCTACTTCTTTGTATGGGATAATCCAAAAAGAAAGTATTTTTTCTAAGTCTCCCCCTTGATCACTATTGTCTTCTAGTGCTCCAAAAACATTTGCCCTCGTGTAATGAATTGAAGTTGTCGCCGTTACTCGTCCAAAAGGAAAAGGACTTTTCCAGGTTACTTTAGGATTAGTAGATTTACCAGAATAAACTACCCCCAAATCAATAGGGATACTTGTTGGTTTGAAAAACAGGCTTTGCAGTTGCATCTCTCCCTTGGCTTCGATAGCCACATTTCCATTATTACTAAAATTAAACATAAACAAAGATTGATCTTTGTCGTTAAATTGTTGGCTAAAATCATCCCACTTAAAATCAATATTTACCTGACCAGAAACGTTAACATAAACTCTCACCCCAACATTGATAACAGTTGAAATTCCAGTTCCCTTTTTACTGGTATCCTCGACATTAACCTCATCGTCGTAAGGAATTACAATTAACCCTCCGGCATAATCACCAGGAGGAGTATCTTTGGGAATATTGATCGTAAAAAGGCAGGTTTTATGTTCTTTGGGCCCTAAACTAAAGATTGGGTCATTGATGGTAATCCATCCCCCAACACCAATTTGAGCTGATTGCTTGCTTTTTAGGGCAAATAGCCCGCTGGAAGTAGCTTCCGCATCAACAGGAATAATTTTAACCTTCTGAATCTTATCACTATTATTGGTAATCAAGACTTTATCATTAAGCACCTTACCTGGATCCAAATTATAAACAAACCAGCTTTGCGCTGGATCAATAGGCATGATAAACATTTTTTCTTGGGCTCCGGCCGGTAAAACAACCCACCTACTACCTAAAATTAGAGCTATCCCTAAGATGAAAATTATTTTTCGAATCCTTTCTAATTTATTGAGACTATTTTGTGGAAACACTATTTGTTTTTTTAAATTTTATAGACCAAAAGGGCACGCCTATTAAAAGCCCTTCTAAAATGCGAATTCGTTAATTTCCTCCTTAGTTAATTTAAGTTCATCATCGGAAGAAATTACCCTACCATAACGATCCATAATTAAAGGAAAATCATCACTACCATTTAATGGTTGAAAAGTAAGATCATATTCTAATGGCAAATCTGGAGCCGAGGTTAGTTTTAAAGAATTAAGATCCCACAAACTAGTTTCAAAATTAGCGGCATTTGCATAAAAAACTGCATCTAAAACCAATAAAACAAGAAGGCAACTTAAAGCTCCAGTAATGGAAACAAAAAATATTTTAAGCATGAGTGCTTGGGTTTATTATTGAGGCAATTAAACTTTGTAACTATTTGAACAATATGCCCTCGGGATCAACGACACCTGTCAATTTTCAATTTCAAAGCTTGCATAATTCTAAGTAATTGTAAAAACAATGGTTGATTGATAATTACCAGCAGAAGTATAAGCAGGGATAACAAGGTCAATCGCAGGAGTGACCGAGCAATGAGTAATTGCGTCTTGAGTTCCATCCGTACTAACTAAGACTTCAGCATCTGATTCCCCATTGGCATCAGTGTCTTGAAAGGCGGTTGGCGTTTCAAGTGCTGCAAATCCAGCAGAACAATCCGTAACACCTCCAGAGGCATCATCTAAAGAATTAGCTACCATGGAAAGATTTTCTAAGCCGATAACTTTAGCCCCATCGACAAAATTAGTAGCGGTAACAGTTAAGCTATAGTTACCACCTGTATCTCTAGTGTCTTGAAATTCCACGGGGCTACTAAAAACATAATGAGGAATTAGCTGGTCAACAGTACTAACTGATACTGAACCAAAATTCTCACTAGTTGGGACACTATTAATTGAAAGCCCGCCTCTAGTGACCCCAACCTCGCCAGTTGTAGAGGAAGGACTACTAGCGTAGGCCATACTCATTAAAGCGACATTAGCAATTAAGAGAGCGCCGACAAGAAAAATTAAAAGAGTTTTGTTTTTCATTTTTGGCAAATTTAAAAATTAGTGGTTACACTTCACTACTTTAGAAATTTTGCTTTAGCGCATTATTTTAAAAACGCCTCTTAAGAGCAAAATCCCCAAAGGGGAAAGTATATATTTTATCATTCAGGTCTTTTCCAGCATTGCTATCATTTCAGTAAAAAATCCTAGAGACCGCCAGGCAAAAAATTGCAGAGCATCCCTAGAAAAAAGATATGTTGAGGGCATATTGTCAAAGGGCTGAGGAATTATCGCTGATCATTAAATTGTAAATTATTTTTCATATTAAGTCAATGCTTAATACACTTTAGTTTCCCTAATTCTAGGGATTTTTCGCTATACTATAGTATATGAAAAAAATGTTTCGTATCGCGGTCTTAGCCTCTACTAGAGGTACTGATTTACAAGCTATTATTGATGAATTAAAGGCTAAAAAGATGCCCGGGATTGAACTAGCTGTAGTTTTAAGCGATCAACAAAATTGCTATGCCTTACAGAGAGCGAAAGACCAAGGATTTGACGCTATCTTCATTGATCCAAAAGGCAAAAAACGAGAAACTTTTGATCAAGAAATGATTAAAATTTTAGATAGCAAATGCGTCGATTTAATTGTACTAGTTGGCTTTATGCGATTTTTAAGTCCCATATTTGTAGAGCATTATCCAAACCGTATTATCAATGTTCATCCTTCCTTGTTACCTAAATATGGAGGCAAAGGAGCATGTGATAAAAATGTCCACGAAACCGTACTAGCCAATGGAGACAAGGTAACTGGCATGACTATTCACTTTGTTGATAATGGCTGTGATACCGGACCGATAATTCAGCAAGCCGAATGTGTAGTTGACCCCGCTGACACCGCTGATACCTTAAAAGAAAAAGTCCAAACTCTTGAAAAAAAATGGTATCCGGAAGTGATTCGCTGGATCCAAAGCGGTAAAGTGGTAATTGGAGAGTAAAAAACTGTAAATTCAAAACCTATTTATTTTATCTAACTATGGCTGAAATTACCTGGATGGTGGGTGGGCCGGCCGGATATGGAATTAATGCCTCGGGGGAAATGTTTTCAAGATGTTTTACCAGAGGAGGATTAAATGTTTTTGCCTACCTGGAATACCCTTCCCTAATTCGGGGCGGACATAACAGTTACCATATTAGAGTTAGCGATGAACCACTTTTCTCTCAAATAAAAAGAATTGATCTCTTGGTATGCCTAAATAAAGAAACTTTTGCTTTGCATTATGAAAACATGTCTAAAAATGGCGGCATTATTTTTGATCCGGAAGATTTTCCTATTGATATCCCTAATTTAGGGAAGGAAAACTTAATGCTTTTCCCTGTGCCTTTAATGAAAATCGTTAAGGATCACGAAGGAATTGAAATAATGAGAAATACTGTAGCGCTAGGAGCTTCCTTGGCTCTTTTTGACTATCCCTTTAATCATCTTAAAGATCTCATCTGTAAACAATTCAAGCACAAAAATGAAAAAATAATAAATCTAAATGTAGCCATGGCCAAAAACGGTTATAATTATATAAAAAATAACTTTGAAGTTTCGCAATTCCCTCATAAAATTGCCCTGCCAGAAAACAAAGAAGCGCAAATTTTGCTTTCCGGAAATGAAGCACTATCTTATGGCGCGATGGCTGCGGGTTGTAAATTTTATTGCGCCTATCCCATGACGCCTGTTTCTAGCATGCTCACTATTTTTGCCAAGCATGAAGAAGAAATGAACATTGTGGTTAAGCAACCAGAAGATGAATTGGCCGCTATCCTATATGCAATTGGGGCAGGCTATACCGGAATTAGGGCACTAGTAGCGACTTCAGGTGGTGGATTTGCCTTAATGAACGAAGCTCTTTCCCTGGCTGGAATGATTGAGGTACCGCTCGTCGTAATTGAAGGGCAAAGACCTGGCCCAGCCACTGGCCTACCCACTTGGACAGGGCAAGCTGATTTGCAGTTTTTGTTGCACTCTGGCCATGATGAATTTCCCAAAATGATCATCGCACCTGGAGATGTTAAAGAAGCCTATCTTTATATCCAACACGCCTTTAATTTTGCCGAAAGATATCATTTGCCGGTGTTGGTAGTATCGGATAAATATTTATCCGAAGGTTTATATTCGGCCCCAAATTTTGACGATTGCAAAATCAACATTGACCGTGGCCCGGTTGTAACCGAAGCCGAACTTAAAAACCGAGAAGGGATAACCGAAGATTATCCTCGCTATCAAATTACAACTTCTGGTGTTTCGCCGCGATCCTTACCCGGGATGAAAAACGCGCGTTACATTGCTAACAGCAATGAACACGATGAATTGGGTGACATTGATGAGTCAAGTGAAATAAGGGCTAAAATTCACGCCAAGAGACTTCGAAAGCTAGAGACACTAGCTATTGAGCTACCTGACCCTGTGATTTACGGCCAAGAAAAAGCCACTATTTCGTTGATTGCTTGGGGATCTACCAAGGGACCAATTTTAGAAGCCATGCGTTGGTTAGAAGAAGAAGGCGTTGCAATTAATTTTATTCACCCTATTTTTCTTCATCCTTTCCCAACCAGAGCCATAAAATCTTTTTTAACTAAGGCTAAAAAAACATTACTTATTGAAGGTAATTATACAGCCCAACTGGGGCAAATAATTCGCCAACATACTTTAATGGAACCGGATTACCAATTACTAAAATGGGATGGCCGTCCATTTTACCCGGAGGAAATTTATGAGAAGGTAAAATCACTGTTAACTTAATTTTTACCAATCCCCACCCTCCCAGAGAGGGACAAGATTCTAACAGAATATTAAAAAAGCATTAAAATTTATTAACTCCTTCTAAAACTATGTTCAACACTATTCATCACAATGAAATTAAAGCCATGATTGATCGCAATGATGATTTTGTGATTGTCGATGTTCGCGCACCGGCATTATTCATGAAAAATCATCTTCCTGGTGCAATTAATATTCCCCTAAATTCGATAAACTTTACAGAAATGGTAGACAACCAAATACCGGATAAATCAAAACCAATTGTAATTTATTGCGCGGATCACGATTGCCAAAAAAGCGTTAAATTCTGTAAAAAATTAGCCAATCTAGGTTATCGGCATATAAGCGATTACGAAAATGGCCTGCAAGAATGGATAAACTTAGGATATCCACTTAACGAATAATTTTTTATGCCTATTGAGCTCAAACAACTGCAAAGTAAACAATTCCCGACCTGGTGCCCGGGATGTGGTGATTATGGCATTTGGATGGCCATTAAACAAGCCATGACCCAACTTGATATTCCTCAAGAAAATTATGTCTTAGTTTCCGGAATTGGCTGTGGCTCAAAAATGCCGCACTGGGTTCGCACTTTTGGTTTGCACACTTTACATGGAAGACCTGCTCCTGTAGCCAGTGGTATAAAACTGGCAAATCACAAATTAACAGTAATTATTATTGGTGGAGATGGTGACAGTTACGGCATTGGACTTGGACATTTTACTCATCTAATGAGACGTAATTATGATCTTCTGTATATTGTGGAGAATAACCAAGTCTACGGACTAACTACGGGGCAAACCTCCCCGACCAGTGATGAAGGTTATTGTTCGATTTCCACTCCGCATGGAGTTTTGGAAACTCCGATTAATCCGATTAGTCTTTCGATTTCCGCTGGAGCTACCTGGGTGGGAAGAAGTTTTTCCGGTGATATTAAGCACTTAACACAAATGATAATGAGTGGGATTCAACACAAAGGAACTGCCTTTTTGGATATTTTGCAGCCCTGCGTTACTTTTAATAAAAAAAATACCTACCAGTGGTATCAAGAGCGCGTTCATCGTTTAGGAGAAGGAGAAGATCATCACAAAGTTACGGATAAGCTAGCGGCTTTAAAAGCCGCTGAATCCTGGGAAAAGAAAATTAATATTGGCGTTTATTATGAAGAAAAGCGACCTACTTATGAAGAAGGATTGCCGCAGCTTAAAAAGGGCACTCTTGTAGAGCAATCACTTGAGGGAATTGACGTAAAATCATTACTAGATAGATTGAAGTGAATTAACAGCGGATGTATTCTTGTAAATCAAGGATTGAAGCAATGTTCATCAAACGATGGACATAAGCCTTAGCTTTCTTACTTGGCCATGCTAATTCTTTACTTACATCAAAGGGATGATTTAAAGATAACATCATTCGCATTCGCCGGGTTACAAACTGTATTTCTGTGGCGATTTGATCATCAGGATTTTCCTCATTTAAGCCACAAAAGCTTATTAAAATCCCCCTAAATGGCGTTTCATGTCTTTTACTAAGATCACTATAGTGGATACTGTTAGTGACTACGAACAGATCTACCTCCTTTAAAAATTGCCGTAACCTAACGTATGTCGAGCCCAAACTTCTTAAATCAGGCGTAACAACCCTCATTCTAGTTAAATCTGAGCAAGTTATTTTCTCCCCTAGCCTTAATTTTTCTTCAGCTTTCAGGTGGACCCGGGCAACTGATTTTAATCCACCATCCTCAATTCTAACGTCTAAATTACCCAAAGCCCCACTAATGTCCGCAAATCGTTGCCGATGAATAGCTCTTAATCTTGAGATCTCCTTAAACTCTGTCCCATCATCTTCTGGGACCCTAGCCATCTCACCTCTGTATAAGGCAAATGAATGATCTCCTTGTATACCCCAAGCAGCCCTAAGTGTTTTAGCTAATTGCCCATAAATTCTTTCTACCCTTTCATCGCTTCTGCGATTAACTGCTTTTTCTTTGGCCATAGCCCTAATTTCAGCAACTTCCTCCGGCGTAGGAGTAGGAAAATCATTTTCTTTTAAAGATGTAATTACACAATCTAACTGCGACATAAGGAGGAAGGATAAAAAGGATATATTAAAACATAAAAAATACAAAAATGCAAGGATACTTTTTGCTAAACCTATGATGTTAATTTTCGAGCGCAAGCTAGCCCCGCTACACCGCCACCAATAATAATTGGATCGTAAACCCGGGGAGACATAGGAGGTAATTCGGGAAATTAGGGATTTAAAGCAGTGCAAATCGCTTCTCCGAAAGCTTTGGCAGCAGGAGGCCCGCTGGCGGTAACAAGGATGCCGTCTTGTTCAACCGGATTACCGGTATAGTGGGCGCCATGAGCTTTGAGGTTTTCCGCCTGGCCAGGATAGCAAGTGGCGATTTTCCCATCTAAAAGTCCGGCATTGGCTAAAATGGAAGGCGCAGCACAAATCGCGCAGGTGAGTTTATTGGCTGCGTAAAAAGATTGAGCTAATTTTTGCGCCACAGGGTCATTAAAATAAATATAGCTGCCGGGCCCTCCGATAAAAGCAATTCCATCGTAATCCTCAACCTTGGCATTCTTAAGAAGCAGGTTGACACTAATTTTCCCACCCAAACTCCCGTATGCGACCTTGGTAGTGCTAGCTGAAACAACCTGATGTCCCGAAACTTCTAGGACAGTTTTAGGGTCATTATATTCGATGTCCTGATAGCCATCTGGCGCGATGACAAAAAGAAATTTAAGCATAAAATAAGAATGATAACTATATCTGATTCTAACTCATTTTGCTCATCAATTAAATGAAAAAATGTTTGTATTTACTTATTTAGTCTAATATTTTATAATTAAAACTTCTTACCTTAAATTTATGGCCCCTGCTACTCCAGTTTTAGCCCAAGGTGATCCTCCTTCTAATCCAGAACAAATAATTTTGTTTTTTCGAAATCTCTTACTTGAAATTAATCAACTTTTAACCGAAACTGGGACATCTAGCAGTTATCCGCGAGTCAGGGAATTTCCAGATGAATTGGGAGAATTTAAGATTGAAAATGTGAAGGGACAAACTACTTTGACTATTCAGGCATTGCTTAACCCTCTTATTTTAAGCACAGGAAGAAAATTAACCCATATTTCTATCACATATGATCAAAATCAAAGTAGTATTGTAATAAGTATCTTGGACACTTTAACAAGTGATATCAACGTACAAATTACCGCAGAAACCAATAGCTCCATATTTTTACAACTAGGCCAGGAAATTACAGATGCCATATTAAGCAAAATCGCTAAAATTAAATTAAGGTTAGGAGTAAATAATACAAACCCCAGTGCCACCCCTGAACCTTCTGATGAAAGAGAACAGTCATCTGCTGTGCAGGTGATTCTAACAAGAATAACATATTCGTTTAAACGCTTTTGGGTTCAATTTAGCCCCTAGAGCTTCTACAAAAAGTCTCTCTGACATGTGAAAAATTTTTGCCACTACCGGCGTTGCTCCTCCCTGAGTAATTGTTCTTTTTTGGATGTTCCTCGATTATATCCACCGATTTTCCCGTCTGATCGAATTACTCGATGACACGGGATTAAGGGGTCGTAATTTTTACTCAAAATATTACCCACGGCACGATAGGCTTTTGGTTTTCCGGCTAACTTGGCGACCTCCTGATAAGTAAGAGTTTGACCCGAAGAAATTTGGGCAACAATTCTCAGGACTTTTGGGGTAAAATATGGTACCATACACGTGTTTTTAATTTCTATAAATGAATTTTATCATGCCAAAAGTCACTTTCAAAACCACCGGGCAAACCGTAGAAGTTCCGAAAGGTAAAAATCTGCGAGAAGTTATTCAGGAAAACGGCTGGCCCATCCCTTTTGGGTGCGAAAACGGGATTTGCGGGACATGTTTAGTGCAGATTGTTTCTGGCAAAGAAAACCTTGAGCCTATTCAAGAGGCAGAAGACCAAACCTTAAAAGCCATGGGACAAGCAAACGGAGATCACCGTCTAGCCTGCCAGTGCGAAGTGATGGGGGACGTGGTGATTGAGGGATAACGAAAAACCGCCGGCTTACGCAGGCGGATTTGGGTTGAATTAGTTAAAAAAATCTCAGAAAGGTAAAATTTAATCCCTGGAAGAATCAACTTGAGCTGATGATTGCGTAGTAGCTGTTGCTGAGACTGCTGGCTCAATGTTTTGTTTATGCTTTTTAACTATTTCATCCAACTCTTTTTTTTGTTCATCAGAAAGTGCAGCCCTCGCAGCTCTCCCGGCTAGATCTTCTCTAGTCTCCGAATTAAGACCTGGATTCATTCCTAAAAATAGGCGCAATCGTTGCTTGAAAGTATACTGAGAATGATCAACTTCAGAAGAAGGGGCTTGTTCCATTTGTTCTGGCTGACCAGCTAAAGCAACATTGGCACCTAAAACAGCTGCGGCTAATATGCCTAATTTAGAAACTGATTTCATATTCATTGATTTTAAATTGTAGATATTGGATAAGAATAATACATGTTTTTAAAATTTTGTCAATTCGCAAGTGTGAACCTAAATATTTAGACTTTTTTGGTCTTAAAAAGGTTTCAAAAAACATCACTCCTAAAACCGCGCCGTCCCTCAAAATTTAAAAGCCTCAGCCGGCGTACCGTCCTCATCAGCAAAAGCATTATCCAATAAGCCGTAACGATAAAATTCAATAAATAACTTATTTTGATCCTCTGTCCCGGTATAAGGGGCATTGGTTACACGATTAAAATTAGCCAAAATATTGAATAACCTCTTTACCCGATTTGATTCCTCGATATAATTTAAACTTTCCGCCAAGCCTTCTTTCTCTAATTCATCCATTTCCTTTCTTGTTTCTTTAACCTCATCACTCAATCGCTTTTCTAATTCTTCCAAATTAGGTAGCACAAAGTCTTCCCAGTAAGCCCTTCTTTCTCTAAAACCATCCTTAAATTCAGGATTTTTCGAATAAAGCGCCTGCCGTATCCCCGCAATACTATCACTACTTAAAACTTGTTTTATTTCTTCGTTACCTCTAAATCCATAAATCGGGGTGATTCTTTGATTTAAACGTTTACGCATTTCACGATAATTATTTTCCGTTTGCTTTTCAATCTCAGCTTGTTGGGCATCTACGGTATAATTAAGATGAATTTTTAGAGCCATTGACTGTGAAGCGCCCTCATAAGGCAACAATTCCATATCTAAAACCCATTGTGATATTCCATCATCATCCTCTTTGCGTAAGGTGAAAGTATCTCCTGCAAAAGCCGTATATGTACTCAAGCCAGCCATAGAAAGTCGACTTCCCAGTAAACGGATAAATTGATCGTGCTCAGCTCCGGTTTTAAAAGTAATACTGCTGGTTAAACGATCCAAAATAGTATAAATCGGATAGTGATCACCCTTTTTAACTTTAGCCGTGACTTCATTTTGACCTTTTGGGAAAATGATTTTATCTAAAGTATCCGAAGCCTGAAAATCTGTAACTTCCTGTTCAAAAGTAGGATCATCTTGAGTTTCGTGATCAGGATTAAAAAACAGATGCTCCTGACGAAGATCTTTTGGGTTGTAGGGGGGGGTATTTTGCATGATAGAGTTTAGATTAATAGCTGACTAAATTACGATAAGCATTAAGAGGTCCTTCAATAGCGACCTGGGCGTTTTTGAGAATTTCGCTCATAGCTGAACCATTTTCTCTCGTCCATAAAGGGAAATCCTGCTTGGAACTGGGAACAAGGTTTATGGTATCAGCCCAGGGCAATTTATGATCCCCAATTGTATCAGATGAAATATAGGCATAAGTGCTTTCTGGCTCCTGGTTTAAAGCCTCGGCCATTTCCTTAACTTCGATTAATTTTTGGTAAAGTTGTTGGCGCTTAACCTTACTAGCTGACCTTGAATCAGCCAAAATGCTACTAATGCCATCTTCTTGAAGAGGGCCTGCGATGATGTCATTGTAAACAGCTAAAACAACTCTCAATTCAGCTAATTTAACTTGCTGCTCAATTCCGGCCTCACTATCTAAAAACCGGACCAAATCACCATAAGTTTCAATAGAAGAAGGGACTAAAGCGGTCGCCATAATGTCTCTTACTTCAATTGCGGTGCCGCGCCTAACCAAACTACTAAATTGGAGATCATCAACCAAAAATAATTCCCCTCCCTGTTTTGGAGTCTTAACCGAGCAAGCAAGGGAATTAAGCCCCAATGATTCTAAAATTGGTCGCTGCTTAAAAACGGGATGAGCTCGAATACTCGCAATAACTTCCCCAAATTCATTTTTTAAACTAGAAAATGCTTGCTTAAGAGTTGCGGCCCCTTCTTTGATCTTCTTTAAATCAAGATAAGCAGTTTCATAATTCGTGGTGAATTCCAACTCTTTTTTGGGTGGATATTCAGCAGAAAAAGTACTTATTGCTTCCTGTAATTTTAGACTTAAATCCCTTGTTTTTTCACCCAATTTTTCCTGAATTAAGGCATCAATTGTGGTCCTCAAAGCGCCGATTTGCCCATAAAAGTTAACCCCATTAAGCTCCAATCCCGCGTTATCCGGAAGATGAGCAAAACGTTCGGTATATATTTCAGCTTGCTCCTGAATTTCGCCCAAAGTCCCTAATGAATTAGTGCTCTGCGCTTGATCTTTTAGCGACATTAATCCAGAAACCAGTAATTTGGCTTTTTCAAAAGTAACGCGCTCATGAAAATCAGCTAAAGCCTCGGCTACGGTTGTTTTAACTCCTTTGCTAACCGGTACACTTAAAAATAGACCATTGTCTATTTGTTGTTGCCTGAGATTGTCCCATAATTTATAACGATCATCTTTTGGGTCAAGCCGACCACCAGTCAAAGCGGTATCATTATCATTTTCCAAAAAATCTAAATCTTTTAATGCTAAATCTACTCTATCTGAACTTAGAGGGTTTAATGTTGCGTCTTCGTGGCAATACCTTGCTTCCAATGCTTTTAGCCTATTAAAAAACGCGGTTGCTTGCTCAATATAAAGATCCAAATTGCGATTAATGCGATCTCGATCACGAGCCTTACGTACCCAACTAGACGATTTATCAGCTGTAACCTCAACAGATGCTGCTATTGTCCCTGTAATTGTTACTTTGTCCTGTTTTTCTTTTGCGGCCTCCATTGTCACTATGGCCGGCAATTGTCCAACTATTGATTTTATTCTTTGGTATTCAGCTTGGAAATTAGCAACCTCCTCTCTTGAAGCACGACTGAGTGGGCTTGCGTAATGTGTGGCCTGCCAAACATGAGCTATTGAAGATTGGGACAAAGGTTCCCATCCCTTACCCGCTTTTGGCCATTTACCATTTGTGTCGGTTGAACGCACAAAATAATTATCTCCTTCTTTTTTGATTTCAATACAAGCAAAAGAAAATTTCTTATCCTGAATATCCCGAGCAGGATCATCCACATAATCAGGTAAATCTTTGGGGATGAGCCAAGTTAAACGGTAAACTTGTCCA
Organism: Candidatus Peregrinibacteria bacterium GW2011_GWF2_39_17; assembly: GCA_000993615.1. Lineage (GTDB taxonomy): Bacteria > Patescibacteriota > Gracilibacteria > UBA1369 > UBA12473 > UBA12473. The sequence goes on along the minus strand of LBWM01000001.1, from coordinate 223,585 downwards.
TTTTGCTCACTAGCGACCGGCGACTCAACCAAAATAGGAGTTTCATCACTCCTAACTCCTTGAGCTAAGGCGATATCGAGAGGAAAATCAGCCTCCAATTGAGAAATTCGTGGCCCGCCGCGCTGGCTTGGCCAATAACGCAAAGCAAGTTGACGAAGCTCTCTTTCATAAGATTCAAGGGCTCTCAAATTATCATCACTTCCCTCGAAAATGGCTTTAAAGCAAGCTTTTTGAATCTCCCCAGGTGAAGCATCTAACCGAAAAAAACTATCGTCTTTTCCTATTCCCTTAGCAATTAACCGCACCATTTTACCTTGAATTTGCATTCCTTTTATTCCTTCATGCAGTTCTCCAGAAGGTTTAATAAGCTCCGCAGCTACCATTTTTTTATATAAATTTAGACTATAGAGCTGTACTAATTGAGCTCTGGTCATGTGTGGTCCATTTTCAGGGTTAAAAATAGGAAAATCCGAAACAGGCGAGGTTAAATTATCAGGATCAGGTGGGGTAAATTTCGCATATTCATTAATTGGTGGCACATAATCATTAAAAATCTGCCATAAAGTCTGTTGCACTTCTTTAGGGCTACTTTCGCCAAATTGCCAATAACTTGTTTCGCGAAAACGAGCATCTCCTGTTCCCGGGAAAGCAGTAAATTCAACATTTCCCCATCTTGACATTAATTGCTCATAAGCCTCTGCTGAAGATTGGCCACCCCCTTGTGCTTCTGGACTAAATACCGCCATCGCCCTTCCATAATGAACCAAAGCACCACCAGCATTCATCTCGAATAACATCCTTTGGGCTTCCTCATCATAACGATTCAAATCGGACGCTAGGGCAGCTTGCCGTTCGTTTACAGCCGCACCTAGATGCTCTCTGGCCCGAGATTGATACAATTTTTGAGCCAGTTCTTCGCGAGCTTGAGTTGGGATTAATTTTCTTCTTTCGCTATTATATTGCTCCAGCATATATTCATTTACCTGTTCTTTGGTAATTTGCGTGGGAATGATAGTGTTTAAAATCCTTTCCTCAGCTTCAGCTAGAGGAATTTTATCCCGATCTGCCAAGGACTTCATTCGCGCTATTAAACCCTGCATTGGGCCAAAAGATAACCCTTGAAGGGTCAACACCCTTGCTACGGACTCCTCCTTAATTCCGTCACTCTGCATAATTTGCTCCACTGTATCTTTAAATCCATTAAGGAGGACTGGGTATTTTTTAATTAGATCAGAATCTTTTAAGGCATCTACACCTAAAGTGATTAAAGGATTAATAATTTCCCCAAAAATTCCTTCCCTTTTTTTTAAGGGATTTTTTGCCAATTCCTCCGTAATTATTTCCTCCACTGCACGCTCGAAATCATTCATCCCCAAATTAGCCCAAGCCGTAAGACGAGTATCACGACGGCTTAATTCCGGATGATCTTTTCTAACTCGCTGCATTTCCTGATTTAAAGTCTCTTTCGCCTCTTCTTTTAGGGCGCTTAAAGCATTTAATGAATCAATGGTTCGGAGTTCTAGCATCGCGCCATTAATCGCCAATTCCACCTCTACATCTATCTGTTCAGGAGAAAAATTTGGAGCACTATTTTTGATGATTTTTCTTAATTCTTTTTCAGCAGTTTTCGGATATTTAAAAATCAGTGATTCTTTTCCTTCGTTATTAGCTTTGGGTCGTACTAAATCAATTGCATTTTGAATTCTCTGCTGCCTTTGCTCCTCAAATTTCTGCCGCGCACGCATTTTATTTGCGATGGTCTCCACTTGCACCGAAGGTGCGTTTGGCTTTGCGGAAACATGTTCTCCCTCTCCTTGGGGTATTTCTGCATTTTTAGGTGAACCGGCCTCATGGTTAGACTCTGATGCCATCTAAATTTTGTTTTTATTTTTTATTTAATCTTTAAATTATATCAAAATTTATCTCAAAAAACCAGAGTTTTTTATTTTTCCGAAACGAAAATCAGCCAAAAAATTAATTATCTTCTCGCGATCCCCTCTGAAACCAGTCACCAAACAATCCTTTAGCTGATGATGACTTATCGAAAGAAGGGTATTTAAGTTCACTTAAAATTTCCCTTAAAGCAATTTGCACTTGCTCTTTAATAGCCGGACGACATTTTACGGTATATCCGGTAATGCAAGTAGGCGGGCCCGTAAACAAAATTGCAACATCCTCTCTGGCGATTCCATGTCTCACAAAGCGACTTAAACAAGGCTCCTTAAAGGTAACACCCCAGCCTTTTAGATCTATAAAGGTAAGAACCTCGACTAATTCGGGGGAAATTAATTCTGGACTTTTATTAGCTGATAACCCCTCAGGGCCTGGCCCTGTTTTGTCGCCTGGAAATTCCATGTTTTTTAGTGTAAAAGTTAAATAACTAGAAGAGAAAAATCTTAAATAAAATTTTTATATAAGTCAATGGTCAATTAAAAAATTTACTATGAAATTTTTAATCTACGGCAAAGGTTTCCTTGGTCACCATTTTCTAAATTATTTACGATCACAGAAAGAAGAGGTCGAATTTGGAACAGCGGATATTGGTAATTTAGAACAAATTCGACACGATTTACTTACTTACCGTCCTGATATCGTTCTTAATTGTGCCGGGAAAACCGGTCGCCCCAATGTGGATTGGTGCGAAGATCACAAGGAAGAAACTCTTTATTCCAATGTTACGGGACCGCTTATTTTATGGCATACTTGTCACGAAATGAGTGTTCGATTGGTTCATTTGGGAAGTGGCTGCGTCTACAGCGGTGACAATCATGGGCAGGGATTTAGGGAAACGGATGCTCCTAATTTTTTTGATAGTTTTTACAGCTCCACAAAGGCCTGGAGCGAGCAAATGCTTAAACCTTTTCCCTTGTTACAGCTACGATTACGTATGCCAATCGATAAGCAGCCTGGGCCACGCAATTTTATTTCCAAAATTACAAAGTACGAAAAAATTATTAATATTCAAAATTCAATGACTGTGGTGGAAGATTTACTTTTTGCTTCCTATGAACTTATTAAGCGTAAAAAAACCGGTATTTATAATATGACTAATCCTGGAGCTATTGATCATGTAACAATTTTAAAAATGTATCAGGAAATCGTTGACCCCAATTTTAAATTTGAAGTGATGTCTTTAGAGGAAATGTATCAAAAATATGCCATTGCTAAACGCTCTAATTGCGTTTTAAACACTGAAAAATTAGCAAATGAAGGGATTCAAATGCGTCCAATTAAAGAAGCAATTCGTGATTGTTTAGAAAAAGGGTTTCTCGAAAAACGAAGTTAGCCGTCATAGCGAAAAAAACAAAAAAAATTGACTAAAATAAAAAGCGGACGTTAAGTCCCATAATCTCAATTACAATGGATGAACAACCATCAATAGAATCTGCTTTAGAAGCTTTAGAAGAATTAGATAAAATAAGAACGAAACTTGCTCGCTGATCTTAAGCATGGCCAGGCATCGCATAGCCTGAAATGTTCCTTATCTTATCAATAAAATATTTTTTAAAAGCTGATATAGAATTTAAAATAAGCCTCTTGTAACAGGTTGGAAATATGAAGAAAATCAAATCAAAGTAAATGTAATTTTTCTGTTTACTTTTTCTATTACTTAACACCTCCTCTCCATGGCACCAAAGGCAAAAGCTAAGGTTAAGGCTAAGGCAAAAGTTGCGCCTAATAAAGGAAAAGGGAAAGTTAAAGCTAAGGCAAAGGCAAAGCCAAAAGCTAAGGCAAAGAAGAGATAGTAATCTGCCTCCTAAAAAGCCCCGCTTATCGGGGCTTTTTATTTTATTGTTGGACAGGCATCCCACATGAATTGAAACCAGGTTTTGTAGCTTTCAGCCATGGGGCGACTGATGATTACAAAAATAGTGATGTCATCATTAATCTGAGCTAAACCCGCGCCAGTAAAGGACACCACGTGATCTCCAAAAACATCAACCATGGAAGGAGTTGAGTACTTTTTTGGTAAAAATTTATAAGGTCTATTGATCGATTTCAGGACATGAGGAATATGATTTCTGACTTCATAATCAAAAAGGTGCCGATACTTGATTTTTTGTCTTTTGGCATCGGCTAGAAAACGACTCAAAAACGGTTGGAGACGCGGATCAAACCACGCTCCTTTGGCTCCAATAAAGCACACTTCCTCATTAACGCTTAAAATATCCCGCAAATAGTTTTTAAAACCCTCTACTCCTTTGTAAATAAAAGCCGCTTCATGCTGGGGCTGGCTTTTGTAGATGGCCTCTAGTCGCGGCATGATTCCGTCGAGTTTTTGCCTTTTTTCGTCTACGAGTTCCATGAGTTTAGCCGGATCCACCGGTTTATAGAGGGTCTCTCCCTTTTGGAAAATTTGAAAAACCAATCCTTTTTCGATGAGCCGATTCACGGCATCGTAGACATTTCGACGATGGATTTTGGCTCTAAGGGCGACTTCACCAGCGGAAATTTCCCGCTCCCCAAGCATGGTTTCATAAATTTTGGCTTCGTTCGGCGATAACCCAATCTCAATAAAAATGGAGGTATACATAATGTTCTTATTATACCTTAATGAGATATGTGGTGTCAATAATCACCACGTGGTGCTATTGACCACTCGTCTATTTTAAATAATAATCGTGCTCCGCTTTAATTTTATTAACATTTTATGCAATAGTATGCAGTGTCAACATTCCTACATTTAACTTTTATAATCATGCCTCACCTCACTTGCACTCAATGTCCAAACGAAATCCTCATCAGTCCAGAAGACTTTCAACTTTATAAAAAATTGGCTGTCTCGCCTCCTACGCTTTGCCCGGCCTGCCGCCAGCAGCGCCGATTGGCTTGGCGGAATGATCGCGCTTTCTATCAACGTCGTTGCGACAAGAGCGGCAAAGAATTTGTTTCCATGTATGCCCCGGATAAGCCGTACAAAATTTACCATCCCGACGCTTGGTACAGCGAAAACTGGGACGCACTCGATTACGGCCGCGCGATTGATTTTAACCGCCCATTTTTTGAGCAGTTTAAAGAGCTTTCGCTCGCGGTTCCTCGCCTTGGGATAGACATCGTGCATTGCGAAAACAGTTATTTTTGCAATTACTGCGGGGATGATAAAAATTGTTATCTCGACATCGCCGGTGAAGCCAACGAGGATTGCTATTTCAATCTTTTCACCAAACACTCTAAAAATTGCGTGGACACCACGTTTGCCTATTCTTCGGAACTTTGTTACGAAACTATTCAGGTTTACAACAGCTATAATGTCAATTATTCCATGTACTGCGACGACTGCTCAGACTGCTTTTTTTGTTATGATCTTAAAGGATGTCGAAATTGCATATTTTCCTCTAACCTAAGGCAAAAAGAATACTTTATTTTTAATAAACCGTATTCCAAGGAAGATTACGAAAAAATACGTCAAGAATTGAATTTCGGCTCCTATTCAAAGACTCAGCAATCTCTAAAAAAATGGACTGATTTTAGAAAACAAAAGGCAATTTATCGTGATGCCTATCTTCTAAATTGTGAAAATTCCTCGGGCAACGATCTTAAAAACTGCAAAAACACACACGCTTCTTTTAATGCCACAAATTGCGAGGATTGTAAGTATCTTTATGACGTACTCGATGCCAAGGATTGTCAGGATCTTAACTATTCTCTCTATAAACCAGAAGTTGCCTATGAACTAATCAGCACTCTGCAAATGCGATACAGCGCTTTTAGTATGGCTAGCCACTATAATCACGATGTTTATTACTGTGATATGGTTAATAATTCTTCGGATTTGTTTGGCTGCATCGGACTCAATCGAAAAAAGCACTGCATTTTAAATAAGCAATATTCACCGGAAGAATACCAAACGCTTAAGGAGCGGCTCATCGCTCACATGAAAGAAACAAAGGAATGGGGGGAATTTTTCCCGGCTGCTTTGTCTCCTTGGGCTTATAACGAAACCGTGGCCAATGAATATTTCCCTTTAACCGAGAAGGAAGCCTTAAAAAAGGGATTCAACTGGTATAATAATCCAAACGAGTCTCACAAAATCACTCAAAACTATCTCACTCCTGACCATGTTCGCGATGCGCCCGATTCGCTTATCGAGGAAACCCTAACTTGTGCGATCTGCCAAAAAAACTTTAAGATTATTCGCCAGGAATTAACTTATTATCGCGAAAAAGGTCTTCCTATCCCGCATAGTTGCCCAGATTGTCGACACAAAGCGCGTTTTTCATTAAGACCCGCGCGGCAATTAAACGAACGAACTTGCTCAAACTGTCAAACTTCTATTAAAAGTGTGTTTTTGACTAGTCGGGAAGAAAAAGTTTACTGTGAAAAGTGCTACCAAGAAACACTCTATTAGGAACCCCCTTAGTGTTTTTTAGAATGTCCTTAGTTCGCAAATCTGAAGTGCATCACATCCCCATCTTGAACAAGATACTCCTTCCCCTCAAGACGGAGATGTCCTTTTTCTTTAGCGCCTAATTCACCGCCATGTTCAATATATTTTTGATAGGCAATGACCTCAGCGCGAATAAACCCTTTTTCAAAGTCCGTGTGAATCACGCCTGCGGCCTCAGGCGCTAGTGTCCCTTTAGGGATTGTCCAAGCACGCACCTCTTTTTGGCCAGCCGTAAAATACGTATGTAAACCAAGGAGGTCATACGCATGACGAATTAAAGCATTTAAACCTGGCTCTTTAAGGCCTAATTCTTTTAAAAATTCTTGCGTTTCTTCTTCGGAAAGCTGACCAAGTTCTTGCTCTATTTTGGCAGAAATGGGGATAATTTTGTGACTAGGGTGAATCCCCAATTCAGCACGGACTTTATTTTCGTCAAAATTAATAATTTCATTTTCATGTAGGTTGACCACAAACAACATGGGTTTTTGGGTGAGGAGCTGTAATCGCGGCAAAATCGCTTTTTCTTCCTTTGTATAGTCGAGTTGACTGGCCAATTTCCCTTGATTCAATTCTTCACTCAGGCGTTTCGTGAGCGCCAAAAGGAGCTGAGCTTCCTTATCGCCACCGCGTGCTTCTTTTTCGAGTTTTGATACACGCTTTTCAAGACTTTGAAGATCAGCGAGAATAAGCTCGGATTCGATCACCTCTCGATCGCGTTTAGGATCTATCCCCCCATGAACATGAGTTACATTGCTATCCTGAAAAAGACGAACGACCTGGGCGATGGCATCGCATTCACGAATATTGGCTAAGAATTGATTCCCCAGTCCTTCACCTTGCGAAGCGCCTTTGACCAAACCCGCGATGTCCAAAAACTCCACAATCGCTGGGATCTTTTTTTCAGGTTTAACTAAAATAGCTAACTTCTCGATTCGCGCATCAGGCACTTCAACCACGCCCACATTGGGATCAATGGTACAAAAAGGATAATTGCCAACCATAGCGCCAGAGGATTTAGTGAGCGCATTAAATAGGGTAGATTTGCCAACATTAGGGAGCCCGACGATGCCGATTTGAAGAGCCATTTTTCCGATTAACGATAAAATAATAAAATAAGGTTATACTAGTACAACCTTAAACACAATGGCGGGTTTCTTCTATTTGCTCCCAAATTTGTCTCAGCTTCTCGAGTGGAATTTGCCCAGCAGCCGTTTCACTGCCAACGGAAAGAGGAGCATAGTACATGTATGAACCAAAAAGCGGACAAATTATTCGGCTTAATTTCCCTTCCTCGCCCATACCCACGACAATAATTTCAAAATCATTTTCTCTAGCCCACCCTGTTAAAGAAAGAAGAGTTAAATTGTCATTTCTATTTCCCACAAAAGTGGCAATTTTAACAATATCAGCATTTTTTTTTAAAGCGCGTTTTACTAGCGATTTAAGATGAGACAGACTCGGCGTTTCCTTGAAATTATGATAAGAAATAATTATCTTACCTCTAGTTTTTTCCTTAGCAATTACTAATTTTTTTAAGGCGCTATTTTTTGTTCCCAAGGCAACATCAATATATTCCGCACCGCGCTTTAAGGCTTCAATTAATAATTCTACTTGATCCTCTACTGTTCCCAGAAAATCGCCACCCTCACAGGGAGCTTTATTGACGAATAAAAACGGTTTACGTACTGGTTCTTTTTCAAAAAAAATTTCAGCTAAACGTAAATCCTTAATAGAATCTAGCCAAATTTCTACTACGTCAGCTAAGGGGGCTTCATTAGCCAAGCGAGTTTCAAGCTCTTGCATGGATTTGGCCTGAATGGGAAGACAATGGAGTGACTTCATCTAGGTAATAGTACCCCAATATTTTTTTAACTCAAAACGAGATTATCAAACCTTAATGCTCAAAAAAACAAAATAGTAAAAAATAAAGTCGAAATTGGCTCTTTTTGGCTATTTTTCTTGTCAAAGATAATAGACCAGTTAAAAATATACCCTAGAATCTCAACAGGAACTTCCAAAGAACACAATTATAAAAGAGCACTAAGGCAAAATGAGGTCTATTGACCTTTCTATTTTTTATTTCTTATGTTAAAATAATAAATCAAAAAGATTAATAAAAAATTGTAATTCGCGCTAACCACTTCTATGAATTTAAGTCCCAAAATGCCTGACCATGGGAAGGATAACTTGCCAACAAACCAAAGGCGAGAAATTGATGATATTTTAAGAAGATTGCCTGACTGGAGAGAATCAACGGAAATGATAGCCGCCAGAGTTAAAGATTTATTAAACCAAGATACAAATCCTCTTGATATTCGTGCTGACGAACTGGCTAGTAGCCAAGCTTCCTCAATTGTAAGAATTGCGCATACTAAAGCACTCCAATATCAGGAAGGAGAAAGGCATGAGTTACTAGAGCTTATCGAACATGTTTTCCTGCCAGAGGCAACAATAGTGGAAGCGTTAAGTCTCGCAAATCCTGAAAAATTTGTGAGCATTAATTATCTCAAAACTGCGGGGGCAATTTTCGATGCCTTAAAAGAAGCTAAAAGGCTAAAAAGGGGGCAAATACTGTCCCAGAGTGAGGCTTTGGAAATTATTCAAGGCGAGGTTAATAAAGTTTGCTCTAGAAAAGAAGGGGGAGGTTGGTATTGTCAAGACGGTGATTATCACCGTCCTTACATCAATCCAACTTTCAAGAATCGCCCCAAAGAATTGCAAGAATTATTTGAGAAATTAAGTATTTACGATTTCCCTCCTTATTTACGCGTGTGGGCACAACGAATTATTTACGATCAACCTGCGGACTTAAAAGAATTTTGGCAAATTGATAGTTATAAATTTCGACTTTTGGCCGAAGACGCTAATAAATTTATCGAACATAGTTTAAAATTTCCTTTTCCAAACAAGGTTAAACAGTGCTCAACTGCCAAACAATTAGAAGAATTTATGCAAAAAGCAGAGCTGCGTACTTCTGAGGATTTTGAAATTCTACGAGGCGCTGTTTTAAAAGCAAATGTGATGTACGCTTTAATGAATGTTAAAAAAGGTTATAACGAAAAAGAAATAGCCAAAAATTCACGAAAATTAAATCAGCATTTAGCTCGTTATTATACCCGAGATGAAAGTGGCTGTACTTTTCATATTAATTCGGGATCAAAAAAGGGAAAAAATCCTTTGATTGTCCAAGATGTAAAAGTCCATGAAGGGAAAAGCAAGGAATCAGTCGCTATTAAAACCATGGCTAAAGATGTCCCTTCTCCGGATTTTCTCCGCGATACGGTGCGATTAGCGGTTACTCTTAAAGAAGAAGATTGTTTGACTGTTGACCAATTTCTTGCAAAAGTTCAAGAAGTTTTAGCTTTTATGATGCCAGCTATTGGGACAAACACCGTGCATTCTGATAAGGAACAAAAGCCAGATATTTCTAATTTAATTCCGCTAGAAAAAGGTGATTCCCAGTTATCAGTAGAAAAATTTTTAGAAAAACACTCTCAAAACGGCGGAAACGGGAGTGGAGGAAAACATGGCATGACCAGCTCCTTTCACCGCGCTTTAACTTTGCGTCTTACCTGGCAAGTTAATCCTAAAGACGCCCAAACCGTAGAGTTACAAATTAGGATGCCGACCCCGGACGATCATGAACAATATGAACAACGAAGACGCGATAATATCGCGGAAAAATTCGGATTTAAGCGCAAAAAGAATGGTAATTTTGAGGATGTTAATTATCTTGATGTGGTCAAAGATTTGATTCAAGGGCTTTCGTATGGTGGTTCTTTGGGTGAATTTAATGAAGAAGGCACAGGGGGATACAACAATCGCCCGGTTGATGAAATTGCCTTGGTTAACCTAATAGAAATTTTGAGCGCCAAGAAATTAGATGAAAAAGGAAAATCTGCTTTGGTTAATCAGGACATATTTGAAAACATTAAAAAAGACCCCAAAACTAAAGGCCAATTAATTGTTTTATTAAAAAATCTTTCTACTAAAAAGACTGGCCAAAGAAGAGAGAAGGACAGATATCAATTAAGTAGATTTCCCCGAGTTACAGAAAGACGAGTGGATTTAATAAAAAACAAAAAAATGGGTAAAAAGCTTGCTCAATCTCCTTATCTTAGAAATAAGGCACAGGAAATTTTAAGAAATTTAGGGGAAACGGTTGAGGGAACAGAAGAAGTAAAGGCAATATCGGCTGAAAATCAGCAACAAAAAAAAATTAACGAAAGTAGAAATCCCATTATATCCCCGGCTATTCTAGTAAGCGAGAAAAAGGTATGGGAAATAACTAGCACGATCCCTGACCAGGAAACCCAGGGAGTTGTAAAAGGCTTTGAAGAAATTCTACCAAATGGTGATCGTTATGTTTGGAGTGAATATGATCCGGCTTTTGCGCAAGGGAAAAAATTACGTTACGTTAAATATGCCCAGCCTACTAAAAAAGAAATTGTGGCGCAGCAATATTTGTGGGATTTACCCAAAGACGATCAAGGTGAAGTACTAGCAGGAAAAGAATCTTATCTGGATACGCGCATCGATTTTTTAACCGGAGAAAATGGAGGCAATTCTTACAACCACTGCAATATTTACCGACGCGATCGACATGGTAAAATGAAATTGGCGACAACGCGCCGCTACCATGCCGAAAATAAAACCATAGAAGTTGAGACTCGGGCTAAAAATTGGCTCAAAAATACTTTTGGAATTTATGATACTTCCAATAGCCCCCCTTTCCCTAGCTCTATAACTTAGCTCCTTTTTAGTACTGCCAAAAATGCATCCTGGGGTATCGCCACTTTACCCATCATTTTCATGCGCTTTTTCCCTTTTTTCTGCTTTTCTAAAAGTTTACGTTTCCTGGTAATATCACCACCATACAGCTTGGCCGTTACGTCTTTGCGCATAGCTCCCAAAGTTTCTCTAGCAATTATTTTGCCGCCAATCGCGGCCTGAATTGCGATTTCAAAATTTTCTCGCGGGAGAATTTCTTTCAGCTTTTTTGCGACAACAGAGCCGCGCGAAAAGGCTGAATTTCGATGAACAATTGAAGAAAGCGCTTCAATCCTTTCTCCGGCAACCAGCATATCCAATTTTATTAAATTACCGGGACGATATTCCAAAAATTCATAACTCATTGAAGCATATCCCGAAGTAATACTTTTTAATTGATCAAAAAAATCAACTACAATTTCCGCTAAAGGCACTTCATAAGTTAACATCGCGCGATTTTCATCAAGATATTTCATCGCTTTGGAAACTCCCCGACATTCATCAATAAGCTTCATAACCCCTCCCAAATATTCCTTAGGGACTAGAATTTCGATCAAAACCCAAGGCTCCTTAATAATTTGGTAATACCCGGCTTCAGGTAAGAATACCGGATTGGAAATAAATTCCTCAGTGCTATCATTTTTGATAATAATGTAAGATACACTAGGAGCCGTGACCACTAAATCCAGATTATATTCACGTTCCAAACGCTCTTGAACAATATCCAGGTGCAAAAGACCCAAAAACCCGCAACGAAATCCATGTCCAAGGGCAGTGGATTGCTCTGGTTCATAAGATAAGGCAGAATCATTTAGGCTAAGTTTTTCCAAGGCATCTCTTAGAAGTGGGAAATCCGCATTGTCACTACAATAAATACTGGCAAACACAAAAGGCATTACTTTTTTGTAACCAGGTAAGGGCTTAATATCTGTAGATTTAAGACCAGTATTACCGGGAGACCAGATCGTATCGCCAACTCTTGCCTCATGTACATCTTTTAAACCCGTGACCACATAACCGATTTCTCCTCTAGCTAAAGAGAGGCTAGGAATTAATTTAAGTTGCAAATAACCCACTTCTAAAATTTCCACTTCTGTTTTAGTGTTTAAAAAGCGAATCTTATCACCTCTTTTTAATTCTCCATCCATAACTCGGACATAAGCAACAACACCTCGATAAGAATCGTATAAAGAATCAAAAATAAGAGCTTTGGTTCCTTCATCCTTATTATGGCTTTTAGGAGCAGGGACAAGCTCAATAATGCGAGCTAAAAGTTGGTCAACATTTGTTCCATCTTTAGCGGAAATATGTAAAATTTCATTTTCCGTAAAACCAAAAGCATTCATTAATTCCTGAGTGCGTTTTTCAACATCAGCCGCTGGCAGGTCTATCTTATTTAAAACCGGAATAATGGTGAGATCATGCTCCAGGGCAAGATAGGAATTAGCCAAAGTTTGGGCTTGAATACCTTGAGTAGCGTCTACTACCAAAATTGCACCTTCGCAAGCAGCTAGGCTACGTGACACTTCATACGTAAAATCAACATGTCCAGGGGTATCAATAAGATTAAGTTGATAAGGGTGTCCGTCCTTTGTCCAGGACATTCTGACTGGTTGAAGTTTAATGGTAATACCCCGCTCTTGCTCAAGTTCCATGGTATCAAGCAGTTGAGCATGTTTCATATCGCGTTTTTCAACCGTATGGGTGATTTCCAATAAACGATCAGCCAAAGTTGATTTTCCGTGATCAATATGAGCAATGATACAAAAATTGCGAATAGAGGAGATAGGCACATTCATAAAAAAGTAATTAAGCCTATTTTTAATACACAATTAAAACTTAATCGACAAGATAATCGCATATTTTCGTTCTCGTTTTATCTCTCGCTCTCGCGAAAAAAATGGCCAGGTTAATTTAACAGGTTAACCTTATCTGTTAAATTAATAGAACTATTGACTTTTCATTAAAAATCCCTACTATATGGTCAAATATCGTGATTATTAGAGAGGTTGGTTACTAAAAAGTGCTTTTATCTTTTTAACCCGATATCCCATTAGTTCCATCAATTACGACGCCCGCAAGGATCGTCATCATAAACTTTTCGGTAAGGTTAAATCACAGTTCGCCAGTTTCCGACAAGGCAGAGCAAGGCTACGAGCTTTTGCTGCCAATGCCGGAAAACGTTTTACTAATCCCCTTCACGGCTATTCTCCAGCGCAGCGACTTTTCCAGCGTATCATGGGGGTAAGCTTTATGTTACTTTTGGTTAATTCTCTAAATTTATCCGGATCATATCGAGATGCTGGCGGTGCTTATGTTGAAGCTTTAGGTACAGATCTTAACCCAGAGGAAGTTACCTTGGTTGATGATGGTGGCTATTTAGTAAAAGTTAGCCCCATTGTAACTGATTCACCTCGCTACCTTAATCGTAAAGAAGAAATAGTTCATGAAGTTCAAGCGGGCGAAACATTATCCAAAATCGCTTATATTTACGACCTGAATCAAAATACAATTTACTGGGCAAATCAAGGTAAAATTAGAAATATTAATTCTTTAAAAGTTGGACAACAACTCACTATTCCGGTCGCAAGTGGTTATAAAATAAAAGTAGCTAAAGGTGATACTCTGGCTAGTTTGGTTAAAAAATATAAAGGTAACGAAGATAGTACAAAGGCCATAGCCTGGAACAATCTCCCTGAAAACGGAATAATTGAAATAGGGCAAGAGATACTCATTGCCGATGGTCAGCCTTATATAACACCTATAATTGCCGCTAATAGCGGCGGGTCAGGTGGTAAAACTGTTGTTCCTCCTCCTATTTCTGTGGCTCCAAGTCCCGGAGGAGCAGGTTGGATGAAGCCAACTTCTGGCACTATTACTCAATGGCACCATGCTGGCCATTACGCCATTGACATTGCTAACAAATTAAATACCCCCATTATGGCCGCGGCTGCTGGTACGGTTATTAAAGCTGCTCATGGTTGGAATGGAGGCTATGGTAACGAAATTATTATTCAGCATGATAATGGCTGTACCACTCTTTATGGGCATAGTAATGAGTTATATGTTACCGAAGGGCAGTATGTTGATGCCGGACAAGTAATTTCAGGCATGGGAAATACGGGACGAGTATATGGAAGAACTGGCATTCATTTACACGTAGAATTAAGGTGTGATGGAGTTAAAATAAATCCTAAAATTCTTTTTGGATTATAAAATATGCGCTTTCTCTTATTTTAAAGTAGAGTCAAGCCCTGCTAAAATTTAAATTTGTTATGTGGGAATTCCTAAAATCGATGGTAATGTCCGCCTTACACATTCCCCAAGAATTGGTACTGCTTTTTATTCGATTTTATCAAAAAACCATTTCGCCGGATCACGGTATTTTTAGATATCGCTTTCCTGGCGGATTCTGCCGTTTTATGCCCAGTTGTTCTGAATATGCCCACCAGGCCATTTTATGTTATGGGCTTTGGAAAGGAGGCCGAATGGCTGTCTGGCGAATTTTGCGTTGTAATCCTTGCAGCAAAGGTGGTATTGATCTAGTTAAAAACCGCCCTGAAACACTTAGAACTAAATAATTCCCCCTTATTTCTATGCCCAATATCCAAAAACCAAAGCGCGCCTTAATCAGTGTTTCTGATAAAACTAATTTGGTGGAATTTGCTAAATCGCTTGAAAATTATGGGGTTGAAATTTTATCTACTGGAGGCACAGCCAAAATACTAAGGGAGGCCAGGATTAAAAATATTGAAATTAGTGATTATACCGGTTTCCCGGAGATTATGGATGGTCGGGTTAAAACTTTGCAACCCAAAATCCACGGCGGAATTTTAATGGATCGTTCCAAAAAAAATCACCTAGCTGACGCCGAAAAACACCATATTCAACCCATCGACATGGTAGTGGTTAATCTCTATCCTTTTCAGCAAACCATTAATCGAGAAGGAGTAACCGAAGAAGAAGCGATTGAGGAAATTGATATTGGGGGTGTGGCCTTGCTAAGGGCTGCAGCCAAGAATTTCAAACATGTGACCGTAATAACCGCAATAAAAGACTATTCTTTGATTTTAGATGAGCTTAAAAATGAAGACGGGATTTGCTTGGAAACACGCCGCAAATTAGCAATTAAAGCTTTTGAAAAAACCACCCACTATGACGAAACAATTGCTAGTTATCTCAAAAATAAAGGTGGTGCCGTGGAATTACTTAATCTACACTACGAGAAGTCACATAAGCTTAGATATGGCGAAAATCCACACCAAAAAGCCGCCTTTTTCCGCGATCCAGCCAATCATTATCCCAATGTGACTAATGCCAAGCTCCTTCAAGCCAATAAGGAACTTTCTTTTAATAATATTTTGGATGTAGACGCGGCTATTAAAATTGTAAGTGATTTTTCCAGACCAACAGTTACCATTATTAAACATACTAACCCGTGCGGAGTGGCCTCAGCCGAAGAAATTAACACTGCTTTTGAAATTGCCTATAACGTGGATCCTAAATCCGCTTTTGGGTGCATTATTGGGATGAATCGTCCTTGTACCGAAGCGATTGCCAAACATATTGTAAGCAATAAATTGTTTGTAGAAATTATTGCAGCTCCTTCTTTTGAGGAAAAAGCGCTTAAAGCCCTGGAAACCAAAAAAAACATGCGTCTTTTAGCTATAGGGGATTTGCGCTTAAATCCTAACGACAGAGATATTAAAACCGTTTCAGGCGGGGTTTTAGTCCAAGATGCTGACCAATATGTGGTTACGAACCATGACCTTAAGGTTGTGACTACTGTGACTCCCACGCCGAATGAAATTGTGGCCATGCTTTTTGCGCGCAAAGTGGTTAAGCATGTTAAATCAAATGCCGTGGTTTTTGCTACTTACAACCCAAAGACTAAAATAGAGCAAACAGTGGCTATAGGAGCCGGTCAAATGTCTCGCGTGGACTCTGTATTTATTGCTCGCCACAAAGGCGGCGAGCGCTTAAAAGGCTCCGTAATGGCTTCAGATGCTTTTTTCCCATTCTCAGATGGAGTAGAGGAAGCTCATGAGGCCGGGGTGTCTGCTATTATTCAACCCGGCGGCTCCATGCGCGACAGCGAAGTGATTGATAAAGCCAATGAACTCGGAATTAGTATGGTATTTACCGGAGTAAGGTCGTTTAAACACTAAAAAATTGACTAGTACCAAAAATGTGATACGATTTTTCCTTATTATCGGTGCACTTCAAAATGGAATTTAAAATTTTGAAGTAATTTTTTTAAAAGAAAATTAGCATAAATTAACCTTACTTATATGAAAAATCCCCAGTCGGAAATTAATTTTTCAATCCCTGCCATTGCTACCATTTTAGCCCTAAGTGGAGTTGCTTGTACTCCTCGCGTCTTAAATCCCGATGAAAAAATAGAGAGTCTATCCGTGGGCGACGTAAGAGCCGAGGTTAATCGCTTAGCCAGGATTTGTGAGGCAACTACTACAGCTCCAGCTACGCCTGATTACGCTGATGAGATGCTAGGTAAATCATGTAATAATATTAAATTACCAAGGAGTAAATCTGATATTTCTCAGCCTCCTGTTTCTTTTGCAAATGGGGGTCTTCGGAGTGTCTGGGATACAAATAATAATCCAATAACCTATTCTCACAGTGTTTGTTACCCATATACGGGGGGAGCTTATCAGCCGCAGCTTGCGTGTAGTTGTATTACATTACCAGAAACAGGTACAACCACCTGTTATGGCACATGGAGTAGCACAAGTAAACGTTACAATACTGCCGCAATTCAAGTAGCTCCAAACAGCGCTGAGGTTAAAGTCATCGATAAAAATGGTAATGTGACAACTTGGCCAGATAGACATGGCCGATCAAGGAAAAAAGTACTAAGTACAGCCGGTAATCTTCTGGATAGAGTAGCCAGTCCAAAAATGACTACTGGGCGTCCTAATTCCAATGATTTCGAAAATTTCACAAAACGACGCCGTGCTGTATTAAGATCTTGGAAATGACGAGAAATGCATTGAACATTTTGATGATAAAAATTTGCTAAAAATTTAGAATTTTTTAATAAATTTGAAAGGTTTTCGTAATGGTAAATATGCTATATTCTGGGTGGGATGCGCCCCACCCAAGGGTGGGGAATAAATTATTTTAGTTAATAAATAGCCCCATGACCCTTTTCCAATCTTTTCTCCTTGGCCTCCTTCAGGGATTTACTGAATTTTTACCCATTTCTTCATCTGGACATTTAGTGCTCTTGGAATCAATTTTAAAGCTAAAAGTCGACGAATTAAAAAGTTTTGATGTGGCGTTGCATGCCGGAAGCCTAGTCGCCATTATGACTTATTTTTGGAAGGATCTTTGGGGATTACTAAAGAATTGGAAACTGGGCGCCTACATTTTGGTGGCCACTATTCCGGCTGTAATAGCTGGTTTCACTCTCGAGAATTGGCTTGATGAAATATTTCGCGATCCTAAGCTAGTTCTTTCGATGTTAGGGATATTAGCGCTTTTTTTCCTAATTGCGGAATATTTGCATTCTGATAAAAAACCCATTCCCTTTAATCTGAAAAATACTTTTATAATGGGCTTAGCACAGGCCGTAGCCCTAATCCCTGGAATTTCGCGATCAGGATCAGTGATTGGCATGGGTTTAATGCAAGGAATTAAAAGGGAGGAGGCTGCAAAATTCTCCTTTTTATTGGGTATTCCGGCTATTGGTGGCGCCATACTATTGACCGCATTTAAGGTATATCGTGAGCAAGAATTATTGCCAGGCTGGGATGTTGTTCTCGTGGGCTTTAGTGTCTCGGCTGTAGTCGGCTATTTAACCATAGCTTTTTTAATGAGATTTTTAAAAACACATAGTCTGCGAGTTTTTGCAATTTACCTAGGTATAGTAGTTTTGAGCGGTAGTCTAATCATTTCCCTCCAAAATTGACTCTCCTTTTGAAAGAGCCTAAGATTAAATTGGTCTTATTCTTTAATTAATCATTTCTTCATGCAGCCTCTTACCATTGCCTTAATTGTTGTCGGTGTTCTGTTTTTAGCCTTAATTGGTCTTTATAATGGATTGGTGCGTGCTCGGGTTCGCGTTAAAGAAGCTTGGTCTGATATCGAGGTACAACTCAAGCGCCGCTACAACCTGATCCCTAATTTAATTGAATCTGTAAAGGGCTACATGACGCACGAGCGTGAGGTTTTGGAAAACGTAACTAAAACTCGTACCGCAGCCATTCAAGGCAAAGGAAGTCCCGAACAGCAGGCCAAAAATGAAAATATGCTAAGTGGAGCTCTTAAATCACTTTTCGCTGTTGCAGAAAATTATCCTGATCTTAAAGCCAATCAAAATTTTCTCGACTTGCAAAACGAACTAACGGATACTGAAGATAAAATTCAGGCTTCACGCCGTTTTTATAACGGAAATGTTCGCGTCCTAAATACCAAAATTCAAGTTTTCCCAAGTAATCTTATGGCTAGGATATTCGGATTTAAAGAAGAAACATTTTTTGAAATTGAAAATGAAGCGGAGCGCGAAGTAGTCAAAGTGGATTTTAGTAATGCCAAAAATTCTCCTAAGGAGACCTCTAAATAAAAACCTAAACTGTCCTTTATTTTTTATGACTTTAGCCTATACCGAAATTACGCACAACAAAATTAAATCTTGGCTTATGCTCGCCTTTTTTGTGATTTTCGTAATGGCGATGGGATTTATTTTATCCGAAGCTTATAACCCGGGGGGCGGAATTCCTGGTCTGGCCATTGCCGGGATAATCGCCATAATTTGGTCATTAATTTCTTATTTCGCTGGAAATAAAATTGCTTTAACCATTAGTGGCGCTAAAAAAGTTGAGCGACGCGATAACCCAACTTTGTACAATGTAGTGGAAAATCTTTCAATTGCATCTGGAGTGCCTGCTCCGAAAATTTACATCATCGAATCACCGGCCATGAATGCTTTTGCCACAGGCCGAGATCCGGAGCATGGAGCGATTGCGGTGACCCGTGGGCTTTTGGATCGTCTGGAAAAAGCGGAACTTGAGGGGGTTTTAGCTCACGAACTCTCCCACCTTGGCAATTACGACACCCGCTTAATGATGGTAGTGACCGCTTTGGCCGGAATGGTGATGATTATGACTGACCTAGTCTGGCGGATTCATTTTTTTGGAGGTGGTGGAAGTAATAATAAAAATTCAGATAAAGCTCGTTTAGTTGTACTTATTTTGGCCGTAATTTTAATAATTTTTGGCCCCCTGTTTGCTACTTTAATTAAATTGGCCATTTCCAGACGTCGAGAATCCTTAGCCGATGCTTCCGCAGCACTATTAACGCGTTATCCAGAAGGGTTGGCTCAGGCCTTGGAAAAAATTTCCGGCGATTCTCAAACCCTGACCACGGCCAGCAAGGGTACTGCTCATCTCTATATCTGCAATCCATTTAAGGCTGGTGCCTGGTCAAAATGGTTTTCCACTCATCCCCCGATCGAAGAACGAATCAAAGCCCTAAGAGGGATGAATTTCCTAGACGCCGCCCCTAAGTCTGTGGTAATTTAATCCAAAGTATTTTAAAGGTATTTTTTGACTTATCCGGTAGTAATTCATACTCATGCCCTCCACCAATACTAATGATTACCGCATCGCCACCATTGGCAGCCATACAGCCTTGCAAATCCTAAAAGGCGCCCAAGAAGAAGGCCTTAAAAGTCTTTGCGTGGTTACCCCAAATGCTCGAAAAATTTATGAATATTATGGAGTTGCTAATGAATTTATTGAGGTGGATGATTATCGAAATTTTCTCCAAATTGAAGATGAGCTGATACGTCGCAACGCCATTGTGATCCCCCATGGTTCCTTTGTAAGCTATTTGGGGCACGAGCAAATGAAAAAATTGAACGTAATGCACTATGGTACCAAAGGCATTTTGGAATGGGAATCGGATCGCAACAAAGAACGCATTTGGCTCGAAAAATCTGGCTTAAAATTGCCGGCAATTTTTAAAAATCCCGAAGCCATTAATCGCCCTGTAATCATCAAATTTCATGGAGCTGGCGGAGGATTCGGCTATTTTATTGCGAAAAGCCCAGAAGAATTTTATGAACGCATTAAAAAATACCCCAAGGAAGAAAATTATGTAATTCAAGAATACATCGTGGGCGTTCCGATTTATGTCCATTATTTTTATTCCAGACTCAAAAACGAGTTGGAAATTATGAGCTTTGATAAGCGCTATGAATCCAATGCGGATTCCATTGGCCGTATTGCGGCGCGCGATCAATTAGCAGCGGATATTCAAACTAGTTATACAATTGCCGGAAATATTCCCATGGTAGTGAGGGAGTCTCTATTGCCTAGTTTGTATGAGCTGGGGGAAAATGTAGTTCGCACTTCCAAAGAGCTGGTGGGCGATGGATTATTTGGCCCATTTTGCCTTGAAGGAATCATGGATACGAATCTTAATTTTTTTGTTTTTGAAATTTCAGCGCGAATCGTGGCCGGAACAAATCCGTACATTAACGGATCGCCTTATACCTGGCTCCGCTACAATGAGCCCATGTCCACCGGACGGCGTTTAGCACGCGAAATCAAGGAGGCAATTCAGTCCGGAGCCATGGACAAAATACTTGGATAAAAGATAAATATTATTTTACAGGGAATTAAATTGATTAATTCCTTTAAATATGCTATTATTTAATAATAGTTTTTTTTAAATATAAATCTATGGCCGAAGCTCCTAAAGAAAAATTTAGTCCAAAAGAAAATCCCTTTAAAATTAAGGGGGAAAAAATGAATGAAGGTTATTACCTAAAAGCCACACATAAAAACCAGATGCTAGCTTATTTTTCCAAAGCAAAGCGCATAGAGCGAAAATTAAATAAACAGTCGAAAACTCCAGAAGTTCACGATGTAACCTTTAAAAAAGGAGGCACAAAGAAAACCACGCAAGAATTTAAGGAATGGCTTCCTGATAAAATTGACCAAATAGAATACATTGATACCCTTTATAAGGCTATTAGAAGCTTATACAAAGAATCTGGAGCTTATGATCAACCCGGAGACGAAGCGCTTTTAGATTACCACGTCACTAGAACAATTTGCGCTATTTTAGAAAAAAATAAAACAGTTGATGTTAATGACGTTTTAGCCAAAGCGGATCGTTTGGAGGTTGATTTTTCAGGGACAGAAAACTCACAAACAATTAAATTCATCCGCAAAGATAACGGACAAGAAAAAGTTCTTTTTACCTTCAATACGAATGATACTGTTGATTATGAAAGCGGATTGAATCAAATTGAGGGGAAAAGAACAAAAATCGAAACTGATGCCCTGGCAGAACGAAAAAATATTAAGATAGAGCAGCCAACAACCCCAACGCCAGCAATAATGACTCCGGCCAGTGAATTATTTGAATTTACGCCAGGAAATGAAATCGAAGATTTTGACGAATAAAAATAATTTAATTTACTAATTTTAAAAAATGGAAAGTCCTTTACATTCGGATCAACCCAATTCAATTGATATTGTTGTTGGGATTAATGGCCATACCCTCAATGATTTATCTTTAGGAATTCTTGGAATGGGGCTTGGTGCTGAATTAAAAAATGTTGACGGTGTGATTGTTGTTGAAAATCCAGATCCAGATGGAGAGGGGGCAACAAGACATGAATTAATTTTAAATGGTAGGCCTTTAACTCAAGATGGCTTAAAAAGAGCTATCAAAGCAGCCAGAATGCCAAACACTTGCGAACAATTAACTTTATCAGCAGAAATTGGGCCGAAAATTGGGGATAAAAAGGTGGCGAGCAAAACCTACGAAGGACAACAGGGCTTGGATGAACAAGACTCTTTGCCTATTTCAGGACGTACTGCTGCGGAAGGAATAAGCGGACTTTCTTTCGTTGCCATTTTAGCTCTTTTAGCTCAAAAATTTAGAAAATGGAGAAAGCATGCTATTCAAGCCAAGGAAGAAATTACATCTTTAAAAAGAAGTAAAGAGGTAACCCAAAGAGAACTTGGAGAAGCAAGAACCGAACGAATAAGAGCAGGAAGAAATTATGAGGAAACGCTAAAAGCTCTTTTTAAAACAAGGGCGGAATTAGGAGCTTCGCAAAAAGAAATTAACGGACTTAGGAAATTATTAGGAGTGGCCAGATTGGAACTAAGCGAAATGAAATCTCAATTAATGACCGAATCCTCATCCGGCGCTCTTTATTCTTCCCGAATAGAAGACGAAAAAGCAGCAATGCAAACACACATAGACGGAACCCGAGAGAGAGACCAAAAAAAAATTGCCTTATTAGAAGCGGAGGTTTTCACCCTAACAGATGAACGAAATGTTGCCCTAGACAGACTTAGAAGGGAACTAGAAAATCGAGAAAAATTTACTGCTTCTGAAGTTGTGCAGTTAACTCAGCAAATTGAAGAGGCTGAAGAAACTATCGCTCATCTAAAAGCGCAACTAAAAAAACGTAAAAGTAAAAAATTACCTGATGCTTCCCAGCCTGCGGTAATTGCTAGTGATGAATCGAAAATTGACCAACCAGATCATCCTGACCTTGATCTAAATATGATAACAATCACCCCTGATTGGGAGGGAGCTACTTTACTCCTTGAAGCTCTAAGGGATGGGGAAGATATTCAGGATAAGTTAAGTGAAATGGAGCAACGACCACCAATACCAATAAGGCTGAATCCTGATAAGGGGGTAAATAATAAACAAGACTAAAATTTTTCCATAATCCCTGTTTTAGTCCTGATTTCTTTTTGCTATACTTAAATAAAATAGCAAATCCCTATGGACATTACCTCAATCCTAACTACCTATAACCTAAAAAATCTCACCATCGCCTCGCTCGGCGGGCATAGCGCGCTGGATGTTTGTCATGGAGCGAAAAAATACGGATTTCAAACTCTGGTGGTGGCTAAAAAAGGCCGCGAAAAAACATATACGGATTATTATAAGACCCGTGAAGATGGGCGTGGTTGCATCGATGAAGTAATTTTGATGGATCAATTTGATGATGTTCTGAAGCCTGAAATTCAGGAGGAACTTCGCAAACGCAATGCTATTTTTATTCAAAATCGCTATTTTTGGGTCTATTTTAAGGATTTTTCCAGGGTTGAAAATGAATTTAAAGTACCTATTTTCGGGCTTAGACAAGGTGTAAAGTTGGAAGAAAGAGATCAACCGCTTAATCAGTATCATCTTCTCCAAAAAGCCGGGATTAGAATGCCGAAATTATTTGCTTCACAGGATCAAATCGATCGCTTGGTGCTTGTGAAGGTTAATGAAGCTGAGCGCAGCTATGAACGAGCTTTCTTTTTTGCCCACAATAAAGAGTCTTTTGAAAGCGAATCAGCCAAAAAGATCTCATCAGGGCAAATTAGAAAAGAAGATTTGGATAAGGCCACGATCGAGGAATACATCATCGGCGCGCACCTCAATTTAAATTTTTTCTATTCTGTTTTGAATAATGAGCTTGAACTCATGGGCACGGACACTCGTCGACAAACCGATCTTGATGGATTTTTGCGGCTTCCTTTTAATGAACAGAGGGCATTACATAGAATGGGTTTTAAGCCCAAGATGATCGAAACCGGGCATTATGCCGTGACCATGAAGGAATCTTTATTGGAAAAGGCCTATGAAATCGGTGAAAAATTCGTAAAAACCATGAAGCAGGAGGTCGCTCCGGGCATCATTGGCCCGTTTGCCTTACAAGGTGCCGTGGCCGCTGACGAAGGCAAGGAAGAATTCGTGATTTTTGATGTCTCCATGCGTATCCCAGGTTCACCAGGTACCAGATTTACTCCTTATTCCGGCTATCTGCATGGCGAAAGCCTGAGTTACGGAGAAAGAATCGCGCTGGAACTTAGGCAGGCGGTGGAAACGGGGAAAATAGTAGAGTTGATAACCTAGGCATAGGCAGAGGGGCTCAGGAAGACTCATAAGGGCTTTTTTATTCGGTAGTCAATAATTTTAAGGTGGATAGCACCTCTTCGGCATGTCCTTTGGCATTCACTTCATCCCAAATTTTGCGAATAACCCCGTTTGGATCAATTAAAAACGTCGAACGTACGGTTCCTAAAAACTCTCGTCCCATAAATTTTTTCGGGCACCACACTCCGTATTGTTTTTGGACCACACTTTCAGAATCAGAAAGAAGCGCCACCGTCAATTTTTGTTGATCAATGAATTTTTGATGGGAGGCACACGAATCCTTACTCACTCCTAAAACAACGGCATTCGCCTTCTGAAATTCGGATTCAAGACGTGTAAAAGCCAAAGCTTCCGTTGTGCAGCCCGGTGTATTGTCTTTCGGGTAAAAATAGAGAACCACCCACTTGCCTTGAAAATCAGCCAATGAAAAAAGCTGCAAAGAAGCGTCGAGAAGTGAAAAATGAGGGGCTTTTTGCCCTTCTTTTAACTTAGTATTCATAAAAATAGTTTTAGTAGTAATTTTTAATTATAGAGCAAAAAGAAAAGCTTTAGCAAATGTCGAAATCCTGAACTATGGCCTAAAAACGATTTTTCCTTTAAAATGGCTACAAATTATCCTCAATTCATGAAAGTTATTTTGCTGGCCGCAGGCCGCAGTCAACGCGTTAAACCCATTGAAGACAAAAATTTTCTCCGTTTTTGCGGAAAATATCTAATCGAACATCAAATTGAGGCTATTTTAAAAGCTGGTTTTAAAGAATTTATAGTGGTGGCCGGAAAACATAATTTATTAGCCATTAAAAATCTCCTTTCCATTCTTAAAAAGCAGCATAAAAATTCTGCCTTTGCGGTAGCTTTGCAGAAAAATTTGGATCAGGGTATGACTGGAGCTGTTCTAGCAGCTAAATCAAAACTCAAGGCCAATGAATCAATTATGATCATTAGCACTAATGACGTGGTAGATAGTAAAGCTTACCAAATTATCCTTGAGGCTTCTCGAAATAATAATTTCGACAGTTATCTACTTGGGAAAAAAGTCTCATCTTATTTTCCAGGAGGCTACCTAAAAACCAATTCCAAAGGGGAAATTACCCAAATTATCGAAAAACCAGGGGCAGGCAAAGAGCCAAGCAACTTGATAAATCTCGTAGTGCATCTTCATAAAAACACCAAAGCACTTTATTCTTATCTTAAAAATACCAAAAGCAGTCGTGACGATCACTACGAAGTTGCCCTGGATCAAATGATTAAGGACGGAATAAAAATAAAAGCGATTCCTTACGATGGATATTGGCAAGCCATCAAATATCCGTGGCATATTTTTGAAGTTGCGGCTTACTTTTTTCAAAAAACTTTGGATCAGCTTTCGCCCAAAAAACGTCTTTCATCCAACACCAAAATAGCAAAAAGCGTTACCATAAAAGGAGAAGTAATTATTGAGGACGGAGTTAGGATTTTCGAAAATGCCACCATTGTAGGCCCTGCTTATCTTGGCAAGGATTCAGTGGTCGCGACTAATGCTTTGGTTCGCGAATCCTATCTCGGGAAAAATTGCGTAATCGGCTATAATACCGAAGTAGCGCGGTCTTTTTTGGGTGATGAAGTTTGGACCCATTCCAACTATATTGGCGATAGCCTCATTGGGAATAATGTTTCTTTTGGAGCAGGTTCCATAACCGGAAATTTAAGGTTTGATGAAGGTAATATCGCGGTAGAAATAAAAGGCGAAAAAATCAATTCTCAAAAAAATAAACTGGGAATTATTACCGGTAATAACATTCGGGTAGGGGTAAATACTTCTTTTATGCCCGGGATTAAAATCGGCAGTAATTCATTAATTGGAGCCGGGCTCACTATTAATCAAAATATTCCTGAAAATAGCTTTGTTTCAGGGAAAATAAGTCTTGATATTAAAGAAAATCGTAAAAAAAAACTAGCTTCACGCCAAGTTCTTCATTCTAAATTAAAATAATTTACACTAATGAAAACCGCTATTTATCCTTCTGCAAAAAGGGAAAATACTCCACTCGTCTCCGTTATTGTAGTGAATTACAATCACAAATATTTCCCTAAGATGTGTGTGGAGGCCATTGAAAAAAGCAAAACCAATTTTAAATATGAAATTATTGTGGTGGATAATAACTCCACAGACGAAAGCTTGCCTTACCTTCGTAATCTTCATAAGGACAAGAGGATTCGATTAATCGAATCCTCAAAAAACCTAGGATACGGACAAGGTAATAATTTGGGAGTAAAGCATGCCAAAGGCCAATACGTGATTATTTCCAATACGGATATTGTGGTTCACGATAATACAATGCAAGAACTTGTTGATTATTTAAAAAAGCATCCCAAGGCGGGAATCGTGGCTCCTCGCTTGCGCTATTATAATGGAACTATTCAACCTTCTTGTCGGCGAAATATGAGCTTTTGGGATTTAGTGATCAAAAGGACATTTTTAAAAAAAATTACTCCTTTTAAAAAAAAATTCCATCTTTATTTGATGGAAGATTTTAATCATGCCGAGGTGCAAGAAGTAGACCTAATCACCGGAGCATATTTTATTATGAAGCGAACAATATATCTTCAGATGGGAGGATTTGATTCGCGGTTTTTTCTGTTTATGGAAGATTATGATTTGTGTCGCACTTTACATTACGCCGGATATAAGGTGATTTATTATCCTAAAGTTGAAGCTGTGCACTATCACAAAAGGCTTTCCGATGGTAATCTCTTGCTGCTTTTTTTAAGACGCATTTTTTGGATTCATATTTTTAGTGCTCTTAAATATTTCTGGAAATGGCGTGGTAAACCTCTAATCCCTAAAAAATCCACAAATTTAAAATAGCGAAATTTAAAAACATGCAAAAAATCCTTATAAAATTATTCCTTAAGCTTAATTCTTTTTTCCCTCTAAAACCGCATCCTTTTAATGAAAAAGATACTGATTCCGATTTGAGTTATGCAAATTTTGAACTACTAAACGCTCCTAATGTTTTTGAAAAATATAATCGCTTTGGTGATTTTCAAAGGAAAATAAAAGGTAAAAAGATTGTTGACTTTGCTTGTGGTGGTGGTGGGAAAAGTATTTTTTTGGCCATCAATGGGGCTAGGGAAGTTTATGGAATTGATATTAGTGAAGGCTTTATAGCCCAGGCAAAAAACCTAGCTTTAGAAAAAAAAATAGAAAAAAAATGTCATTTTCTAGTGGATGATGCCATGAAAAGCCACCTTCCCAATGATTATTTCGATATGGTTATCTTCAATGATGCGATTGAGCATATACCAGATACCGAAAAGACATTACAAGAAGCATTAAGGGTGTTAAGACCAGGCGGTAAAATTTATATTAATTTTGAAGGATACTACTATTTTTTTGGACATCATTTATGGGATGTCTTGCCTATCCCTTGGCTGCATTTATTCACAACAGAAAATTTCAGAATCGCTCTTTATAAACAAGCCGTGAAGAAATTTCAAAATGGAGAAAAAAGGATTAATTTTCGCATTTCAAAAGACAAAAAAGGACTTGAGCGGATTTCCTATTTAAACAGAATTTCGGTCAGGAAATTTGAAAAAATACTAAAAAAACTTGAAAAGCAGAAATTGATAAAAGTAGAAGCGAATTATTATTCAACATTTAATAAAAAAATATTTAAAATATTAGCTAAACTGCCGTTTTTGCGTGAAATGTTTCTATCAACTTTGTATTTTGTATTAGAAAAGCCCAAAACCTTAAAAGCCTCCCTCTAGTTAATTATTATTTTTTATAATTTAAAAATTCCAATTCCCATGCTTAAAAAAATGTTTAAAGTTAATTACTTTTTGGTCATACTTTTAGAGCTTTTTTTAATAATTTCCAGTATCGGGTGTATCGGAAAAACTAAAAATTATCAAACCTCTAAGGATCCAACAGACCCTAATTTTGAGGTCATTACCATGAAAACTTTTGATTTAAAGAGTAAATATTTTACCTTTAATTACGAACTTAGTAAATGGGACTTACAGGAATGGGATATTACAGATGCTCCTAATAGGCTTGCCTTGGTTAATAAAAACTACCCGGAAGGACAATGCGTAATTTTACCTGGAACAACTGGTTTGGGCAGAAGTGAGGGAAACCAGGTTATCGAAGGTTCGCTCGTCACAACTCGTTATTCAGCTCGCACTTTAGATGTTTTTAACCCCATTGGAATCCAGTTGTTGCACGTGGTGGGTTATGAGGTTGAGGATTTTCCCTATATTTTTGAAGTACGCATGCCAACTAAGGATCCCGATCAATGTGTCGCAGAAGCTCAAGCCGTAGTTTCCACTTTTGACGTAGAAAAAACGGTAGAACCGGCCACAACCACCACCTAATTTTCCTAAGACAGTAGCAAAAGCAATTATTTTTCTTGACAAAATATAGTCTTTTGTATTAATGTGTTATCACATTATATATATTCCCCATGCAAAAAGAAATCCTGCCTCTTCAAATTCGCAACCTCTATCAAGCCATCCTCAAGCTTAAAACCACAGAAGAATGTGAGCGCTTTTTCCGTGATCTATGTACCCTTTCTGAACTTAAAGCCATGAGTGAGCGCTGGGAAGTAGCGAAGCAGGTCAATAAAAATATTCCATACCGCCTTATCAGCGAAAAAACAGGCGCTAGCACCGCTACTGTAACCCGAGTGGCTCATTGGCTGCATTACGGCATGGGAGGCTATGCCCTGATGCTCAAACGCCTGAGTCGCTAAAAAAGCATCTCGATAGCCTCCCCTCTCGCGCCAATCAGCGAGATTTTTTATACTTGCATTTTGTATCAACGTATTATCACATTATTATATCGCCTAATAACTTCTGAATTCTATGTCATCCTACATCACTCCTGAAATTCTCAAAGGCACCCGCGACTTTCTACCCAAAGATATGGCAAAACGCCAAACGGTCATGCAAAAAATCAAAACAGTCTTTGAACGATTTGGCTACGACACCATCGAAACCCCAGTCATTGAATACGCCAAAACGTTGCTAGGGAAATACGGCGAAGACAATAAACTCGTTTATCAATTCAAAGACAACGGCGGCCGAGAAATCGCTTTGCGTTACGATCAAACGGTCCCCTTTGCCCGTCTTGTGGCTTCCAATTATCAGAATTTACCCATGCCCTTTAAGCGATATCAAATCTCACGCGTGTGGCGTGCCGATAAACCCGCGAAGGGGCGTTATCGCGAGTTTTATCAATGTGACATCGATGTCATTGGTACTCAGAGCTTGGTGGCAGAGGCGGAGATTGCGCGAGTCATGGCGGATGTTTTTCAAACGCTAGGCTTTGAACGTTTTGTGATTAAATTCAACAGCCGCCGCCTCATGAACAGCATTTTAGGGCGCTTTAATGTGCCTCCAGAAAAACAAATTGAGGTGATTCGGATGCTCGACAAAATAGATAGAATCGGAGAAGAAGGCGTAACGGCTGGCCTTAAAGAAATTTTACCCCTAAAAACCATTCCCCCTTTGCTTAAAGTCCTCTTTTTTAAAGGGAGTATCACTCAAAAAATTGCTTCTCTTAAGAGCTATTCTACTCAAGAAATTGAAGATTTTTTTAGACTTTGCCAAGAATTTGGCCTGGATGAAAAATTTCTTGAATTTGACATGAGCTTATCCCGAGGGTTGGATTACTATACGGGGATTACGTATGAAGTATTTTTGCCTGACGTAGCTATTGGGGCCGTGTGTGCAGGAGGTCGGTATGACGACCTGTGTGGACTTTTTTGTAAGGAAAAATTCAGTGGCGTGGGTGTGGCCTTTGGTTTTGATCGCATCATGGTGGCCATGGAACAACTCAACTTATTAAATGAGATTCGTTTAAATGCTCAAGTTTTAGTGACTTACTTTGATGAAGCCACTCTTCCCAACGCTTTCAAAATTCTCACTAATCTCCAAAAAGAAGCCATCAATGCCGAAATTTATTTCGAGCCCGAAAAATTAAGCAAACAAATTAAATATGCCGACAAAAAAGAAATTCCCTTTGTGGTGATTTGTGGACCGGATGAGATAAAAAAAGAAGAAGTCACCATTAAGATTCTCAAAACAGGAAAACAAAAAACCATTCCTCAAACCCAACTCACGTCTTATTTTAATGGCTACGTTTTCTCATGAAAAATAATTTAAAAATTGCGATTCAAAGTAAAGGTCGCCTCAAAGATGACAGCCTTAAATTTCTTCGATCCCTTCGATTGAAATTCACGGTGCGCGAAAAGAGCCTCTTTATCTCCTGCACGAATTTTGATTTAACGATCCTGTTTTTACGTAATGAGGATATTCCAGAGTATGTTGGCCGAGGTGTTGCTGATTTCGGCATCGTGGGAGAAAATATTTTAGCTGAAAAAGAGAACGAATTAAAGGTTGTCCAAAAATTAGGATTTGGCACATGTTTTCTGGTGATTGCCATTCCTAAGCTCTCTAACATTAAAACGCCTAACGATCTGGAAGGGGGGCGTATTGCCACTTCCTATCCTCAAACGCTCACGCGCTATCTTAGACAAAATAAAATCAGCGCCACGGTGATTACCTTACGAGGATCCGTGGAAATTGCGCCTAGCTTAAATCTAGCGGATGCGATTTGTGATTTAACCCAAACGGGCACGACGTTGAGAGAACAAGGACTCGTCCCACTGACGTCGCTGCTTCAGTCGGAGGCGATTTTAGTGGAAAGCCCTTTCCCTAAACTGCAAAAAGATTCTTTTCTATCTTTACTCTAAGTCCATGAAAATCCTTACCACTGCTCAATTCTCACTTCCGGTTATTCTTCAAAAAATCGCCCGAAAACGTAGTCAAGAATCCGATGTTCTAAACATCGTGCAACCCGTCGTGAATGCGGTGCAAAAACGAGGCGATGCGGCCTTAAAAGAATTCACCAAAAAATACGATGGCGCTGAGGTGAATTCATTCAAAGTCTCTCCGGCTGAAGTTCGTGCTGCGTACCGCGAAATTTCTCCGGAAGTCATCCGGGCTCTAAAAAAGGCAGCGAAGGCCATTGAAAAATTCCATAAAACCCACATCGAACGCAAAAGTAAAGAGATCCAAACGATCCGCGGAGTGACTGTTTGGCGAGAATTTCGACCCATTGAAAAAGTGGGACTTTATATCCCAGGAGGAACCGCTTCTTATCCTTCGACGGTCTTGATGAACGCTATTCCGGCTCGCGTGGCAGGATGCCGTCAAATCATTCTCTGCACTCCTCCAAATCGTGCAGGACAATGCAACCCCGGGGTTTTAGTGGCGGCGGATCTATGCGCAGTTTCTATGATTTATAAAGTGGGCGGCGCTCAAGCTATTGCAGCCATGGCGTATGGAACGGAAACGATCCCCCAGGTCTACAAAATTTTTGGCCCGGGAAATCAATACGTCACGACCGCAAAAATGATGGTTTTTGGACAAGTGGCCATCGATCAACCGGCGGGACCTTCTGAAGTGGCCGTGATTGCCGATGAATCTGTAAACCCAAACTGGATTGCCGCTGATCTTTTGTCGCAAATGGAACATGGAGAAAATTCTCAAGCACTACTAGTTACTCCTTCTTTTAAATTCGGCAAAAACGTCATACAGGCGGTTCTCCGCCAAATAAAAACCCTTCCTCGAAAAACGATTATTCAACAATCTTTCGCAAGAAGTTTTGTGGTGGTTGTGCGCACTTTAAAAGAGGCGACTCAATTGGTGAATGAATACGCGCCTGAACACCTTGAAATTGTGCTCAAAAATGGAGAAGGAAGCGTTTTAAAGCGTATCCAAAACGCAGGATCTGTTTTCCTCGGGAAATATTCCACAGAACCTTTGGGAGATTATGCCACGGGAAGCAATCACACCCTTCCGACGGCGGGTTATGCGAAAATGTTCCCTCCTCTCTCCACGGAAGCGTTTGGGAAAATGATGCAAATTCAACGAGTGAATCAAATCGGACTTAAAGCTCTCAAAGAGACTGTCGAACAATTGGCGAATTATGAAGGGCTGGGGGCGCATGCACGAGCGGTATCGATTCGTTTTTCTCAGCATTAATCGTTTTCCCTCCCTCCCGGGGGGCCTCCATCCACCCCCTTTATAGCATATCCTCCATGACCAAAACCTTTCAAATTTATTAAAAATTTATGAATAACCTAGCTAATTCCTATATTCAAAAAATGAAAGCCTATTGCCCCCCCTTAGATAATCGCAGCACTTTCCCAGGGCTAAGACTTGATTTCAATGAACGCACAATTTCTCCTCCTCCAAAAGTTCTAAACGCCCTAAAAGCCTTCCACCTGGAACTTTATCCTGAATACGAAAACCTCAACGAACAAATTGCGAATTACGCTAGCGTTGCTCCGGAGCAAATCATAATCACCAATGGTTCTGACCAAGGGATGGACCTCATTTTTCGCACCTTTACGCAAAAAGGCGATAATGTCATTATTCCCACTCCCAGTTTTGCGATGTATGAGCAATGTGCCGCGCTCAGGGAAAATAAAATTTTGCGCCCTTTTTACTCCGAAACCCTTACCTTTCCCTTTGAGGAAATTCAAAGCCTTCTTTCTACAGGGAACATTAAACTCCTCGTGCTTTGCAATCCCAATAACCCAACAGGAACCCCGATCGCCTTAGAGCAAATTGAAATAATTCTTAAACAAGCCCCTTCCACTGTCGTGTATGTAGATGAAGCTTATTTTGAGTTTTCAAAAACAACCGCCATCCCCCTTTTGAAAGATTATCCAAATTTAATGATTACGCGTACGTTTTCAAAAGCATTCGGTATTCCTTCTTTGCGGATTGGATACGTCGTAGCCACGGCTTCAAATATTGAGGAAATGCTTAAAGTACGCGGCCCTTATGATGTAAATAAGGCTGGAGCCTGCGGAGCGCAAGCAGCGCTTGAAGAGATTGATGAGATTAATCGCTATGCTGATGAAGTAATGAACGAAGCCAAACCCATGGTTGAACAATTTTTTTCCAAAAATAAAATTAATTTTTTCCCAAGCCAAGGCAATTTTATTTTATTTCGGCCCAATGATGTAAATAAAACTTACGAACAGCTTTACTCTAATGGCATCTTAACAAGGCCGCGAAGTGGCCATAATATTGAAGGGACGATTCGTTTTAGTATTGGAACCGTTTCCCAAATGGAACAATTTATTAAAACTTATCAACAATTATTTCTATAATAAGAAAATCTATGAAAACTAAAATTGCCTTTATTGACCGCGACGGAGCTCTTATTGAAGAGCCACAAGATACTTTTCAGGTGGATCGGTTAGATTTACTTAAGATTTTACCCGGAGTTATTGAATCGTTAAAACTGCTGCGCGATCAAAAATATAAACTAGTTATGGTGACCAATCAAAATGGAGTGGGCTTAACTTGCTTTCCCACCGCTACTTTTGTTGAGCCACAAGAGGAAATGCTAAAAATTTTTAAAGAAAATGGAATTAATTTTGAACGAGTTTTTGTCTGTCCTCATTTACAAGAAGGGGGTTGCGATTGCCGAAAACCAAAAACTGGCTTAGTAGATTATTTTCTAACGACTGTTGACCTTGATCGAGAAACTTCTTTTATGCTAGGGGATCGAGAAACTGATGGCCAATTTGCGCAAAACCTAGATATTCGCTTTTTTAAAGTAAAAACCAATAAAGGCATTGATTTGGAATCTTTAAAGTCCTTTATTTCTTCTTAAATTCAGTACCCGCCCTCCCGGGGGCCACCGTCCACATGAGGAGCATAGCATATTCACCATGATGGAATCGTGAACAAAAAATGAATAATTAACTCTACCCGTATCACTTCTTAACCTTCAATTTATGAAAATCACTCCTCGCACCACTTCGTTACAACGTATTACAACAGAAACACAAATTAATTTATCTCTAAATCTTGATGGGATTGGAAAATATAAAATTCAAACTCCTCTTGGTTTTTTAAATCACATGCTTGAATTATTTTCCAAGCACAGCCTCATTGACCTGACGATCAAGGCTACAGGCGATGTTCAAATGGATGACCACCACCTCATTGAGGATGTGGGTATTGTACTCGGGCAAGCTCTCAAACAGGCATTGGGAAATAAAAAAGGAATTCGGCGCTATGGGTTCCACATTTTACCCATGGATGAGGTGCTTTGCCTGGCGGCTGTGGATCTTTCAGGACGCTATGCCTTTGCTACGGACTATTGTCCTATTCGTGAAAAAGTGAATGATTTTTCCACTGAAATGGTACGCCATTTTTTTGAAGCCATGGCCCAAAACGTGGGAATGAATTTACACCTTCAATTTCTTAATCCAGGGAATAACGAACATCATCGCATTGAAGCGGCGTTTAAGGCGTATGCAAAGGCTCTCCGTCTGGCCTGCGAAAAAGATCTTCGCCTTCGGAATCAACTTCCAACCACTAAAAATTCATTATGAAGATTGCCCTCATTGACTATGGCGGAGGTAATGTGATGAGTGTTAAGAATGCTTTATTGCGGATTGGCCAATCTCCTCAGATCATTCGATCTCCAGAAAATTTATTTCAATTCGACAAAGTTATTTTCCCTGGCCAAGGCGCCGCGGGGCAAGCCATGAAGGCGTTGATTGAACGCGAATTTATTAATCCTTTGCAATATTTAACCGTCCCTTTTTTGGGAATTTGCCTAGGCCTTCAACTTCTTTTTGAGCGTTCAGAAGAGAATGAAACAGAAGGATTGGGGTTAGTACAAGGCTGCACCAAACGCCTCACGTCCGAACCTCTCAAGATCCCTCATATGGGATGGAATGCGGTTAAGTATTTAGGCAAAAATCCCCTATTTGAAGGAATCCCTGATGAATCCTATTTTTACTTCGTGCATTCCTTTGCAGCGCCAATCATAGAAGAGACCTGTGGAATTACGTTTTATGACACTCCGTTTTCTTCGGCAATTCAGAAAAACAATTTTTTTGGTGTCCAATTCCATCCTGAAAAATCGGGTGAGGTGGGCTTACGTCTTCTTAATAATTTTCTACAACTATGAACATTATTCCTGCTATTGATCTAATGGAAGGTCGCTGCGTTCGTCTAAAAAAGGGCGACTTTGGCCAAGCGACTTTCTACCCCCAAACGCCTATCGACATGGCGAAGCGTTTACAAAAAATGGGTTATGAATGGCTTCACATCATCGACTTAGATGGCGCCAGGGAAGGCAAAAGCAAAAATCAACAAACGATTCGAGAAATTCTTTCTCAAACCACACTTAACATTCAAGTAGGAGGAGGAATCCGTCGCTTAGAAGACATTTCGATTTTTTTACAGATGGGAGTTGCACGGGTTATTTTGGGGAGCGTAGCCCTCAAAGCTCCGGAAGTGATTCAAGAAGCGATTCACCGTTTTGGAACTAATCGTATTGTGGTTTCCATGGATATCCGGGATGATCAAGCAATTTGGATTTCAGGGTGGCAAGAAGGAATTAAAATTACTCCTCCTGAGTTTACACGTAAGATGCAGAAAATAGGCGTACATACTATACTTTGCACAGCCATTGAATGTGATGGCATGATGCAGGGACCTGATGTTTCGCTTTACAAAAAATTGGCTATGGAATTTCCGCAAATAGATTGGATTGCGGCCGGAGGAGTGGGTTCCTTCGCTGACCGCAAAAAACTCGAGTCTGCTGGAGTTCATTCTGCAGTTATGGGGAAAGCTTTTTACGAAGGGTCAAATCTAGCTAAACGCATCATTCCCTGTCTTGATGTTAATCAGGGACGTGTGGTCAAAGGCATTCAATTTACGGATCTCTGTGATGCGGGTGATCCTGTAGAGTTGGCTCGACGTTATGACGCAGAGGGAGCGGATGAATTGGTTTTCCTGGACATCACGGCTACGTCCGATAAACGAGCCATGGTCGCTGATTTAGCGCGTCACGTGGCTCAAACGATTTCTATCCCCTTTACGATTGGGGGAGGAATTAAATCCATGGAAGATATTCAAGCTGCGTTAGGGGCCGGAGCGGATAAGATTTCCATCGAATCAGCAGCGGTGTTAAACCCTGAACTAATTTCTGAAGCGTCTCGTTATTTTGGATCACAAGCGATCGTGATTTCTGTTTCTCCTAAACGCGTACTCGGACAGTTAAAATGGGAAGTCATCATTAAAGGGGGCAGAGAAAACACGGGACGAGACCTTTGGGAATTTTTAAAAGAAATGCAGGCAAGAGGGGCTGGCGAAATTTTACTCAACTCCATTGATGAAGATGGAAAAGAAAAAGGGTATGATTTGGAATTATTGCGAGCCGCAAGCGATATTTTGACGATTCCCCTAATTGCGTCCAGCGGAGCAGGTGAATTGGAACACTTTTATGAAGGCATCGTAAAAGGCGGAGCGGATGCGGTTTTAGCGGCTTCGGTGTTCCATTCTGGAAAATTCCACGTCGCGGATGTGAAACATTATTTAGATGAGCGTAGAGTGAATGTGCGTCTTTAATCTTAATTTTTATGCTAAAGCCTAACTTTAAGAAATCTCCATTGATCCCGGCTATTATCCAAAATATAAACAGTTTGGAAATTCTCATGCTGGGCTATATGAACGAAGAAGCGTACGAGCAAACCCAGCAGACAGGTCAAGTGTGGTTTTATTCACGAAGTAAGAAAAGATTGTGGATGAAAGGAGAAACGAGTCAAAATGTTTTACGCGTCATGGAAATTCACCTGGATTGTGATCAGGATGCGATTCTTATTTTAGCGCAGCCAGCAGGGCCGACTTGTCATACAGGGGAATATTCTTGTTTTAGGGACTCGGTAACTAAAAGGTTCTTTCAAAATGAAAATCCTGCAAAAGAAAATGGGGATTTTTTGCAAAAACTTTTTAACCTAATCAATGATCGCAAACTAAAAATGCCTAAGGGTTCTTATACAACTAGTCTTTTCGAGGAAGGAATTTATAAAATTTGCACTAAAATTTCGGAGGAAAGCGGAGAAGTGATTAAGGCTGCGACTAAAGAAACCAAGCAAAGATTAGCCGAAGAAAGCGCGGATTTGCTATATCATTTGATGGTGCTTTTAGTAAAAAAAGGAGTGAAATTTCAAGAAGTAATTACGGTTTTAAAGGGAAGATCGAGTTAAAACTAGAAATAATGAATACTCCCCCTCCCACCCGGGGGCTGACCACCAACAATCTCCTTATAGCATATTTGACATGAATAAATCTTATCAAAAATATTAAAACCCCGGAACCAAGCGACTAACGCTTATACTACAAAGCCGCTCACCAAGGACGAAGTATGATTAAGCCGTAGCAAGAGCTGATTTCAATTTTTCAAGCCTTTCTTTGCAGCGTCTGGGTGCTTCGTTTAATTTTTCCCATTCACTTTCACTGCCAGTTAAATTAAATCCTAGCTTAATTTTTCCTTCTTTTTCCATTTGCCTCAACACTCTAAATAACGCCATCATATCTAAATTTGCACTGGGCTCTACTCCACTGAAGGGGCAACCGCCCAAGCCCTCTTGACCTGCTTCCACAAATAATTCATGTACCTTTCCTAGTATAGGTACTAAAGCGGCCCGAATTTGCTTTTCCACTTCTTTGATGCCTAAGTGTTTCTTAACATGTAAATGAATCCCCAGGACTTCTCTGGCTCGATCCACCACCATTTCCATTAGGGATTTCAAGGTTTCCGGTGTGCCCTCTGCCTTAGTATCACTCACAATAAATCGACTGTTTTCACTCAATCGCACTTGATCCATTTCCAGAGCCACTTCTTCGGGCGTTACCGAGGTGGCATTAGATAAATAAACATGCACGGGTAAATGACGTCCCTCGCTTTGTGCCCAGGATTGAATTAAACGAAATCGATTTCTGGAAATTTCTAAAATTTCATTTTTATACTGCCTAATTTCTTCTTCAGTTATTTCTTTTGGCTTACATCCTTGTAGGGTCTGTGGAATACAATTGTTGTTTCTAATCAAAAACACCGGATCCGGAGAGTGCACATACGCTAGTTGAGTGATTAACCCCCTTTCCACTAATGGCCTTAATCGACCCAAAATTTGATCATCAGCTTTCATGATAAGCGCTTGTAATTGCAAGGCGGGGCTATGCGCTCCTGGTAAATCATCTAAAAATCTCGCTAACCATTCTGTCGAATTCCTCATGGTTGGCAGTGGAAGTTTTGGGCTGACGCAGCTGATGCAATCCACTTGCACATGGTGGCCTAAAATTTCTTGCACATTCGCAATGTGGCGAGTCGTTTCTTCTGCCATAATGGCATCACACGCTTCTTGTTGACTAGGAAGCATCGTTTTTCCTATTCCTTGCATCCCGTCGCGCCAAGTATCAACAACCTGCACGGTAGTAATTAATTCTCCTTCATTATCCGGCGTTGGATTTCCCATACACTATAAATTAATAAAGATCATAAATTAGCTTTAATTTAAGCCATTAGCAAGCGAAAGAAACTTTTTAAGCAATCCTAAAATGTTTTTTTTACCATCATTTTGTGCTATTATTAAAAATAATGAAGAATTTAAAAAAATTTATCCTTATTCTGTTTTTTATTTCTATCGTCCTCATTTCGCCAAGGCCTAATTTAGCATGTGCTGCCCTAGATTTAAGCCCCAAAACTTATCTCGATGTTCTAGCCACTGGCATTCAGCCCGCCTACCCACCGGACATGGAAGTACCACATTATGCTCACGATACAACTGTGCTTGATTATTCGGATGCTTTTTTTTATGCCCTTCAGGATCTTTTGGAATGGAAATACGGGCTAATTTTAAACCCTAAAGAAATAGAATCCTGGTTGGGTTGGGAAAAAGGGCAATACCAATGGTCAGATGAACAAGCTAAAAGCTTTGCTTCGGTCTATTATATGGACATAATTGACACCTCAAAGCCTACGGCGGAATATGTTTTTAATAAATTAGCCATGGGCGAATTATTAATTCTTAACATTCCATTTTTGTGGGACACCAATGGCGATGGAATTGAAGAAAATGTTGGTCATGATGTGGTAGTGTATTCATTTGACCAGAATGGATTTTGGATTGCAGACAATGTGTGCCCTGGAGAACAACGACATTTGGGGTATCAGGATGTATTCTGGGGATCAGCTTCTTCCCTAAAAAGGGTAACCGAGTTTAGAGCGGTTAAAGGAGGAGGAACTTTAAAAAAACAAACCGGACTTTAATCCATTATTTTTACTTCTAAAAATGTTTATGAAAAAAATTTATTTTCTTTTTATTGGAATAATTACCTGGATAATTTTTACTTTTCCCGTATTTGCTGGTTCAGTTTTTCCTGATGTTTATGATTCTCACCCTGTAAATACTGCTTTAAGCTATTTAGTAGATAAAGGGGTGATTCAAGGTTATCCAGATGGTAATTTCCAGCCTTTATGGCTAATAAACAGAGCGGAATTTACTAAAATGATCGTGGAAGGAGTTTTGCAACAAACTCCAGATGAAACTAGGTACCATTACTGCTTTCCTGATGTGGCTGACGATTGGTATGCAAAATATGTTTGTTATGCCAAAGAGCTTGGCTGGGTGCAAGGTTATACGGATGGAAATTTTCACCCCAGTGATTCCATTACCAGATCCGAAGCTTTAAAAATTTTAGCCATGGCCATGGATTGGACGCTAAGCCTGAAAACTAGCTCTTTTTTAGATATAGATCCTAATGATTCAGAACAATGGTTTGCTTCTTATGTGATGATGGCTGAAGAACGCCAAATAATTGATATCTTTGATCGCTATGCTTCTCCACACGAATTAATTAGTCGTGCTCAAATGGCGGAAATCCTGTATCGAGCCATGAAAAATGCCGAAGGACAACCTTTCGAAATCTGGGAATTAACCTCTAAACGCCCTCATTCTTACAGTGATATTCTAGCTACCGGGATTCAGCCAGCATACCCCTCGGACATGACTTTTACGCATCATGCCCAAACCGGTTATCCGTACGGCTGTTATGCTTTTGCTACGAAAAATTTAACCGAATGGAAATACGGAATTGTCCTTGATATTGCCGAAGTACAAACCACCATTAATTGGGATGGATCCTACATCTGGACAGATGATGAATTTGATGCTTTTTGTGCTGCTTATAACACGGATATTGTTTTTACCTATAATGCTAGTGCGGAATTTTTTTTTAAGAAATTAGCCATGGGAGAACCAATGATTTTATATATTCCTTATTACCTTGATACCAATGGCGATGGTGTAGAAGAAAATATTGGACACAATGTGGTGGCATATTCCTTTGATCAAAATGGAGTGTGGATTGCGGACAGTATTTCGCCAGGATCCCAGCGTCAACTTGATTATGATGAAGTTTTCCCCAATACTGATTTTTATACTCAAAATTTAACGCAAATAAGACAAGTAAAAGATAAAGGCCTAAGAAAAGATCAATCCGGACTTTAAAATTAGGATTTATTAAAAATCGCTTCTCATAGGCATCCTCTATTATGGTCATCTTTTTTTAATTATGTTACTTTAGTCAGGCTTAATTTTTAGCTATTTTTCTATGAATGATTACAAAGTTGCGGATATTTCCTTAGCCTCTTTGGGACGAAAAGAGATCACTATTGCCGAGCAGGAAATGCCCGGGCTAATGGCTTTACGTAAACGTTTTGGGGCAAAAAAACCCCTCAAAGGAGCCAGAATTGCAGGCTGCATTCACATGACGATTCAAACCGCGGTTTTAATCGAAACCCTAATTTATTTGGGCGCTAAAGTCAGATGGTCGAGTTGTAATATTTTTTCGACCCAGGATCAAGCCGCAGCAGCTATCGCCAAAACTGGCATCCCTGTTTTTGCCTGGAAAGGTGAAACGGAAAAAGAATACAACTGGTGTATTGAACAAACTCTTTTTTTCGACAAAGCCAAAACCTTAGGCCCCAACATGATTTTGGACGATGGTGGCGATTTGACTTTAATGATGCATCAAAAATTCCCACACCTACTTAAAGAGGTAAAAGGGATTACAGAAGAAACCACGACCGGCGTGCACCGTCTTTACCAAATGCATAAAGAGGACAAACTCAAAGTGCCGGCCATTAATGTCAATGATTCGGTCACCAAGAGCAAATTCGATAATTTGTATGGCTGCCGTGAATCCCTCGCCGATGGTCTAAAAAGAGCCATGGACGTAATGATTGCCGGGAAAGTGGTGGTGATTGCTGGATATGGCGATGTGGGAAAAGGCTGCGCTCAGTCCATGCGCGGATTTGGAGCCCGGGTCATTATTACTGAAATTGATCCCATTATTGCTTTACAAGCTGCCATGGAAGGCTATGAAGTAAAACCCATGGATGAGGCGGCCACGGAAGGTTCTATTTTTGTGACGGCAACTGGTTGCTGTGACGTGATCCAAAAAGAGCATTTTAAGGCAATGCCCGATCAAACAATTGTGTGCAATATCGGCCATTTCGACTCAGAAATCGATGTCGCTTGGCTCAACAAAGAAGTGAAAGCAGGCCGCTTTAAGCGAGAAAATATTAAACCCCAAGTGGATCGATATATTTTTCCGAATGGCAAAACGATTTATCTTTTAGCAGAGGGTCGTTTAGTCAACTTAGGCTGCGCCACGGGTCATCCTTCGTTTGTAATGAGTAATTCCTTCACCAATCAAGTATTGGCTCAGATGGAGCTTTTTACTCAATCCGAAAAATATCCCGTTGGGGTGTATATGCTGCCAAAAAAATTAGATGAAGAGGTGGCTCGGCTGCATCTAGGAAAAATTGGGGTGCGCCTTGACACTTTAACTGCTAAACAAGCGGCTTATTTGGGAATATCAACTAACGGCCCTTATAAACCGACATACTATCGATATTAAAAATATTTTACCTCCCCGCCGTAGAAGAACGGTAAGGGCGGGCGGGTAAATTTTTTAGGAATTATTAAACCATGAAACCCCTTAAAATTCTAATTTTTGCAGGTTATTATTTCCCCTTTCGGGGTGGTTATGTCGAAAGCATTCACGGTCTAGTAAACCGCTTAGTTAAAAAAAAATACCAGGTAACAATCGTTACCTGTAACGTATATCAATCTTCTCTGGAAGAATTCATCGATGGGGTACGAATTTTGCGGCTCCCTTCTTGGTATGCCCTAAATAAAACTTATCCTATTCCTAAACCAACAATCACTTTTCTGCGCATAATCTGGGATTTATGGCGAGAAAAATACGACATTATTAGTACTCAAACTCGTTTTTTCCCAACCTCTTTTCTGGGCGCTTTTTTAGCCTTTATAAAACGAATTCCCCTAATTCATACTGAACGAGGATCCTGTCACAGCGTGGTCCAAAGTCGTTTTGTTGATATCGCTAGTCGTCTTATTGATCACACTTTAGGATTTTTTATTGTACGAGTAGCCCGCCAAAATATCGGCGTTTCTAAGGCGGCTTGTGACTTTTTGAAACACATAGGCGCAAAACATATATCTCGTATTCCCAATGGGGTTAAGCTCATCAGTTCCCTCTCTAATGAAGAAAAAAGGAAATTAAAAGAGAAATGGGGATTTAGCTCAAAGGATTATATTTTGCTTTTTGTCGGGCGCTTAATTTATGCCAAAGGATTACAAGATGTTCTGGCAATTATTCCTTCACTAATTAACGAGCAACCTAATTTGAAATTGGTAATTGTGGGAGATGGCCAATATTCGACTGATTTAAGAAAATTACAAACTAATCTTCATTTGGGAAAAAAGGTAAGATTTTTAGGTCTTTTGCAGGCCGCGGAAGTTGAAGAGTGCTTGCAAATTGCTGATGCTTTTGTAAACCCTTCCCATTCCGAGGGGCTACCACGATCTGTCCTTGAAGCTGCCGCCATCGGTTTACCCATTGTGGCCAGCGATGTTGGAGGCACAAGTGAAATTATTCTTCATAAGAAAACAGGCCTTTTATTTCAACCCAAAGATTTAAAAACACTTAAGGCTTATCTTCAAAAAACGCTTACAGACCGGCTTTATGCTAACGAATTAGGTAGTGCGGCCAGAAAGCATCTTGAAGCTAATTTCACCTGGAAGCGAATTGTGCAATCTTACATTGATCTCTTCCGAGAAGTTGTGTAATTATAGAAACATGATTCGACAAACTGTACTTGTAACCGGCGGTGCTGGATTTATTGGTAGTCACCTCTGCCAACGTCTTCTGGGAAAAAATTTCAAGGTAATTTGTTTTGACAATTTGAGCACTGGTTCTCTTAATAATTTACAAAAAATTCAACCCCACATAAATTTTATTAAGGGAGATTGCAACGATTATAATCAACTAAAAATTGTTTTTGAGAAAAATAAAATTGATATTGTTTTTCATTATGCCGCGGTAGTGGGAGTAAAAAGAACCTTAGAGAATCCGTTAGCGGTTTTAAATGACTTGGAAGGCATTCGCCATATCTTAGAACTTTCGCACCTCCATCAAATTAAAAAAGTGATTTTTGCTTCAAGCTCGGAAGTATATGGGGAGCCAGTAGAAATTCCCGAAGTAGAAGATGGGCATGTTAACGCCAAATTGCCTTATGCAGTTGTTAAATTAGCAGGCGAAAAATTAATGGAAGCTTACTTTAAAATGTATAATCTCAACACTACTTCACTGCGTTTTTTTAATGTTTATGGCCCAAATCAAGAAAGTAGTGATTACGGTTTCGTGGTTGGAATTTTTATAAATCAAGTTTTAGAAAATATCGCACCGACGATCTTTGGTGACGGCACACAGACTCGCGATTTTGTCTATATTGAAGATAATATTGAAGCAGCCCTTTTAACCATTGATGCCCCTCTTACGGCCGGAGAAGTCATTAATATCGGCACTGGTAGACCAGTAACTATCTTAGATTTAGCCGAAGAAATTATTGAGTTAGCTGACAAGCAAGGAATCCTTAAGCCTCAATTTATCGAATCTAATCGCAACGATATTAAACATCGCTTCCCGGACGTATCTAAAATGCAAAAACTATTAAAATTTAGGCCTCATTACAAATTATCAGAAGGGCTAAGTCAGACTTTAGCATGGTATAAAAAAATCACCTAGAAACAGAGATTTTCCTCTTGATTTATCAGACGTTTGGATATTTTTACTAGCATTTTTGTATCGTAATTTTAATAATTTGGATACAATGATTTGCGAAAATAAATTCTAATTATTAAAAATGAAAACGATCTTAGTTTTACCTGCCTACAACGAAGAAAATTATATTGGGAAATTAATTAATGAAGCAAAAGCTTATGTGGACGAAATCATTGTGGTGGATGATCATTCCAGTGATAAAACTGCTGAAAAAGCAGCTCAAGCAGGCGCTATTGTTTTAAAACATTTAATCAATCTTAAAAAAGCTGCGGCTCTCAAAACCGGTACCGAGGCAGCTTTAGAACGAAAAGCGGAGATTATTATTTTTATGGATAGTGATGGACAGCATCTTCCTAAAGATCTTCCTCGTTTCATCCAACCCCTTATCGAAGAAGGTTATGATATTGTGATTGGAGCCCGCAAAGGAGGGCAAACAATGCCCCTTTTTCGTCGATGGGGAAATCAATTATTGGAATGGGCGGCTCGTTTTCTTTTTAAAATTAAGATTAAAGATATTCAATCTGGATACCGGTCTTTTCGGGCTGATTGTTATAAATACTTACACTGGCAATCAAATGGTTATCATGCGGATGCAGAAAT
This sequence comes from Candidatus Peregrinibacteria bacterium GW2011_GWF2_39_17, assembly GCA_000993615.1. Lineage (GTDB taxonomy): Bacteria > Patescibacteriota > Gracilibacteria > UBA1369 > UBA12473 > UBA12473. The sequence goes on along the minus strand of LBWM01000001.1, from coordinate 178,878 downwards.
GACTATACGAACCGGGAAATTTCATCTAAAATTTAAACAAATTTTTATCGAAACTATTTACCATGATGACTTTAAGGGTATGACTGTAGTAGATGGGCTCTATCTTTTAGCTCAAATATTTTTATGGCGAATTAAACTATGATTGGTATTCAAATTATTGCAATCACATTCGGACTTGTTTCACTTTATTTTAGCTATTACCAATATCGCCGAAGAATTTTTACAATTAAAGAATTCTTATTTTGGTTTATTCTGTGGACTGGATTTTTATTTGTTTCATTTTTTCCTCAAAGTGTCAGTCCCTACATCAAAAATTTAGGGTTTTCGAGGTTAATGGATTTTGTAATCGTTATTGCGGTTGTGGTTATTTTTTGCATCCTTCTTCACAATTATCTTGTAGTAAGAAGGCTAGAACACCGGATAGAACAATTAGTCAGAGAATTAGCGCTAAAAAACTTAAAAGTCGAAAAAGATCGTTAGTAGAGGGCACTCCTTGAAAGTCCATTTTAAGGTGTAACTAAGTATTCCCTGCGAATAAGACTACTTGCGGTAAATTTCATGATATTGATCTAGGATTTTTTGAGGTTTAAATTCTTGTTGAATTTTTAATTTTGCTGATTTTCCTAATTTTTCTCTTAGTTTCGGATTTTCAATAAGCCTCTTTAGGGCTTTGGCCAAATAAATATTATTTTTTACCGGCACTAATAATCCATTTCCCTCATGCTCGATAAGAATTCTATTTTCGGGGATATCACTAGCTATTATTGCTAATCCGCTAGCCATGGCCTCTAATAAGGCATTACTTTGCCCCTCAAAAAAACTGGGCATCGCAAAAATATCCATTACCGAAAGCATTTCCGGAATATTTTCACAAAAATCACAAAAATAAATCTGCTTTTGGGATTGATATTGTTTTATTTCCTTTTTTAAGGCTTCTTTTTGGCTACCATCACCTATGAAAATTAAGCTTATGTTTTTATGATACCGATAGGCTTCCTCAAATGCCTTTAATAAGTAAATATGACCTTTATACGGATGGAAATTAGCTACATACCCGATAACCAGATGATTATCTGGAATTGTAAGCTGTTTTTTTATAACCAAGGGCTCATATTTCTTTTCAAAAGAATCTAAATTCATAAAATTAGCAATAACTCTAAATCTAGATTTTTTAAAGGGATATCGAGCACAATAATAATCAGAAATGGCTACGGAATTTATGGTATACTGATCGACCAAAAAACTGGTTAAATAATCAATAAGCACGACCTTGGCATAGACACCATGATTATTAGTAGACCTGAGATTGCAAATAATTTTAGGGATTTTTAATAATCGCCCCGCGATTCTTCCAAAAATATCAGGAATCGGTAAATACGTGGACAAAATAGCTGGTTTATATTGTTTAATTAATTTACGAAAACGCCAATATGTCCTTGGGGAATGCCAAATCTTGCCATGATCCAGATAAAAAACTGAAATTTCTTTTTTTTGCAATTCTTGCCCTATCGGCCCATCTCCTTTCATCCCAATAACCACATTTTGATAATCCTTTTTTAGATGAGGGAGGAGGCGAGAAAGCATTTTTTCTGTCCCCCCTCTATCTAAAACATAAACAAGATGAATAATAGTTTTTTGTTTTTCCGAAGATGATTCTAAAGATAATTTTGCATCCATAATTCCAAGGTAAGTAATGCCCATAATTTATTGGCATGATTAATTTGAGTCACTAAATGTTCTTCCAGAAGAGAAGCAATCGCTTCCCTTCTTAGCCACTGATGAATCTTAGCATGATCGTTTAAAAGAACTTCCTTGGCATAATCCCTGAATTCATTTCTAAACCAATGCTCAAGAGGCACTCCAAAACCCTTCTTTTTACGATAAATAATTTCTGGGGATAAAATTCCCTCTAAAGCTTTTTTGAAAATATACTTAGTTTCTCCCTTTTTTATTTTGAGATCCCAAGGGATTTGCGCACTTAATTCCAAAAAATGGTGATCTAAAAGAGGGGATCTGCCCTCTAGCCCAAATGCCATGGTTGCTATATCAACTTTTACTAATAAATCATCCGGTAGATAAGATCGGAAATTAAAATATAGGGCACGATCAACAACATTTTGCGAATGGGATTGTTCACATAATTTCAGAAAAAGATTTTCCGTGCTTTGGCTTGTCGCCAACTCCTGTTTCATTACACTCTTATAAAGATCCTGTTTCTGTTCTGGGGTAAAATAGGAAATATAGTAAAGATAACGTAGATCATTGGGCTGCTTTTCAAAGCTGGTTGCGAATCTAAGACAACGCTCACTAAAATTATTTTTCCGTAAATTATGAAAAGTTTTAATTCCTGAAATAATAATTTTATTTCTAATCCAGGAAGGAATTCGCCCATAATAATTTTCCGCAAATTGATGAATTGGGAACATGCCATATCCGGCAAAATTTTCGTCTCCGCCATCACCATTCAAGGCTACAGTTACTTGCTGACGAGTAAGTTCCGAAAGATACCAAGTTGGAATAGCAGAAGAATCAGCATAAGGTTCTTCATAGGCTGTCACCAACTTAGGGAGAATTTTAAGCGCATCTGGCTTTACAATAAATTCAGTGTGATCTGTGGAAAATTGATCAGCTACTTTTTGAGCGTAAGGTAATTCGTTGTAATCTTTTTCATGAAACCCAATTGAAAACGTCTTAATAGGTTGGGGAGAATGCTTAGCCATCATGGCCACAATTGCACTTGAATCTAATCCTCCTGATAAAAAAGCGCCTAACGGAACATCCGCAATCATGCGCAATCGAACACTTTCTTCTAAGATGTGGAGAATTTTTTCTTTCCATTCGGGGATAGACAATTTTAAGGGATATTGATAAGTCATTTCCCAATAAGCTTGAATTTTTATTTCTGGGTTTCCCTTACTAAGATCAAGGGATAAATAATGCGCGGGAGGAAGTTTTTTGATATCCTTAAAACCAGTTTTAGGGCTAGGAACGTATTGCAGAGTTAAATAATGGTTAATAGCCTCAAGGTCAACCCTTCTGGGGACATCCGGATAATTAAGAAAACTTTTTAACTCCGAACCAAAAACAATAAAATCTTTTCCTACATAATATTTAAGAGGCTTTTTACCGGAACGATCACGAGCCAATAATAGCTTTTTTTTACGATCATCCCACAGAGCTAAAGAAAACATACCTCTTAGTAATTTAAAACATTCCTCACCGTAGGCTTCATAAAGATAAATAATAACCTCCGTATCTGTCTTGGATACAAATGAATACCCTTTTTTTTGTAAATCAGTACGTAAATCTAGAAAATTGTAAATCTCTCCATTAAAAATGAGCCAAACACTTTTCTCTTTATTACTCATTGGTTGATGGCCAGATGGCGAAAGATCAATAATCGACAAACGGCGATGGGCTAACCCCACGTTTTGCTTTAAATAAATTCCATCATCATCCGGCCCGCGATGACTTATAGCCTGATTAGCCTTCCTAAGTAAGGCTTCGTTAATGTTTTGTTGGAGATTAAAATTAATTCTCCCGGTAAATCCACACATGCGACCATATTATACTGCTCCGGTTTTAAAATCTATACACTGTCCATCCTTAAAATTTGAACCGCACCTTATCCGCGGATCATTATTTTTTCATGACTCCGGCTTAACTTTGCGTTATGATGTGAATAATTCCTTATTTTTTTTATTTTATGAAGAATCTCTTAGGCACTAATCCTAAAAAATTCTTACCTTATATTTTGGTGAGTTTGCTGGGAATAATGAGTGTACTTTTAAATAATTTGCAATACTTTTGGTTACCAAATGGCACTGATGAATATGTTTATATGGGCATTGCTCGGCGCATGATTATTTTTGAAAACAAACTAGCTTTTATTGCTCCTTTCCAGGGCAGTGCGCTGCTTTATTCTTACTGGCTAGGAATTGTTTATAAAATTACAGGGGTTCCTCTTGAAGTTTTAACCCGCTTTTGCCATGCCACTCTGTTATTTTTGTTGATTTTCTTAGGATATCATCTTGGGAAAAAATTTAGCGAATCTGCTGGGATAATTTTAGCCGCCCTGATTGCTTTTATTCCGACACCAGTTTTTTACCCGGGACAGACTTACGTAACACCATCATTTTTTAGTAATATTATTTTATTATTATTAATTTTAACTCTTACCAATAAGCCAATAAACTATAAACACCTAATTATCCTAGGTCTTTTAGAGATTTTTTTGTTTTGGTGGGGACTCTTTCCAATATTAATTTTTGTGGCTTTTTATTATTTTTTCCAAAATAAACCTCGCCATAAGACGATTTTATTATTTACCTTACTCATTGCCGGATTTTATTTTTTACTATCCTACGAGTCATTCCAAGATCTTTCTCCTTTTTTTAAATATGCAGCTAATTTAAAAGAAGATAATAGCGCTAATTATTGGCCAGGAATTTGGGGCATTTTTAAATATTACTTACCAGCCTTGTTAGGACTACCTATTTTTTTCTTACCTAAAGAACACCGTTTTAAGCCCTTATTAACGACTACTTGTGCTTTGTTAGGTACTATATTTTTTATTTACTTTCTTATAGGAGGATATGCTCATTTGCGTATTCTTTTCTTCTCTTTTTTGAGTATTTTAATGATTTTTACTGTTGGTTATTTATTCGTAAACTCACGAATAAAATCCTTATTTTTAAAAACTGTTTTTTCGCTATGTTTTATTATTTACATCTTGTTTCTAGGCTATCGCACAGGCAAAACATACGCTGTTGAAATAGCTCCTATCCCCCCGGCTATCACCAGTGAAATGCAGGCTTTTGAATGGCTACAAACTAATTATGATATGCCCACACGCTTAATTGTTTCCGATGCGGGCACAATTTTCTCTTCTAATTTTTATGTTAACAGCTTGACTGCTTATTATTATCAAAATTTTGCTAGCGATAATGAATCTGCTGATTATGCTGCCCATGCATGTTATTTTTACGCTACAACCCCTAAAATGTATCGCATTTTAAAAACATTATCTGAACCGATTCTAACGCTATCTTCTATTGATTTTTTAAATGAAATGAAATCTTTTTTTAAGGCTGACGACCTTTTTATTATTATTTCTCCCAGAACAAGAATGACTGTTTCCTATTTTGATCAAAGTGAAGGGAAAATTCTTTATGAAGCCAGAATAAATCCTCGAGATGAAACTTTTACTTTCGCGGGAGAAACAAAATTTAAAGACAACTCCTATTTTGAACAAATTTATGATAATGAGGAAACGCAGATTTATCGATATATTTTTTCTAATTAGGGAACACTTTTTTCAGTTACTTTACTAAAAAAATCTTTGAAAGCGAAAAGAACTATAGGGAAAAGTGTTGTTCCAAAAATTCTTATAAAACAACAACTAAAGGCAACACTGCCTATGGCTGCAAAATAAGTATAGGCTACTGATAAGCCTAAGGAAATTATAAAATAAGTATTTATTATTTTTTCTTTTCGGCTTCTCAGGAAAATTAATAATGCCGCTAAATATCCTATCGTCAATAGTGTAAAATTAATAATCATAATAAAACTGGTAGCTTCACCTTTATTATCCAAATTATAGGTTAATTGAGCCAAAGGATCACCATACAAAAAAGTCATTGATCCTGCCCAAAGAGCAAAATAGGCAAAGATAAAAATTAGCGAATAGAGCTTACGAATGTGCCAGGCATACGCTATCGATAGAATGATGGTTTCTGGACGAAATAAAGCTAAAAATACGGCTAATATCTGAGCTGGTATATAATATTTTTTTCTAAAACACAGTAAACTCCCAACCAATAAAATAATGGATGGGGCAACACTAATGGCTTCAAAATGCGACATTAAAGGGAAATAAAAAAGAGAAATCATAACTGCCAACAAAGAATCCGTAAAAAGATAGATTAAAAATAAAGCAATAGAAGCTAATAAAATTAAAATAAACTGGTATCCAAAAAGAGAAATGGGATAAGGCAATTCAAAAATAGGCTTAACTAAAAGCATTCCCCCAATGCTATTGGGTTCACCGGTGCAATACGTACCAGTCAAATTTGCTATACTGCACACTAAACCATCATAATTAGATATACGCCTAAGCTCTTCAATATTAACCGTGTGAGTGGCGTAAAATTCGTTTATAATATCTTGAAATCTTATTAAGAAAAATGAAAAAACTACCCCTAATATAATCAAAAAAACACATAATTGTTTAGTTTTTAAGTGCATAGATTTATCGTTTCTATTGAATGATATACAAAATAGCGCTTACCCATAAAGCCACATCTATTAACAAAGGAATATCTGACCAAATAGTATTCGTGGGACATCCCCCTTTTTCCTTTTGAAAAATTAAATATGTATAGCGAAAAATTCCATAAATTACAAAGGGGATGGTTAAGGGAAACAAGGAGGTATTAAAATGCAGTTTGGTTGTTTCATCTAGCGTATAAAAGATATAAACAATAATAATTGAACTGGTCACGACGCTAATCATCTGATCTAAAAAATAAGTGCTGTATTCTTTAAGACTGATACGATGAAATCCAGCATTGTCGCCCAACTGCGTCAATTCATGCCTCCTTTTCCCAAAACCCAAAAATAAAGCTAGAAGCATAGTCATAATGACAAACCAAGGAGTTAACGGAACATCAATTAAGACCCCTCCACTTACAATACGTATGACATAAAAAGAGGCCAGAACCATTACGTCTATAATGACAATATTTTTTAAGAAAAGGGAATAAGCTAAATTGAGCGCTAAATATGAAATTCCACTGGCTGCGAAATAGGGATTTAAATGATAAGCTAACCCTAATGAAATAGTTATTAACAGAATTAATAATACCACTGCATTTTTAATTTTTAAGGCGCCACTTGCCAAAGGGCGACTTTTTTTTACAGGGTGATGCTTGTCTTTTTTGTAATCAATTAAATCATTAAGAACATACGCGGAGCTGGCAAATAAACAAAAAATCGCAATCCCATAAATAGTAAGTATAAATTTTTCAGGTACAAAAAAATTTTTCGAGAAAATAAGTGGGACAAAAATAAGAAAATTTTTAATCCATTGCTTTAGCCGCAAAACTTGAAACAGTTCTCGCATATATATTTTTTAAAAGCTTACGCTGCCTATTTAGTTTTAATGGGCAAAATGTTTAATATTAGTAATTTCCCCTTCTCGATTTAAAACTCCTGGAATCCTTTTACTGTAATTTTTAATTGTTAAGCCAAAATCTAAGGGATTAATTTCTTGATTTTCTAAATCAGCGATAAGCATAATCTTAATTAAATCCTCAAATTTAATTTGCGGTTCCCAGTTTAATTTCTTTTTAGCCTTAGAATAATCTCCACAAAGACAATCTACTTCTGCTGGTCGAAAATATCGTGAATCGATTTCAATATAATCTTCCCAACTTAATTGCACTAAAGAAAAAGCCTTCTCGATAAATTCTCGCACACTATGAGTTTCTCCCGTAGCAATAACAAAATCATCTGGCTTGTCTTGTTGCAGCATCAACCACATGGCTTCAACATATTCCGGAGCATAGCCCCAGTCACGCTTAGCCTCTAAGTTACCTACATAAATTTTTTCTTGTTTTTTGGCTAAAATACGAGCTATACCTCGCGTTATTTTTCTGGTAATAAAGGTTTCTCCCCGACGAGGAGATTCATGATTAAATAAAATCCCGGATACTGCAAATAATCCATAACTTTCACGATAATTAATAGTTGTATGATGAGCAAAAACTTTGGCTACAGCATAAGGGCTTCTTGGATGAAAAAAAGATAATTCTGATTGAGGTGGCATAGTAGAACCAAACATTTCACTAGAAGATGCTTGGTAAAATTTACATGGCAACCCCAATGACTTAATGACATCTAACATTCGCAAAGTCCCAATGGCATCAACGTCAGCTGTGTAATCAGGGATATCAAAACTTACCCTAACATGACTTTGCGCTGCTAAATTATAGACTTCATCCGGCCTAATGCTAGAAAATAATTTCATTAAATTACTTGAATCACTTAAGTCACCATAGTGTAAACGAAATCGGTAATCTTCAACTTCATGTTCATCCTCATAAATATGCTCAATACGGCTAGTATTAAATGTACTTGATCGACGGATAATAGCATTTACCTGATACCCTTTTTCTAGTAATAGTTCTGCCAAATATGATCCGTCTTGCCCTGTAACTCCAGTAATAAGAGCTATCTTTCGACCATTTTTAGTTGGCATCTAATTTTGATTATAAGATTTAACAATTTTTGCTGGATTTCCTGCGGCCAAAGAATAAGGGGGAACATTTTTCGTTACGACTGACCCAGCGGCAATAATAGCTCCTCTGCCAATTGTAACCCCTTTATAAATCATAACACGTCGGCCGATAAAAACATCATCTTCAATAATAACCGGTGCATGTACCACATTATTTCTTTCCAATTTATTTCCCTTAATTGCCTGGATTAATTCTTTCCTGCGTTCAATATGGTCAACGGGATGACTATTATTATCATGAATATATACCATTTCGGCAATTTTGCAATAATCCCCGATTTCAATCCGCTCCATAGCTCGAAGAATACTTCTTGGTTCAATTTCAACATAATTCCCGATTTTAATCGTACCATTTTTTTCGGTAATAAGTTGTCCAAACATTAAGCAATGATCGCCTACTGTAATTTTTTGAGGATCATTTGAATCATTGTGAGCATAAGAAAATAAATTTAATCGTGTCTTTTTTCCAATAATGGCTTTTCTACCCACAAAAAAATAACGAGCAAACCATCCTCCTAAAGTATTAACCAAAAAATTAATAAAAAAAGCCATCATATACTACAAATAAAATTTCCTAATCGCCTCACAAATTTGATCAATTTTCTCAAAACTTAATTTCAAAGAAGATGGTAACCAAAGTCCGCGAGCAGCTATTTTCGAACTGATTAAAAATCTTTGATTCTCAAAATATTGTTCATTATAAGGAGCCTGCGTATGAAGCGCTGGATAAAAAAATCGAGTTTCTATCCCTTCTTCCTTGAGAAAATCAGCTAACTCTTTTCGATCAGGCACTAAAATATCAATAAACCAGGGTGTGGTATCACTTAAATTAGTTTCAATCCATTGAACAGATGAAACATTCGCAAGATTTTCTTGATAACGTTTAAATATTTCTCTTTTCCGTTTAATCCTAATAGGCATTTTCTTCATTTGTTCAATCCCAATAACAGCTTGTAAATCACTAAATTTAAAATTGAATCCGATCATTTCATATTCATCTATGCCGCCGCGCGAACGACCAAAATCTCTAATTTTTTTTACTTTATCCATTAAAACTGCGTCATCACTGATCAATGCCCCACCCTGACCAGTAGTTATAATTTTAGGCATACTAAAAGAGAAACTGCCAATAGTGCCAAATGTTCCTAAATGTTTTCCTTCCCAAAATGACCCAAACGCTTGCGCCGCATCTTCAATTAAAATAAGTCCTTTTTTTTCGCAAAAATCAACCATATCCTGCATATTTCCTGACCGTCCATTAAGGGAAACATGCATAACCGCTTTGGTGCGAGCAGTAAGATACGGCTCAATTGTTTCTGGAGTAATGCAAAGTGTTGTTTCATCAATATCCACCAAAACAGGCTTAGCCCCTGCAAGTAAAACCGAGTTAGGAGAAGCAACCATTGTAAAATTAGGGACAATAATTTCATCTTCTGGCTTATTAAAACCAAGCGCATAAAGTGCAGCCGTTAAGGAAACTGTCCCATTCATCATAATCCAACAATAGGCACTCCCTGTTAATTGTTTAATCATCTCCTCAAATGTCCGTGTTTGCTTAAATTCCGTTAACCAGGCGCCTGAGTCTAAATAATTTATAACTGCTTTTTTTTCTTCTTCGCCATAATCAGGTTCATATTGAGGGATAATTTGCATAAAAAATTAAGTAATTAGTGAAAAATTTTCTTTATACCAGGCAATAGTTTCTTTTAATCCCTCCTTTAGGGAATACGCGGGAACAAATCCTAAAAGATTTTTGGCACGTGAAATATCCACTGATCGACGAGGTTGCCCATTGGGCTTAGATGTATCATAAACAAAATGCCCATTAAAACCTGTTAGTTCAGCAATAAGTTGGGCTAATTCCTTAATTGACGTTTCAACTCCAGATCCAAGATTTACAGGTTCATTGCCCTTTAATTTTAGCGCAGCCAAAATGACACCACGCGCAAAATCCTTAACATAGAGAAAATCTCTTGTCGGCGTTCCATCTCCCCAAAGCACTACCTCATTATTATCCCCGGACTCAAGACATTTTTTTATCAACGAAGGGATAACATGTGAATATTCCGGAGAAAAATGGTCACGTGGCCCATAGGCATTATTAGGAATTACCACCACTATATTCATTCCATACTGTTGCTGATAAGCCTCAGCTTGGACTACTTCAATTCTTTTCGCTATACCATAAGCGCGATTTGTTTCTTGAGGCAAACCATCAAATAGATAATCTTCCCTTAAAGGATATTCACAATCTTTAGGATAAGCACATGAGCTACTCACCAGTACAAATTTTTTAACATTATTTTGTCGGGCTGCTTCGACTATTTGAAGATCCATCAAAATATTATCGTAATATTGTGTGGCAGGAAATTTACTACTATAACCTACGCCCCCAACTTTAGCTGCCAAATGTAAAACCACATCGATTCCCTTAGTTATTTTAAAACAATTATCTAAAATTCTTAAATCATAATCTTCCGAGGCAGGAATTACTAAATTCTCTTTACTTACTCCAAATTCAGATTGAAGAATATCGGTAACGTGTGACCCGATAAACCCTTTCCCGCCAGTAACAAGAATTTTCTTCTCTTTTAAAAAAGAAATCATGGTTTTCCATTAGTTAAAAATAGAACCTATGATATTAATATCATGCCCTTTATTTTTATAGATAGGATTATACATATCCTTAAAAATATTACTTTGAGCTGCTTTTAAAATTTCTTGAATTCCTTGTTCTGGTGTACGCATAGCTTTGACACCTAATAATTTTTCCATTTTACTAAAAGCGACTCGATAATTTCTAGGATCCTGCGTTTCACTCGCAATAATTATTTTTATATTTTCCAATTTTTCACCGATAGCCTTGGCTAAATCCATTTTTTGAATATTAAAATCGTTATTTCCGACATTAATAATTTCGCCACCTAAACTTTTAGGATCTTTTTCCAAAATAGTAGCGATAACACGTACGACATCGATAACATGAACAATAGGGCGCCAAGCATTACCCATAAAAACTTCTAATTTCCCGTTGATTAATGCATCTCTAACAAATTCATTCAGGAGTAAATCAAACCTCATTCGTCGCGATATTCCATAAACCGTAGCTAACCGTAAAATAACTGGAGCAAAATTGTTTTGACCTGTTTTGCTTTTTAAATATTTTTCAACTCGTATTTTTGTGTCCGCATAAGAAGAAATCGGACTAACATTATCTTCCTCATTGGCCAATTTAGAAGTGTCGGCTATCCCATAATTACTACAAGTCGAAGAAAATATAAATTGCTTAATCCCTTTTTCAATAGATAAATCGATAATTTTACAAGTTGCGTCATAATTAACTAGTTCAGTTAAAGCTACATTTTCATCACATTCAGGCGCACCAACAATAGCAGCAAGATGAACAACCACTTGTGGTTTCCACTCATAAAAAATACGAGTAATTTTTTTTATATCTCGAATATCACCACGCTCAAAACTAAAATGCTCACTAACGAAAAAATCCTGAAGATGTTCGCCACCAAAAACTAAAGAATCATAGGCAAAAACATCATGCCCTTTTTTTAAAAGAAAATCAGTAACCATAGAACCGATATACCCCGCAGCTCCAGTTATAAAAACACGCATTAATTAAGGTTTAATAAATTAGAAAAAATTTACCTGATGAATTTTTAAAAAGCAAGGGCACGCTGATACAATTCTTTCATGCGTTTTTTTCGTGCTTGACTAGAAAAACGACCTACGCTTACCATTTGATAGGCTTTTTCACTCATTTTGTTTCGCAATGAAGAATTTTCAATAAGAGTAACCATTGCTTTAATTAAATGGTTTACATAATCATCCGGTGGATTTTTCAACATTTGAGACAAAGGATGATTTTCCTCGTTAATTAACCCTGACAAAAGAGGATATTGAGGAAGAAACCGGTCATTAAACCTGGAAACATAAGGAGGGATAAGCAGCCCTGTTTCATTATCTATTACTATTTCCGGAATAGCAAATTGATGCGTTGAAATACACGGGAGCCCATATCCATAAGCTTCCAAAATAACAAAACCAAAAGTATCGTTATGCACAGGATACACAAAAATATCAGCCTCCTCGTAAGCCTGTTTTATACGTTCATTCGAAACACGACTTAATAAAGTAATTTTGGGATTTGAACCAAATTTGTTTTTAATATCTTCTGGAAAAATCGAAATAACCGTGAGGTGAACATTGTATTTATTTTGAATTTTTTCAAAAGCGAGAAGTGTTTCATGACAGCCTTTTGTATAAAAAGCCGTCCCAATTTGCAGTAAATTTATAGGTTCACCCGGTTTTTTTTCTTTAGGTTTAAAGGGAATATTCGGCTCCTTTACAGGATAAGCAATTTCAATTTTATTTTTAAATTTTTCGCAATCAAGTGCATTAAGAAGGCTTTTCTTTGCCGCTAAAGTCCATGGCAAAATTAATCGGCAAGCATCAGACTCAAAGCAATGCTGCATAATTTTCTTTGACCACGAACATCCCAGGAGCTTTGGACTGTACCAGCCAAAAACAGAAATATCCTCGAAATCTACTACCCATGGACGATGATTGAGAAGCATGGCCTGAGCACTATGAACAAGATCCGCCTCTTTGGGAATTTTGATAATTTTAAGATTGGGAATACGAGACAACGCCATAAGCTTAGCGGCATGAAATACCGCTTTATTGATGACATTACCCCACCATTGACTACTTTTAATGATATCCTTTTTTATTCCTGTACTTACCAAATCCTTAGATGAAGGGATAAATGAAAATCCGTCTGGGGCATGACGATAAATTTCTTTGTAAAAATTATGGGTAAAATTTCCCGTGTAAAAATAAACCTTTTTATTATTCAGAGCCATGCTGGCATTTTGCCAGAATTTCCCGAAAAAAACAAAGTTTTCTACTTTTGAATATTCTAACACAGGGAAATAAAAAATCTTAGGATGGAACCGATGATTTAAAATAAAAAATCAGAATTAATCCTGCAATAATCAAGGCATAACCAAAAAGCTGAGCCACATTAATGGATTCATTCAAATAAAAATAAGCGAAGCCATTAATAAGAAAAAAGCTCATTATAGTCATAACCGGATAAGTGGTGGAGATTGGAAGTGACCGAAGCGCTAAAAAATAGAACATGACATTCACCCCAAATAAAATAATTCCAGCCAAGGGAATTGCGTTATGTGTCAGCAGTGAAATTACTCCTAATCCTTTGAGTTGAATCCCCTGTTGAGCACCTATTTTCAAAAAAATATTGGCTAAAGCATTAAGGGTGAAGGCAATAATTAAATAAATGAAAGCCATATTTAAAAATAAAAATTATTTTTTTTAAAAAATGATTTCAGGAATAGAATAAAGCCAAGCATGATAAAAACATCGATTGGGCTGCGCATAAAATTAGCTTCCCCTAGTTCGCAAAAATTGGCAATTAAAAAAACATAGCTAATATTGAAAATTATAAAAATAATTATTCCACTTTTAAGAATATTACCCCCTCTAAAAAGAGATTTTAGTGCCCTAATAAACCAGATTAAAGCACCGCTAAAAACCACCAAAAAGAGGGGGGGGATCACGAAGGTATCAATTTTTGCCAAAGTCGTATTTACAAAAATATTTGGAGTTATTTGATTAACATGCCAATTAGGATAGGTACTGAAAAACTTATAAGGGGTGAATCCCATGAAAATATAAATTTCATTAAGAACAGCCAAAGCGTAAGCGCCTGGATATTCGCTAATAAGAACTAAAAAGTTACGCTTATACTCTTCAGATGCCCGGATATAAATAATATTATTATAATTCGGTATGCCATTGCTTTTTAATAAAGCATCTAAGACCATTACCCCGGTATATGGTTTAATTTTAAAATAATCATAATAAATTTGCGGAGGTGAAAAATCAGGGATTAATTGAATCGCCGTAATATTGCCTGCTTCTAATTCCTTTTGTAGATTCTGTGAAGAAACATAATGCGTAAGATGGGTTAAATTCAGGCCAGCCCACGAGCTACTCCCTAAAAAGCCAAAACGGCCGTAATTTTTCACATAAGGCATTGCCGTAATAAGAAAAAATAAAATAACGACAAAAACATAGCGTTTAATATTATTTTTAAGCTTTTTATCTTTATAAATTAGCCAAATAATTAGTATTGAGATTGGGACAAACCATAAAAAAAGATTAAAAAAGCTCCTCAGAAGAACGATGCTACTCGTTGATATAAAAAATAATATAAAATAGGTTATTTTTTTTTCAGAAAAAAATTGAGATAGAAAAAGCACGGAAATAATCAATAATAATACCACTAAATAAATATTATAAACGAGCCATCTTTCCTGCGGAAAAAGTAAATAAAATAAAGTCACTGTAAAACAAATTCTAGGGGACAAAGAAAAAAGTCGTAGCAATAAATAAGTAGCACCGCCAATCGCAAGGGCAATTACTAAAAAAAATCCTGAAAAAATTATTTGTTCCTGTCCCGATGGAGCTATTTTTAAAATAAAACCTAGAATAAAATTAAATAGGGGCGGTTGAGCATGTAAATTATAAATACTTTCCCATAAATTATTTTTGAGCCAAACGCGATCTAAGTGATGCTGAAACTGAAAAGGATCGGCAAGTGGAATAAAACGATAAAAAAATAACCGCGATAAAACAATAAGACTTATTAAGAAACCTATTATTTTGTATTCTTTTTTAAATAACTGGATAGGACTTGGGAGCTTTGCCATCGACAATTTAAAAAAAGTATTTAAATAATTTCAAAATTCCCTGTTTCCACGGCACCCGGTGAGAAACCCCAGACTGGCCTTCAAATTTATCAAAATTTTCGAGATACCATTGATAATTGCGCAGGAGCGCTTCCTTATTTGAATAACGAGGATGAAATCCTAATATTTTTTCCGCTTTTTCAATAGCAACAAATGAATCTTTGCTTGCAGTTTCATATACCCACTTATAAAGAGGAGAAAGGTGTAAAATTTCTAAAAACCGTAAAGTCCAAATCATCGGAAAAGCGGGAAAGGTAAGAATTTTTTTATGGTGCCCTGCTTTATCTAAAACCGCTTGAAAGTCTTCCTTCATAGTTGTAAACACTTTAGCTCCAATATTAAAAGTGTCATTAACCACAGACTCTGGCTTAGTCGCGCAAAGATAAATCGCCTCATTTAAGTCAGCAACATCTAAAAGTTGATAACGATTTTTGCCGCCGCCTACCATAGGGAAATTTTTACCATCCTTAGCCCAATCATAAAGCAAGGCAAAAACACCTAGTCGTTCAGGCCCAATAAAAGATTTTGGCCTAATAATGGGGACACAAAGTCCTTTTTCTCTATATAATAAGCAAGCTTTTTCAGCTTCAATCTTGGCCTTTCCATATGGCCCCACACCAATTAATTCATCATTTTCAAATAGCGGATGATGATCCGGAATCCCATACACCGCAGTTGAAGAAATATGGATCACCCTTTTAACCCGATTTTTCAAAGCGCTGTCTAAAATTATTTTAGTACCCTCAATGTCTGTACTTAATATTTCTTCTTTTTTATAAAGAGGGAGTGCAGCGGCGCAATGCACTACAATGTCAATCCCTTTTAGGGCATTATTTACAATAGCTTCATTTCTTATATCTCCTAAAATCGCCTCTATTCTAGATTTTTCCGGATAATCAAAAGATACCCTGTCTAATGAGCGAATCTGATGCCCCCTATCTAGCAGATAACGAATAAGATTAATTCCTAAAAATCCAGATCCACCAGTAATAAGGAAAAAAGCCATAAAACAAAAGAATTAAATTCTATTAATACCCTAAAAACATAGATTTTTTTTTAAATAAAAGCAATCTTATATATAGCTAATTATGATGGCAAAGTAGGCCAGCCTAACGACGCCAGTGATGAAAAAATTATTTTTAAAGGGCTCTAAGGAAGGAAATTTTATAGCCCTAGAGGGATAAATATGGTAAAAATGAAAACAATATTTAATGGGCACTATTGAAATTTTAAATTTATGTCATTACTAAATAAAGAATCACTCAGATTAATTAAAACAAGCCTTTTACTTGGTTTTATAATAAGTTTTACGCCTTTATTCATTTTTTTTAATAATCATTCCCCAAGTTTATCAAAACTATCTTATACAATAGGTGGGCATGAAGCTAAATATAATTATATACATGAAATAAATTTATATTATACTCCAAATATTTTTTGCTCCGCGATCTTAATTTTTTTAGTAAGCTATTTATTGAGTTTGGGCTTTTTATTCATATACAAGGAAGCCGAGCAGAAAAACCTATTAAATAAAAACTATTTCATGGGGTTATTGGGCATAGGATTAATGCTCCTGGCACTAGTTTCTATTACCAAAAACCCCATTCTCTTTATGGATAGTCAAAGTTATTTAAACATTAGCCTTAAAGTCCAATCAATGAATCTAGTGCACCTTTCTAATACCCCTTCATTCCCCTTTTTGCTTGCTATTTTTTATAGTGATCTTTCTGTGATTGTCTTTTTCCAGACAATTTTTTCCGTACTTGCCTGGACTTTTTTAGGGGTGGTATTAGCCAGCTTATTAAATTCAAAATTTTTAAAATCTTTAGTGGTTTTAATATTTATCCTTTTCCCTTTTACAAATTTAATCTGGCCTTGGGATTATAATATTTTAACTGAAAGCCTTAATTTATCGACATATGCAGTCATTTTGGGATTGATAATCAATCTTACAAAGAGATATTTAAATCCCTTAAATTTTAATATTCCCTTGAATTACAAAGACCATATTTTAAGTTTAATTGCTGTTTTTTTAATAGGCACCTTATTTTCTTTTACAAGAGATGCCAATATGATAATTGATCAAATTTTCGTTTTTTATTTTATAGGCATAGCCTTGATTTTATTTTTTTTACGAAAAATAACAAAAAAAATAAAAATAGTTCATTTTTTATTTCCAGCAATTATTGCTATTATTTTTGGGGGCATATATTTTCTACATTCATTTGATTTAAAAAAAAGTCCGCGTTCCTTAGTACCCATTACTCATGGGTTATTTTCAATTTTTCAGGAAAACACGGAATATAAACAATTTTTCATTGATCGCGGTATGCCGATTGAACCTTTTTTGCTTGATCTAGAAAACCCATCAGCGGAAATTACCTGGGAAAATTTTCAAAAAAATCAAGATTATCAAAAATGGATAAAAAATGATGCCTTAAACGAATATAAATTATTTCTATTGAAGCATCCATTTTTCGTTTTCGAAAGACTAAAAAAAGAATTACCTTATCTTATAAATCCCCTTGGATCATATGGATATCGATTTTCGCCTTTAGAAATTAAAATGCAAAATATATCTAATCAGATTCTAGTAGGGTGGCTATTTAAATTGCGTCTACTGTTTTTATTCGGATTTTTAATCATATCCCTATTTTATTTAAACTTTGTTCAAAAATATATTCAGCAAAAAGACGATTTTTCATTAAGAAACTTGGTGCTTAGTACAACAATAATCTTACTGATGATTATCAGTTTCTCTCAATTTTTCGTTGCTATTTTTGGCGATATCGGGGCTGAAATTGAAAGACATTCGCTCTTAGGTAGAGTAAATTTTTGGCTAGGAAGCATAATGATTTTTTTCTTTTTCCTGGATAAGTTAGTGTCAAGTTTACACCCTAAATTAGCTAATTTTAGACAATTTCCTGTTTTGAAAAATATTTTTCTTTGGAAAAAAAGAATTATACACAGCTTTTATTCAAATTGAAGTTCGTATAAAACCGCATTATTGGGACCTGTTGCTCTGACTCGAATTTGAGAAAGTAAAATTGGGTCAAATTTTAAGGTGGTGATTTGGCTATTCGGGAAACCTCCTTGCCCCAGGATTACCCATTGTCCATGCTCATTACACCCATCTATTACCCATTGCGTGATATAAATATCTTGTATCCCATAATCCTTCCATACGGCTTCCACCATACGAATAGGGTATAAATTGATTAAATCAACTAAATAACCCATTTTTGTCTGATTAGGATAAGCAAAAGTAGCGAGATTTTTATCAACTATATATTCTGCAGAACGACTTTTTGCGTTATCTGGGGTTAAGCTAGTGGCATAAGGATAAATTGGAACGCGTGAAGACATTTTATTAGGATTTACCGCTCCACACTGACGAGGATATTCGAAAGATGAAAATATTATTTTATATAGAACAAATACTAATAAAATTAGCAAAGAAATTAGAGGTGTAAATTTAACTATTGTTTTTTTCATGTAGAAGTTTTTGTAAAGAAATTAAAATAGCGATTACCAGGATTATAAAAACAAAAAATTCCAAAGGAATGGAAATATGATAAAAAAGAAATAAAATAGTAAACAACGCCGGGATTCCAAGATAAAATTCTAATTTAAGTAATAATTTATAGCGAAGAATATAATACAAAATAATACCAATAATAAATAAGCTAACAACTAATTCCAAAATAGTTAAGGTGTAATTTTCTAAAAAAATAAATTGCATCACTAAAATTACAATTAAAAATAATACAATTACAGGAAGCGTTAAAATGTTTTTCCATTTAGTCATAAGTAATTCAAAAGAATTACAAAAATAATATCATAATAACCTTAATGCGTGATAGTGTTTCATTACGAGATAGGGGAATTCAAGAATCCTGTTTAAGAATAAAATAAGTAATGATAAAATCATTCTAACAATAAACTATATTTTTTAACATGAATATACTTGTAACTGGGGCAGCCGGCTTCCTCGGTAGTCATTTATGTGAGGCTCTTTTAAGTCAAAATCATTATGTCATTGGTGTTGATAATTTATGTACTGGTCTTGAAAAAAACATGGCCTCGTTTTGCAAAAATAAAAATTTTGAATTTATAAAGCATGATATTCAGAAACCTTTAAAGATAAAGGGTAATTTTGGTTATCTTTACCATTTAGCGTGCCCAGCCTCTCCGAGAGATTACCAAAAACTACCCCTGGAAACATTATTGGTAAGCTCAATGGGGACATGGAATATGCTTAAGTTAGGACAAGAAAAAAAAGCTCGGTTTTTATTCTCCTCTACTTCTGAAATTTATGGTGACCCAGATGTCCATCCCCAAACAGAAAGTTATTGGGGTAAAGTAAACCCTATTGGACCAAGAAGTTGCTACGATGAAGGCAAAAGATTTGCGGAAAGTCTAATTATAAATTGGGGACTTAAGCGCCATCTTGATGTACGCATTGCTAGAATATTTAACACCTACGGCCCACGGATGAGGAAAAAAGATGGACGCGTGATACCTAATTTTATTAGACAAGCTATCAAGAACGAACCACTAACAGTCTATGGTAATGGACAACAGACAAGATCGTTTTGCTATGTTGACGATATGATCAAGGGTATTATTGGACTTATGGAAGCGCCTAAAATTCAGTCCCCGATTAACCTAGGAAATCCTCAAGAAATAACTATGCACTTCCTTGCTAAAACAATTATTCGATTAACGAATTCAACTAGTAAAATAACCTATCTACCTCTTCCTAAGGATGACCCGATTAGACGATGTCCGGATATCACTAAAGCAAGACAGCTTATCAAATTTAAACCGGTCAAAACGTTGGAAGGAGGCCTTCGAAAGACGATAGATTTTCTATCTGAAAATTAGACTAGACCTTAAAATACAACTTCCAAAATAATTATGAATCGTCATCACACTGTCTTCCGTAATTTACTCTATCTTTATGGCTCTGAACTGGGGACTAAAAGCGTTTCCCTTCTTCTGTTTTTAGTATTGGTTAATTCCCTAGGAGATGTCCGTTTTGGCCAATACTCTTTTGCTGTGGCTTTTGTGACGATTTTTAACGTCATAATTGATGCGGGAATTATGGCTTATACAACTCGTGAAATAGCTCGAAATAAATCTCATTATTCAATTTATTTCTGGTATGCCCTGCTTTGGAAAATCCCCCTAATTTTTATTGCTTTTATTCTTATGACTGGGATTCTATGGATCTTAAAATACAATCAAGATATTTTTATTCTAATTGGATTAGCGGGCGTAATGATGGTTTTGGATAATCTAAACACCCTTTTCCGTTCTTTTTTCCAGGCCTTTGAAAAAATGGCGTATATCGCCATACCTCGCTTTTTCGAAAAACTTCTTTTGCTAATTATTGTTACAATTTTTACCTGGAAAGGGGCCACCGTTTCTCTGATTTTTAAAATTATTATTGGTGTATACGGGTTCAGCTTCTTCACTACCCTATTTCTAGCTCTGCGTTATCTGCCCTATCCAAAAATGCCCCATTTTCAAAAAAATACTTTTTTTTTAATTTTAAAAACAGCAATTCCTTTTGCTTTATTTAATTTTTTTGGCCTGATTTATCTTCATTTTGATACTCTCATGATTTCACAATTTCTTGGAGATGCTGCTGTCGGTTGGTACAACGCTGCTTATCAGCCTATTTTGGTTCTCTACTTTATTGCCGGCTTGATGATGACAGCTATTTATCCCATCATGTCTGAATATTATACTAAATCATCGTCGCAATTAAGCCTTGTTTTCACCGAATCTCTCCGTTTTTTAATGATCGTAGGCTTACCCTTAAGCATGGGGATAACACTCATTGCCCCATCCGTAGTCCCTTTCGCATTTGGGATTAGCTATATTCCAGCCATTCCTGCTCTCCAAATTTTGGCATGGGTGCTTTTGTTTGCTTTTTTAAATTCCGGCTTATCGACCTTCCTAAACTCTTCGAACCGACAACACCTCAATCTTTTAACTACAGGATTTGGATTATTCTTTAATATTGCCACCAATTTTTATTTCATCCCAAGATATGGAATCGTTGGCGCAGCTCTTACAACCCTAATGACCGAAATAGTTGTTTTTGGGTTATCTTGCTTTTTTGTAAATCGCGTTGTGTCTTTATTCCCCTTTGTTTTTAGTATAATTAAACCAATTTTAATTACTGGTATTATGGCTATAATTATTCTTATTTTACCTCCTGTCCATTTTATAATTATGATTTTATTAGGAGTGCTAATTTACAGTTTCTTCTGTTTATTTTTAGGCGTTATTGGAGTAAAAGAAAAAGAATTTGTTCGCCACTTTTTACAACCATCTCCCTGAAAAAACGTAATAACTTATACAGCTTATTTGGAGCTGGTATTTTTTTAAGCCCTCCTCTTTGTCAACAAATAATCATCGACTGCTAAATAATCTAGTCCCGAATGATCTAGTGTATGAATCGCATCCTTTAAATTTTGCACGTTTGGTTCGCCATGTAAATTAAATGATGTATTTAAGACGGCTCCGATGCCAGTCCTTTTTTCAAATTCGCTAATCAATTTATGATAAGAAGGGTTCCACGCTCGATCTACCAATTGAGGACGTACCGTAAAATCATAAGGGTGAATAGCGGCTGGTAAATGAACTTGGGCCATTTCCGTGGTATGAAAAGTAATCGCCATATAGGGAGCATCAATATTTTTAGGATTCACAATGTAATCTTTCGCTCGCTCTTTTAAGATACTAGCGGCAAAAGGCATCCAAAAATCACGATTTTTAATCTTTTCATTAATAATGCGGATGATATTAAAATTATTTGGATTAGCTAAAATTGACCGACTGCCCAAAGCCCGCGCACCCCATTCCATTTTTCCATTCAAACGAGCAACGACCTGTCCTTTAGCCAAAAGATCTGCTACTCGACTTTCAATATCCTGACAATATTCGATATGATAACGTTTCTTAAGTCCTTCTTCCTTTAAAAGTTCATCTAAATTATTATCAACTTGAGTCCCCAAATAAAGTGATTTTAGCGGTTTTAATAAAAAAGCATGTTTTTCGGCAAAGCGTAAATGGCCTTCTACGGCAGCGCCAATCGCTCCTGATTCATCACCGCAGCTTGGGACAACATAAATTTTCTTTACCTCTGTCAACTCTCCCAAAAGTTGATTAACTTTGACATTCATAAAAACACCACCAGTTAAAGCGATATTTCCAATACTAGTTTTAACTATCGCTCTTTTAACCCATTCACAAATAAGCTCTTCCGTAAGTCGCTGAATCCCTCCAGAAATAGCATCAAATCTTTTGCGATAAAGTAAATTTTTTAATCTCTTTTCAATGGTTGGCATTCGATAGCGCGCCTTAAACGCAAGAGGATCTTCTGGGGAAAACCAAAGCAACTCCTTTAAAATTAAATAAACCTCCTCAGCCTTATCACTTTTAGCATACGGGGCCATCCCCATTACCTTAAATTCATGCTCATTACCCTTCATGCCTAAATATTCCGTTACTTTTAGATAAAGAATACCTAGGGAATCTTCAGCGGAGGTTTGAGCAATTCTTTGTATTTTCCCTCGATGTAAAATGCTAACCGTGGCACTGAGGTTATCGCCTTCGCCATCACAGGAAAAAACTAAAACTTCTTCATCCCAAGGGACAAGCAATGTAGCACATAAGGCATGCGCTCGATGATGTTCAACAGTCATTATTTGATCTCTTCTAAAATCAAATTGATCAAATAAAATGGTAAGCAAATGCTTAAAATAATAATCAAATCTTTGGCACATTAGAGATCGATATTTTTCAGCAATTTGTTTTTCAATCTCGGGAGAAATATAACTAATCCGTTGTGCGAATGATCTACCTAAAGAAATAATTCCTAATTTATTTTTTTTGGGAGCATAAAAATTTGATTCTGGCAAAGAAGCGGAAAGAGGAGCATGCGCTCCCAAAAAACAAACCCGATCAATTTCACTTGCTTTAAGATTGGCATCTTTCAATATCCATTCAATTGATTTTATTGGGATGCCAAGAAAATTTTTTATTCTCGTAAATCTTTCTTCACTGACGCAGTGTGTTAGTTCCCCGGCTTGAAATAAACAAGCAGTTGCATTATGCCCGACATTTAATCCAATAATTTTCATTAGTCATTTTCGTTAAAATAAATAATTGTACTCCCTTGTGGTTCATATTTAACATCAACTTTAAGCATACCTTTTAGCTCTTTTTCAAGAACTCCCTGCTTAGCGGGAGGGATAACAAACAATAAAAATCCTCCTCCTCCAGCTCCCAATAATTTTCCACCCAGGGCACCAATTTTTTTAGCTTTTTGATAGAATTTATCAATCGATTCATTAGAAATTTCCGCATGCAGTGTTTTTTTCTTTTGCCAGGATTCTTCTAGAATTTTACCTAAATCTTTAAAATTACCATTCCCTTCTAAAATTGACTCAAACCTGTGAACACTATCCCTTATTTCTTTAAGGATTTCCCATTTTCCCGCAGTATCCCTTTGTTGCCCTTTTAAAATACTCTCCGCATCGCGTGTTTTAAAGGTATAAAATAGAGCTAGATGATTAAAAAAATTCTCCCTAATAGTTCTAGGGCATAAAATCGGACTAACAATCACGGATTCATCAGGCATAAATTTAATTTTGTTTAACCCCCCAAAAGCAGCCGCATAATGATCCTGTTTCCCAATTGCTCGTTTTAGGCAATTAAGTTCAATATAAACCGCTTCTTCCGCCAGCCGATAAGGGGAAATTGATTCCCCTCGCAAGGCATGTAAAGCATGCAACAATCCAACCGTGAAACTGCTTGATGAACCTAATCCCGTTCTCGCTGGGATATCAGCCATTACCTTAATTTCTAAAGGAAAATTAATTTTAAGAAAGCCTAAAATTTCTCTAACAATAGGATGCTCAATATCCGCAACTTGATTCACGTTTTCGGTTTTAGAATAACCTATCCTAAATTTATCCGGAACTAATTTTGTCTGTTTTTTTACCGTAATATAAATGTATTGATTAATAGTAGTGCTTAACACTTCTCCATAATCTTTTTCATAAAAGACTTTCAAATCTGTCCCCCCTCCCACAAAACTCATTCTTAAAGGGACTCGTGTAATAATCATAAATTATTATTAGAAATAAAATCATCGAGACGATCCCCTCCCTTAAACAAAAGGGTTTTGCATCCCATATTATGCCCCAACATCATATCACGACGATCATCACCAATAAAAGTCGTGTGCCTTAAACTGAGGTCAAAGTCTAAAGCCGCCTGGTACATCATCCCTCCTCCTGGTTTTCGACAGCTACAAGGATTTACCCAATCATGCGGACAATAGTAAATGCGATCCACTTTTGCTCCGTTTTCCTTAAGCTCATTTAGCATTTTGCTATGAATTTTTTCTAGATTTTTCTTTGTCAATTGTCCTTGCCCTATCCCTGCTTGATTTGTGATTACGATCAGGTGATATCCCTTGGCCTTTAATTGTTTAATACCTTCAATGCTGCCAGGAAGAAATTCAAACTGCTCTGGAGTTAAAATATATTCTCCTGGTAATGATTTTCTATTTATTACTCCATCTCGATCGAGAAAAATCGTTTTTTTACTTCTTAAATAGCGGCATAAATCGTAATAGGTATCGTGATTACCCACACTATAATAGCGATGAGAAGTCATAAATGCAGCAAGCTGTTTTTGCTTAATTAGTTGAGGCATAACCACCTTTTCAAAAGAAAGATTATCTTTGGGCATTTCTTCAATAATCGATTTTTCTAAAATAAAAAAGCCTATTTCCACGCCGTTTGATTTTGGATTTTTCCGAGAAGGATCATAGTTTTTAACTAGTGACTCCTCTACATAACAATTATTGGTGGTGGTATTCAGATGATTATCAAAAATACAAACAAGTGCCCTAGTTTTTTGCTGATCGTAAAAATCAATTAATTTTTTTAAATCAAACGCCTCCCAATAATTATCGCCATAAAGTAATAAAAAATGTTTACGTAATAATTTCTCAATCATTTTTAATGGTTTTCCGGTTTCAAAATTCTCATTCCCTTGAGCGCAATGAATCTTGACTCCATATCGCGACCCGTCCCCGACCTGCTTTTTAATTTGCTCCCCTAAATAACCAGTCAATAAAATAATTTCTTCGATCCCCTGTTCCTTTAATTGAACAATAAGGTAATCCAAAAAAGGCCTACCCTCGACAGGCAACAGGGGCTTTGGACAATCGTTGGTAAGTGGCCTTAAACGAGTTCCTTTTCCTCCGACTAAAATTACGGCTTGTTTAAGCAAAATCATTAGTTCTAGTGGGAATTAATTTTCTGTTTTTGATATTTTTAGTTCCAGGAGAGCCTCACGGAGCATGTGGCTTAAAATCAAATGAGCGTCTTCTGATCGCCCATAGTGATTTTCAGGAAAATGCATTACATAATCACATAATTGCCTTAATTTTCCGCCGGAAAATCCGACAAATCCAATAGTGATTGCCCCTTTCTTTTTAGCATATTTTACGGCATTAAGCACATTAAGGGAATTGCCACTAGCGCTAATAGCAATTAAAATATCTTTTTTTTGTAAAAAATTTTTTAAGGGTTGCTCAAAAATAGCATCATATCCAATATCATTGGCGTAAGCAGTACTCATGGCCACGTTATCCGAAGGACAAATTACACGAAATCTTTTTTCTTCTCCTTTTAGGTCAAGGATTGTATTTTTCCCTAAATCGCAAGCCAGGTGCGAAGCCGTACTGGCGGACCCCCCATTCCCAATTACAAAAACAAGCCGCTCTTTAATTAAAGCCTCGAAAAGAATATGGGCAATCTCTTCAAGGATGCTTATGTCCATCTGATCGAGCCCCTTTTTTAACTGATCGAGATAATTTTTAAATAAGTTCATGCTTCTTATTTTTTATTGCTAAAAATATTTTACATCACTCCTATTTTAAATCCTAAAAATCATAGTAGATAATCCTTCCGTGCGCCACAAAAAAACATCCTTCTTCAAACTCCCCTTTCCATTAGGAAAAGCGTGCCACAATACGACTCGCGAGACGAAATGGCCATTTACCCAAAAAAGACATTAGATAAACTCCGCCTATTTTAAACCCAAAATCATACTGACTTGCTTCTCGTATTGCTGCTTTGCCTTCCTGCTTCATTCCGGCTAAACAAAACAAATGCCCCATAACACTTAAATAATGGGCATAAAGTTTTGGATTTACTCTTTTCATGTCTTCCCCGTATCTTTTTAGAAATAATTTATAGGATTTTGCTCGTGGAGCGGCATATTCTTCTTTTAAAATATATTTTGAAGCTCTATTTTCCCCCCTGGGGTCATATAATCGAATAGCGGTATTGTGAATAATTACTTTATAGTGCTGCGCAACGATCAGCCAAAAATATTTTTCAAATCCGATAATATTTTCGGGAAACATTTCTTTTGCAAAAACCTCTCTTCGTGCTATGGGTAAAAATTCTCCTCTAAGATTTTTTTCTCCTAACCAATCTTCATAAGAGATTTCTCCTCGTTTTTTATCAAAAAAAGATTTCATTTTCCCGGTTTTTACGTCCTTAGTACCATAAAATATTAACCCTACTTGCTTATCTATTTTTTTAAAATCACTTTTTGCCACCTCAAAAGCATCTGGGGTTAGCTCATCATCAGTATCCAATAGCACCATCCATTTCCCCCTGGCCATCTCAATCGCCCGGTTCCTCGCAAAGTTTACCCCCCTATTTATTGCCCAAGCTTCAACCCTAATCCGAGGATCATTGAAAGACCTGGCCGCTTCTGCGGTTCCATCCCTACTCCCAGCATCAAAAATAATGATTTCAAAATTTTGTTCTTTTTGATTTAAGACGCTTTGAATTGCTTTTTTTATGCAATAAGCACGATTCCAGGCAGGCATAATGACACTAAAAAGAGGCAGCATCGAATTATAAAGTTTGATATAGGATGGAACTTTTACCTATGAAATTTCCCTTAAGCTTTGATTTTATATCGTAAAAAACCGCTGGATTCTTACCCATTTTTAAAATAGCGGCAATATTTTGTAAGATTTTTTCGTGCGGAGAGAATAAAATAAAGGCGTCATATTTTACATTTGAATTTACCTTTCCAATTGGTTTAACCCCAAATATTTTTTCAAGCGAAACGGCATCCACAAGTGGATCGTAGGCCTCGACTGATAGGCCGTAATTTTTCAATAAAGTAATAATTTCTTGAGCTTTTGAATTGCGCATATCAGCGACATTTTCTTTAAAAGTAACGCCTAAAATTAAAATCTTATTATTTAAAAGGGGGCGGCCGGTTTTGATTAATTCTTTGATTAAGCCATCAACAACTTGAACTGCCATACCATCATTAACGCGGCGGCCAGCTAAAATAATTTGCGGATGATAACCTGTCTTTTCCGCTTTATGAGTAAGATAATATGGATCAACACCAATACAATGACCGCCTACTAGTCCCGGACGATAAGAATGAAAATTCCATTTCGTTTCCGCGGCTTTTAATACTTCAAGCGCATCAATTCCTAAACGTCTAAAAATAATTGATAGTTCATTTACCAGTCCGATATTAAGATCTCTCTGAATATTTTCAATAACTTTTGCCGCCTCCGCGACTTTAATACTTGGCGCCTCATAAACTCCGGCCTTTACCACTTCACGATATAAAGCGCTTAAAATTTTAAGTATCTGGGGCGTACGCCCGGAAACTATTTTAATGGTTTTTTTAAGAGTATGCTCTTTATCGCCAGGATTAATGCGCTCTGGAGAATAGCCTATCTCAAAATCCTTCCCTAATTTAAGGCCAGAATACTGTTCAAGAATAGGCACACAAATTTCTTCTGTAAGCCCCGGATAAACCGTAGATTCAAACACTATAATTGCGCCCTTTTTTAAATTTTCCCCAATAGTTTTAGAAGCACCTTGAATTGGACGCAGATCTGGATTTTTAGCCGAATCAATCGGTGTCGGGATAGCCGCAATAATAATATCCGCTTTAGAAATAATTTGGGGATCAGCGCTGTAAATCAGCTTAGTTTCTTTTAATTCCTGCTTGCTTAATTCCTTGTTAGGGTCACATCCTTTTTTTAATAAGGCTATTTTTTCTTTTGAAATATCGTAACCATAAGTCGGGTGTTGTGTCTTTCCAAACTCCACAGCTAAAGGTAAACCGACGTAACCTAGCCCAACAACACATAATGTTTGAGAGGATTTAGTTGTCATAAAAAAAATTTCGGATGGTAAAGAGTAAGAAGTAATGATCGAGCTAAAATGCCCTATTCACTACGTATTGGGATAAAATAAGATTTAATTAAGTTAGCAATAAGCCCACTCCCAATTACTAAAATTAAGGCTAAAATAATAAGCCAATTAGTTATTGAGGAAAAGAAAAAAGCACGAAGAGCGTAAACACTCCAACCGATAATTACAATAGAAATCATAAAAGAATAAGCCAGACGAATAGTCAATTTTTCTTTTTTATCTAAAAAAAGATTCGCCCAAATCCACCCGGGTACAATACTCAGCAAAGGGATTCCCGCTAATCCTTTTAGGAAAATTAAAGGAGTCATGTCTGGTATAAAAACCCAAGACAATAAAAAAAGGATAATTATGACGACTGCGATAACGCTTAATTCAATCCCGTAATTTTTAATCATTTTTAATTTCATTAGAATGATCATTATTTAAAATAAGAATAAACAAAAGCAACACCAGGGCGCTCAAAAGTCCCAATATTAAACTAAAAATAAGATTAGCAAACTGCAGATAAAGTAAAGTTGAAAATAATTCTATCCCGATAAAAAGCCCGCTAATCCAAGCAATTTCTTCACTGGAAAAATCTACTAAAAAAACCTGTAAATATTGTTGTTTCCAATTTGCTATTTTTTCTTTACTCGTCAAAATAATGGCCCCACCTAAAGAAAAGCTCGTGAATATCCACATAATAAGGCCACGATCCTCCTTACCTAGGATTAAGGCAATTAAGGAAGTAATTCCAAAACTCATTAACCAGAATTGACAATAGCGGGAAACGAAAGCATTCATTATCGTAAAATGTTATTCTTCAGATATTAAAATTTAAAGAAATTTAACCGTAACAGAACTAAGCAGCCATTTTAAGCTTTGCTGAGTGAGATTATGGGTACTTAAGAGCCATTGATAAGTATCCTGGTTTGCCGGAACTGTAAAATGGTTCGTAAAAGTCCAATTCATTTTATCATCTTGAATCGCGTCATCAAAGGTGTCCCATTCTGTTACTAAATAATCCGCCAACGGGCTGATCCCTTGAGTAACTAAGACTTTAAAAGGTGAATGCCAATTTTCCGCAGATAAAGCAAAAAGTAATTTTTCATCTGACTCAAAATCCCCACCACCTTCAGGGAAATTAATAATTTGCAAAGCCTTTGAACTTTTTAGAATTTCTCCCTGTTCATCAAAGTGAATGGTGGCTTGTTTGCCGATATTTTTTACAATTAGTTGCCCCTGACTCGGTAAAGAAATTTTATTAGTATAAAGCATTATTACGGGCGTATTTATAGTGATGGCACTAATTATATAGCCAACATTTTCACCTTCTTTGAGATATTCCTGAGTGCCGTCTTCTTTCTGAATTTTAATTTTGTAAATACCAGGAGTTACTTTACCTTCATAATTAATTTCCTGAATTTGGTCACCTGTTCCATCACTAAAATTAATTTCTTGTCGTAAAACATCAACAACCGCATTATTCCTATCAATTAAAATAAAATCTAAAAACTCCGTACCCAAGACCATTTCGGCATTTTTAATTATTTTTATATTAATAGAAATATTGCCATTTTCCGATTCAGCATAAAATTCATAAGGATTACTGCCTAAAAGAGGTATATCCCAAATAGTTTCCTGCGACGCAGATTCATTAAGCTGAAAAGAGGTTTTTAAATATTCATCCCGGCTATTAGGTAATAAATTTGCCAAAACATCTTCCTCTTGCATTTGATTTACAATCTTACCAAGTCCTCCATTTTTGGGCAGAGAAATTGTCCTGGAATGTGAAAATCGATAGAGTTTTAAATTTTCTTTTTCGTTTTTACCTACTAAGCTGAGCTGATCTAAGTAGGGAATAGCAAATAATTCTCTCTTGCTAGCTGTTTTAAAATTATAAGGGGCTAAATCCAAAGCTTGATTACTTTCCAGGGTAACACTTAGGGATACTTCTTTGTTTAAAAAACCTAAAAGAGCAGTAGGCCTTGTAACCGATAAGATGATTGGGTTTCCAATTAAAATTGCCTTCTCTAAAGACAAAAAGGTGGCACTGAGGGGTTGCCCATCCTGATTTAAAACCTGGATTGATTGCGGATTCCCAAATTGCGCTGCTTCCCAATTTAAAATCGGATTATGACTAAAATTTTGGAATAAAGCCAGAATAACAAAAACGATTGGCAACAAAATTAAAGGCTTTATAAATAAAGACTCTTTCTCTCCTTTATAATCCCGAAAAGGATTTTGTTTTATGGCAAGCAATAAACCATAGCTAAACAAAACTCCCAGCAATGGGATCCATTGCAACCCTGGAATAAAGAAAAAAGCATATAGCCACACTATACTGAAAATAAAAAAACTCCTATTACCCCATTGAGCAACTAGCTTTTCTTCAAAATTAAATTTCTGCAGCAGATTTACTACCCTTACCCTGACAGCTTCCCTTGTTCGGGTAGTAATTATAAACAATCCTAAATTGCTTAAAACAAAAATCATAATATATCCTCGATAAAACCAATTGGGAATTTTCGAAATGGATTCCTTAGCCGCTGGGATCCAAGTCTGCAAACCAAATAAGATAAGCAATAAAAAACCGCTTATTAATAATAATTTGAAATAAATTTGAAAAATTTGAAATCGGTATTTTAAGAAAAATTTAAAAAATCTTTTTATAAAAATAATTACCCAAATTGCGCTTATAATGATAAGTAGAAATCCCACCAACTTATATAAACCTACTCGATTTAAAAATACTGTTTTTTCTCCTGCTTGATCACTGTTTTCGCTAATAGTTACCGCATCTCCACCACTCCTAATTAATCCTAAAACAAAATTCCTGGTCATTTCCGGTAACGCAAAAAAATCAGGACTAATAAAAGTTATATTCTGATTCCTCCCATTTCGCGAACAAAGCCATTGCTTGACCAAGCTATAATTATCTTTTTCAAGACTATATAAATTTTGCCCCAAACATTTGGGGGATTTTAACAATCCAGATGAATCATTAATGTAAGTTAAATAATTATGATTAACAATAATTTCGTTGTTTTCCGGGATATCATCTTGGTAAAAACTGACATTAAAAAATTTCAATATTGCTTCATTGTCAAAAATTACCAAATTCATACCTTTAGAAAAAGCGTCTTCAAATAAGGAAAAATTTCCTGGGCTGGCAGCGTCATCCCTGGTTATTAAGCAAACTTTACCCATATCGATTTGCTTTTTGTCATTTAACTGAATGGAAATATCCGCTGGGATTAAACTTTGCTCATCAGTTAATTGCTGATATCCCCAGGACCAAGCCCATTTCCCTTCATCCTGACCAGGATATTTTTTCAAAAAATGACTTCCCGCAAAGGTATAATCATCCCCTAATGTTATTACTTCATTAATTAAAGGTTGTCCTACTTCATCTAATGGCGCCACATAAACTAGGGGGGCTATTTCCTCATTGATTACAAAAACATCAAAAGAAACACTATCTAGATTTTTTAAGGATAATTCATCTAAATTAAAGCTGTGCCATTTATTAGGGGTAACCTTTTTAAAATTGAAATTTTGAGATTGAGCCCCAACACAAGGATAATTTACTACTTGAAATTCATGTTTTTCAAAATAATTCTTAAAAATATTGCCTACTTCTTGCTCTAAAGGTGACTCTAAATTTTGAGCTTGCGCTAAAGGTGCGAACAGAAATCCGCTTACCGTAAAAAGAATCAGCATTAATTTTAATAGACTTGTGATGGTAAAATTGCTAAGGCTTGGATATAATTTTTTCATTGAAATCCTTTTACCGCGCCAAGTGGCTGAGCGTTATTGTATGTTAAAAAGCATAAAATTAAAATGGGGGATTTGCTTTTTTTTCAGTTTAGCTTTGCTGTGGGCTTTTATCTTACCTCCTTTCCAGGGCACGGATGAAAGTGCTCATTTTGGGCAAGTCCGCTTATGGTCAACAGCATCACAAATTCAATGTCGAAATGAAATTTATGCCATGGCGCAAGTATACCGAACCGCTGCGCTCCGCTTTAATCCCTTAAGTACTTATGCTGGCCCGGAAACGGGTGGACGCCGAGATGATCCCCATTTTTATGACCACGGTTGTGAGCATTTCATGATTTCTCCTCTTTACTATTTAGTAACGTCTTTGGTTTTGACGATAATGCCGGATAACCTGGAATTACAATTCTATGCCTTGCGAATATTGGGAGCGATTTTATTTAGTATGGCTTTTTACGTTATCGCGAGAATTTCAACCCTACTTTTTGGAGATAAAAAAGATCAAATTTTATTTACGCTACTGATCGGCTTCCAGCCAATTTTTATTATTTCCACTATTACAATTAGCTATGATGGGTTGCTTAATTTTATTTTTTTACTGAGTTTTTGGACCGCCACTAGTTTCCTAAGTCAAAAAGGGGTCTTTGCTAAATACAATCGTTTTATGCTGTTTGCAATCCTCTTAAGCATACTCGGCCTAACCACTAAACTTTCCGGTATTTTTCTGCCTTTTTTCTTCTTTTTTGCGCTCATAATATCCAAAAAATTACGTTGGTCATGGGCCTTATTTTTTTTAGGGGGACTGATTCCTCTCTTTTTGTGGTTTTTATTTAAAGTAGCGCATTACACCATACCAATTGCGGGAATGAAAACATTTTTCATGGAAACCCCCTGGACTAATTTGCAGGTACTTTTTATTGAAAGATGGGGACATCTTTTTTCTGGATTTTGGGGGGAATATGGGACCCAAGATGGTAGTTTACCTTTTGTTTTTTTGTTAATTTTTGCCCTATTTTTTATTTTTAGCCTAGGCGGAATTATGAAATCCTATTTTAAAAAAACCCCTAACCTATCTTTAGAGTCCTATAGCCTAATTTGTATTTTATTTTACGAAGTTGTAGTTACCCTAACTAATATTCAAACTGATCACCAATCAATTCTTGATTTTGGTTTTGTGCAAGGGCGATATTATTTTCTTTTAATTGCTCCTCTTTTTTATCTTTTTATAAGCGGCATCAAGCAATGGCTAACGCCACATCAAAAAAATTATTTTTACGTTGGACTTATTGTTTTTTACCTTTTTTATCATTTTTTCTTTCTCGGAGCCATTGTTATTCCGCGTTTTTATTTATAATCTCAAAATAACTTGCCGCTAAAAAAATCGCCTCAATTATTCAAGAAAACATTTAAGAAAATGGCGCTAATCATCTTTGTTTTTTGCTTACTATTACCTTTTTTGCTTACCCTTTATCAAAACAAAACAATCCTACGCACAATTCGTCTTAACTTGGTGCATCTCCAATTATCAGATCTAGTGATAATTCATCCCTCCGAAACTTTTAATTTTACTTTTAAGGCGCAAGATGAAAATTTAACGCAAATTAGAATTTTCGCTCAGACTCAAAGCTCATTTTCTCTCTTCGATCATTACACTTTACGCCTAAAACAAATAAGCACAGGGGAAGAATACCTTACCACCTTTTCTGCTTTTTCTCTATGGGACAAAGTGGCAACGCTTAAATTTCCAGGGATTAGTGATTCGCAAAATCAGGACTTTCAAATTTCAATTAAGGCAAACACTTATAATTCCGGAAATATAGAATTAGCTAGGGCTTATCAAGATACGGATCAATTAATTTTCCAACCTTATTACAGTCAGCCAATTTCTTTTTTGGAAGCATTAAGAATTGTAATTTTTGATCGACTTTCCTGGCGACTTTTTCCGTTTTTAATCCTAATACCCTTGGGTGGTTACCTCATAAAATTTTACCCCATCAGTAAAAAATAATCGATTTTCAATTTCACTGTATTTCAAACTTGTATTTTCATAATTGATTTCCAAAGAAGAAGGAGCCTGATACAAAACACGATAAGTGCCGTCTTTTGGGGTATATTGACCAATAAAAAATTGCGTAGAAAAATCATTAAACTGCCCACTTAGCAAAGTTTCTAAGGCATCTAGTGATGTTTGTTTTTGGTCTCCATTAATTTTAGGTAAATCCTGTTTAGTTGCAAAAATTAAAGTTTTATCTTTGTCCCAAATTATTTTCTGAAAATCGGTAACAATTGGCCATTTTGTTATTTGTGAAGTTTTGATATCCAATAACCAAAATGTGTTTTGGTTTGCTCCAGTTTCCAGTAAAATTTGGTTATTATCAGAATTAATTTTATCCCATAAAACAGATTTAAGTTCTTTTATTGTACCAAGATAAGAACGCCTAAAATTAACCCCATCAATCAAATAAATAATTTCATCTTCCTCTGCTCGATCTATTACTAAGGCCTCTGTATATTGTGGATTCGGGAAAACCAGCGGATTTTGAAGCGGACGATCAAAATAAGCCCAGACTACCTGTTTTTGGGAAGAAGGCTCAGTATAAATAAGTTGCTGTTTATTATAGGTAGCATCAATTTTAAACTGAAAAAGTTTATTATCCGGGTCACTGTTTTCAGAAAAATCTAAAGAAGCGAGTGAGTCTAATTCCTGGACATGTGGGATATAAATAAAATTTATAGATAAATCACTTGCCTTGCCACGCTGAATGAGGGCAGAAGCCTGCTCTTCTAAATATCCATCTTTTTTGAGAGAAATATTGTAATTACCAATAGGGAGAGAAATCGAGCAAGGATCAAGATCGCAGTTTTTCTGAATTGGAATTTTAGTTTGCCCACCGGTTATTGTTACAGAATAAGTGCCCTTGGGCTGAGCACTAATTTTTAAAACCCCCTTATTTAAAACCACCATCCATAAAAATATTCCCAAGATCAACAGCATGGTTATGGCTCCAATTAACAAGGCTTTTTTGTGAAAATTCATAACAAGTTTAAAATGTAATATCTTTAAGATGACACAAATTGATCATCTCATTTTGCAAAGAAAATTCAACCTCAATCACATCTACTCGAAAATCCCCCTGCCATTCAGTGCGGTCCAAATATTCATAAACTCCTTTGCATAACCTAATCCATTTTAGGTAATTTACAGCCTCAAGTCCTCTGCCAAATTGCTGCGAAGCTCTGGCCTTGACCTCACAAAAGACCAGTATTTCTTCAGTTTGAGCAATTAAATCAATGTCTCCGTGACGAGTCCGAAACCGCGAAAAAAGGATAATAAAACCTATACTGCGCAGGTAATGAGCCGCTAAGTCTTCTCCGTATTTTCCCAGCCAATAAGAATTACGGGTTCCTGTTTTTCCAGATACCGAAGACGATTTTAGATAAGAAGACATGCTTTTTTTATAACAAAAACCCATGAACAAAAAATTTCAAAAAAATGAAAAAATAAGGATTTGGGTGGATTGCTATTGCAAAAAAGCAATATTGTTATATAATTTTCCCGTAACGTATTTCTCAAACTGGTTTTGGTGAAATAGGTTCTTTGAAAAAAAGGATTTTTTATATAGGGATAAACTCGGGGAAAAAGGGAAAAAATCTCAAGGGTTGAGTATTTTTCTCTCCTTCTCCGACGTCTATCACCTGTTTGGTAGCAATAAGAAAGACGTTGGAGGAACCGAGGTAAGGCCCATGGTGGGATCTGCCTCATTTGTGAACGATGCCAGCCCTAAGCCTATAGAGAACCTGAATGAATGGGCTGGCGAAGAAGAAAGGAAATGTCCTATGAAGAAGCAACTTTGGTTGCTGGTGCCCCTGGCCATACTGGCCATGGGCGAGTCATGCCCGACGGCCGTTGACGATGACGGCGACGGGTATACCGAGGATGGGGGAGACTGCAATGATGCGGATCCTGCTGTCCACCCCGGAGCCGCAGAGCTGTGCAACGAGGTGGACGACGACTGCGACGGGGTCATCTATGGGCCAAGCGTCCCCGAAACCTGTGACGGAATCGACAACAACTGCAACGAACTGATCGACGAGAGTCCCTGGTACCGCGACGCGGACAGCGATGGGTTCGGGGACGAGGAGGGCGGGGTTGTGGAGTGTCACGCCCCGGACGTATCGATAGCCTCAGGCCGAGGTGACTGCAACGATGAGGATCCCTCTTTTTATCCGGGCGCTCTGGACATGGAAGGGGATGAGTACGATAAGGACTGTGCGGCAAGCTACGGGGGGGGGCCTGATCCCTTTGTGGGACTGCCGAACAGTTTTTTCCCCACAATTCAACAAGCCGTGGATTCAGCTATTGAGGGGACTACAATTTGGGTGGGCCCGGGGATCTATGCAGAGAGCGTCGATGTCGACAATTCGGTGAATCTACGTTCAACCCATAGCGCCCTGTCCACGATCCTAGAAGGGACTCAGACTTGCTGCGATGGACTCATTAACTCCCGGACGGATTTTGTCCTGGATGGGTTCACCATCCAGGACAGTCAAGGAAGCAATTACGGAGGAGGGGTTTGGGTAGAACGCGGCTATGTGGAAGTGAAAGGCAGCGTTTTTTATCGCAACATTGCAGGTCATTATGGTGGAGCAATACACCTGAATCCAGGTGCTCGCGCCAGCATCGGCGGGTGTGTTTTTGTGGCGAACGAGGCGGGTGCCAGTGGTTCCGGTTCCGGAGGGGCACTCTACGTGTCTGAGGGAGCGGAAGCGGTGGTAACCAACTCGGTGTTCATGAACAACTCCATCCTCCACGCCTACGGAGGCGGGGGGGGCATCATGGTTTATAGGGGGACGGTACGTCTCGAAAACGTGTTGATGCAGGACAACTGGACGGTTGCCGGGATTGGAACGGATTTGTACATCATGACCGGCTATGGAGAGATGATTAACGTGCTCATCCCGGAAACGATGACCAACAGCAGTGTCTACGTGAAGGATGGAGGAGAGGCTTACATGTTGAATTTCTATAGCGGGAATACGGTGGATTGTCTCGGTGGGGCCTGCTTGGCTGAATATTCCGGATTCGGAGGGGGCTACCTGGACGGAACCATTGGAGAGGGGGTCCTTTTCCTGGACATTGAGTTCGCTCAGGACGGATACCACATTGCGCGCACCTCTCCGTTTGTCAACGCGGGTGACCCCGCAATCCTCGACCCGGACGGCTCCATGTCCGACATCGGCCTCTTTGGAGGGCCCGGCGCCGACGGTCTGGACCCGGATATGGACGGATGGCCGGCTTACTTCTGGCCGGGGGAAATCGAAGACGCGCCGGCCGGGTTCGACTCCGGCGATTACGATCGCGACAGCTTCAGTCCTCTCGTCCACTAGACTAGACGACGAGCACTGACAGCGACGCGGCCCATCCGACGGGCCGCCACATGATGTATAACTCTCGACTTCACGGCCTCAGCTCTACGCCGGCCGTGTCCTCAACTCTTCCTCGTTTTTTCCTCTTTCGCGCCTCCCCGCGATGCTGCCCCGACCGTAATGGGGCAACCTACCAATCCTTTTCGGGTGGCGCGTGCAATAATCTGTATTTCCTGACTCGCGCGCCATCCAAAACCCCAAATCAAATGACCAATTCCCAATGACCAAAAGGGGAGATTTAATAAAACTTGGATAATAAAAATGTTTGCTTTGAAGGCCTATTTTTGATAAAATCATGAATGAACTCATAAAATTATATGTAAATATATGATTATAGAACGAAAAATTTCAAAAATTATCGAATCTCACCTCTTTAAGGGAAGAAATAAGAAAAAAGTCATCATCATCTACGGCCCACGCCAGGTCGGCAAAACCACGCTGGTTCAACAACTTTTGAAAAAACACCCAGGGAAAGCCGAATATTTCAATTGCGACTATTTTGATGTTCAGGAGCAATTCGCCTATAAAAACGCCGGTCAATTTCAAAAATTCCTGTCCAATGTCAAATTACTCATCCTGGATGAAGCTCAACGCATTGAAAACATTGGGCTCGTGTTGAAAATACTGGTGGACCACTATCCTAGTGTGCAGGTCGTGGCTACAGGATCAAGCAGTTTTGATCTTTCCAATAAGATCAAAGAGCCCCTCACTGGACGCAAAATTGAACTAAAATTGTTTCCTTTTTCTGTATCGGAACTTTTCGTTCATAAAACAAAACTAGAAAAAAATCGCCTTTTGGAAAATTTTCTTCGTTACGGCACCTACCCCGCCGCGATTCTTGCGGATGAAAAAGGGGCTGAACTCGCCTTGAAAGAACTCACCAGTAGCTATCTTTTTAAGGATGTATTGGCCTTTCAAGACCTGAAACGATCCGACCTTTTGATCAAACTATTGCAACTGCTTGCATTCCAAATCGGCCATCAGGTTTCTTATCACGAATTGGCGATTAATTTAGGCGTGGATCAAACCGTGATTCAAAAATATATCCATCTTTTAGAGGAGGCCTTTGTATTGTTTCGTTTACCTGCCTTTAGTCGAAATTTAAGAAAAGAAGTTGCAAAAAGCCGGAAAATTTATTTTTATGATTTAGGGATTCGAAATACCCTCATCCAAAATTATAATCCCCTTTCTTTGAGGAAGGACGCCGGAGAGCTTTGGGAAAACTTTTGCATTGCTGAACGGATCAAAGCGCTTGAATATGATGAAAAAACAGCCAATCACTATTTTTGGAGAACCTACACCCAAAAAGAAATCGATTTCATCGAGGAAAAGGGAGGGCAATTGGCTGCTTATGAGTTTAAATGGGACGCCCACCGCACCGTAAAGCCACCCAAGGAATTTTTAGAAACCTATAAAGGAAGCACATTTCAAGTGATTACTCCTGAAAATTATGAAAAATTCTTGGAAGGTTGAAATATTTTATTTCGAGTTACTTCGAAAAAAATGTAAATTTTAATAGGCAAATTCGAAACGAAGTCCTTGATTTTTATTTAATTTTTGCATCCTTGAACGGCTAAAAATGAGGCAGCGAACGACGAGGTTTGGAAATGTGCAGCGAAAGTACGATAGAGCTGGTGAATCGCAACAACTACGCAAGTTTCCTAAGCTAGAGCTCATGGAAAAACGCTCGCCCCAAGCTGGTTTTTTGCATCATTGCTCCATTATCTTCCTTAACTTATCGTTCAAATCAGCAGGAAGTGGAGGAAACGCCTCCTTATAAGATTTTTCTTCAGGATAGGCTGCTTTAAATACACTATCCCTAACCTCACAAAGCGCCCTGATTTCAGTGATGTCTTCTGGGGTAATACCAAAATATTCCAATATTTTTACCAAATCAGGATTTTGAGCTGCCGTATCGAGATAAGCCGAATCTAAAACTAAAGCGTAGGGAAAATCATCGAGATGATTTTGTGCTAAAAATTGCTCAACCCGTTGATTTATGAGACTAAGAGTCTCAGCATCTATTGCTTGAAGATCATTAAATGAAGGCACTTGAAGCGTTGCGGCCTTAGGGAATTCCCCCCTCTTAAAACTATCCAAAAAACCAATCATCTCTGCAAGCCCTAGTACTGCGGAGTCTTCTTCGTTTTCTAATTGTGCAGATCGTGAAGCCGT
Organism: Candidatus Peregrinibacteria bacterium GW2011_GWF2_39_17; assembly: GCA_000993615.1. Taxonomy (GTDB): domain Bacteria; phylum Patescibacteriota; class Gracilibacteria; order UBA1369; family UBA12473; genus UBA12473. Next base: position 139,132 of record LBWM01000001.1, on the reverse strand, counting down.
AGCCGCCTTAATAAGCTCATCAAGTCGATCAGAGAAAAGTTGTTGAAATCCTGCAAACGCACCTGTAGGATTAGCCCCTAATGATGCAAAACTCTCATCTTCACCATGTTTTTCTATAGCCATTATTAGATTGGTTATTAAAGTAAGGCGATTATTATAACACTAAAGCTATTTAATGCAAGTAAAACTCGTTTTAATCTGAATAGAAATACGTTATAGCCCGCCCATTTCCCCTAGCAAATTTCCTTTATTTTATGTAAAACTAAGAGTCCGTCCCTCCAAACTAAACTACTCACTCCCCATGGACGACTCCATCATCGCTAAAGTCCCACCTCACAACCTAGATGCGGAAAAATCCGTACTTGGTTCACTCCTACTCGATCAGGATGCAATCATTAAGATTGCGGATATGATCCGTACAGATGATTTTTATCATGGACAAAATTCAATTATCTATGCTGCAATTTTAGACCTTTTTCATAAACGCAGCCCTATTGACCTAATTACCCTGGCCAATATCCTAGAAGAGCACAATGAATTAGAACAGGTTGGTGGTCGCACTTATTTAGTGGAATTAACCCAGTCGGTCATTACTTCCACCCATGTTGTGCAATACGCCACCATTGTTAAAGAAAAATCAACGCTTCGCAGACTGCTTAAGGCGGGTCAAATTATCACTGGTTTGGGCTACGAAGAAACCCAGGAAATTGAAAATCTACTCGAAGAATCCGAAAAAGCGCTTTACAATGTTTCCCAAAATTTTATTAAGGATAAATTTGTGCATATTAAAGAAATTTTAGCGCAAACTTACGAAAAAATAGCGGATTTACACGATGACGAAGGCAAAGAAAAATACCGAGGCATACCTACTGGTTTCCATAGCTTGGATCGAATTTTATCCGGCCTACAACCTTCTGATCTTATTATTTTGGCAGCTAGACCATCCATGGGTAAAACCAGCATGGCTCTTAATATTGCTCAAAATGTCGCTAAATTAAATCGCACCGTGGGCGTTATTTCCCTGGAAATGTCCAAAGAGCAATTGGTTGAACGTCTTTTTTGCTCGCTTTTAAGCGTGGATTCCTGGAAATTGCGTACCGGTAAATTGGAAGAAGATGACTTTGCCAGAATCGGTTCCGTAATGGATGAATTAAATTCCGCCAAAATTTATATTGATGATTCAACTTCCGGAGCTCTAGCTGAATTGAGAGCTAAAGCGCGACGACTGCAAATGGAACACGGCTTAGATCTTTTAATCCTGGATTACCTCCAACTAATGAGTATTAGTGGCGTTGGTGGCAATATTACTAATCGTGTGCAAGAAATTTCCGAAATTTCTAGATCATTAAAAGCTCTGGCGCGGGAATTAAAAATTCCAATTGTTGCCTTATCTCAACTTTCTCGTGCGGTTGAAAATCGACCAAGCAAAATCCCTCAATTATCAGACTTGAGAGAGTCTGGCTCAATCGAGCAGGATAGCGACGTTGTGTTAATGATTTACCGTGAAGATTATTACGAAGAAGACACTGATCGCCAAGGAATTACGGATATATATGTTCGCAAGCATCGTAATGGACCAACCGGCAAAGTGGAATTGATGTTCAAAAAAGAACAAATGCGCTTTTACGATATTGATCGCACCCATAGTGGACTGGCTGAGGCGTTTGAAGGGGTTGAAATGGAGGCGTAATTTTAAATAAGCCCTAACTAAATTAACATGTTTTGGATTGACGATGTCGCTCAGCAAATTAACAAAGCTTTTCCTGATAAGGAAGAAATTATTATTCGTGATGAAAAAACCGCTTCGGGCAGAGTACATGTGGGTTCATTGCGAGGTGTGGCTATTCATGGAGTACTGGCTGAGGCTTTAATTCAACTAGGACGAAAAGTAACTTTTTACTACGAGATTAATGATTGTGATCCAATGGATGGGCTGCCAGTCTATTTAGATCAAAATGCGTACCGTCCATATATGGGAAAGCCCCTGAATGCGGTACCAGCGCCAAATGAACTAGGTAAGCCGTCTTCTACCCCAACCGCAACCAATAATTTTGCTCGCTACTTTGGGAATGAATTTGTGGAAGTGATTGCAAAACTGGGATTTAATGCCCAGATTGTTTGGTCAAGTGATTTTTATCACGAAGGGCGCTACAATGGATGGATTGAAAAAGCTTGTGCACATCCTGATAAAGTACGTGAAATTTACCAAAAAATCAGTGGCTCGGAAAAATCAGAAGAATGGAATCCCTTGCAAATTGTTTGCGAAAAATGCGGCAAGGTGGGCACAACAACTGTAACGGAATTTAATGGAAAAGAAGCTATCTACAACTGTGAACCTAACAAAGTGACTTGGGCGCAAGGCTGCGGTTATCAAGGCAAAGTTTCTCCTTTTAATGGCCGAGGAAAATTACCTTGGAAAATGGAATGGGCCGTAAAATGGGCCGCTTTGCCCGTCGATGTTGAGGGATCCGGAAAAGACCACAATGCCTCAGGGGGATCGCATGAAGTCAGTGAAGCAATTTGCAAAGAAATTCTTGGAGCAAAAGTCCCTTTTAATATTCCTTATGAATTTTTCTTATTTGGAGGAGCAAAAATGAGCGCGTCAAAGGGACTGGGAGCCACGGCAAAGGAAGTTTCCGAAATGATGCCGCCGGAGTTATTGCGATTTTTAATGATCCGCACACGGCCTAACCAACCCATTGATTTTAATATTGAAGGCGACACCATCCCTCGCCTGTACGATAATCATGATGAATGTGCGGCAATTTATTTTGGACAAAAGACGGACACGCCTGATTTAGGACGCGCGTTTTACTTTGCTCAAATGGATCCACAAAATATTCCTGCCCGATATTTTTCTCGTTTTTCCAGAGTGGCTTTTATGGTCCAAATTCCGCATTTGTCGATTACAAAGGAGGTTGAAAAATTAAAAGGCATTACCTTAACCCCGGAAGATAAAAAGGAACTTGAAGATCGAGTAGCGTATGCGCGGCGATGGTTGGATGAATTTGCTTCTGATCAGGCCAAATTTCAAATTCAAACAGAAATACCTGTGAGTGCCGCTTCTTTGGATTCAGAACAAAAAAAATTCCTTCAGGCTATTGCCACGCTCCTTCAAGAAAATCCAAGCTTGTCGGGAGAAGAATTACATTCCAAGATTCATGAACTCAAAAAAGCCTCACCCCTGGAAGCCCGCGAAGCGTTTGGAGCTATTTATCAAGCACTTTTAGGAAAAGATTCGGGGCCTCAGGCTGGCTGGTTCCTTGAAGCTTTAGATCGCACTTTTGTGATTGAGAGATTTAAAGCCATTAATTAAGGGACTGCGTTACTGTTCCCCTTCGAATTACCTTAGTCCCCCCACGCCAGTAAATCTCGCAAAACCTTATAATATTTAGTGTTACTAATCCGAGCTAAATAAAAAGAGCGTTTAGAGCGCCTAATTTTTATCTGATCCCCATATTCCAGCTTCATACTTCGCTGACCATCAACAGTGCAAGCAACATAATTATCTTTAAATTTTCGATGTGTTTCGATCGTAATAGTTAATTGGCGACTACTGGGGATAACAATCGGCCGCATGGATAAAGCTGCGGGACAAATTGGGGTAAAAATAAAAGCCGCAATTTTTGGATGTACAATGGGACCACCGGCTGATAAAGAATGAGCAGTTGAACCAGTGGTGGTCGCAATAATAATTCCGTCAGCCTTAAAACGAACCATTTTACGCTGATTAATTTCCGCGTTTAAATCTATAAGTCTTGCAAAATTTCCTTGATTAATTACTACTTCATTAAGAGCAAGGGTGGTGTATATTTTTTCTCCTTGCCGATAAATTGTAACCCTTAACATTTGCCGTTCATCCAAATGATACCGTCTATTAAAAACTGTTTTCAATACTTCAAGTATTTTTTCTGAATTTTGAACCTCAGTAAGCGCCCCTAAATGTCCTTGGTTCACGGCTAAAATAGGCACAACCTTATAAGCAATATTCTCCGCTAATTTAATTAATGTTCCATCCCCGCCAACTGTAATTACAAAATCAGCTTCCCTCATAATAATTTTAGCTGAAGTTAAATTAGCCTTTAGGTATCGAGCAGCATTTTTTTCATACAAGATCTTAATATTTTTCGATTCTAGAAAAGTATTAATTTTTCGTAAAGTCGTCAATCCACTCCTATCGAGATAGGCCTTTGAAATGACGCCAACAACTTCTATCTTTTGAGGTTTTTTTACCATCTTTAACCATTGTAATCACTTTTTAATCCCCCTGCAAAGATTGAAATGTGGCCAGTAGGGTTTGGGCACTTCTTTCCCAGGAAAATTTTTTAACGCGCTCGTAGCCTTTGTTAGTAAATTCTTGCCTTAGAATATCATTAGAAAGAAATTGATTTATGGCTTTTTTAAGAGCTGCTACTGAATAGGGATCAACCTGCAACGCCGCATCACCAACCACTTCAGGCAAGGAGGAACTATTGGAAGTTATGACCGGACAACCGCAGGCCATAGCTTCTAAAGGGGGAATACCAAATCCTTCGTATAAAGAAGGAAATACAAATAATTCCGCCAAGGAGTAAAGGGCGGCTAATTCGCCCCCTTCAACATAACCAATCCAATGAATTTGGTTACGGTTATTTTTAATTTCTTTTAAGATATCGCTCATTTCCCAACCCCGATCACCAACCATAACAAGATGGATATTAGGATAAGAATGAACGATTTGAGAATAAGCTTGAATTAAGCGTCCCAAATTTTTTCTGGGTGCAAGAGTCCCAACCGCCAAAATAAATTTGGCAGGTAGATTATATTTTTTTTGCACAAATTTCAGCTTTTCATTCTCAATATCAGGTTTAAAAATTTTACTTGCCGCACAAGAAATTATCACAATTTTACTTTCAGGAATTTTAAAAAGGGCTCTTAAATCATTTTTGGTATTTTGAGAGATAGTAACAATTTTAGTGGATTTTTTGACAGCATATTTTAAAGTAAATCTCTCCAACCAAAGAGCTTTTTTGTTGTGCCCAAGCGGAAAAATAAATGACACGACATCGTGTACCGTAATTACAATTTTAAGCCATTTCGGCGCTAAAGCCGGGATAAGATAACTGGTTGGCGCCCAGAAAAAACTGGGTTTAACTTTTTTTAAATCTCTCAAAACAGCCAAATGCCAAAAGATTCCGCGTTGACAAAAAACGCGTTGCTCGACATAAGCATATTTTTCAAATTCCGGATTTTTTTTCTGAGTATACAGCAGATAATGATTTTTAGAATTCTGTTTTAATAACTCCTTAATAAGTAAAAAAGCATACCAACCTTTGCCGGTTTTAATACGGGATGTTTCACGAATATCAATGGCAATCGTAAGCGGCATAAGGGCGATAACTTTATTCCGACAAATGGGCAAACCGTGGCTTGTCTTCAATTCCAAACCAGCGTATTTTAGGGATGATTTAATCTTATTACTATGTCTCAATCTCTAAAATACACTTTATCTCGCCTGGATGTAACTCGTAAATGGCTACTAATAAGTGCCGGTATTATTACCTTAAGCGTTTTTTTACCCTGGTATCGAGATGTAGACAACTTTGATATTGGAAATTCTTATTTTGGGATAACTGGGCCACTTTATTTAATCGGAATTTTGATGTTAGGATCTGCGCTAATAACAGCTGCTTGGATAATTCTTCCTTTACTAGGAAAGCCTCTGCCAACTTTACCAATCAAAAATGAAACCTTATTTGTTTTTTTAGGGCTACAAGATCTTCTTCTGCTATTAATTACAAATTCCGTTTTTTTCCATTCTAAATTTGGCGTTAATATTACCCTAAAACAAACCTTGTTTGGGATGATGTTAGCTTTTGTGGGAGTTATCCTTTTAATTTGGAGCGGTTACAAATTCTATCGACGCGAAACCAGCCGAACTTCTCAATTATCAACTGATGGGCACTTGGAACCATTAATTAAATTGCATAAAGAAGCCATAAAAAGAACGACTCAAAGTCTAAATCGAAATGAACAAATGTCAAATCAATGGACATCACGCCCAACTGCGACAGTTACGGAATCACCAACAAATAATAAGTCAGCTAAGGAACAACCCTTACAATTAAATTTATAATAGCCCTACCATGAGTGCACCTACAGACAAATCAGCTCGTCCACTTACCTCCTCAACCGGACTTCCAAACAGTATCCTGTTTTATTGTAAAGATTGCCATGAAATGACAGACGTGAAGCGAGTAGGGCGCCAATATGTTTATACTTGCGTAAAATGTGGCACTAAAAATGTGGCTTTTGGAACAAAGCGTAGCATTATAAGCTTTTTCCATATTGAGGAAGGAGAAGGAGAAGAAACTACAAAATAAAGCTCCCCGTAAAAAAATTACTGTAATTCGTTCATGTTTTTTTAATTTTTTTGAAAAGTATTTTTAATGCTCTTGTGATATATCAGATGCGGGTACTTGTTTTAACTTTTTACTTGACGGTGAGTAAATACTCACCTATGATCTAGCCATCACCTTTTACACTTAAAATCTATCAAATATGACTAATGACGAAAAAAATAAAGCTATTGATCTCGCGCTTTCTCAAATTGAAAAAAACTTTGGAAAGGGAGCCATTATGAGAATGGGCGAAGCGAAAATTGTGCAGATAGAAACCATCTCTACCGGAGCCTTATCCCTTGATGTAGCCTTAGGGGGTGGAGTTCCCAAGGGGCGAGTCACGGAAATTTATGGACCAGAATCATCCGGTAAAACCACCCTAGCCTTGCATGTTATTGCTGAAGCTCAAAAAAATAACGGTTGCGCGGCTTTTATTGATGCGGAGCATGCCCTTGATCCGGAATACGCTCGCAAAATAGGCGTGGATTTGGATAATCTTTTAATTTCCCAACCAGATAATGGGGAACAAGCCTTGGAAATTACCGAGACATTGGTGCGCTCCAATGCAGTTGATGTGATTGTAGTGGATTCAGTAGCAGCCTTAACCCCAAGGGCAGAGATTGAAGGGGAAATGGGTGATTCGCACATGGGACTCCAAGCCCGCCTCATGAGCCAAGCTTTACGTAAATTGACTGCTGCCATTAGTAAATCAAAGGTAGCGGTCATTTTTATCAATCAGATTCGCATGAAAATAGGAGTGATGTATGGAAATCCAGAGACAACACCAGGGGGGCAAGCCCTTAAATTTTATTCTTCCGTTAGGATGGATATCCGTCGCATTGGAAAAGTGGAAACTTCTGCTGAAAGCGGCAAGGAACTTACCGGTAATCGCGTACGAGTTAATGTAGTCAAAAACAAAATAGCCCCACCCTTTAAAGTTGCTGAATTTGATATTATGTATTCCAAGGGAATTTCTTCTAGCGGTGATTTATTAGATCTAGCTACCCAATACGAGTTCATACATCGCTCCGGTGCTTTCTATAATTATAAAGAATTAAAGCTAGGACAAGGACGAGAAAATGCTAAATTATTTTTAGAACAAAACCCAAAAGTAACCAAGGAATTATACAAAATAGTAATGGAAAAAGTTAAAATGGCTAAATAATGGATCACTTGCCAAAATCAAGCGCAAAAATTAATCCTTTTTATCAAAAATTAATGACCTGTGCACTAAGCCTTTTGAGCCAAAGATCCTATTCGGTGCAGCGCCTAAAAGAAAAACTAACCCAACGACTACTCAAACTAAATCCTAGGCAATCGGACGAAATTACTATTCAGGTAATTAACAAGCTAGTTGAATTAAAATATTTGGATGATTTTGATTTTACGAAACGCTTTATAGAAGAAAGATGTCGTTTAAAACCAAGAGGAAAATACTTTTTGACCCAAGAACTTAAAAACCGTGGCATACCAAATCCCATTATTGAAAAATTCTGGATAGAAAATCCCCTGGATGAAAATATCCTTGCCGAAAAAGTGATCCTTAAAAAACTTTTGCGCCTTCACACCTTACCCCCTTTTGTTCAACGCCAAAAAATATTTAATTTCCTAAAGTCACGGGGATTTAATTTGGAGACTTGCAGGGATGTCATTGACAAATATTTATTAAGTTAGTAAGCTATATTTAGTTACTATAAAAGTAGGATTTAGTTATCCTGCGGTTTTTTTATTTAATAATTTATTTATGCAATCTCAATTTCTAAGGGCTATTAATGAACTTTGCGAAGAAAAAAATCTTTCCAAGGAAATCGTTTTTGAAACAGTTAAGGCAGCGCTTCGGGCCGCTTACAGAAAAGATTATGGAAATCGTGACCAAAATATTGAGGTGGAATTTAACGACGGAGAAACTTTTGCCACGATTTTCCTCATAAAAGAAGTAGTGAAGACTATTGAAAACGAAGACCAACAAATCTCTCTAAAAGAGGCGCAAAAAAATAAAAAAACAGCTAAGATTGGAGATACAATTAAAATTGATGTCACCCCGATTAGCTATGGTCGCATCGCGGCTCAATCAGCGAAGCAAGTAATTTTGCAAAAACTACAAGAAGCAGAAAGAGACACCATGTATGAAATGTTTAAGGATCGAGAAAATGAACTGATTAATTCCCTAGTTCATCGCGTAGATGAAAGGAATGTTTACGTTGATTTAGGCGGCATTACCACTTTTCTGCCGACTGAACATCAAATTCCCGGAGAGCGCTATTATGGTGGGCAACGGATTAAATTATATCTCGATAAGGTTATTAAAACTACTAAAGGGCCACAACTCCTTATTTCAAGAACTCATCCCAATTTAGTTAAAAAGCTAATGGAATTGGATATTCCGGAAATCAAAGAAGGTATTGTTACAATTAAAGGCGTGGCCAGGGATCCAGGAATTCGCTGCAAAGTTGCAGTAAGCTCCTCTGATCCAAAAGTAGATGCCATTGGAGCATGTGTGGGGCAAAAAGGAGTAAGAGTGCAAGCAGTTATGGACGAGCTTAACGGAGAACGAATTGATATTATTCCCTACTCGGAGGAATCCGCTAAATATATTTCGTCAGCCCTTGCGCCTGCAAAAGTAACCCACATAAAATTAGACGACCACAATAGAAGAGCTGGTGTTTACGTGGCGCAAGATCAACGTCCACTGGCTATTGGCCGCCAAGGACAAAATGTCCGTTTGGCTTCAAATTTAACCGGTTGGGAAATTGACATCTTAGACGTAATCGACCTGAGTCAAGAGGACATTAAATCGACTACCGAAGGAGAAAAAGCTACTGCACCCCAAAAATCATCCGTGGCCAAAGTATCTGATCTTCCCAAGATTACTCCGGAAATTATTGCAAAACTAGAAAAAGTTAATCTTATGGAAATAGCTCAATTAAAGGGTCTATCCGAAAAAGACTTTCTGTCCATAGAGGGAATTACAGGGGAAGAAGCCAAAATTATCGTTAAGGCTATCAAAGGAAATAAATAAAACTTTCTCAATAAGTGCTATTACCCCACGCTCTGCCCTAACCTTTGCAGCTAACACTATTCACCATTCTATGGAACGAAAAACAATTAGTATACCAATACTGATAATTAAGGTTATGACTAAATAAACCCAGGATACAAGACGAGAAGTCCCGCTTAAATAGCGAAATCGCATTGCTTGCAAAACCCCCAATGCCCCGACTGCAAGCATAAAACCTAACCCTCCGATTAAAATAATTAAAACAGTAATTTTCATAGCAACTTCTTTTCAAGAGATTTTAAATGACTGATATCTGCAACCGGATATTTCCCCATCTCCTGAATAATAATACTTATTATTTCTCCTAACCTTTTTTTTGTTAACGCCTCAAAGCGCATCGTAATATTAGGGGTCGTATTGGAACAACGAATAATGCCCCAGGTATTTTGATCAAAAAGGATTCGCACCCCATCAATGGTAATACAATCATAAATAGAAACAAAATAGTCGCGTAATTTTTCCACAATTTTAAATTTCCGATCATCAGGACAAGGAATTTTAATTTCAGGCGTAGTATAAGTTTTTGGAATTTCCTTGAAATGAGCGGACAGCGGATTATTACCTTGAGAAATAATTTCAATGGTTTTAGCGGCAGCCAAAAGTGCATCATCAAAACCATAATAATCTTCTCCAAAAAAAAGATGCCCACTCACTTCACCGGCTAGCAAAGCGCCTTTTTCGTGCATGGTTTGCTCAATAAATGAATGCCCTGTCTTTGCCATAATAGGATTTCCTCCATACTTCCTAATTAATTCGGGAATAACCTGAGAGACTTTAACATCGAACACAATAGAAGCACCGGGGATTCTCCCTAAAAGATCCTTAGCCAATAAAAACAAATGGATATCAGCCGCATAGTGATTTCCTTTTTCGTCAATAATGCCAATGCGGTCGCCATCGCCGTCAAATCCCAATCCGATTTCAGCTTCATTATTTTTCATTTTTCGAATTAAAACTGCCAAATTTTCTACTTCTTCAGGATTAGCCGGATGATTAGGAAAATTACCATCAAGATCACAATAAAGCTCTTCCACCACACATCCTAAAGACCTCAAAAGTTTAGGAATGAATGGCCCGGTGACACCATTCCCAGCATCGACAATAACCTTCACTGGCCTTCCTAGTTTAATTTTACTTTTTAATTCTGCGATATAAATATCAAAAATATCATTCCTTTTTATCAATGACCCTTCTCCTACCTTAAAGGCTTCCTCCTCGATAATTCTATAAATTTCCTGTAAATCTTCGCCGCAAATAGCATGCGCCTTTTTCCCAACTATCTTAATCCCATTATATTCTTTTGGATTATGGCTAGCAGTAATATTTATTCCTCCGTCCAGTCCTAATTTGCAAGTAGCGTAATAAAGTAAAGGTGACGGAGATAAGCCGATATCAATTACCTGACACCCTGTAGAAAGCAGGCCTTTCGTAAAAGCGGCCTTAAGATCAGGGGTACTTAAACGATTATCACCTCCAATCGCTATTTTAGGACCACTATGCCGCAACAAATAGGTCCCAACGCCCTTCCCGATTAACTCAATAATTTCTGAATTTAGGTCAACTAATAGATCAGACTTAGGTAAATGGGCAATCCCGCGAATATCATAAGCCCTAAAAATGTGCGGATTCATAATTTTACGGATAAAAATTTGTAATAATTTTCAGTCTTTCAACTCCTTTAAAACCTCTTATCGTTTGCGCCACAACCCGGGGAACATGCGTTTCCCATTCTTCCCCTTGCAACATTAATTTGCGGATTTCAGTCGCTGAGGTAGGTATTTTAAATTGTACCTCAATCACTTCGTTGCGACCATAATTTTCAAATAAATTTTTAACAAGAGGAGAACCGGTGTAAACTTTTTGGAAGCAAGGAAGAATTTTCGAAACATGCTCCACCCAGATCGCATAATTATTAATATTTCTAACAGGAATAATCGTATAACGATCACGAAAAATTTTTTCTTGATCCAAAGCGCTAGTAATCATTTCCCAACGTTCCCCGGCGGTAAAAGGGTTATCTGGTAAATAATTATCCTCAGCGCTCCCGATTCCAATAATTAAAAAATCATTCTCTTTTAAGGCCTGCTTAACTACACTTAAATGCCCTAAATGAAAAGGCTGGAAACGACCGATAAACAAAGCGGTTTTGCGTAACATACAAATAAATTTATTTTAAGGCAATTATACAACTTTCATTATAAGGAATAAAGACTGCATCAAATTCGATATTCTTCGCTCTTTTTTGTTTGATTGAAATTATTTTAAAATTAATTTAGGATGCATTATGTTATTTAATAATTCCCTCTCTCTTGAACTTGAAGCCTATTTTCTTGTTTACAAAAAAACCCATCGCTTTTTTTATTTTATTAAGCCTAACTTTTTGGGGATGGCAATTTAGCATTTTGACTAACTCCCAAATTGCCAAAGCAGCAAACTATACGATTGAGTGCTCAGGAACTTCTTCAGTGCCGACAGTAGTAGATGAATCACTCTATACCAGCGGGGATGATCTTACTTTTATTTATACAGGAAGCGGCTATTGTTCTTTAGATAACCCTCTTATTGCAAATTCCGTAACTATTGAAACCGGAGTTTGGTTAACGCATGATGCCCAGGATCCCGATGGATTAACCATTACCGCCTCTAGCTTTGTTTTAAACGGAGTTATTGATGTTAATGGTAAAGGATGCGCAGGCGGAACATTAGCGACAAATGCTACTGGCTTTGGGCCAGATGCTACCAATACTTGCGTTGCAGCGGGTAATGGCACCGGCGACCTTGATGGTGGAGGTGCTGGGCATGGAGGAGAAGGTGGTGATAGCCAAACCACACTCCAAGCCGGTGGCGCAGCCTTTGACAATAGTTTTACCCCTAGTAAATTTGGGGCTGGTGGAGCCATGACTAATGAATATTCGGAAAGTTACGGTGGAGCGGGAGGAGGGCTTGTCAATATTACCACACTTGGAGGCGAAGCTTCTTTTACTAATAATGGAGCTATCGTTGCCGACGGGGCAGCTGGAAGTAATACTAATGACGCGGGTGGTGGAGGGGGCGCTGGAGGAACTATTTATATTAAAGCCGGAAGCTATTCAGGGACAGGCCCGTTGACTGCCAAAGGTGGCGGGGGTGGAAATACTACTAGTTTAGATGGTGGCAATGGTGGAGGTGGCCGAGTTATCGTTTATTTTTATCAAACTTCATTAACGAATTTGGCGACGACCCTAGAATCAAAAGTTAATGTTATCGGTGCAAGTTCGTCTAACATGGGAGAAGCGGGAACTAACGGAACCGCTGCTTTTGTTGACTGGAATACGGATTCAACGAATTACACGGATGCGGATGTTTATATGTATGATGGATTTCGCTTTCAAGCCGGCGAAGAAAATAGTGGGAATAATTTTCTTTTTTCAAGCCTTCAGGTGTTAGGGAATGTTAACAACGCTAATATCGTGGTCACGACTGCAAATACAATTATTCAAGCTACAAATAATATGAATTTATCAAATACAACGATCTCTGGAACCGGGGTAAATTCCTTAGGGCTAACTGCCGATTCAATGGCTATTAACAATGTATCATCTGAAGATACCTTGGCTATTTCTTCGGTGGGAGATTTAACTCTGACCGCAACCAGCTCTATTAACAGTCTTGATCGGGTAACTATTTCCACAGACACCATTGAATTTGCAACCCCAAGCCTGGGTTTTACAAATTCTACACTTACGGCGACGGACACAGGAATCGCAGAATCACTGGAATTTACAGATGGAATTTCCATTAATATGGGATCACCATTTGGAGAAAACTGTACTTTTACGGGTAATATTAACGCAACTTTTAGTAATTTATCTATTTATAGTGGTTCGACGATTACGGCTAATGAAAAAGGATGTGGCGGTGGTTCAATGGCCATAAGCGACCCCGGTTATGGCCCCAATGAAAGTAATGTTTGTACTAGCGGAGGTAGCGGCACTGGAATTTCAAATGGTGGAGCCGGTCATGGTGGAGTTGGAGGAGCCGGAGAAAGCACCGGAACAGGCGGCGCAACATACGACAGCACAACCGAGCCGGTTTTATTTGGAGCTGGAGGAAGTAGAAATACATCTGGAATGGGTAGTGCCGGGGGAAAAGGTGGAGGGATTCTTCATTTTACGGTAACGGATACGTTTAGTTTAAGCGGAACTCTTTCGGCCAATGGCTCAGCAGGCAATGTAGTGAGTACTTATGGTGGAGGTGGTGGAGCTGGTGGAAGTATTTATATTAGCACAACGACTATAGGTGGCTCAGGCGGAACCATTACGACTAACGGGGGAAATGGCGGCGATAGTAGTAATAGCAATGATGGAGGAGGAGGAGGCGGCGGAATAATCTCTATCAACTACGTTAATAATTCTTCTGATTGGTTAACAACCACTATTGCCGAAAACAACACGGCCGGCGGAGGTTCAGGCTCAGGCGGAAATGCCGGAGCAACCGGGAGTTTATTAAAAAATCAATATTCTATCCCCACTGCCCCAATTATTCTAACCCCAGCAGATGAGTCAACTGATATTTCCATTAACCCGACACTTACTTCTTCGGAATACTCATCCAATGGAGCTACCCATTTATTTAGTAACTGGAAAATCACCACTGACCCCTTAGGGTTATTTTCAGTTTGGTATAAGAATAATGATGCGACCAATTTAACAAGCATCGCTGTTAATACTACAAATGGTACCTTTACCGGGGTACTGGAGGGGGAAACTGGCTTGGAGTACAACACGGTTTACTATACTTTTGTTAAACATACTAATGTCGTGGGCTCTACCAACTGGAGTATTGCGTCAAGTTTTACCACAACTAACAATTTTTCTGTCCCCGTTAGCCCGATTATTATTGCTCCAGCTGGTAATGCCCTGGATGTTCTAATTAATCCGACGATTGCTTCTTCTAACTATTCATCGGACGGCGCACCACATTTATCCAGCAACTGGAAAATCACCACTGACCTTTTAGGATTATTCTCAGTTTGGCATAAAGATAATGACACCACTAACCTGACGAGTATTGTTATTAATGACACAAATGGCACTTTCGGCGGAGTATTGGAGGGAGAAACTGCCTTAGGGTACAGCACGGCTTACTATGCTTTTGTTAAACATACCAATGTCGTAGGCTCTACTAGCTGGAGTCTTGCGTCAAATTTTACCACGATTGCTGACAATTCAGCTCCGAGCGCAACGGCTTTGTCCACTGCCCCCACGCAAGCCACGAACGGGGGTGGTTATGTAACTTTTACCACAACGATTAGCGATGAAGATAATGATGCGACTAAATTGAAAGTACAATATAGTGACGATGCGGGCACTACCTGGAAAGATCCTTTTTTAGTTTCTGTGACCCCTTCCAGCGGCAGCGTTGATTTGGATAATTCAAATGTCTATCAAATTGGAACCGTTAATGCTGTTGATACCGATAGTACAAATGTGCTTCTAACAATTGTTTGGGACACCCAAAGCATAAATAACAATGGAGGAGAAGGAGGAATTATTGGAAACGATTTAAGCACAATTCAGATTCGGATAACTCCAAATGATGGGACTATAGACGGAACATCGCAAACTTCTGCTTCTTTTGAGGTGGACAATGCCGCACCAAGTGGATTGGGCAATCTATCGTTAAGCACAGAGTCAAATACTATTCGCGTTACCTGGCCAGCCGTTAGCACCGAAGCCCATTTTGATCATTATGAAATTTGGTACGGAACTAACTCGACAGATGTTTCTACTCGTACCAGCCCCGCTCTTGAATATGACGATAGCGATAACTCCAATCTGACTACCATGACCACTGGTACTACCCTACTACCAGCTCTATCAGTTGGAACAACCTATGCAATTAAACTTTGGGCAATTGATACTTACGGCAATAGTAGCACCACTGCTACTAATTCAATTCGTACCAGCGGAAGTAGTACGGAAACTAGCGCTAATAGTGGAGGAGGTGGTGGTAGTAGTAGCGGTAATGGCAGCAGCAATGCCAATGCAACTAATTCCTTTACTACGGCCATTGATCCAAATTCAATTTCCGTGAGCGGGGAAGACAACCTTAATGATTCAGAGGGCTATTCTTTAAGCGGCGAGACCGAATCATCACCAATCAATACAGAACCGTTAACTGATATTGAAGTAATAAGCGAACCGGCATCTGAATCGATCAATTTTATTGTTGAAATTACACCTTCGAACATTAATCTCGATTCCACAGAAGTACTTATCCAAACACCTATAGAAGTCTCTAATGAAATACCTCTGGAAGTTGCCACAACAAATAATGAGCCCAGCAATGAGCCAGTCATTGCGTCAACAAGAGAAAATTTAACTGAAAATACTTCTTATCAAGAAATATCAGCTGACAAAAATCAAGATAGTATCCCGGACTGGTATGAAGCAAAATCTACTTCCACGAAACAATCATTTGATCCCCAGGCCGATGATGATGGGGATGGATTATCTAATCAGCAAGAATATTTATTGGGAACTAATTTCCAAAAACTGGATTCTGATAATGATGGATTAGCTGATTTTCAAGAATTTAATTCAGGCAGTAACCCTAATAGTTATGATACCGATGGCGATGGACTTTCCGATGCCCAGGAAATTAGCGCTGGAACTAATATTAATTTGCTCGATACGGATATGGATGGCTATGAAGATTCAATAGAAATTGCCAGTGGCAGTGACCCCTTAAGTTCCTCTGACACGCCGGTTGATAGTGATGACGATGGGGCGCCGGATCAATGGACTAATCAATATCCTAATTTAAAAGAAGTTACTTATACTAAGCCACAAACGATTCAAGGGCTCGATCACCCGCTTATTTTGACATTTAAGATGACGGACAGTGATGGGGATGGGTTAACCGATGCTGAAGAAATGCGCTTTGGTAGCAATCCCACGGATGGAGATAGCGACAAAGATGGTATTAGTGATGGCGAAGAAGTGATTGATTATCAAACAAATCCGACTTTAGCCACATCCAAAGAAAACCTTTACCAGACTAAAATATCGAATGTTAAAAATGAAGTTACGTTTGCGGATAAAACGCCAGTCATAAAAGGTATTTCTACGCCCAACACGGTTCTTAATTTACTCATTATTCCCCAATCCGCTGATACTAAAAAACAAGCCTTTTTATCTTCACTCCTGGTTAGCCTTTTCGGAGTCGATGAGGAAATCATCACTCAAAGCGTGACCACGGATGATAAGGGTAAATTTTTAGCAATGCCAACACTCCAAAATGGTGATTATACGGTTATTGTTCGTTCCTTAGATAGTAAAGGAAACATCCAGGACGAAAGTCTTCCTTATAATATTTCCATTGACTCCTCGACAACGATTGACCCTGTTTTACCGCAACAATTAGATGAAGAAAAAATTGATGTTAAAAATTTAAAATTGATTCGTCTCGCTAATAATCGCCCTTATCTTTACGGGAAAACCTCGAAAGGATATGAAGTTGTGACAACCTGGGCGAGTCAGCAATATACCGCTTCCCTTTTGGCTGATACTGATAGCGGAGAATTCGTTGTTAGTGCTCCGAATGTACTTGAAGAAGGCAATCATGATCTTTTGGTTTATGCCGTAGATCCTGCTCAGAATTTTTACACCTCAGCTATTAATATTGATTTTGAAGTATTGCCCCAAGGCGCGATCGCAATTCCCCAAACATCTCAAAATTTCCCCCTTATTTGGTGGCTGGCAGGTGGCTTTGGGGGGCTTGGCGTAATAACCATTCTCTATTTAGCTTTTCGTAAAAATCAACCACCAGCTGCTTAGCTCCTATTTTCCGCCTTAACCCAATTTTTTTCCTTTGAGTTTTTAAAGGAAGCAATGGTAAGATTACGGTGTTTTGATTTATTAAATATTTATGCGCCTTTTCCTTCCTAAGAAAAAAATTATTTTATTTATTTTAATTAATTTTTTCTTTTTTTTAGTTCAACCCGGCCTGCTAACTAAAATTAAACCTCAAGAAGTTCAAGCTGCCAGCTTAACCATTGAATGTTCCGGGACTTTTGGCACGCCAACGGCTATTACGGAAGCCAGTTATACCAGCGCCGATGATGTGACCATGACGGATACCGGTGGTGATGGGTATTGTGCCTTGGATAATCCCTTGACCGTGAATTCGTTGACTATTTCAACTGGAGTTATCTTAACACACATAGATGAAGATACGGATGGAGTGACGATTACGGCCGCAACTCTTACCATCAATAGTGGAGGGGCCATTAATGCAGATTATCAGGGTTGTCCCGGTGGACCACAAAATGAAAATGGCTATGGGCCAAACACTAGCACCGGGATCTGTGCACAAACTACCAGCGGTTATGGTAAATACAGCAGTGGTGGTGCGGCTCATGGTGGCGCCGGTGGCCGTGGAGGTATGTCAGCCAACCCTCAAGCCACAACTTATGATGTAAATACCGCGCCGGTCTTATTAGGTTCTGGTGGCGGCGGATACGGTGGAACCAGTGACAGTGGCTCTGGCGGCGGAAAAGTCCGTCTGGATATTTCTGGGACATTAACGGTTAATGGTGCCATTTCTGCCAACGGTAGAAATTCTACGACTGCTGGCGGTGGATCA
This sequence comes from Candidatus Peregrinibacteria bacterium GW2011_GWF2_39_17, assembly GCA_000993615.1. Classification (GTDB taxonomy): domain Bacteria; phylum Patescibacteriota; class Gracilibacteria; order UBA1369; family UBA12473; genus UBA12473. Next base: position 121,066 of record LBWM01000001.1, on the reverse strand, counting down.
GGGGGAGCGATTTATATTACAACCAATGTTTTAACCGGTTCAAGCACCATTTCTGCTAATGGGGGTAGTGCGGGGACTGGCACTGGTGGTGGTGGTGGTGGTGGACGCATAGCCGTGTATTACAGCGATGCTTCTGGTTTTACTTTGGGAAATATTACCGTAACCAAAGGATTAAAGGGGACAACCGCTGGGAATCAAACGGATGGATCTGACGGAACCACCTATTTACTTGTTTATCCTGTACCAACCCAACCAACAATTACTTTTCCGCTGCCCAATTCTTTTTCTTTTGCTTTAACAGGAGGCTCTCTAAGTGCCAGCGCTTATCCATCCAATACTGAAAGCACTAACTATGGCACTCATTCATCCAGTGATTGGAAGGTGCAAACCGGATCAGATTGTAGTGTAGATAGTGGTGTGGCCTGGAGTTCACTTGATGATTCTACCAATAAAACATCTATTACTATTGGGGGCACTCTAAGTGCATCAACAACTTATTACGCTTGTGTACGATATACGAACGCAATTGGAGACAGTGATTGGAGTGAGGGCATCCAATTTTTCACAATAACCGATGCTAGTATAACTCAAACAAATTATGATTTTTCCACTGCCGAAGATTATACAGCTGGTGCTGATATTACAGTGAGTGGTGGTGTAGCTTCTACAAATGTCGAAGTTTGGACTAATCGTCGACCCATAATAATCAGTAATCTGTACGGAGCAGATTTAACAAACGGCAATCTTTTTTTAGCTTTAATAAATGCTAATTTTTCCGGTGGTAGCGACCTGGATGCGGCATTTGATACAGCGAAGGCCGACGGCTCTGATATTCGTTTTTACGATAGTGACGGCACTACGCCACTAGGTTTTTGGATCGAAGATTGGACCTATACAAATGATAATACAGCGAACGATAGTGCGACTATTTGGGTGCGAATACCGTCCGTACTCACCGCGGGAAAAACAATTTATATGGATTATGGCAATCCCGGAGCGACAACTACGTCAGATTTTAATGATGTTGAAACTAATAATTATGCTGGGGATAGTAGCTTGGTTGCGCAATGGGAAATGGATGAAGGTTCAGGCACAAGCGTCGCTGATTCTTCCGGTAATGGCCATACTGGTGCTTTCGATAATGCGTGGCTTGGTGCAGATAGTAATTTTGCTTCTGGTAATGCGATCGAATTTAATGGGGCCGGTACCCATGAAATGACTACCGGTTTACCCATTAATACTACATTTAGTAATGATTTTACTTTAGAAACCTGGGTTATGGTTGACGAAGCCGCTGATGATTGGGGATGGTTTTTTGGAGAAGCTTCCGGTGGCTTGTTTTTGTTTGGGAAACAATCAGGTACAGCTACATTACATTATAATATTGATGGAATTGGCAGTAATGGTTCTATTGGTAGTTATACAGCCGCCGCGTGGCATCACATGGTGCTTACACATGACAAAAGTGAAGCCAATTCTTTCTTGGTTTATATTGATGGTGCGCTAGCCGGTACCTACAATGAGCAAAATGTGTCTCCCTCTTCAACCGGTAATTTAATTCTTGGTCGCAGATCTACCGGAGAAGAATTTGATGGTAAATTAGATGAAGTGAGAGTCTACAACAAAAGCATGTCTTTAGCTGAGGTACAGGCTCACTATGCCCACGAGCCGTATAATGTGATGGCGATGTCTGCGACTGTTGAGCCAGAAACTACCATTGGTTCTACACTCGATGTTAGGGTGATGAATACAGTTGGATTAGATTATTTATCTCTTTACAATTTTATCGAAACATTAGGTCCTAACACGAATGGTAGCGTAAAATATCAGCTCTCACCGGACGGAACGAACTGGTACTATTTCAATACAGCGACGTATTTATGGACGAGTGCAACGGCCGGGATATTAACGGAGATGAATACGGATGATGAAATTAACGCCTATCTGTCACAGCTGGTGACGGATGTGGGGACTGGGGCTTTAAAGATCGCCTCCTTTTTGTTGAGTTCCGGCGATGCGCTAGATCTTTCGAATTTAGCGCTCACGTACATCAATAATACAGCTCCAAGTGTGGTTCCTCCTGGGGAGGGAACGAGTCTAGCTTCTGATGGGAGTGGGTATTTGACTTTTACTGCGACCGTAAGTGATGTAGACAGCGATACGACGAAATTAAAAGTGGAATACAGCGATGACGGAGGAAGTACCTGGAAAGACCCTTATCTTGTATCTGCTGCTTCTAGTAGTGGAACCGTAGATTTAGAAAATTCTAATACTTATCAAATCGGAACTGCAAATGCAATTGATACAGATGGTGGAGAAATTACTTTGACTGTAGTCTGGGATACAAAAAGTATGAGTAATAATGGTGGGCTGGGAGGATTGGATGATACAAGGCAATCCGATATTCAAATTCGGGTAACGCCAAATGATGGAAGTGTTGATGGCACGACTCAGACATCTGCATCACTTACCATTGATGACCTCGACCCGATTGGAATGGCCTCATTGGCCAAAGTGAGTGCGACCTCTACTTCGATCAACTTATCGTGGACTGCGTTGAGCTCTGAAGATAATTTTAATCATTATGAAATTTGGTATGGGACTATATTGGATGATGTAAACAGTCGTAGTGGAAGCGCTTTAGAGTGGGACAATAGCGATGATGCCGACTTTACCACCATGGCTACGGCGGCAACTACAATCAGCCCCTTAACAGCAGAGGCGACTTATTATTTCAAAATATTTGCCGTGGATAATTTTGGGAATGAGGCGACGTTATCTGCGATATCATCAACATTGAATCGTTTGCCGACTATTTCTACGGTGAGCCCTAGCTTGGCAACCAATGGCACCGGAAGAGTGACGATCAGTTATATTGTGGATGATGGCGATGATAATTCCGTGCAAAGTTTAGTGGAATATAACGTGGGCAGTGGATGGACCAAAGCGACGTTAAGTGAGGAGGTTGCGGATGTGGCGGTGAGCAGTGGGGCAACGCCGACTGTAGAAAACGATAATCCTTATCAAGTGGGAGCCGTGAGCACGAGTTCGGGGGCAGTGACAGTGACCGTAGTTTGGCTATCACAAACCGATACACCAACTGCGAATGTGAGTAATGCTCAAATACGTGTTACAGGCCATGATGGAATTGAAATAGGTGGAGCCACAAGTTCCAGTGATTTTACGGTAGACAATGTGGCGCCCAGTGGATTGGCCTCATTGGTATCGAGCTCCACGACGTCATCGACCATGACTTTAGGATGGACCGCGGCAACAAGCGAAGCCAATTTTAATCATTATGAAGTGTGGTATGGCACGGTTTCCGATGATGTTGCGGCTAGAACCGGCACAGCCTTGGAATGGGATAATGATAATGATCCGGACCTATTGACTTTGGCCACCAATGAAACCATAGTGACCGGTCTTTCCGAAGGCCTTACGTATTACTGGAAACTATTTGGGATTGATAATTATGGAAATGAAACGAGTCTTACCCTTACGGCGGCATCAAATGGATCACCAGTGATGACCGCGGTGACTGGTTTGCAAATCTCAACGGATGGGACAGGGGATATCCGAATTACTTATGTTGTGGATGATTTCAATGACCATTCGGTGCAGAGCCGTGTGGAATACAATATCGGAGGCGAGTGGACTAAGGCGACGTTAAGTGAATCGGGATCTGATATCACGGTGAGTAGCGGCAGTGTACCGACAGTCGAAAATGACAATACGTATCAAATAGGCGCAGTGAGTACGACTGCTGGAGCCAATACGGTGACCGTGGTGTGGGATGCAATGACGGATGCCCCGACAACGGATATCAATAATGCCCAAGTTCGAGTGATTGGATTGGATGGAATAGAAGTGGGCAGTGCAGGAACCTCTGATGCCTTTACAATCGATAACGTGGTTCCAAGTGGGCTTTCATCTTTTAGTGTAACCACTCGGGCTACTACTTCTCTTGCATTTAGCTGGACTCCAGTTGCTTCGGAGACTCATTTTGGACATTATGAAATATGGTATTCAACGAATAGCGATTTCAATCAAAGCAATGGGACGGAGTGGGATGATGGGGACGATCCTCTACTCACAACGATGTCAACTTCAGTGACCACAATCACGGGGCTCACGAGCGGATTGACGTATTATTTTTCGATATACGCGTTAGACAGTTACGGAAACGAGCTAATCTTACCCACAATTTCGGCCATCACCAATTCAGGCCCGACCATAAATACCGTGACCGCAGCCTCTGCCACTAATGGCACAGGCCGAGTGACGATTAGTTATACTGCCAGCGATACAGATTTGAATAATGTGCAAAGTTTAGTGGAATACAATACCGGTTCAGGCTGGACCAAGGCGACATTGAGTGAATCTGCTTCGGATATAAGCGTTAGCAGCGGGACAGCTCCAACCATAGAAAATGACAATACTTATCCAATTGGAGGAGTGAGTACAAGTGGAGAAGAAAATACCGTCACCCTTATCTGGCTATCTAAAACCGATGTACCAGCCGGTGATTTAGCGACTGCACAAGTTCGAGTGACGGGATATGATGGAATTGAAATAGGGGATATCGCAAATTCCGAACTATTCACTTTGGACAATGTTTCTCCTCTTAATATGAGTAATTTGGTATTAGAAACCGGGACAAATACGATTCTTTGCCAATGGACTGCGGTAAGCAGTGAAACCAATTTTAATCATTACGAAATTTGGTATGGCACCTCTAATAGTGCCGTCTTAAATAGAACTAATGATGCCACAGAATATGACGGAGACAATAATGCTGCTCTTTTAGCGATGAATACAAACTCATCTTCTCTTGCCGCTCTTAGTACAGGCACTACCTATAGTGTAGCTTTGTGGGCAATTGATGATTTTGGCAATGAAAGCGGCCCCCTTTCGGCTTCAATTCGTACCAGTGGAGCAAGTACCGAGATTGCTACTTCCGGCGGGGGAAGCGGCGGATCGGGAAGTTCAAGTTCAAGTTCAACCACCTCTACTTCATCTTCTAATGCCTTAAGTGGCGAAATAGAAACTGAAGACGAAGAGGGCGGTTCTTCTTTATCCGGAGAAGATGAACCAAATGAAATTGGTGAACCGCAAACTCTTCCACCAGAACAAGAATCCATTTCAACTCCTCCCCCTATTTCCGTTTCCCAAACTGAACCTTCTGAACCCCAAGAACAAACTCAATCCCAACCTCCTGAACCCATAAAAACTACCGAAACTACAGATATTGTTAATCCGGAAATTGATTCGGAAACCTCACCAGAAACAGAATCAGAACCGACTGACGATAATGTAACAACTAGCAGCTCACCTGAATTAACTCCGCCAGTTTTATCTCCACAAATTCCAATAACCCCAACTACTCGCCAAGCTGCCATCGAAGATTCGATGTATCGCCTGATCTCTGATGATGAAGATGGGGATGGTATCCCTGATTGGTATGAAGAAGCCTACGCTGAAGATAATAAAAATTTTAATCCTGACGATGACGATGACGATGACGGCTTAACCAACAAACAAGAATTTTTAATGGGAACTAATTTGAGAAAATGGGATTCTGATAATGATAAAATATCCGACGGCGAAGAATTTCAATTTGGGAGCGACCCCAATAAATATGATACTGACAGCGATGGACTTCCCGATGCTGCCGAACTTGATTATGGGACTAAATTTAACCTTTGGGATACCGATGGGGATGGATTTAAAGATTCAGTTGAAATAGCTTCCGGAAGCGATCCCTTAGATATTTACAACATTCCGATTGATGGCGACTTGGATGGAGCTCCAGATGAATGGGAAGAACAATATCCAGAACTTAAACAGATTGCTTATAATGAACCCAAAAAAATTCAAGGTATTGATAAGCCAATCCTCCTCAGTTTTGAAATGACGGATAGCGATAGCGATGGACTTACGGATGCAGACGAAATGCGGTACGGAAGTAATCCTACTTCTCCTGATACTGATGGTGATGGCATTAAGGACGGGGCGGAAATTTTTGACTATAAAACCAGCCCCACCAGCCCGACAACCCAAGAAGAACTCTATCAAACTAAAATTTCCAATATAGAAAATAATGAAATGGCAACTTTTGCAGATGAAAATCCAATTTTTAAAGGGGTTTCGGAACCAGATTCTAATGTGATTATGATCATTATCCCCAAGGACAAAGGCGAAGAAATGAGCTTTTTATCTGCCTTATTCGCTAATTTATTTGGATTAGAAGAACAAATTTTAACTAAAAATGTCGCCACGGATGAAACTGGAAAATTTCTAGCGCAACCTAATCTCGACAATGGCGAATACCTGGTAATTGTGCGCTCTTTGGATCGTTTTGGAAATATTAAAGAAGAGAGTCTCCCTTACGAGATAACAATTAATACTGACCTAGCTTCGGAAATAATTGAACCTAAGCAATTAAATGAAGTAGAAATCGACTTGGATCGCTTAAAATTAATTCGCTTAGCCGATAATAAGCCCTATCTCTATGGAATTGCCAAAAAAGGTTATGAAGTAGTTACAACCTGGCAAAGTAAAAGTCTAACCTCTAATTTATTGGTTGATACTGATTCTGGAGAATTTATTGTTAATGCCCCTGAAACCTTGGAAGAAGGGCTGCACGATTTATTTATTTACGCGGTTAACCCCAATGACAATCTTTATACCTCGGCAATTAATATTAATTTTGAAGTTCTGCTAACTGGAGTTTCCGAAGCTATTAATAAACCGCATTCACTCGGCTTTTGGTTGGCGATTGGGGGTGGAGGAATAACTTTAATTCTGCTAGGATTTTTAATCTTCCGCAGACGAGAAAAAATAGCTTAAGCAGATTAAAAAAAATTACAGCACCGGCGGCATTTTATTTTTATGACTATTATCTAAAATGCGCTTTTGAATTATTTTTATTAATTCCAGGGAAAATCCAGCTTTGACCAGGCTAGTTAAGGATTTTTTTAATTCTAACCCAGTTAAAATTTGATCTAAAATCGTATAACTTGCGCCTAATTCTTTTTCATCGGTTTGATTGGCGGTTAATTCCGCAGTCGGAGCTTTTTTTAAAATTTCCTCCGGCAGATTTAAAAATTCAGCCAAAGCATAAACCTCGGTCTTATATAGACTACCTATCACCTCAAGATCAGCGGCCAAATCACCATATTTAGTGCCATATCCTAATAATAATTCGCTTTTATTGGAAGTTCCTAAAACTAAAGCGTTATTCGTGTTAGCATAATTATAAAGAAGCACAGACCGAATACGCGCTTTAGTGTTCATCTGCGCAATTTTATTTGGCTTCCAGGCTGTAATAGCAAAATCAGTAATTAAGTTGTTAATTGGCACATAATAGGTTTTAGCTCTAAAAAACGAAGCTAATTTTTTGGCATGATCAATATTTTTTCCGTCAGTTAACCCCAATTCCGGCATAATCAAAACTGCAACCGACCGATTGCCAAGAGCATCAATGGCCAATTTAAAAGTTAAGGCGGAGTCAACTCCTCCGCTTAAACCAAGTACGACCTTATTGTGCCCACTTTTTTTAAGATAATTTTGAAGTCCTTTGAGGATTCTTTGGTGAGCTGCTTTGCAGTTCATGTTTTTTGATTTTTTAGAAAGGTTTTGCCTACCCGCCGTAGGAGAGCTCAGAAGTGATGTGGCATCCTAGAGTTGGTGATTAGCACCTACTATTTTATCTTAGTTTTACAGATTTTCTAATTTCGCGATCCAGATCTCTTTTTTTAATTGTATCTCTTTTATCATATTTTTTCTTACCACGACAGAGCCCAATTTCAAGCTTAATGCGATTATTTTTAAGTAAAATTCTTAAAGGAACAACTGTTAATCCCGGACTTTCGGAATGCGCGAGCAACTTAGCAATTTCGGCTTTTTTCAACAAAAGCTTACGCGGATGATGAGTGTCTTCCGGTGGCTGATTTTTAGCTTGATAAGCGCCAATGTCAATATTTTCTACCCAGGCTTCACCATGCTTAAAAAGAATGTAACCTCCTTTTAAGTTAATATTTTTATGGCGAATAGCCTTAACTTCATAACCGCGCAAAACCAATCCAGCCTCGTAGGTTTCCAGGATTTCAAAATCAAAATAAGCCTTTTTATAGCGAATAAGTTCCATTATTTAATCAAAATTAAGACTCCGGATATAAATAATAATCCAAGAATGATATTTTGGAAGGCTTTTTCATTGAGCCGATTGTAAAACAAATGTCCTAAATACAGAGCTAGTAAGAAAGCTGGTATTCCAAGTAAAGCCTTAAAAAAAACATCCCAAGTTAGAATTTTGCTTTGAATTAACATGGGGATTCGCACACAATTAATAATTCCAAAAACTCCGATAACTGTTCCCCTAACTACCGCTGATTTATCTAATTTATTCCTAATATAAGTAACGATAAAAGGTCCACCACTAGAGAAAAGTCCAGTAAAAAATCCGCCAACTAAACCAAAAAGAACACCCTTTTTTTCAAAATATTTAATCCTACCTTTTTTTAGGGCTGAATAAACCACATAACTTAAAATAAAGACCCCTAAGACTTTTTTTAAAATCAACGGATTACCATATTTAAGTACCTGAAATCCAATTATAAAACCAAAAACAATGGCGAGTCCCACCTCTCCGAAAATCTTTTTATCAATATGTCGCCAATTTTTAGGAATTAAAATTAAAGAAAACAAAGCCAAAAAAACAGCCCCCAGCGCAAGTGCCTCTTTTAAATCTAAAACCATCAACAAAAAAGGCATCGCCATCAACATGGAAGCAAACCCAGCAATACTTTGCACAAAAAATCCTACAAAAATCGCAACTGAGATAATTAAAAATTCGAGCATACAGCAGGTAAGATTTTTAAAGCGACTGGAGTTTACCAGAGAAGGATAAGCAAGAGAAGACTTAAAAACAGACCTTGCTCTATTTTATATATAATCTATAATATTACTCTTTCCCTCCGTGCTAACTATTTAAAATTTACAAACTATGCCTAGATATTTTTGTGCACCACCCTCTGCCGCCCCTGAAGCCTCAAGTCTTAATCGGGGTCAAGTGGCAAGTTTGGCCGCAATATTGGGTATTTTTAACCAAGTTAACCAAAATAATCCTGCCCAGGCGCTTTCTGAGATCCTGGTCTGGGTATCACAAGCTTCTATGCAAAGGCAATCGCTATATTTGGCTGCTTATCAAGCTGTTACCGCCACGGGGATGGAAATGTCCACTAGTACTTCTAGCGAATTACAAGAATGGCTCACTTTGTATCAGGGGCTAACTAAATTAATACCAGCGCAGTTTCAATCATTGGGATGGGATCTAAATCTGCGACTAAACCCGGGAATCGAGGTAGCAGAGTTACTAACTGCTGCTAGGGGCAACCCCGAAATTAAATCACGCCTACGAGCTACCTTAGCAGGGGTAACGTTAGCCCAAACTCCCGTTGATTATTATTCGCAACGTGTTGCCGCAGTTGCGACTGAAGCTGTTGAGGAAGTAAGCGATTTTACAATTCACGAAGAAGTTTTGGCTGAAAACATGTTAAGATTTCAAAGGTTCACGGTCTTTCAACGCTTTAAAGTTATTGAAGAATTTAATAAGCATCAGCCAGAAGGAGAAAAACTAAATGAATATGAAGAAAAGCCGATTCAAATTGCCACTATCCGGGAATGGATTGGCAACGATAAGGCAAGGTTGACGAAATTTATAAGATGGGTAACAGAAAACGAAAGTGAGCGTAAAAAAACTACCGGAAGCTCGCAAGCAGAAGATCCTGAAATTATAGAGGAACGTCAACAAAAAACCCGTTATGAAAAAAGTTTAACCACTGCATTAGAGACATATCACCATATTTCAAGGGAAAAACAGGATGCCATAATTCTTAACTTAAATAATGAATTAGCTAAAAATCCAGATCAATCAATACCAGAAGAAGGAATAAGTTTCGACTCGTCTCTAAAGACTCAAATGGCTTATATCCGAATTTGGGCAAATACTGACTTAGAAAAAAGAGTACCACTGTTTTGCGAATGGGTTAGCGGAGACAAAAAACAACCATCTGCTAACCAATTAATAATAGAAAACCCGACAGGTGAATCTTGGCAGCAATATCGTAATCGTGCCCTATCAAGGTTAAAAGACCTTCCACTAGCAGACCTCGAAAGGCTTGTTGAAATTTTGGAGGCAAGATCTTACGCACCTCAAACTAAAGTTCCAATTGATGTAGCTCTATGCATACTAGAAATCGTAAAACAATCTCCAAACCCCAAACAAGCTCTCCAAAAAGCCATGCGAAATGCCGGATTAACTCCCATTGAATAAAAAAGTGACGCGCAAAACCCTGGCGGAGAGAGAGGGATTCGAACCCTCGACCCCGTAAACGGAGTACCGCTTTTCGAGAGCGGCTCCTTCAACCACTCGGACATCTCTCCATACTAGCAAGGGAGAAAACCAGATTTTACGCCTAATCATTATAACGAGCTTTTAATGGGTTAAAAAGCCTGTTTTTAAATTTCTCGCTCACTTTAAATTAAGCTATGCTAGAATAAATTAGCATTCCAAGAATTTTTATTTTCTGAAATTTTACATTCATGAATACCCCCTCGCCAAAACCACGTTTTAACTCCAAAAAACCACCCAATGATTCACAACCAATAAACCCCAATGATCCTCACTTAAATCCGGCTCCTTTTTATGGTGATAGCCCCTTTTCCCAAACCAGGAAATCGCTTCTCTTTATTGTTCTAGCGGCTGTTTTAGCCGTTGGCGGAGGTTTGTATTTTAACCAACAGACATCTAATGTTAATACTCCCTCGACAGACTCCTCTGTCCCAGACTCCATCACACCTGGAGAAATACCTGATTGGGCGGTTAATTTTGATTATCAGGATTACAGTACTCAAGCCTCCACAACCATTGGTTTTAATACCTTTACGCAAAATGCTTTAGGCATCAAAATTGATTACCCTTCAGATTGGCAAGTGGCAGCTGTTAGCCAACTAATACCAGCTATGTTTAGTAGTCCGGTTAAAGAAAATTCCCCGGGTGATTTTACGGAAAATGTGGTATTTTCCCTAGAAGATATCTCTGCTTACGAGGGGGTAACCCTGGAACAATATGGAGACGCAGCTTATGGCCAACTACTAAAAGCCCTTCCTGATTATAAACTGCTTGAAAGAGGAGTAAGAAAGGTGGGTTCTTATGACGGGGCATACCTCCTCGGCAGTTATTCAGTCGATGAAACTTTACAAGGAAACGTCATGTCTATATTTACGCTTGTGGAGGGAACTGTTTATATTATTAGCTACACCTATACCTCTACGACCGACAATTCTTTTCAAGATATTTTTGAAGCAATGGTAAATAGTTTTTATCTTCTTCCCCTGTCTAACATCGGAAATTCATAAATTTCTTTTCCAAGGATAGCATATCGGGTATGAAAATAACCTTTCAAAAAAATTAACAAATCATTAAAATTTTCCCAATGATCAGTTGCCTCTTCCCTAGCTTAGGTGTAAGCTTTGCAAGCTCTAGGAGTTAAGCATTTAGTTTTTATTTCACATTTTATACTTTTATTTACTTTTTAACCTTAAAACTATGAAAATATTTTCTCGTTTAATGGTTGGTATCCTCCTTACTCTTTCGGTTTCGGGATTGGTTTTCGCTCAAGATGACACCACAACCACCACTCCAACCCGTCAAGATAACATCAAAGCAGCGCTGGAAGCTAATGTTGATTATGATGTTACCAAAAGCAAAATCCTTAATTTAACTGATCTCACGATCAATCGACTTGAACAAACCCAGGTTAAATTAGCAAACAGAAATCTCTCCGCTGAAGTTTATCCTATCGTAAATCAAGCATTAACAGATGTTTTAGCCCTTCTAAATACCTATAAAACCACTCTTGAAGCTACTACTTCTTACGAAGAAATGGCCCCGGTTAACACAGAATTCAAAAAAAATCTTTCCGCTATCCTTACTAGTGCAACCTTTGATGTAGCTGAAGCCCAATTAGCTTATTTTCAAGAATTTCAAAGTGAAATTGATCAATATGCAGATTCCCTAGTTACAGTTTGTCCTGATCAAACCGAGCTAACAAGCGAAATTACTACCCTAAGAAGTGAATTAGCTACAGAAATTACAGCCCTAGAAACTGCCCTAGCTAATGAAGATATTGAGGCAACAAAAGCCTCTGTAAAAAGCCTAACCAGTATTGCTGAAAAATTAGCCAAAGACGTGGCTGAATTAGAAAGTGTCTGTTTACAATAAAGTAAATTCTTATCTCTTGTTATTTTCTAACCTTAAAATCTAATGAAAAAAATTAAATTAATTTTCCTAGGAGCACTTGTTCTGATGATTGCTTTGTTAAGTTTCGGATGTGGATCAACCACCACCGTAACTCAGGATGATTTATCCCAATTATCGAATGACCTAAATTCCCTAGTAGATGATGTAAATTCTGGGGAAGACGGAATGGCTGTTTTGGATGGTGTCGAAAGTGACACTTCTGAGCTCTAAAATTAAAACTTTTGTAACTTAAAAGCCCTATTAATTTTAAGTAGGGCTTTTTTGATATTTTAACCTGAAAGTAAAATCGTAGACGAGGTTACTTTTCACAGTTGATGTGAGTATATCAAAAAAACTAAGATTTAAGGTTCAAGTTGACCCTTAGCACGCCGCGCGACCCAAGATAGTCACACTGATAGTAAGAACGGAACACATTCGAGGACACGCACCCATAATTAACAACCCAACTAGCAATACGAGCGCGCAAACAGCCAAGAGAATCGTCATCTGTCCAAGTATATGTTCGTCGTTCAAGATGACCTGTGTTCATGCGAGCATATTCGCCCTTATGTCGCTCTTCATCATCCCACCATTTGAGGGTAGGAAGTCCGCTCGCCATAGTTGGCACTACTTTTTTAGCAGCATCGGTTAATTCAAGAACCTGTACCTTGCCTCTTACCCCAAATTCTTTTCCATCTACCTCCTTTACCGTGTATAGCTCTTCGCCTTGCAAAGATTGGGTTACTCCCTGCTCATCAAGATACCAAATACATGATTGTCTCATCTTTGCTGTAGGAAAATCATCACCTAATCCATAGGCTTCTGGACATCCATCTTCAATTACCAATTGCCCTGCCTCATTCAGTTCAAAGAATTTCCCATCTTTTCTACGGCTAACTGCATCCAAAAATGCCTCAACATCTGGGATAGCTCTGGCAATTTCTTCACCGCTACGAACTTTGCCTTTTACAGTTCGTTGAGCTTCCGAGAGGGCGTTGACAGGGTCAACAACTAAAGATATTAACCTTGCATCAATCATCTCAACCTGTTCTGAGGGGAGTTTATCGTCAACAGCAACCTCATCGCCTTCTTGTGCCCCTAGTAATGGCCCCCTAATATCTATGATACCTACTGAGGCAAGTAATCTTTGCGCCAATGCAAGAGTTTCACCTATTCGGCCACTCAAAATTTCGTTAACTTCTACTTCACCATCTGACAATACTACTTGTACAGCAGCAGCTTTAACCTCTGGGCTTACAGTTACTGCAACTTCTACAACTGCCTTGCCCGCTGGGTGTCTGTAGGCTGATATCATATTGTTAAATTATTTTTAAGATCGTATTATAATACCCTAATTCAACTTGTCAACGCAAAATTTTATAAACAGCTTGAAAAAGAATATCTAAGAAAAGAATCAGAAAAAAGAGCATCGGGAAGCGGAAGAAGTGGTCGTCTTGAGCAGATTTGTATTAGCTGGCGGAGAGAGAGGGATTCGAACCCTCGGTACGGTTTCCCATACACACGCTTTCCAAGCGTGCTCCTTAAACCACTCGGACATCTCTCCATAATAAAAATTATACCTACAAAAAACCAGATATTGGGAATACTTTTGATTATTCCAGACATCCGAAATATTACATCTTCTTCATCATGGTTCGCAAGCAACTTGTACACACTTTGCAGCGTATAAAACTTTTTTTAGCCGCCATCCAAATTCTCTTAATTACTAAATTTGGCATAAATCTACGTTTGGTTTTACGTTGAGAATAACTCACATTGTGACCAACCCTTGGTCTTTTACCGCATTTTTCGCAAATATTAGACATAGCGGGAGGAGCATACTATTAGCTTACTACTTTGGCAAGACCTTTTATAATTTATTTGAAACTTCGGGTTAGCCTAAAACGTCCAAATATACAGATAACTTGAATTATACCGTAGGTTTTAGGGAAAATTTCTGATAAAATACCCGTGGGATAAACACCAATTTAAAAAATAAACAAAAAAATCAAGTTTTATATTATTAACCCTTTATTTTATGTTTTCCCTTAAACGCTTTCTTGGTTTTTTTATAATGGTATCCTTAGTGGCTTTATGGCTTCCAACACAGGGGTCAGCAGCCTTTGGAGATAACCTTCCGTCACAAATTACGGCGGATAATTTTCTGTCAGCCGAATATATTTTACTAACCAACGACAAAAGTGAATTTTGGCGATTAGGATTAGTAGCCTTAACCGTCAATGGAGTTGAGCGAGCTGGCGGTGCATTTTACCGCAAAGGAGATGTTGGGCCTTATGTTGATTCTTATGTCCTAGGCGATATAACCGCAGGGGACACAGCAGACACCTATATTTTTACCGGACAATGGTATTGGGGTAATCCTGATACTCCTCAAGGTGATTTAGTGATTAATTTTCGCATGAATGACTTAGGAGTCCCAATCGGAGAAGGGTATTGGACAGTTTACTCCGAAGATAGCGAGACCGAAGCAATTCAAACTGATTTTAGCCTTGTTGAATCAGGACGTTCGATTTACAGCACAAAGGAAGCACAAGAATTAGCGACTTTAGTCCAATCCTGCTTAAACGGAGCAACAACCTGCACTTTAGGCCAAAACCCTGAAGAGTTAACCCCAGAACTTGTTTTTGACGGAGAATATGTAATAACTGATGGAGCTAATAATAAAGGCCTGCGCTTAGGACTAATGTATGTGCCTGACGAAGATCTTTCAGCCTATGGATTGGATCCAACCTATAATACAATAGGGGCATTTTGGGGAAGAGGGGAAATTCCAGTTTTGGATAGCGTTTTGGTTGGGCACGCTTACACCATAAAAGGTGGTGAGCTCATGTTTCAAGACTATCGAGGAAATGTTGCGGTAAATAATCTTACGGTTGAACAAACTCTTATTTTTGACGGAGTTTGGTTCTACCCTAGCGGCACGGTGGCTTCAGATTATCAAGATAATCATTTACTGGATAACGCTGACACTTATGGCGGTGAAATCCATGCTAATTTCAGACAATCAGCCTATAGCGTGGATTCTTCAGGAAATATAATTTATGTGGTTACTAGCGATGGTTACTGGACAGAAGATGGCTATTCAATAAATTTTGTAGGGGCAGAATCAGGTCGATCTCGTTATGCTAAACACGAACTTAATGATTTAAAAGAGCAAATTTTAACTTATCTTGCTCAAGTTGATGATGGCTCAACCGAAGAAGCTAACCAAAACACGGAAGATCCTCCTGTGGATATCGAAAACACCGACCAAGTAAGTGACGAAGAAGCCACTCAAGAAGATCAACTTAACTCTGACCAAGAGGATTACGTGGAAGAAACTTTTGAGGATGTAGATTCCAGCGATTGGTATGCACCGTCTATTAGTTCCAGTTATTGGTCTGGGATGCCTTGCGTAAACGGCAACGGACAATGCTTCAATGGCGATCAACCCGTTATTCGTGCTCAAGCCGCTAAATTAGTAAGAGCGGTCATGGATTACCGCGGCTTAATTAGCGATACTCAAACCTGCGTTAATCAATACAAAGATGTTCCTCAAAGTGAATGGTATGCAGAGCCAGCCTGTGACCTTAATACCTTAGGAATTATGACTGGCACTGACAATCAGACCTTTGACCCAACCGGAACCCTAAACAGAGCCCAAGCAGCCACGGTCATAGCCAGGGCATTAGGTGGGTCGGAAATGTTACTTAGTTATTATCAAAATATCTTAGGCGAATCCTGTAGCGCCTCTGTTTTTAAAGACTTAACTGATACAACATCTTGGTACTATGACACGGCTCGCTTAATGGGCTGTATGGGAATTATAACTGGTGTACCTCATGATGACGGATCTTATTTTGAAGCTAATACCGTGGTTAATCGCGCTCAATTTGCAGCCATGCTTTCCAGGGCAACTCTCTACAATTCTCATCTTTATAACAAAACTCTTTATCCTGCTTCCGAAACAACCTACCCCTATCTTGTCCTAGTTAGTAAAAGCGATGTTACTACCAGTAGCACTTGCGAAATGTATCCAGGCCCAGATGTGGATTCGGTGACAATTATAAAAAAAGAGGCAACTGTTTCTTACCTTTTTTCTCCGGTAACTTGGGTACTTAAAAACGATAATCGCTGCAATCGACATGATGGGATTCAGGCCATGGTGAATGCTCCAGATTATAGCTCAAGTGGAGAATTTGGCTATACCTCACTGGGCTCGGGATTTGCGGTCTTTGAAACCGATGTGGATTTGGCCACAGACGTGGATGGAATAATAGTTAATGAAGTTGGAGATAGCACCGAAAATGTTGATATTTATGCCGCCTCAGACCCTGGAAACCCTAGTACCTGGGTTTATTTAGGGCAAAATTCAATTGAAGGTGATATTAGTTTTTAAAACTTTTAAACGAAGGAGTGCAATCAAGTAAAAAAAGGGATCCTGAGGATTCCTTTTTTATTGTTCCACAACCATTAATCAATGACTTGTTCATCAACTAGGCTGCAATAAAAAATAGGATAAGGCGTTACTTTTTGAGCATCTAGTAAAGTAGTTAAACGAAAAGTTTCCTCTGAGACTTCAGCCCTATTTCGGTAGGCATCGGGGTTAAACATCTCGCCTGTTTCCTCTAATAATTTTAGCCCATACGCAATTTCAAGATACGGATAATACCACTCGTCTGTCAGCGTATCGGTATAAGGTGGAATATTGTAAGCTAGAAGATTTAAATCGCTGATTGAAATTCCGCGGGATTCTAACAACATTTTAATGGCCTCAACTTTGTTAACTGGTTGTTCAGGCTTAAAGGTACCATCTGGATAGCCCTGAATCCAACCTTGCTCCGTTCCATAGCAAATATAGGGGGCAAACCATTCCTCATGAACATCAGGATAACAATTATTATAAATTTGCGCATCAATATTAATATTTAAAGAAGCCACTACAATTTTAAAAAACTCAGCCCGATTAATACTTTTATCTGGCCCAAAAGTACCATCCGGATAACCCTGAAGAACTTTTTTAGCTGTTAAGTAGGTAATAGCCTTATAATTTTTGTGGGTAGTAGAAAGATCGGGATATGGGGAAATCGTAGGGATAGTAACTTTATCTAAAATAATCTTCTCCGGCGCTTCGGTAACCCAATCCGCCTCAAAAGAAAAAGTTTTATCTATCTGGAAAATTTCCGTACTCAAATCTAGATCCGAAAATTGATAATCAACAGGAGAAACAATCCCGATAATTTTACTGTATTGTTGGGCATTTTCCAGAATAATAGTACCCGTACTACTTCCAACCGTTACTAATTTTGTGACTACCTTCTCGTGTAAAATTTTTCCAGTGGAATCAAGGGGTACCAAACTAATTAAATACCCAACCAAAGGATCGCCAGTAAGGGTAAACTTCAAATTACCGGTTGAGCTTTCAGGATAAAAATTAAAATAGCGACTACCAAATAAAGAAACGTAGTTAGTACCAGTATTTAAGACCGGGTAGGCGTTGTAAGTTGTAATAGGAACAACATCGTTTAGATTTTTACCAATGGCGTAATTTTGATCTGTATTGAGATTCGCAATAGTGAATTTATGAAAAAGTTCCAACAAAGTGTGGTTTTCCCAAGAAATAATTCGGTTATAAACTAAATAAGGATAAAAAGAGTTGGTTATATCGTATTCTTGAGTAGAAAGAGTATATAATTCTTGCCAAAAATTATTGACAACGTGTGTTCCTAAATTTTCCTGAACCCATTCAACCCAGATCGATAAGGAATATTCCCAATAAGATAATCCGGGTCGTGCTCCTAAAAAAATCGACCCGTTTGGCTGGGTTAAAAAAACATTCATATAAGAAGCGTAATCATCAATCTCAGGATAAACCTTGCTTTCTATCCACACTGCCCCAGATTCAAAACTAGAAGAAGGTGCGCCTTGAAAACTAGCACCATCTGGACTCAAATAACGATATTGAATAACATGAAAAAATTCGTGAGCCAGGGTATCGATATAAGTATTCCAGTCCGTAATGCTTTCAGAAACCGCAATATAAATTTCACCGTCGCTAGACGCCACTGTTACACCTAGAACTTTAGGGTTTTTTATTGCCTCGTTGTTATCGTCAATATAGACTCGAAATTTATCACCTTGGTGCCTCAAGGGACTTTTAAAGCCCAAATCATTAATTTCTTTTTCCCAAATGATATTTTCAAGCTCATCAGCGGTTTTTTGAGCTTGATCCTGCGTTTCCGTATATTCATAAGCAATTACGAAATGTTCGGTTTCCAGGGTATAATTTGAATCATAAACACCAGCATAAACTGTTGCCTGGCTATCAATCAAACTTCCGATAAATAAAAACGAAAAAAATAAAAGAGTTTTGACGCAAAAAAGGGGTAATTTAAGGCTCATTTACGCGAATTAAAAAACTTTAAAAAAGGAAGTAGCACTATAAGAGTAATAAAATATTAACATCTTTTGAGCTTTTTTATAAGGTCTTCTTAATTAAGAAAAAATGGTTTTTTGCGAGGGGACAAAAATCTTAGCTGCCGTATTTTATGATATACTGAAAGCCAATGGGAATTGATATTTATTTTATTATCGCCTTAGTTATAGCCATCACGATTCATGAATTTTCTCATGCGTTTGCGGCCAATTATTTTGGTGATCCAACGGCCAAATATCACGGACGAATGACCCTTAACCCCTTAGCTCATTTGGATCTTTTTGGCACAATTATGCTTTTTTTGGTGGGATTAGGTTGGGGCAAGCCGGTTCCGGTAAATTCCAATAACCTTTATCACCCCAAGAGAGATTCGGCCTTAGTCTCTCTGGCCGGCCCAGTTTCAAATATTCTTCTAGCTTTAGCCATTTCCTTGCCCTATAAATATGTTTCTCTGCAAGGGACAAGCCCGGCTCTAGCCCAATTATTTGGGGCTATTTTCGATTTAAACCTGATTTTAGCTATTTTTAATTTAATTCCCCTGCCTCCCTTGGACGGATCTAAAATTATCGGCATTTTTATCCCGCAGCAATATTACGGCGCATATCAGCATTTTTTAATGAATGGAGTTAAATATTTTATCGCGGTGATTTTGGTTGATACTTTTATTTTACAAAATTTATTCGGAGTTTCTATTTTATGGAAATTATTGAGTAATATTTTTGTGATTACAAAATCACTGATTTTATTTGGAACGTAAACAGGCATCGGCAAAAGTCCATTGCAATTTCACATCACATCTTTTTTTGAATCAAGCTAATAAAAATTCCCAGCATAATAAACCCAAAAAAGACTTCCGCGGAAACTAACATTTTATCCACAAGCACACGAGGTACAAAATCTCCAATTCCCAAGCTAGTTAACGTCACAACTGAAAAATAAACATAATCATACCAGTGGGAAAGAGACGCCGAAGCTACAATACGCATGGATTCATGGGTCTTACTTAAATCACTTAAATAATAAATACCCGCCATGCTTATTGCAAAAACGAAAGCCGTGAGACCCCACCTAATAAAGCTATTTCCGTAACTTGAGGTTGCACCCAAAAAAGCATATTCAAACCAGCTCCAAATTCTTCTTTGAGTCCAAAATTTTTGCTGCCGGTACCACATTTTTTGCTGATATGCATATTTTTCTTCTTCAAAGAAATCCTTTTTCCTAAAAATAATTTCCAGAGAACCGTAAGAACGCTCCATTAATTTAAAAAAATCAAAAATTTCATTGCGATCAAATTTCTTAAAATCTTTCTGATATTTTTCAAATTGTCCTCTAAATTCCTTGTCCATACCCTCTAAATAGGTACGACATTCTTCGGTTTCGTACATTAAATGGGAACGCAAAACAATTCGCAATAAATAATAATAGCAGATCCCTTTTTCTGTAAAATCAGTTTCCTTTAGATCCTCAATGCGATCCTTGAAAATTTTTTTTATCTTAGAAAACTCATCATAATTTGGACTTTCCTCAACAAGCCGAATGGCGGACTGTAAATCCATAAAACAAGTGGGTAAATTTAAGGCTTTTATTTTTAGTTTTAAACTATCTTAATATTTTAACATAATTTAGTATTTTGAGCAATACTTTGAGCTGTAGACTTTCTCCTTATAGCCACTAAATGTGATAGAGTTGAGATATGATTGGAATTTTTGACTCAGGGTATGGCGGATTAACTGTGCTAAAAGCGCTTGCTTCTAAGTTACCGCAATACAAATATCTTTATCTGGGTGATAGCGCTCGGGCGCCTTATGGGGGGCATGATAAAGAGACAATTTTGACCTATTCCAGGCAAGCGGTGGACTTTTTATTTGGACGAGGCGTGCGTTTAATTATTATGGCGTGTAATACGGTTTCGGCCGTGGCTCTTCGTCAATTACAAGAAGATTATCTGCGTCAACCGCAAATAACAGATAAAAAAATCCTGGGAGTAATTTTCCCACTAGCGGAAAAAGCCGTAAAAATCAGCAAAAATGGGAATTTTGGAATTGTGGGAACGCGAGCCACGATTAATTCCGAGGCCTATAACCATGAATTAAAAAAATTGCGTCCAGGTAGTAAAATTTACGCACAGGCTTGTCCTTTGTTGGTACCTTTTATTGAAGAGGGCTGGGAACAAAAGCCAGAAGCTAAGATGATTCTACGCAAATATTTACGACCTCTTAAATCGTGCCACATTGACACCTTAATTTTGGGATGTACCCATTATCCGCTGATGCAAAAACAATTTAGACAAGTTATGAATAAACAAGTTGCGATTCCGGACACCGGACTTGTAGTAGCCTCAAGTCTAGAAAACTATTTAAAACGCCATCCGGAAATCGAAAAAATTTTAACCCAAAATTTACAGGGAAAAATTCACTTTATGACTACAGGGGATGTGGATAAATTTAAAAATTTGGGATCGCGTTTTTTCGGCAAACCAATTACCGAAGTAGAAAAAGTGCAGATGGGTTAATTTTGTCATAAAATAGACTCATGAAAAAAAATTTAGTGACTTTGTCGTTTTGCGCCCTCATACTATCTTTTTTCTTAGATCATTCTTTGCTGTCTGGAATTACGGAGCACCGCATGCCTTGGCTTAATCCCTGGATGCTGTTTTTGACTGATTTTGGGCTGCTTTTTGGCGTAATTCTTTTTTTTATTATGCTTCTGGATAAAAAACTAACGGAATCGTTTATCTTAATAACTCTTACCTTTTTATCATCACTAGAGGCAAGTTTTTTGTTAAAATGGGTTTTTGCCTCCCCTCGACCTTACGAAACCTGGAATATTATAGCCTTAAAAACAGCCGAAGGATTTTCCTTCCCCAGCATGCACACGGCTTTTGTGTTTTCAGCTTTGCCTTTTTTTACAGGCAGATTACGCCGCTATCGCTGGATGTGGTTTTTATTTGCAATTTTAATTGGTTGGAGTCGAGTTTATGTGGGAGTTCATTACGTCAGCGACGTGCTTGGCGGGGCATTTTTGGGATATGGCCTAGGGTATTTAATTTTATATCTAGAAAATAAATATAAAATAACGCTTTGGTTGCAAACTCATATTAAAGACGAATTTGAACTGCGCCGACAAATCGGACATGCAGTTATTGGGGTTGGAATTATTTTTCTTAATTATCTTGATTTAATTTCGCCCAGGATGCTGCTTTGGGTTTTAATTTTAGGTGGATTTTTATCTTTACTCTCGTTGCGTTTCGAAATTCCGATTATTAAAAATCTTTTGGCTTATTTTGAGCGACCAAAACATTGCAAAACTTTTCCGGGAAGAGGTTCTTTTTACATGGTGCTCGGAGCGCTTTTGAGCATACTTCTTTTCCCAAAAACCATAGCCTTAGCCGCAATTGCAATCATGGCCATAGGTGATTCTACAACGAATATTTTAGGACGCTATTTGGGAAAAATTTATCTTCCCTACAATCGAAAAAAAACCCTAGAAGGCGCCTTGATGGGAATCGGAGCCGCGTCTTTGGCTGCCTTCTTTTTTGTGCCGTTTACTACGGCTTTTTTGGCTAGCGCTGCGGCCTTATTCGTAGAAACCTGGGATCTAAAAATCGGCATTGAACTCGATGACAATGTTCTAGTCCCGCTCGTGGCCGGAGGAGTAATGGTATGGTTATAGGGATTCAGACTCTTTTTCGGGTGCTTCGTTGGCTGCAACAACTATTAGTATTTCGCCTGAGAAATCAGACCTTGCTGTAGCTAATGCGGGCGCGTCTGCATCGGGAACATCTGTTCCCATAGTCCCCAACTTAGCTAATCGATCAAAAGCAAAATCGCTTAAACCCCAGCTACTTTTCCTAAAGACTAAACCTGAATCCTGGGAATATTGAACATTGCCATCAAAAACCCAAGTAAGGACTGTATCAATTTCAGATTTCGCTAAAATTCCCTCACGTAAGAGATAACTAAACCTAGGATTTTCCTGCCCCTCAACCATAGCCCTTTCTACTTCGTCATTGCTATCAAAAACCGAGATGGCTACATGTCTTAACAAATCGTACAAATCAAATTGAGATTGTGCGGCTTTTTTAAATACCTGACATATTTCATCAGGGACATCTCTCGAATCCGGAGAATCTTTAGATTTATATCCCATAATTCTAAATTTAAAAAGATAAGGAATAATTTTTACTTAGATTATCCTTGGAAGTCAAGAAAATTTCTTTATTCCCACTCAATCGTCCCCGGTGGCTTATTGGTAAGGTCGTAAAACACCGCGGAAATACCGGGAATAGCTAAAATTTCTTTTCCCAATTCTCTCACCTTTTCAAAATCCAATTCCGTAAAATTAGCGGTCATGGCCTCAGTGGAACTAACCGGGCGTAAAACAATGGATTCTTGCCCTTTACTGTTAATACTAATGGGCAAAAGTACGGTTGGGCATTGCCAAACCTTATTCTCGAAATCCTCTTGCTCAATAAAATTCATCACCAGCTTATCGGCTTTTTGAAGTTTTAAAATTCGCTCTTTGGTTAAATAACCAGGGGTCACGGAAAAACTTTCGACCTTTTCGCTGTTTTTCGTGGCCACAAGCAAAATTACCCGATTAACAGACTTAAAACGATTGGTGATTTTTGGGGAAATTTCGCGCAAATAATTCCACTCGTGCTTAAAAATAGGATTAATTAAAAGCGGATGTCGATAAGTCCTTTCATCACCCTGCACGCCCACACTTCTGATTGGCAAAACCACGGGTTGCAAATCTTGCTCCTGGCTCCATTCCTGCTTGATTGCTTTTTCAACTTGCTCGGCTTCGGGATCAGGAAAAGGCTCTTCTAAACATAAACAGCGTACAGCCAAGCCCGGACCAGGGAAAGGATGCCGATGTACCATTTTGTCCGGCAACCCAAGTTTTTCACCTACGGAGCGCACTTCATCCTTATACAATTCCTTAAGCGGCTCAATAATTTTCCCTTGGCGGATTAAGGCTTCTATTTCAGGGACACGGTTGTGATGCGTTTTGATTTTATCCGCGTTTTTAGTGCCCCCGCTTTCAATGGTATCCGGATAAATTGTGCCCTGTCCCAGTATCCATTCATCGGAATTAAGTTTTAATTCGCTGGCTACTTGCCGCTGAATTTCTAAAAATTTATCCCCAATAATTTTGCGTTTCTGTTCCGGGTCGTAAACATCCTTAAGCGCCTTAAAATAGGCCTCTTTGGCATCATAAACATGTAAATTTTTAACTCCGGCCTGGCGTAGAAATTGTTGAATTTCCTCGGTTTCTCCTTGACGCATAAAGCCAGTATCCACGTACATGGCATAGATTCTTTCTTCTCCTAAGGCTTTGACCAATAGCATATAAGCCACGGACGAATCCACCCCACCAGAGATAAACAAAAAGACCTTTTTATCGCCAACTTTTTCGATAATTGAGGCAATTTCTTGATTAATAAACGCCTCAATACTCCAATCTCTTTTGGCTCTAGTAAGCTCAACAAAAGTGTCTAAAATCTTTAATCCGCACTCCGTATGAGTTACTTCAGGATGAAATTGAACCGTGTAAATATTCTTGGCAAGGTTGGCAGTGGCGGAAAAAGAATCATCTGGGGTACTACCGATGACAGAAAAACCGGACGGCAATTTGGAAACCGTATCGAAATGGCTAGCGTAAACCTGATATGTTTGCAGTTTTAAATTTTTTAAAATACCAACTTTCTTAATGACCTCAAATTTCGTTAATCCATATTCACCTACCACTCCTTTTTGAACTTCGCCACCCAATAGTTTCATCGTTAGCTGATGACCATAGCAGACACCCAAAATCGGAATACCTAAATCGTAAATCCGCGGATCAAGAGTGGGAGCCGAAGGGGCATTAACTGAAGCCGGTCCGCCGGAAATAATAATTCCCTTATAGGCGCGTAATTGCTCAATTGACACATCAGAAGGCAAAATTTCGGAATAAACTTTCAATCTTCGAATTCGATTAGCCAAAAGATGAGCGAATTGACTACCAAAATCAATAACTGCAATTTTATCAAAGGATTCCTCCATAAATTTTACAATAGGATTTTATGGATATATTTTAGCGCAATTTAGGAAGCTCTGCTAACTACTACTTTTATAATCTTTTTCCGAAAGCGACTTATCTTACCCTTTTAGGCTACGGCCTATTATCCAAAACCATAAAAGCATAAACTATTCCAACCGTTGAACAACAGTTACCGCTCGCGGATTGGGATTAATATAATTTCCATTTCGATCTCGAATATTACGCATCGAAACGCTAAAATGTTCTTCCGGCTGAATGGTCATTCCCTTGGTGTAAATTCTAATTGTGCCTTCATCTACTTCGATAAAATCAATAATCAAAGAATCTGTGATGCCTGGTTCGTTTACATCTAAATCTGCAATTTGATAATTCAAAGGGTCCGTGGCTCCGGAAGTGTCAAGGGATTCGGCAAAAGATAGAGTAATAATATTTAAAGCCGCATTTTTTTGATCAAAAAGGCGCGGCCCGAATTCATCCTCGGAAAATTTTAGTTCCAGTTCAAGATCCTGATTTAGAAAACCTCGATAAAAAGCCACATTTTCATGATTTTCCCATTGATTACCTGAAATTTTCTTCCCCAGTGGCGCCTTAATATTTACATCATAAAAATCATTTAAAGTACCTGGCTGCTTAATAATATTTAACACATAGGCATCGTTCAAAAAATAATCCGCATTTAGCTTAAATCGATATTTAAAAGTTTGCTGCTCTCCAGGATGCAGGGTGATAAAATCCCCCCACCCTGCATAGCCATTCAAAGAAACGTCACCTGACTGACCACTTAAACTTTCTATCAAAGAGGTGCCTGGCGGCAAAAAAACACGCAAATAACCCGTATAGTCACCACTTAAGGGCGTATTATAGCCCCCTAGATGGCGTAAATTAATCTCTAAATCGCCGTAAACAAGAGGCTTGCCGTCTTGATCTTTTCTGTTCGTTATTTCAATTGTGTAGTGCACTTCATGAGTGAGATATCGATCTGATTTCATCCCTCCGTAATTGGCGATGTTCACAATTAAACGATCTATTTTGTGCCGAGCGTCATTAATTGGCCAATGCCCATCCCAGTTTTTTTGGGCTATTTTTTTAGCCAGAAATTTATTTTCAAAAACAAGTAAAATATCCTTATGGTTTAATTCTTGAACAAGCAATTCGCTAAGACTTCGCCATTTCCAAGGGTTTAAAACCATTTTTCTTAAAACTATTTGGCCGAATTCCTTAATAATATCCTTACGGGTATTTAAAGCATTAACATTGTGGCGATCAATATCCGAAACATTATTTTCCAAACTTTCAAATAAATTTTCCTTGGTAAGTTCTTGCTTTCCAATTTTAAAAGGCCCGTATAAATTAACTAAATCTTCTAAGACCGAAAAATTAATAGCAAACATCCCGTTTGGATTAATATCAGGATAAGTAAGATGAAAAAATTGCAAAATATCATCCTTAGCGACCGTAAAATCAGGGTTGAAATTAGCGTCACGAAAACTATGCCCATTATAAGTTTTCGAATCTTTTTCCAAAAGCACATCCAACGGATAAGGCGGAGAAACATAAGGATGATCATCAATTTGACTATAGACGTCATAAAAAGAAAGGCCGCTGGGTATTCCATTTTTAAAATTCAAAAGCGCATAGGCCGTGATAAAGCCGCCAGTTGGTCTAAGTTCAGTGTTGTTTTGAAAAAGGAGAAGATAAGTTCTTTCGGTGCCCGGCCACCCGGTGATTTGGGGTATGTTGAATAAAAATGGTCGAAATGCCCCTAATGCAGATATTCCCCATAAAAATAAAAGTAAAATAAAAGCTCCAAGCGCATACCAAACCTTTTTTTTAGCCCTGGCAGAATGGGGGAAATTAATACCTGGTTTTTTGAGAGAAAAATTTTTAAAACGCATCCTGATTTAGCGATTGAACTTTTAGGAAGAAAAAGTTACATTTTGATTCTACAGCAACCCTTTTTGTTTCGGAAATTTAAAATCATCAAATGCTTTTCAAAAACCACGATCCATCTAAAAGGCGACGAAAAACACAAACAGCCACAATCGGTAAATTAAAATTGGGAAATGATTATCCAGTGGCGATGCAATCAATGTGTTCAACTAAGACCGAAAATATTCGTGAGACCGTAGCACAAATCCGAAGACTTGAAGCTTTGAACTGCGACCTTGTCAGGGTGGCTGTACCTAATTTAGAAGCAGCTAGGGCAATCGCTAAAATTAAAGAAAGAATTAAAATTCCCTTGATCGCGGATGTGCATTTTGATTATCGCTTAGCGCTTGCTTCTTTGGAACATGGTGCTGATAAAATCAGAATTAACCCTGGGAATATTGTGCCTAATTTTATCTTTAAATCCCCTGGGGAAAGTTCACATATCACGCGAATTTATCTTGAAAACTTAAAAGCCATTATTAAAAAAGCGAAAGAGAAAAAAGCCTGTATTCGGATTGGAATTAATTCTGGATCTTTAGAACAGGATTTATGGGATAAATATGGTTCTCCTTGTCCAGAAGCCATGGTGGAATCGGCCTTACGCTGGCTCAAGTTTTTTAAACAGCAAGATTTTTATAATCTAGTCTTATCAGTAAAAAGTAGTCGCGTTTTAAACGCGATTCAAGCCTACCAACAAATTGCCAAAAAGTGTGATCTACCTCTCCATTTGGGTGTTACCGAAGCTGGCCCCTTACCAGAAGGAGCAATCAAAAGCGCTGTTGGACTGGGCACACTTCTTGCGCAAGGGATTGGTGACACTATTCGTGTTTCCCTTTCAGATAAACCAGAAATGGAAATTATTACAGCTAAAGAAATTTTAAAATCACTAAAATTATACACCAAAGAACCAGATATTATTTCTTGCCCTACCTGCGGGCGTACTGAAATTAATCTTATTGCGATGGTTAAAAAAGTTAAGAAAATGGTTAAAAAAGAAGGCATCACTCAAAATCTAACGATTGCGGTTATGGGTTGTACTGTTAACGCATTAGGGGAAGCCAAAGAAGCTGATTTCGCCATTGCTGGAGGAAAAAAACAGGGTAATATCTACTACAAAGGAGAACTTTTCAAAGGCAATATTCCGGAAAAAGAGCTTGTGAAAGAATTTCTTACTCTGATTCGATCCAGGGGCTAACCACCACTCGACTCTTTTGCGGCACATCCAACATTACCAAAATTTTTTAGAATTATTAAAAACTTGCGAACGACAAATAATAAAACCAGCAAATAATGGCCAGAAAAAAAATTCTTATTCTCGGCTCCACAGGGTCAATCGGTATCCAGGCACTGGAAGTTATAAGGCTTCAACCTGATGATTTTGAAATCGTAGGCCTAAGTTCGTATCGCAACGAAAAATTACTACGAGCGCAAGCTGCTGAATTTAGAGTTAAAGAAACTATCCTGGCCGAAGGAACAAATTTAGCTTCTTTTATCGCTGGCATAAAAGCGGATTTAGCACTGGTGGCAATTTCTGGAAGCGCGGGGCTAATTCCTACTTTGGCCGCCATAGAATCAGGTAAAAATATTGCGTTGGCAAACAAAGAATCCCTGGTAATGAAAGGGCGAGAAATTATGACAGCGGCTAAACTTCATAAAACTCAACTTATCCCTGTCGATTCTGAGCATTCGGCGCTTTTTCAACTACTGCAAAAAGTGCCCAAAAAGGAGGTTTTAAAAATAATTTTGACCTGTTCTGGTGGTCCATTTTGGCGCAAAACCAAAGAAGAGTTAGAAAAAATAACAGTGAAAGATGCTTTAAAACACCCTACCTGGAAAATGGGCAAGGAAATTACGATTAATAGCGCCACTCTGGTCAATAAAGGGTTTGAAATAATTGAAGCTCACCACTTATTCGGATTTGATTATGAGCAAATTGAGGTTTTGATTCACCCCCAAAGTTTAGTACACGCTATGGTGCAGCTAAAAGATGGAAATACCTTGATGCACTACTCTCCCCCCAATATGCAAATTCCTATTTCCTACGCTTTAAATTATCCAAATCGTCATAAATTTTTACTAGAAAATGTGGGGAAAAGATCTCCAGGGCCTTTCTTGCCGCCAACTGCTTTAGACTTTTTCCCACCCCAGAAAACCTTACTCAAAGGCATAGAATTAGGCTATCAAATTGGTCGTTTAGGGGGCGATAATCCAGAAAAATTTGTGCGCACCAATGAAAAAGCAGTGCGAAAATTTTTAGAGGGTAAAATCAGCTTTCTGGAAATTTATACTCCTTCTTTTTTTACACCACGGAATAATGAGGCGTAGTTTTTTAAAACAAAGCAGTGCCTATCAAGGCCTAAAAAGCCCAGCCAAACGCCTGTGAAAATTAAATTGTTCTCCTAAAACTGCTAACGCATCTTTCGCAAATAATCGCTCGAGGAATTCAATTGTTTCAGAGGGTGGCGAATCATTACCAATGGTTTTTGCCAAGGCAATAAGATGACTAAAAATTGGCCTTAAGGCGGTGGGGTCTGAAGGTTTTTGGACTAAACCGATTATAACATTTGCTCTAAGTAATTCCTTGGCCGCATCTCTGGACTCCGACGTAGCTAACCCTCCAGTATAAAAAAGGCCAAGTGGACGTTTTCCGCTCTGAAAAGACTCAAGATCATCGCCAGCCAAGATTTCTCCTTCTCCGGGAAGGCTTAAAAAATGCCCCCTCATTGCTGCTGCCACTTCTGGCCCAGAAGTGAAACCCATCTGTCCATCGAGAATCTCAAGTCGACAACGCAAAGTTTGCATAAATTCTGCGATGCCTTTTGCGTCCCTTGCACCTGTTTCACGCGGGGTAATTGTTCTAATAGAATTATTTCCGCTGATTCTGCTCACCGTACGACTCGCAAGCCTCTGATCATCAGGATTGTCATCAATATAAACTAAGTCACTTATTGATTCGTCAGCAGTTGCCATAATTAAAAATTTTTAATTTTTGAAAAAAGCCCTTTTTTTAAGGACTTCTATAGTTAAGAGTGCGCACCTTAACATTTTTCTAATATGAAAACAAGGGTAAAAATCCTATACATCTTTGCTTTTTCACCTAATTACCATCTAGCCCTCTTTTATTTGGGTATCTATTTGGCTAAATTCCAGCCAATCTTCCGATCTAATCGGTAGTATTAATTGCTCCGGCGCATGTAGCAAAATCTTTCCATTCATCATCCCAGTTCCTGTTTTTCGCAAAAGACAGATTCCGGGTAAATCTTTAATGGAAAATTGAACCATGGCTCCTTCAGCAGCATCCGATAGCCACATCAATAAAGGCCTTTTCCATACATTGGCAGTTGTATCTAACTCTGCACCGCCAAGACGTGCGATGTTTTCAACTCTTAATATTTGAGGCTCTGCTGCTTTTTCCGCTTCTTCTGTGTCTAATCTGACTTCATCTTCCTGCTGCCTGGTTTCTACGACCTGGCTTTGAGCAGATGTTAACTCCGCGACCTTTTCCCTTACCCAAGAAAGTTTATCGTTCCAATCTCCTTCTCCAAACGGCGAAAATCCTACCCGGAAAAGTAATTGCTCTCCCTCCCCGGATAATGCTTGCCTGCCCAGCGAGAGTCTCAATAATTGTGCACGAGCAGCAACTCCCTCCACGGTAATGGTTACAGTTGGAAAACCTTTTTTAGTTAATTGCGATTCAAGCTGTCGCAAAACATTTAAGATTTCCATACTCCCTGCCCCGTCCAATTTCATAGCTAGCCCTGAAATATAACACCCGTTGACGTCTTTATCTGGGAGAGGTTCCTCTTCGCCAATAACAGCACCTACTTTGACAGCGGCGGCACTACTAACTTGAGTCAAATCTGGGTTAATAAGACTAGGGGATTGCCCTACTGAAAAATCAGAAATACCCTTTCTTAATCCTATTTCTATGAAAGTACGTACATTCATCCTTCTTAATTTAAGACTTAAATTAGCTTACTAACTGAATACACTCCTAGCCCAGAAGAAACTCGTATCCCTTCAAGGGGTTAATCTAACTACTAAAATTACTCTTGTCAAGACTTAACTTCCTATCTCCTGCCTCAAAGTGCGTTATGATTTAATCATGAATCATGCTTTTCTTTTAGCTGCCGGCAGCGGAAAACGTTCCAAACTACCGGATAAATTGCAAGAAATGATCGCAGGGAAACCTTTATTTTGGCATGCTTTACAGGCATTACAACAGCATCCCCTAATCAAAAACCTGGTTTTAGTTGTACCGGATCATAAAAAAACCCTTTTTCGGAAATTATTAAAAGAATGGGGCATGCTAAAAATTATTGTGGCGATTGGAGGGAAAACCAGGCAAGAAAGTGCCGAAAAAGGGCTTATCGAACTCAAAAAAAATACAAATATCCAATCTAGGGATCTGCTTCTTTTTCATAATGCTGCAAATCCCTTTTTAACATCATCGGAAATTACCCAAGTTCTAAAAGCAGGAGCCAAAACCGGCGCGGCTTTTGTGGCTCATCCTATTGTTGACACCGTCAAATCCCTAAAAAAACCCCCTAAAAGGAGAACTGATCAAGTAATCGAAACCATTGACCGGTCAAATTTATGGCAGGCGCAAACTCCACAAGTAGTTAGGATGGATCTTTACGAAAAAGCCCTGGCAAAAAATTTATCGGGAACAGACGAAATGAGCTTGATTGAACAACTAGGAATCTACCCAAGAATAATTAAAGCCAGCCCATATAATTTTAAAATTACTTACCAGCGCGACTTTGAATTTGCTCGTTTTCTTTTGGAAGGGAAAAATGAATTTCGAACCGGAATAGGAATAGACAGCCATGCTTTTGACCGGACAAAAACCGGTTTAACACTTGGAGGTAAGCTCTTTAAAAATTACCCTAAATTAAAAGCTAATTCGGATGGAGACGTTATGCTTCACGCCCTGTGCAATGCTGTTTCACAGGCTCTTGGACAGGGTTCTTTAGGCACTTTTGCAAATGACCTTTGTCTAAAAAAGGGCATAAAAGATAGTCAAAAATATCTGGAACAAATTTTAATAAAAATGCACACAAAAGGTTTCGAATTGCACCAAGTCGGATTTCAATTTGAAGGTAAATTTCCCCTAATCGACCCGCTGACTCCACAAATAAAAAGCAGTTTACAAAAATTGTTATTGCTACCAGGGGACAAAATTGGCATCACGGCCACAAGCGGAGAAGAACTTACTGCCTTTGGGAGAGGAGAGGGGTTGCAGTGCTTAGTTATTGTCCTTTTACGTACACTACCCCCCCACCCTTTGGGGGGCCACCGTCCACCTCCAGGATAGCATATTTACTGTGAAAAAAACTTTTCAATAAAATTAAAAAATCATGAATGAAAATTTTATCTCCAGCCAAAATCAATCTCACTCTTGATGTTCTAAAAAAAGATTTTTCCGGCTATCACCAAATCACCACAATTTATCATGAAGTTTCATCTTTAACAGACGAATTGAATTTTGATTTACTCAAGCGGCCATGCATCGAATTTTACTGTGATCATCCAAATATCCCACTTAATGAAGAAAATACTATTTACCAAGCCGCCAAACTCCTTCAAAAAAAATATTCCCAGAAAAAAGGCGTCAAAATCAGGCTTCAAAAAAATATCCCCATCTGTGCCGGATTAGGTGGCAGTTCGTCGAATGCCGCAACCACACTTAAAGCTCTTAACAAGCTTTGGCAGCTTAATCTTTCTGTGGAGCAACTTCTTTCTTGCGCAGCCAAAATAGGCATGGACGTGCCTTTTTTTATTCTCGGAGGAGCCGCGATTGGTAGCCATTACGGGGAAATCCTTACTCCCTTGCCTGTTCTTTTAAACCATCAGATTGAAATAATCCGGACTAATATCCCCGTTTCTACGCAAAACGCTTATGAAGGTTTAAATTTATCTTTATGCGGTAAAAATCAAAATGACACCTTAACGCTTATTCGCGCTTTAAAAAAAGAGGCTAGGAATAACATCGAGCAACTCCTTCATAATGATTTCGAAAAAAATTTCTTTGCGAATTACCCTGAAATTAAAAAAAATTACCCGAAAGCTCATTTATCCGGAACTGGTGGCGCGTTATTTCAATTAATCCCTGTCAAATAATTCGGAAAAAGTTCTATCATTAGACAAATAAGGCAATACTTCCTGCTCTAAAACATTTACAACCTGTAAAAGGCTGATATTTCGCTGGTTAACATCCGGCAAAATAGTTTGCTCTACAATGGAAATGAGTTTTCGAGCAACAACTTCACCACATCTTAATTTTGTAGCTAAAAAAACCACTATCTCATCTTTATGCTGCTGAAATTCATTAAATAGGTTCCAAATTTTTTTACTTTCGTCATCTCTTAAAGGCATTAAAATTTTTCTAATTACACCGAGAGCTCCTAAAATAGTCCACCCATAAGCATGAATATCAGATTCCTTCATAATCTCTTGATTTTCACGTTTATTCGAACTTGGGGTATAGGGTAAACTTCCTCTAACAAGATTATCATCCGGCTCAAGATTTTGTAATCTAGTGCCATGGAAATGGCATAAATCATAATCTGATAAAACAGCCTTACCATGATGATCAATAAAAATGTTATCTGGTTTTACGTCGCGATGAACAATATTTAAGCTATGCAAAAAATTAAGAGTTTTTCCTGCTTGAATTAGCCAACAAATCATTTGGTGAGGAGAAACTTCGCCCTTGAGCATAATGTGCTTTAAATCCTTATACGGGGCATACTCCATAACTTGACCAGGAACAACACCAAGGCTATCGATCACGCCTTCTAAATTAACATCAACCATACCTAGTAAGGAGACCATATCCCCTCTTAGTGTCGAGATAGGCCCAAGTTGCTCATCCAAAAATTGACGGTTGGAGATTTGAGTTATTAAGGTTAACATTTCTGTGCTTTTAGGAAATTTAAGAACAACTGGTCTTTTCCAAGGAGTTATTCCTTGTTTTCCGGCTGACACCCGATAAACAGCCATACCTCCTTCGCCTATTTTTATACCGTGCTGCACTCTATCAGAACTAATTAACTGCCCCTCACTCCTTAAGGCTCCTTCTAACCCTTTAACTAGGCCAGCTTGTTTCTGCTCATTAGCGATTACAATCCTACCCCCGAAAGACACAGGATAATCGCCCAATAAAAGCAAAACCCGCTCTTTGGTGGCTGCTCGGTAGCGCCCCAATGCATCTCTAACTTTTCCATCATTTGGATTGGGTAAAAGAGCGTAATATTCCTCGAATATAGGCGGTTCGCGCAACCTGTCAATAAATTCAATTCCCATATAATCCCTTCTTTAAAGAGATTATATTTAAACTAAAAAATAATATTTGTCAATATTGCCCATAATTTCCCCCTATCCTTTCCAAGATAATACCTAAAAATTCTGCCTTCCCTCCAATGCCCTAGTTAAGGTTAAATCATCAGCGTATTCGATATCCCCTCCGGATGGCAAACCCCTTGCCAAACGAGTGACTTTTATCCCCAAAGGATGAATTAATTTCGATAAATAATTGGCCGTGGATTCCCCCTCCATTGTAGGGTTGGTCGCCAAAATAATTTCCCAAACAGGTTTTTCACTGGCTAACGAAATTTTAAGACGTTCAATTAGTTCCTTAATTTTTAAATCATCTGGACCAATCCCATCAATAGGTGAAAGCACGCCATGCAAAACATGATAAAGCCCTTTATAGGTTCCGGTTTTTTCAAGAGCAATTAAGTCCGCCGGCTCCTCCACCACACAAATAATCCCTTCCTCCCGATAAAGATTACTGCAAATCGCACAAGGACTTTCCGTGGCCAAATGCCAACATTCTTTACACAAAGTCGTAGCTGATTTTAGAGATAAAATTGATTGAGCCAAATCATTACCAATATTTTCTGGCGCCTGGATAAGATACATAGCTAAACGTGAGGCGGTTTTTGGCCCAATTCCGGGTAGTTTAGCAAAAGCCTGGATAAGATCCTGAACTGATTTAGGAATAGAATTAAGCATAAAATTTAATTAGAAAAACATGTTTAGGTTCAACTTTTCCCAATTAGCCGTAAAAATTCGGAACGGGTATTAAGATTATTTTTAAATAGGTCCCGAACAGCAGAAGTTAAAACAACGGCATTTTGTTTTTCAACTCCGCGCGCCATCATACAAAGATGCTGAGCTTCAACCACTACTCCAACACCCTTTGGACTTAAAAGATCCATCAAAGCATCCGCAATTTGACTGGTCATTCTTTCCTGATTTTGCAGGCGTCGCGAAAAAATTTCAACAATACGAGGCAATTTCGAAAGCCCAATAATTTTATTTCCTGGGATATAACCGATATGTACTTTTCCTAAAAACGGCAACATGTGATGCTCGCAAGTGGAATAAAATTCGATATTTTTTGAAATAACCATTTCGTCATAACCCTCATTTTTAAATACTGTTACCAAACTTTTTAGATCCTGCTGATAGCCGGAAAAAAGCTTTTGATAAGACTTGGCCACGCGAGCTGGGGTTTCAAGAAGCCCTTCTCTCTTGTTGTTTTCTCCTATTAAAGTCAACATCTGCGAAATATGATATTCAATTTTAGCTGAATTTTGCTGATTAGTTGAATTTTTAAGCATGGTTAGATAATTATTTTTAGAGTTCAAAATTAGGCCCGTAATGACTTAGGAATCATATCCAAAAAATAACGATGCACAATTAACTTATCAGTTAATTCCGGATGAAAAGTGGTTACTAATTTATTATTTTCACGAGCCGCAATAATTTCCTTACCCATCTGCGCCAAAACTATAACCTTATTCCCTACACTTCTAATTTTGGGCGCGCGAATAAAAACAGCGGGAATTTTATGTTTTGCGGGCATCTCTCCAAATTCGATCTGGGATTCAAAACTATCAAGTTGCCTCCCGTAAGAGTTACGCTCAATTGTCACATCCATCAATGCAAGATGGGGTGCTTTTTCTCTACCAATAACATTTTTAGCCAACAAAATAGCGCCGGCACATGTTCCATAAACGGGCATACCTTCCTTAATTCTTCTTTTTAAATCCTCTTCTAATCCATACCAGCGAATTAATTTACCAATTGTGGTGCTTTCGCCACCGGGGATAATTAAGGCTTGTACTTTTTTTAAATCATCCTTGGTTTTGACTAAAACAACCTGTACGCCGCACTTTTCCAGGGCGCTTTGGTGTTCAATAACTCCTCCTTGTAGAGCGAGCACTCCAATAATGGCTCTCTTTATTGACATTTTAGAAAAAATAAAAAAAATGTGTAATTTACAGATATCTTTATTAGATATCGATAAGCCTTTTAAGTGCCCCCCCCATTGAGTGGGGATTAAATTTACCATCCTCTTTCTGCATATTTAGTCCCCAGTTTCTCAATTTCTTGACTCTCCATTGGCTCACCAAGGTCAGATGAAACACGAGCCAAAACCTTTGGATCATTAAAATGAGTTGTAGCTTCAACAATCGCCTTAGCCCTTTTGGCAGGATCTGAGGATTTAAAAATCCCTGATCCCACAAAAACGCCATCACATCCGAGTTGCATCATCATGGCCGCATCCGCAGGTGTAGCGATGCCACCGGCGGCAAAATTAACCACCGGCAAACGCTTAAGCTTAACCAGGGTTTTAACTAATTCAAATGGGACACGCATTTCTTTAGCTATTTTTTTAAGCTGAGTATCATTAGCCCCCAGCACCGTTTCAATTTCCGATTTGATTTTTCTCCAATGACGCACGGCTTCAACCACATTACCGGTGCCAGCTTCACCTTTAGTTCTAATCATGGCAGCTCCTTCATTAAGACGCCGCAAAGCTTCACCTAAGTTAGTAGCTCCACACACAAAAGGAACCTGAAACAAATTTTTATTAACATGAAATTGCTCGTCAGCAGGAGTCAAAACTTCACTTTCATCAATATAATCAATACCCAAAGATTCTAAAATTTGGGCTTCCACAAAATGCCCGATCCTTACCTTAGCCATAACCGGAATGGAAACAGTCTTCATGATTTCTTGAATCATTTTAGGGTCGGACATTCGAGCCACTCCGCCTTGTTTACGAATATCAGCCGGTACTCGTTCCAAAGCCATAACCGCGCAAGCTCCGGCTGTCTCTGCTATTTTCGCTTGCTCCGCATTAATAACATCCATAATCACTCCGCCTTTAAGCATTTGCGCCAAACCGGATTTAAGTTTAAAAGGAGCTTCTTTGTTGTTTTCAGTATGTTTTTTAGGAGTGGGCATATTACAAAAATTAAAATAAATTAAGCATTCTGATTGTAGTAGAAAAAGCAGCTTGAGGCTAGGGGGTGCTGACACACCCGATCTTTGCCTTATCAGAGCCCTCTATCAATCTAAATTTTTGACTTTTAAGGACTTATTAATTATATTTAATCTCTTAATTTTAAAAAATAATACTTTGTCCCCTGCATTAGAAGTGGCTACAGTCGTAGATTGCGAAATTTTACCTCCTCTTCCTTTTTTTCAGAAAAATCAAAAACCCACACGATGGTGTGAAGAAAATCTATCCGGGGAACAACGTGAACGCGATGCACTCAAAAGACTTTTAGGATATCTTAATTTGTATATTCAATTAATTTCCCCGCAACCAGATAACACAGAAGACCCCACAGTTCCAGCTTGTCAATCTCCCCTAGCGATATATCCAAATTTCTTGGGTTCACCAAATTTGATAAGCCCGTTGTTGTGCAAGGTTCTTTTAGAGTTTACCAAAATCTCAAGGGCTGGGATGGAAATAGCGGCATCTCTTCGTGATGCAGATGCAAAATATATAGAAGTTGTACTAAGGCAACTTTTCGGACATGGCTATGAAAATCGCACAAAATGTAGTTCTTACAAAAATAACGAATTCCCGAATACACAATTTGATCCAGAAATAATTTGGACACATTCTAGAATAGCCCCGAAAGGGGCAAGGCTTATTTATCAACTTGGAAAAAATGATTTTAGTAACCAAGAATTAATCGCAATAGCAAAACTAGCTATTGAAGATTACAATTACTTGAATTTTCTGCTGGAAAATACCTTTGTTGACGACCTATTATTTGTTAGAGGTGCTAATATTATCCCTTTTAGAGATACTTTAATAACTCTCATTGGTCGTTTAGCCCCAGGTAGAATTGAAAACCAGGAAATCCCCACCGTCATTCACCGAGGTACGTCTCTAGGTTTCAGGAGGAAGAAACAAGGAGCCTCTTTTTTGTACGTAGAAGAAGGCTCCAAAAAATATAAATTGTGGAATGTCGGACAGGACACTGCTATTGAATTAAGCAAACCCCTTTGGTTTCGAATTACTGATGATCTAAGAAATTACGGAGAATTACTAAGTATTGGAATCTAAAAATAGCTTCCCCAGGGCTCGATCTCCAACCGCTCCAAACCACCCAACCGCATGGTTTCTACAATTAACTTTACCACTTGCACATTGGTAATTAGAGGAATATTCATATCTACGGTACGACGCCTCATCTGGTAGCCACTAGTCACTTCCTCGTGACTGTAGTTTTTAGGAATATTAATCACAAAATCAACTTTCCCTCCATTAATTATATCTAAAATATTGTCGCCTTTTTTATTTTGCGAACCGATTTTTAAAACCAGGCTATTACGAACCCCATGATCCCTTAAAAATACACTTGTCCCTTCAGTGGCGTAAATTTTAAACCCATTTTCAGCAAACCAGCGAATTGAAGATAACATATCGGCTTTATC
Source organism: Candidatus Peregrinibacteria bacterium GW2011_GWF2_39_17 (assembly GCA_000993615.1). GTDB lineage: Bacteria > Patescibacteriota > Gracilibacteria > UBA1369 > UBA12473 > UBA12473. The sequence continues at coordinate 82,598 of LBWM01000001.1, read as the reverse complement.
CTGAATTGTCCCAATACTAACCAAGATGTTCTTTTTGGGCAGATGAAATCCAACGGAAATCATGGCCTTCAAAAAGGCCTCCGGAAGATCCTTCCCAAAGCAAGCCACTTCTCCAGTAGAAGCCATTTCTACCCCCAAAACCGGGTCTGCCCCTTTTAAACGCGAAAAAGAAAATTGGGGAGCTTTTACCCCCACGTGATCTAAATCTAAAGTCCGATAGTGTCGGTTGCGATAATCTTTAGGTTTAACTTTGCCAGTCATAGCTTCAGTCGCAATCTCAATAAAATTATGCCCAGTAACCTTAGAAGAAAACGGGAAGCTGCGACTGGCTCGCAAATTGCATTCAATAACCTTAATAGCGTTATTTCTAGCCAAAAATTGAATATTAAAAGGCCCACTAATATTAAGCGATTTGGCGATTGATTTACTCATCTGCCTAATCCGCTTAATTGTTTCCAAATAAAGTTTTTGCGGCGGCAAAACAATCGTGGCGTCACCAGAATGTACTCCGGCATTTTCTACGTGCTCGGAAATGGCCCAAATAATTAATTCTCCTTTATAAGCCACCCCATCCATTTCAATTTCCTTGGCTCCTTTTTCAAATTTACTAATTACAACTGGCGCTTCGACTGAAATCCGAGCGGCTTTAGCCAAATAAAGCTCCAAGCTTTCCTTATTTTGGGCAACACGCATCGCTGCTCCAGATAAAACATACGAAGGCCTAACCAAAACCGGATACCCCACTGCGTCGGCAAACTTGTAAGCATCTTTAACATTAGCAAATTCTTGCCACTTCGGCTGATCAATTTTTAAATCATCCAGCATTTGGGAAAAAGTATTCCGATTTTCCGCACGATGAATATCCTTAGGTGAAGTTCCAAAAATAGGCACTTTGGCTCGATATAACTTCATGGCTAAATTATTGGGAATTTGGCCGCCCATAGAAACCATAACTCCTTTTGGATATTCCTTTTCGCAAATATCTAAAACCCTCTCCAGAGAGAGCTCATCAAAATACAATTTATCGCAAATATCATAATCAGTAGAAACCGTTTCTGGATTATAATTAACCATAATTGTTTCATAACCTTCTTTGGCAAAAGTGCGAATGGCATTAACTCCACACCAATCGAATTCTACCGAAGAACCAATACAATAAGCGCCTGACCCCAAAACTATGGCCTTCTTTTTTTTGGATTTAAAGGAAATATCATCAATTTCGCCGTGGTAAGTTAAATAGAGATAATTGGTTTTTGCGGGATATTCAGCGGCCAACGTATCGATTTGCTTAACCACAGGGAAAACACCTAATTTTTTTCGCAAAACTCTAATTTGCTGCTCTGATTTTTTCTGGAGTGTGCCGATTTGATGATCCGAAAAACCGTTTTTCTTAGCTTCCAGCATTAAACTTCCGGTTAATTTAGATGTTTTCTTAATCTTTTCGGACACTTTAACAATATTTTTTAATTTATCTAAAAACCACTGGTCAATTCCGGAAAGTTCGCTGATTTTTTCCGTGCTCCATCCCTGCTTGATAGCCTCGGCCACGGCCAACATGCGCCGCGGAGTCGGTACTTGAATAGATTTTTTTAAATCCCCCTGTCCCAATTTTTCCAAATTTTCATTGGCAACCAGTCCATGCAGCCCGATTTGCAACATGCGTAAACCTTTCTGCATCACCTCTTCAAAGCTACGACCTAAAGCCATAATTTCGCCTACTGACTTCATTTCTGTGGTAATTTCCACTGAGACTTTGCGGAATTTATCAAGATCCCAACGCGGAATTTTCAAAGCCAAATAATCAAGTGCCGGCTCAAAACAGGCTGTAGTGGTACCAGTAACAGAATTTTTCAACTCCGGTAAAGAATAACCAAGAGCCAACTTAGCGGCTACATGGGCTAAAGGATAGCCAGTAGCCTTAGAAGCCAAAGCTGAAGATCGCGATAAACGAGCATTAACTTCAATTACCCGGTAATCAGCCGAATGCGGATCGAGCGCATATTGAATATTGCATTCCCCCACAATCCCCAGATGACGAATCGTTTTAATCGCGATTTCGCGCAGCTTGTGATACTCATGATTATTTAAAGTTTGAGAAGGTGCCACTACAATACTTTCGCCGGTGTGAATCCCCATCGGGTCAATATTTTCCATGTTGCAAACTGTAATACAGTTATCATAAGCGTCGCGTACTACTTCGTATTCCACTTCTTTCCAACCAGTAAGATTTTCTTCAACTAAAACCTGCGGACTAAAGGCAAAAGCATTTTCTAAGATTTCCCGCAAAGCATTTTCGTTTTTGGCTACGCCGGATCCCTTTCCACCCAAAGCAAAAGCCGCTCGCACAATTACCGGATAGCCAATAATTTTAGCTGCCTTAAGTCCGTCTACCACACTGATACAAGGGATGCTTTTGGGTACATTCACCTTAATTTTTTGCAGTTCCTTATTAAATAATTCACGATCTTCGGTATTTTCGATAGTTTTAACCGGCGTTCCCAAAACTTTAACGTTATTTTTCTTGAAAATCCCCAAGCGCTCCAACTCCAAGCCACAATTTAAAGCTGTTTGCCCACCGAAAGATAAAAGCAGAGCATCCGGTTTTTCTTTAACAATTACTTTTTCAACAAAAAAGGGGTCGACCGGAAGGAAATAAATCGTATCCGCGAGCCCCTTAGAAGTTTGATTAGTAGCGATATTGGGATTAATGAGCACGGTTTTTATTTTTTCCTCCTGCATCGCCTTAATTGCTTGCGATCCGGAGTAATCAAATTCTCCAGCTTCCCCGATTTTCAGTGCTCCTGAACCGAGGATGAGAACTTTTTTGGGTTTAAGATGATGTGGCTTTTGCATATTTCATCCGAGATTATAAAGGATTGTTCTAAAAACACCAACTTAACTTAGACGTAAATAAACAACCACAACCAGTTAACGATTGTCTGGAAGGTTATTGCGGTACTGCAAAGCTTCCAGTAAATGCTGATCCTGAATAAAACTCGCTTCTTCCATGTCAGCTAAAGTTCGCGCCACCTTAAGCACCCGGTGGCAACCCCGAGCTGACAAGCGATACCTTTCCATAGCTTGTCTTAATATTTCCTTGCCATCCGAACTCAAAAAGCAAAATTCCCTCACTAGGCGCGGTGTCATGTCACTATTAAGTAAAACCCTGGAATTGAAGCGCTTTTGCTGCGCTAGCCTGGCCTTTTTAATTTGCTCTTTAATTTTCGATAAACTTCCTGACTCACTATTATTGTATAAATCATCAAAAATAATTCTCTTCATGGAAACAAACAAATCAATCCGATCAAGTAATGGGCCGGATAATTTTTGGCGATAATGAATTTGTTCTTTCGCGGAACAATGGCATTCGTGTTTTTCATCTCCTGCGTAACCGCACGGACACGGATTCATAGCTGCGATCAACATAAAATTAGCCGGAAAAGTAATCGTCCCAGAAGCTCTGGCCACGGTGACAGTCTTATCTTCTAGTGGTTGCCTTAAACTTTCTAAAATAGCCCTAGGGAATTCCGGAATTTCATCTAAAAAAAGCACGCCCCGATGAGCCAAGGAAATTTCGCCAGGCCGCACAATTGATCCTCCTCCAACAACTGAAACAGCAGAGGCGGTATGGTGAATAGCTCGAAAAGGGCGTATTTGAATAATGGGATTTTTAGCAGGCAACAAGCCAGCCGTAGAATAAATTTTGGTTAATTCAATACATTCCTGTTCTACCAAATAGGGCAATAATGATGGCAAATAATGAGCCAATAAAGTTTTTCCAGAACCAGGTGGTCCGGACATTAACAGATGATGATGACCGCTAGCGGCAATGGCCATGGCGCGAATAGCTTGATCGCATCCTCTAATGCAATCTAAATCCAATTCATCAAAAGAATCGCTCGCCCCCTGAACAACAGAGGGGAAATTTTTACGCGAATTTTGAGGCTCAATTAATGATTTACCCTTAAGATGAGCAATTAACTGGCTTAAGTCTTTGACTCCAAAAATTTTAAGATCAGATACCAGTAAAGCTTCTTTTACATTTTCAGCCGGAACATAAAGAAAATTAAAACCATTTTCTTTGGCAAAAAAAGCAAAAGAGAGAATACCCTTTACCGGGCGAAGCGTGCCATTCAGAGCCAATTCACCTACAAATAGAGCTTTATCAGTGGAAGATGAGGGAATTTGATCTGAGGCAGCCAATAATCCGACTGCAATCGGTAGATCAAAAGCCGGCCCACATTTCCGCGTGTTGGCTGGCGCCAAATTAACAATTTTACGACGCTTTGGAAACGAAGCCTTACTATTAACCAAAGCCGATCTTACCCGCTCTTTAGCCTCGTGGATGGCGGTGTCACCCAAACCGACCACGGCAAAATGTGGCAGGCCATTTAAAATATCAACTTCGATTTCAACTCCATACGCCTCGATACCCGAAAGTGCGCAGGAATAAATAAGTGAGGGCATGCTTCTCTTTTAGCACATTGCCCATGAATAAAACCTTTCAAAAAAATGAATAAAAGGTGAAAGCCCCAAACGCCTACCGAAGCAACTCTTTGTACCATGCCACTGTCCTTTTTAACCCTTCTTCGAAATTTATTCCCACTTCATATCCTAAATTTTCCTGAGCGCGCCTAATATCAGCTAAAGAAAATTTTACATCGCCGACGCGCGGAGGGAAAAATTGCCGCTTCAGAGAAAAACCAGAAATTTTCTCAATCACCCTAATTAGCTCATTAAGGCTTGCTGTTGCCCCACAAGCCACATTAAATACCTTGCCGGCTACTTTTTCCCCTGGAGCCTTACAAGCCAATAAATTAGCCTGCACATTATTCTCTACATAAGTAAAATCACGGGATTGGGAGCCATCACCAAAGACTGTTACTTCTTCTCCTTGCAGCGCTGCATTAATAAATTTGGGAATTACGGCGGAATATTCGGAATTTGGATCCTGCCTGGGGCCAAACACATTAAAATAGCGTAAAATAACTGTTTCCAAACCATAAAATTCGTAAAAAAACTGACAATATTTTTCAGCAGCAAATTTAGTTAAAGCATAGGGAGATAAAGGACAAGGGTTCATATCTTCAACCTTATATTGATGATCTTCCTGGTTGCCATAAACAGAGGAAGAACTGGCATAAACAAGCCTTTTTACGCCATTGTCCCGCGCCGCTAAAAGCACATTAAGCGTGCCGGTAATATTTACATTATTACTTCTTAGTGGGTTTTTAATGGATCGCGGCACCGAAGGAAGAGCAGCCTGATGTAATACAAAATCAACCCCTTTAAAAAGGGATTGAAGTAAATCTAAGTTCTCAATACTTCCCTCAACTATTTTAATTTTGGATTCCAAATCATTTAGGTTTTCCTGTTTCCCAGTGGAAAAATCATCTATAACCACCACTTCCTGCCCATGCTTGACCAAAGCCCCAACAATATGAGACCCTATGAAGCCTGCTCCACCAGTAACAACATATTTCATAGACACTTGATTTAATAATTTTAAGCCCTACGCACCTACTCCATAATATTTGAGGCCAGCCTGCTCCACTTTTTGACGATTATAAACATTTCGCGCATCAATAACCACGGCTTTTTTTAATTTTTTTTTAATTTTTTTAAGATCAGCTTTTTTAAATTCCGGCCATTCCGTAAGTAAAACTAAAGCATCTGCCCCCTCAATGGCCGCATATTTATTCGCCGCGTATTTGAGGTTACGGGTGATGTTAAATTGTCTTTTGGCACTGGGCATCGCAATTGGATCAAAGGCTTTGATTTTGGCACCCTTCTCTAGTAATTTGGTGATAATTTTTAACGAAGGAGCTTCACGCACATCATCAGTATTGGGCTTAAAGCTTAACCCCCAAATCGCTATTTTTTTATTTTTGAGGCGGGGATAGAGAGTTTCTAATTTAGTAATTATTAAAGTAGGCTGATTCTTATTAACCTCATCCACGGCTTTTAATAACCGAAAATGATAATTCTCTTTTTTTCCAGAAGCCAGTAAAGCCCGCACATCCTTTGGTAAACAACTACCGCCGTAACCAATTCCAGCCTGTAAAAAATCTAATCCAATACGAGGATCCAAGCCTATTCCTCTTGCAATCGAATGAATATTTGCTCCTTTTTTTTCGCAAAAATTAGCTATTTCATTAATGAAGGAAATCTTGGTGGCCAAAAAAGCATTGGCTGCATATTTAATTAATTCCGCGCTCCTTAAATCAGTTACCAAGAATGTAAATTTTCGTTTAATTAAAGTTTGATAAAGTTTTTTTACCATTTTTAAGGCTCGATCAGATTCACAACCAACCACAATACGAGCTGGCTCTAAAAAATCTTTTACCGCACTTCCTTCGCTTAAAAACTCCGGATTGCTAACTACTTCAAAATGGAAGCCATCTTTTTTACTAATATCCCTGCGCTTCTGTAATTCATCACTGATGAGTGATCTCAACTTTTCTCCTGTCCCAACCGGAACCGTGGATTTATTAATAAATAAAGTGTATTTCTTAATTGATTTTCCAAATAACTCACCAACAGCAAAGACTCCACCTAAATCAACCTCTCCCCTTTGACTAGAAGGTGTCCCGACAGCACAAATAACAATATCAGCCCATTGAATGGCCTGAATTGTTTTAACTGAAAAATTAAGCCTTACGGAATAATTTTTTTTAATTAAAGCCTTTAATCGCGGCTCATAAAAGGGCAACTCCCCTTTTAGCAAAAGGCTAATTTTAGCCAAATTACAATCAGTACAACAAACCTCATGCCCAAGTTCTGCTAAGCAGGCGCCGCTAACTAACCCCACATAGCCAGTACCAATAACCGTAATTTTCATAAACTTATTTTAGCATGTTTTGCAGATGGCTATTAACGCAAAAATCATAATAAAAAAAATTATACACAAAAAGGCCGCTCCCCCCGAAGGGGTGAGCGGCCTTTATTTAACTCTTACTCAATAGAGTAGAAATTCAACCTTAGCTTATTAAGGTTCACTAATTTCTAAGCGATCAGTTGATAAGTACTCAAGCTTGTAGCTATCTGTCCAGTCAGTCACTGTGGCATCAGCCAAAGCGTCTGCACTAGAACTATGGTCTGCATCGGACATATCCGACCAAACGTTCTTATTGCCAGAGTTAGCATGAGCTAAAGCAGCAGTTGTGCTAGCTAAGTGAGCAGTAGAACTTTCAGCAGCTAAACGAACAGTCAAGCTAGCGCTTGCAGCTCCACGGTCAGCGGAGTAAGCAATAGGAGCTTTAAGAACGTAGTAGCTAGTTGTGTTCTTAGTGATCACTTCTTCAGCTGTAAAGAACATAGAAACAGAGTTGCTTGCCCAAGTACCTGTAGCAATAACAGTGTTATTCACATTACCGTTGCTGTCGTATTCGTAAATCTTCCAACCAGAAGCATTAGCTAATTGCCCAGCGCTAGAACCAGTATTAAGCAAGTTTGGTGTAGCGTCGAAAGTCAATTTATAAAGAGCAACGTCAGCGTTAGCATTGGCGGAAACCTGAAGACAATAAACTTCAGATTCAGTTCCTTGACTTAAGGTAGAAGAAGGACAACGTGTAGCTCCAGAAGTATCCTTAGTAAAAGTTGGTAAGGTCTTATAGAGAGCCACAGCATTCCCGGTAACGTTCGCTGTTGATCCATAAAGATCAGCCCCTGAACTTTGAGTAACAGTTGTCCCTGAACCCTGACCAACAGCCTTAAAGTTAGCATCGTAATCAAAACTCATAATAACAGTATCTCCAGTGCTAGTACCACCTGTCTTCACATCATTGGTGGTTACATAGACTTCAAACGATACCGCATTTTCTGCATCGTCAGAGCGAGGAATCATCATGGATAATCCCTTGAAGCTAGCTGACCCAGAAATAAGGGAAACGCTTGCTGAAGAATCTAAGGAAGAGGAGTTAGTTAAAGAACTTGGGTAATGAAGAATAACCTGATCAATGGCACTATTATTACTGCCAGAATTAATCATGGTTAACTCTTCAACCTTGAAGTCTTCGTGATTACCGTAAATCTTATAGCGACCAACAAGCAATGGGTCGGTAGATGAATCTGCACCAGCAACTGCCTTATCAGGCAAAACTGGACTTGTGGAAGATGCAACGGTGACCAAACCAGCAGTCCGAACAGTAATAATGCGGCTTGGAGCAGCAGTACAACTTGTGCCACCGCAGTTTACGTAATCGTTAGTAGCATCAACTGTATGACCGGATTCGTCATAAGCAGTAACCACAGATGATACATCAGCTAAATCAAAGCCGAAAATATCATTATTAGAATTGTGAGGCATACCACTTCGGTACACGTCAGCAACGACAACTAATTTCTGGGTCTGTCCTGATTTAATAACCCAATTCATTCCAGTAAAAGCAACTGTACTACCAGTGCCACTAAAGCTTTCTTGGTTAGGTGTCAAAAGATTACCAGAACCATCATAAAGCCTTACAGCAGAAACCACGCTACTCATATAAACCGTATTATCAACACCAGCAGCATAGGTTCCATCGATATTTTCATCGAGATAACCAGTTAAGGTAATACCAGTCACCTTAACGTCATTAGCATTGCCGGCAGTAAAATTGAAGCCTACGGCCTCAACGCTAGTCGCACCTTTAACAACCGTGGTGCTGACTGGGCTGGAAGCCAAAGAGATGGAAACAGAAGGCGAACTAACGGTTTGGGCATTACCACTAACTGCTCCACTTGGAACGATGTCAGTGACGTAATCGCCAGTTTCCGTATTAAGAATACCTTCACTTGTGCTAACTGCACTTAGAGAAGCAGTGACAATTTCGCCATCCAAAGCAGATTGGTTAGCAATATCAAGTGTAAGTTGAAGATGTCTTGTTTCGCCAGCAGCAATTGTGAAGACATCAGTGTAGTCAAAGGTCTGAGTAGTATCTGATCCTGAAGTAGAAACATCTTGAGCAGATCCAACTGTTAAACCAGTATCTCCATCAACGATCTTGATATCAGTGAAGTTAGGTGTTGTACTGTTGAATAAATCATCAGTATCAGCATCGGCATCACCAGTAGTCACAGCTACCGTGAAAGTCAATTTGCGAACCTCAACAGCAATCGCGGAAGTGATTGAGAAATCAAACATTTCCGTGTTATCGGAGTTGATAGCTACATTTCCAGTAGTAGGGCCTGTGAAGCTAATCGTAACTTGTCCACCTTCAACGGTCACACAAGAAGCATCATCCCAAGTAACAGTTGTACAACTGCTAGTGGAAGCGCTAGCGGTATTTCCATCATAAGCGGTTGCAGTTACAGAAGCTCCAAAACCGTAAACTGCTCCAATGGCAACTAAGTCAGTATTTTCATCAAGATCTGTAACGATAGTGTCATTAGGATCAACGGCTCCGATATCAGCCTTCAAAGTAAAAATCTTGTCGCTACCCTTAGCGATCAAAATTGGAGTATCTAAAACAAACACGGCTAGACTCTTGCCATTTAAAGCAGCGACTGTGGCAACATCTTCAGAGCCTGTTTCTAAAACGAAATTACTAACTAAAGTAGAACTTACACTACCGCGAACACGAAGAGAAATGCGGTTCAAGTAAAGATCTTCAGTAGCAGCAGTTAATTTAAAGCGAGCAATTTCAGCTCCCATATCACCAACTGTTGGGTTAGGCAAAGTGCCGTATTGAGCAATAGTAATTGCCCCACCAGTTGAACCACTGATCGTATAATCAGCGCCTTTAATAGGGAATGTTCCGCTAAGAGCTTGTCCGTTATAAGTAACGGCGTCAGCACTTAGTAATTCGAAAGCATCTGTATTAGCAGCTCCGGCAGTGGATGAAAAATCAGCAACAACAGTAAGAGCCTTAACTGCGCTAGCAGGAACAGTTATGCTTAAGGCACTAAAAGTAACATTGTTAGTTTCAGAAGAAACTGTTCGACCAGTTGTTAAACGATTGGCTCCATCATAAAGGTAAACATTGGAGAAATCAGAATGAGAACCAACACCTACTCGGTGGAAAACCAATTCGCTAACGATAATATCTTCACCGCTAGCAGACAAATTAAGATTTAACATGTCGACGGCAGTGGCACCCTTAGGAACTGATCCACCCTTAACAGCTGTGCCACCAGCAACAGTAAGTGTACCGTTTGAAGTTGGGACAACAACCTCACAAGCATTACCAACACCATCAACGTCTGCGTCAGCTTGATCAGGGTTAGCAACTGCAGGGCAGTTATCATCAGCGTCTAAAATACCATCACCATCAGTGTCGACGACATCATCGTCGTCGTCACCTTCTGTATAACGATAAACAGGGTTCATTCCGTTTACAATCATAACTGCAATTTCAGCACGAGAGACATTGTTACCAGGGCGGTATGTGCCATCACCGTAACCACTAACAACCTGATAGTTATAAAGGGTCTGAACATAACTATAATACCAAGCCGAAGTAGCCACATCAGAGAAACTTGGACCACGGTCAGTATTGGCAGCGATGCCAGCAGCTAACATAGTCATTTTAGCGGCAGCGGCTCTATTAATAGAGTCAGATGGGCCATATTTCCCAGTTGGAGTACCGTCAGCATCTGTATATCCGCTAACGATACCGTTCTGAGCTGCGGCATTAACATAAGGAGCATACCATTCCGTGGCAGGAACATCTGTGAAACCAGCGTCATAGCTGGAATCCATAGGAATATTGAATGCTTCCACAACGAATTTCGCGTATTCAGCGCGATTGGCGTAATTATTTACACCATAAGTACCATCCGAATAACCTTGGACGACACCAGTAGCATATAAAGCTTCAACAGCTGAATATGCCCAGTGATCTTCCGGTACATCCGGAAATGTGCTGGCCTGAGCAATGGCTCCAAATCCCAATAAAGAGACTAAGAGTGCCATTAACCCTACCCCAGCAATGGATTTTCTAAACTTTTCCATAGAGGTAAAAAAGTTAAGGATAAAATTTTAATTAGAAATAAATTATTGAAAACTAAAACATTTCGATTCTTAGAATAAATTTGGTCCCTATATATAAGGAAGGTAATTTATTCCCTTTTACACATATTTATCACGATGGACCTGGTGCCCCATCGAACTCTTGGTTTACCTAATTTTCAAGGAACATATAGCACTTACCCATTTCGGGCTTTCTATCAACTCATAACTACATCATTACCATTTTCATTTCACCCTTTAGCGTGACAGAATATTTTTTTATGCTTTTTTGGTAGTCCCAACGGGAGTCGAACCCGTGTCTCCACCGTGAGAGGGTGGTGTCCTAGACCACTAGACGATGGGACCCCAGTCCCTTCACCACCACAGGCCACCCTACACCTATATACTTTCTATACCCCCCCCACTAAACCCGGACAGGATCAGAGCTTCGAGTAGTCCCTGTCGGAAGACATGAATATATAACTTTGCCAACCTTATAGTATTCCGAAAAACATTTCAACCCTTTTTCGCAGTAATAAGCCAAATCTAGCCATCTAAAAACGTTTTTTGTGCATATGTTGACTAATCAAAATGTGTTAACTAGTCAACTAGTCAACAACTTTTTGTGGCTTTATGAAGCCATAAATTGTAATATCAATTTAATAAAATTTACGCAAAATTATAAAATCGACTTATCAACATTTTTTGAACATCTTTTAAACATATGTTGATTAACCAACATACTATTTTAAATAAATATTTCTGTTACCCGGTAACTTACAAATACCTTATTGAAGCCAAATTTCGGCTTATCATTTTTATAATAAAATCTAGAAAATTATCTCCACAAAAATCATTAATTAGCTAATCGCCTTATCACTCCTTTTTTTTAATTAACTAATCAAAAATTCCGACTAATCAAAATACTATTTTACCTTTATTTAAAGAGCTTTAACTTAGATATTCCTAAAACAACAACGATCATAGCTTTACTAGTGCCTTTCTTCCCTTTCTTATGCCAAAAACACCAACTTTTTAAGCTTACCTTAAATTTAATTTACATATTTCCCTTTTGTATTTTTATTAGAGCTATTGAATTTTACGCTTTTCTGATAAAATCAAACCAATGAATAAAGACTTATATGCCATTTTAGGAGTGCAGAAAGGGGCAAATGAGCTTGATATTAAGCGCGCTTATCGTAAATTGGCGCAAAAATATCACCCGGATGTTAACAAAAACAATTCTGAATCCGATGACAGATTCAAGGAAATAAATTTTGCCTATGAAGTTTTATCTGATCCCAAGAAACGCAAGCAATATGATCAATTTGGCTCAACCGGAGGGAATAATGGGGGGTTTCCGGGTGAAGGAGGCTTTTCAGGCTTTGATCCTTCTGGATTTGAAGGTTTTGCGGATATTTTTGAATCATTTTTCGGCGGATCAGCACAAAGGGAAACCAGAACCAAAAAACGCGGCCCCATCAAGGGAAATGATATTGAAAGCGTCCTTAACTTAACATTTGAAGAAGCTATCTTTGGTACTGAAAAAACCCTAGAAACAACCAAGGCTGAAACTTGTCCGCACTGTTCCGGTCATGGCAATGAGCCTGGGACTAAAATAATTACTTGCCAAGAATGCAAAGGAACTGGCCAAATTCGCGCTATTCGCCAAACTTTATTAGGGAATATCCAAACTGTTCATCCGTGTCAAGCCTGCCAAGGAGCTGGGCAAATTCCAGAGAAAAAATGCACGCAATGTCACGGCCAGATGCGCGTCCGCCAAAAAGGTATTGTAACGGTTAAAATTCCAGGTGGTGTTGAAAATGGCTCCACAATAAGGATTAACGGGAAAGGCGAAGCCGGTATAATGGGCGGAAATCATGGTGATCTTTATCTTCATCTTAGCATTGCAAGCCATCCGCGATTTCAGCGCCAGGGTAATACCATTTACTCAACAATAACGATTCACGTACTTCAGGCGATTTTGGGGGATGAAATTCAAGTTGAAACAGTGCATGGTAAGGTTAAATTAAAAATGCCGACCGGAACGCAACATGGTCAAATATTTAAGATAAAGGATCATGGAGTGCGCTCTATCAGAGGGCAAAATCAAGGTGATCATCAGGTAAAAATTCAAATTAATATTCCAGGCAAGGTGAGCCGTAAAGAAAAGGAACTTTATCACCAATTAGCCAAAGAGGCTGGACTCGATATCCATGGTGACGAGGGGCTGCTGTCGAAAATAATAAAATAGCTGACTTTGTAAATATTAATAAAAGGATACTTGCCAGTAAATCAGATTTAAACTAGGATAATTTCATGAATATTTCCTTATCATGGGATTTAGTGATTATTTTGTTTTTCGCAATTATTATTGCCTACAGCTTTATTATTGGACGAGACGCTACTATTAAAAACATCATTGCAGCCTACATCGCCATGTTGACAGCCGATGGCCTGGGAAATTTAGCCCAACAATACTTAGGCGGAGAAAAGCCCATTCTTAGCCTTTTAGCCGGAACCAATTCCGAAGAAATTTTAATTATTGGTAAAATTATATTTTTTATTTTGGTTATCGTGATTATTGCGGTACGCGGAGGATTTACGGTTTCTATTGAACGTGACCAAGGAACACTAATGAAACTGCTTATGATTTTACTTTTTGGAACCCTGAATGCGGGGCTAATTGTCAGCACCCTTTTGCTTTATGTTTCCGGTCTTTCTTTACTTGGCGCAAGTCAAATAGATGTGGCAAATTCCTTCGCGCCCACTTCTTATTTGGTGCAGCTAATGATTCAAAACTACAATTTATGGTTTTCCCTGCCAGCTATTGCTTTTGTGGGGGTAAGTTTTTGGGAGGGGAGACAAGAAGAAAATTAGATTGCGTTACCTTTTGAAGTGAAATTTTGTTAAAAATCCATACCTCTCGGGGAAAATGGGTCAACCCCCTGGCACGCTTTTTCATCTGCCTCTCTTTTGGCTCGCGCTGCCTGTAATTTATTCCAAGCATCATCTACTGCTTGATCCACAGTATCGCTTTCTTCCCTGCGCGGCTTTTGGGCTACTCCTGGTTCGGTGTCAATATCTGGTGCATTTAATTCTGTGGCCATGGTTATTTTGTTAAAAGAAATAAAAAAGGTTAGTGTGGCTTATATTAAGCCAAAATTACGGATTTAGGTTAAATCACCAAAATTATTAAAATCAACATCCCTATCAAATGTTGTTAATAATCTTGTCCCGAGATTTGACTCATCCAAACTAAATTTATATCCACGCAAATAACTATCTAAGTCAACCAAAGCAGCACTTAATGATGGGCTTTCTGGTATTTTGATATACCATCTTATACTAAACAATAATCCATACAAAGTTTCTGCCCATGCCCTCGTCCCGAAAACATCGTATTCGTTAAAAGCGAACAATAACTCACACATCTTTCTATATTCACTAAAAAAATCCTCCATTTGCTTAACATTAACTGTTGCACCCTTAGGAAAACCCAAAATTAACCGCTGGATATTTACGACGGACGACGAAATAGATAACCCGGAAATATACTGAGCGTCATTCTCTCTATGAGTAGCCATATAAGCTCGCAATGCCTCTATAGCAGACACCAAAACATCATTCACCCCCTTGATTGCCTCAATTATTACGATTAAATCAGCATTTGGAACTAATTCCTGTCCCCCATCCCTAGCGCCACCTATAACTTCATCCATATTATTTTGTTAAAAGAAATAAAAAAGGTTAGTGTGGCTTATTATAGCCAAAATATTCAGGAAATCAATTTTTTTCTTTGCGGAAAGAAGTAATCTGTATTAAATTGTCGGGTGTTGCGGGTCAGTAGCTCAGTGGTAGAGCGGCGGCCTTTTAAGCCGACTGTCGTGAGTTCAATCCTCACCTGACCCACCAGAAGCTTCGGTAAAAACATCATTATCTACTTAATTTAAAGTTGCTTTAAGGTTTTTTGGCTTATGTTATTCGTTAAAAGCAACTTGATTAGTCAAACAAACTGCGCTATTAATCGTGTTGACTAACCAACTTTTTTTGGGTAATCAACATGCTAAAAAGTCAATATATAAGCCTACAAGACGCTTCTTTAATGGTAAATAAGTCACCTCAGACTATTCGCCGGCTTATCAAGGGAAATAAAGTTCGCTACCGCAAGTATAAAACGCCGCAAGGTTTTACCTATTTGGTAGAAAAAAATAACTTGCAACAATACTTTGAAGAAATTGAGGAAACCGATGAAGATTTCCCAAACGATGATATTGAATTAGTGGAGTCCTTTGACCCTGATACACCACAAATAGAAGAAATACCCAGGCCTAACCCCATTACCCCTCCGCCATCTGCTTCGGCCTCGCAACAAGCTGCTAATAATTTCCAAGCTGCGGTTATTACCCAGCTAATTCAACAACACCGTGATGATAAAGCTCGACTTTTTGAACTTTTGGAAATGTTTCAGAAGAGGATTTTAATTTTGGAAGACCAAATTAAAAGATTAGATGCCCCTAAAAAGAAGAGAAGATGGCTCCTATTTTAGGGTTGCGAGCACTATTCCTTCTAAAGTATAGTAAATGAAGTTTTAGGCTCTTAATTAACAAAAATTTTATGGCACTACGACTTGCAGATAATGAATGGGGATTTGCTGTTGCCGAAAATAATCCTTTCCGAATTTTTCGTATCTTGCAAGATATTGCGAAGGAAAGCGTAGGGGAAGAATCAGTAATTGACCTTTCGAGGGGAGATCCAGGCTATGGCTTTACTCCCAGTGACCGAGGAAGGCGATTTGTTAGTTATTTACTTTTTCTCGATACTGTTTTTAACAATACGCGTCAACGGGTGGTGACTGATTTTAGCAAATCGGATCAATGGTTAAGCATAAAAGACCAAGTAGAAAAAGCGACAAAAGATTTCTATACTCCAGAAATTGCAAAAACTCTTTTGGATGACTTTGAATTTTTCCTTCATGAAGTAACTGAAATGGGTAAGCAACAGGGATTGGATTATTCTCCCTACAAAGTATTTTATGAATTATTCAAATATTCCATGGTAAGCGGCGGGTCATATCATGACCCACTAGGAGAAGCTGTTATTCGAGTTATTGTTGCGTGGTGGCACAAAAAAGCTATTTCCACTCCAATTGACTATCGGGATTTAATTTTTGTAAGTGGCGCCTCACACGCAATTGGCGATCTTTTTAAAATGCTGGGAGCGGACGGCATCGGCTTTTTACTCCCACATAGCAAAGCCATGATAACCTCACCAGTTTACGCTCCTTATAATAGCATCCTGGAAAGCCGTGGCATTGAAGTTTTTTCCCTGGAAATTGATTCCTTTACAGGGAAAATGGCGCCGCATGCCTACGAGGAAATGATAAATTATCCTCATGACATAAAAGTCATTTTACTGATTGATCCTAATAACCCAACCGGTTTTTCCATGTCCGAAGAATCCTTGAGATCTATTGGGGGATTCGCTAAACGCAAAAATAGTTTAATTATTACAGATGAAGTTTATAGCTCCTTTTTTAAAGACAAAAAAACCATGATTGATATTTGTCCAGAACGAACTATTCGCATTCATTCCAGATCAAAAATTGAACGCAGTACCGGGCTTAGATTTGGCGATGTTATGGTAGCGAAAGAAGGGCAAAAATATATTATGGAAAATATCCTTAGAAACTACGTTAAATCCGGTACTACCTGGAATGAACTCTTTATGGCAGCCAAGGGACCGGGTGGAATTTTGGGAGAATTTCAGCATACAACTTTTGTCCCAGGGCCAGCCCAAATTCTAGGAGCAGCGCATATTGTCTTAGGTAAAGAAGAACGAGGCGTATACAGGGAATCTGTAGGAAATAATATGTCGATTTTTAGCCAAATTTTAGAATTACCACATCAGGGAAACATGTACTACATTATTTTTGACCTCAATGAGGTTAAGGGAGCAGTAAAGCAACATATCCCCATCGAAGAAAAATTAGTACAACTTGCCAAAAGAGGCGTGGTTTACATTCCCTCCAATCGATTTTTCTCAGAAAAAGATCGCCAGGCTAGTGATCGAAGAAATACGGTTCGGGCTTCAGTGGTTAATACCTCGGCAGATAATATCCGTAAGGCCGCTGAAATTACCAGGGAATATTTGCGCTCCTAGTCTTAAGCGCGAAAAAATAAGAAATATTTCTATTAAGAGCTCTTTAGAATTACCCAAAAGGCTATTTGAACGAATAAAAGTAAATAAACCAGCCCCGTATAAATTTGCTTGTTAAGTCGCTCGCTTCTAAAAAGACGGGAAAGGCGATTAACCGTAATATTTGCTTCCTTGGCAACATCTTCCTGCTGTTTAGCGACAAGAAGAAGACGATTTTGCTCCTTTTTAAACTCAATCATGGGCACCATGCTTTTTATTTGCGCTTCGAGTTGTCCAACTCGATAATGAGCGCCCTCAAGCCTCTTTTGCTGTTCATCATACTTATTTTTTAACTCCTGATAGATTTCCTTGTAAAAGGAACCCATACTTAGATCTTTTTCATAGGAATGCTCATGTAAAGAAGGGGAAATAGATACAGGAATAATGGCTTCCTCTTGAGGAGATTGATCGTTACCCTGCGATTCCGACTGAATATTTTTAGCATAGTAATTCTCAAAAGAAGGCCTGGAAATCCAAATACTGCGATCTATCTTTTTTACATTAAAATAATTGCGGCGAATATAGCGATCCAGTGTTCGAATGGAAATATTTAAACGCCTTGCGGCTTCTTCGCGAGTTAAAGTGAATTCTTTTGTAAGCATTATTTAGGAAGGTGATTTTGAAAATGACTAGACACTGACTAGACACTGACTAGACAACTTTTTGGAATTGTCCGGACAAATTTAAACCTGTAAATTGCATTTTGACCGGACACTGTCCGGTCAAATTTATCCAGATTTTACATCCTGACTAGACAACTGTCCAGTCAAATTAGCCTAACTTTTTGTTTCTTGTCTAAGGTGAATTATTAAAGCAAAAGAAAATAAAGAATTCTAAAATCGGGCTTTTTGCGAAAATCTCTTTTTTGAGCTAGTCTTAAAATTAATAAGGGATCTAAATATGCTTAAATTACTATTTATAAACGACGCTACTGGCAACTTTACAGACAAAGAATTGGCCAGCTTACTTAAACGCGCCCTTAAATTTTTACCTTCCATACCAGAAAAAACCCTGGAATTAATCTTTATAGATGACCAAAAGATGAAAGAAATTAATCTCAAAACGCGTCAAATTAACAAGCCGACTGATGTTTTGTCCTTTGCTAATCGCGAAATAAGTAATACGGCTCTAAAGGATGCAGCATGTTTAGGCCAAATTTTCATATCAGTCGAAACCGCGACTAAAAACGCCAAAGAATTACATCAAACACTCAAAGAAGAATTAAATTTCCTCTTTATTCACGGGTTACTGCATTTATTGGGATATGACCACCAAACTCAAATCGAAGATGAAAAAATGATGAATCTCGCTTATAAAATCCTAAGACGCAAACAATGAAATTACGATAGTGTACTGCCTTAAACCCGCCACAAAGTCGCGCTAAGAAAATAAAGTTAATTGGTCGGGATGAGAGGACTTGAACCTCCGACCTCAGCGACCCGAACGCTGCGCGCTAGCCAACTGCGCTACATCCCGACGAAATTCATTGCCATATTTTCCCGTTTAATCCAAATAGGAATCTGTTTTCCCTTTTTTTAAATACACCAGAACAGTTGGGATACTCAACAAAAATAGAAGCCACAAATGCTTATTATCAGGTAAAAACCAAGCCACTAAGGCTAAAACCATTCCGATTAAAAAGCGCCCCAAGGCATAATTTATTTCACGATGGATCGTAAAAAATATGGCATTGGTAGCCTTACTATATGAATACCAATAGGCCTCAAAGGTTGATTGAAGGGCTGATTCCGAAAAAGAATAAAAAGACTGCACTCCATAAACAAAAATCCAAGGATGAATAAAAAGTAAGCTAAATCGTCCTATGATCGCTAAAATATTAAAAAATACAGACATTTTCAAAAGTGATTTTCGGTGACTACGATCGAAAAATCTACCCACCACCACCATAATAATAGCTGAAATCCCATAAGTACCAGTCATCAAATATCCCAATTCTAAATAATCATTTTTACTAATAAGTAAAAAAAACAAAAGTGGCCATAATAAATAGGAAATAAGACTATTGACGCCATCGGCAACGTAAGCGGGGCGTGTGCTTTTAAAAATAGGATGTTTTTGCTTCATATCCCAAAACTCCCGAGCGCTAAAAATGGTTTTTACTTTTGTTTTAATTAAAAAGATGGGGATAGATGAAAATAACATGGCTACGGCGCCAAAAATAAAAACCGCATTAAATTCGACTAATAGGGCAATTAACCCAGCTATAATCGGAGCAATAGTACGTGCCAAAATCATCACCGCATTTAATGTCCCGGCTTGCTGTCCAACTTTTTCCAAAGAAGCGATTTCGGAAAAATAAAGATGCCTAGCCGGCCAATAGCACAAGGCTTGAAGGGCTAATAGAATCAAAGCTACAACCCACCAAAGATTATTAGGTTGAATAAAAGAAGCCATACTGCCCAAGAGAATGTATAAAAAAACCCCAAAAACTAGAATCTTTTTTATGCCGGTCCGCAAAAAATACTTTATAACCGAAATGGTAAAAAAATATCCAGGCAGAGCCGCCAAAGCGTAAAAAGCGAAAATAAAACTCAAGGAAAATCCTTGCTGCCAAAACAAAATTGGCAAGGAAATCAAAAAAATAATTTCCGAAAAGGCAAAAAGGCCAGCATGAAAATAGAACAAGGTTGCGTCTGCTAATAATGTTCTCTTTCGAAGAGCCATAGCGCAAAAATTAAATATCCTAAACGGCCGGCAATAATAGTTTTAGGGTAAGCAGCCAGCGCTCGTAAAAACGAGTGGTGCGCATTTTGCATTTTTTAGCATCTCGAAAAGCCCATATTTTAAAACTCTTTTTAGCCTTATTCCCATCATTGTCAGCAACCAAAACTTGCGCATAATAAATCCCATAAGAAAAAGCTCGCCTTTTTTTAACATGCCTGGGCTCATTTAAGCTTTGATCTAATTCCACTTCTGGTAATTGCTCATCTGGAATATTTTCTTCGGGCAAGGGAATACTCGGATCCATTGGCCTCATGGGCAATTTAGACCGTAATAATCCAGCCAACTCATAACTTCCAGCCTCGATATCCGGTTTAAAATACTGCCTAACCACAGATTCACCATGATCTCCCACTTGCAAAGGCTCATTAACCCACAAAAAATTCAAAGGGTCGAAATCCTTAATTTTTCTAAAATTCCCCCACCAAAGATTAATTATTTGCCCACCTACCTGCCGGTGAGGCCTCCCCTTAGCGCAAACCTTTAATCGAAACCAAAAGCGAGGGGGATTGTAGTCGTCAGTAATTTTATTAATGACGCGATTCCCGATTTTCAAGTAGTAAGCGCTTGGTAAAATAAAAAGAGACATATTTTTTTGGCTAAGGCCTGGCGCGTCTTGACAAGTTAATCCAAAATCTGGTCGGGGTGCTGGGACTTGAACCCAGGGCCTCGTGGTCCCAAACCACGCGCGCTAGCCAACTGCGCCACACCCCGAAAGTAAAATCCAGCCAATTATAGGGGAAAAACGCATTTAACTCAAATCCAAGTTTAGCCTTAAATAACTTTCCTATTTAGATTCTCCTAACAAAATCAACATACTACCTCTTAATTTTCGTGAAGTTGTGGGGATTTTTTCATTAGAGACCTTGTAAGTACGTTTTTCGCCCCTAAGAGCCGCTAAAGATAAGGCCTGGAGCGTTTCAGGGGTTAATCCGATATCTCCGTTGGCATCAACCCAGCAATCGCCTTCTGGGACAAGGGTATTTTTTGACTTTCCAGCCACATAAAAGTTTCCTGAATCCATTTTAGAATGACGACCATTTGGTCCTTGATAATATCCTAAAGGCATTTTTATTTCCGTGTAGCCCTTTTTTAAAATAAGATTTCCATCCTGCAAACGACCGGCAAACTGCTCTTTAGTATCCGGGTTAACGATGACATAATCCACGCTGCCGTCCAGATTACTTTTAATGGATTCCTTAAAAAGTGTTTCTGGATCAAATTCCGGCTGCTCTGGGATTTGAGATGGAATAGTGGAAATTGGGTTTTGAACTGCTTTTAAATAAGGACTTTCAAGCTGAGCTTGCAACGCCTTAGCCTTTAGTTCAGGGTCAACCGTGTTTAAATCAAGATCACTATAAGGTGCTAATTTTTGAACTAAATCTCGAACCGCATAGTTGCGAGCATCTAAGAGAAGTCCGCCGTCTACGATATTTTTATTAGCCTCATTGCTATTTCCCTCCATTGTAACTTTGTTACCACGAACATCCATGGTTAGAGTGATGGTAGCAGAAGGAATTTGATCATTGATTTCTTCTTTAAAATTAATTGTGAAATTATGAGCATAAGGTAATTTATTATTTTGTATTAGCTGCAGTATTTCCGGATAAGGCTCTAAAGTTTTGTAATCCTTATCTTGATCTTCTTTTATTTTTTCATTGTATTGGGTTTTTACATCATCTAGTAAAGTTTGCATGGCTGTTTTTTTGGCTTCGATAGTGGTTGGATTATTAGCATCACCTTCAGTTCGGAAAACTTGTCCCCGAATTGTATAAAGCAAAGAAACTCTGGCATCAATATTGGAATTATCATTTCCTGCTGCATTAAATTCGACTTTAAGAGACGAGATTTCAAGTTCAGGACAAGCTGCTAAAAGATCTTTACCTAAATTTTGAAGCTCCGGGTCAATGAGGGTTTCGAGAATTGCTTGGCGATCATAAACACTACTTTCCTTTGGTTTAGCATTGATAGATTGTGGCTGCTCGTCTTTGTGCTCTGCATCCTGCTTATCTTCTGCCTTATCTTCTGCGGATAATTCCACCTCAGATTGACTACTATCGGGTTGCTTATCCTCGGAAGCTACTTTGTCCTCTGCGGATTGTTGACTTTCTACAGACTGCGAATTGCTATCTTCTACTGCCGAAGCAGGATTATCAACTCTATCTTTGGCATGAGTAATACGCAGGGAGCCGTCTGAATCTATTGTTACTTCGTCACCAATGTGAATTATGGTTTTATTAATTTTTTGAATAGCAGCATTAGGGCTATTTTTCGCAAAAAGTTGTTTTACAAATTCTTGCCCAGAAGAGTCAATTTTGGCAGTAGGAAATTGATCGAGACCGTATTGAACAGCTAGGGCGGTGCGAATTTTATCAGCGTTTTCACTAGCAGTAGAAACCTCTCTTTGCACAATTTTAGAAATCCAATCACCTTTCCCTACAATTCTGGCAATGGGCTCAAAAGAAGGAGTCGGTTTTTCTAAAGACTCTTGTTCAGTAGGCTGCTCAACAACGGCGCTATTTTTAGTCGTTACCTCTTGCATTTGACTTTGCTCAACTGCGGGTTGATCACTAGAAGAATCAATTACCACCTTACCCAAATCCGCATCTAATTTTTGACCGACCCTATCTGTGGCCGCATTCGCTTCCTGCTGTACCGCTGCCAACCCTTCTGCTTGTTCTTTTTTAGCTGCTTTTAATTTTGCTACAGACTGTTTAACGAAATTTTTAATTTTATCAGGAGCTAAACCGGAATTTTGAAGTGTCTGCCCCAAAGTAACCAGATTATTAGCCGCGGCTTTTTCGGTTTTTTTTACTTCTTCGCCTGTGAATTGCTCAACCTGATCTCTAAGCTCATCTGGCTTGTCAGCTTTTTCGGTATTTAAAATAACCTCATTACTAGCTTGCGCGGGCACTTCTTTTGAAGCTGTAAAATAAATAAATTGCTTTAAACTAGAGGTGAATTTATTTTTATTTTCAAGAAACATTTTAGTTTTTTTTATTTTAAATATTTTCTAATTTTGATAAAAGCCCATCTAATTCTACTTCTTCTTTTGTTTTGTCCTCTTGCTCAAAATCGCGCATCATAATAGGTAGTCCAAACTGAAAAAAATGTTTAATTTTCTTAAGATATTGCTGATTAATTTCCTCCTCTTTAGCTTTTTTTTGCCTCAAAATTACCCGAGCTTGATTCTCGCTCTCAAGCAATAAAGTGGTAATTTTTTGGATCTGCGTGACACTTAATTTAGGAATAGCAGCTAAAATAACTTGTCTCATCTCAGGGGTAAGCAAGGTTGAAACCTTAAGCGCTGATTGCAAAGAGGTAGCCATTAAATAATTTAAATTAAAAAATCTTAATATTATATCATTATTTCCTACTCAAAAAAACCCTTTTTTTTGGAAGACTTAAAATATGAGATCAATTGATTGCAAGTTCTAATCTATTTCGCTTATTTTGCAAAATTTTTGATTACTTTCCTGGCGGATATAACCTTTTAATTCAAAATAAGAAAGCGCGACTAAGCATTCTTCAATTGAAAGCCTGGACTTTGCGAGTAAATCCTCAATACTTTGCGGATGAAAAGAAAAAATTTCCCATAGATTTTTCTGAGCCACGGTAACTAATTTAAGCTGGGTTTTAGGGTGATGGATCACATTTTTTAAAACTAGTTTCGGTTGATGACTCAAATGGCTAATAATATCTTCTGGTGTCCGGACAAGGCGAGCCATATCACTACTAATTAAGGAGTGATTACCCTGAAAAGTGTGTCTGGACAAATCTCCGGGGACAGCGAAAACATCCCGATTTTGCTCAAAAGCGCAACGGGCCGTAATCAGGGCGCCAGATTTTTGCGGAGCCTCAATAATCAAGGTGCCAATTGAGATACCACTAATAAGACGATTGCGTTTAGGGAAAAAATAATTGCGAATACCGGCGCCCGGGCCGTATTCGCTAAAAATAAGTCCGTTTTGGCGCAAAATATCCTGAGCCAGATGTTGATGACGAGCAGGATGAATGGTATCAATGCCATTTCCCAGCACCGCAATAGTTTTCCCTCCTGCCTCTACAACAGCGCGATGCACCGCAGCGTCAATACCGTAAGCCAAGCCACTCACAATCGTAAACCCGTAGCTAAGCAGGCCTTTGGTAAAATAAGCGGCCATGGCCTGGCCGTAGTCC
The DNA here is from genome assembly GCA_000993615.1 of Candidatus Peregrinibacteria bacterium GW2011_GWF2_39_17. Lineage (GTDB taxonomy): Bacteria > Patescibacteriota > Gracilibacteria > UBA1369 > UBA12473 > UBA12473. The sequence continues at coordinate 58,549 of LBWM01000001.1, read as the reverse complement.
GTGTTGGCTCGCGTGCCAACAATGGCAAAACAGGTGCTTTTAAGTAAACTTAGGTTGCCGCGGGCATAAAGCAAAGGCGGCGCATCGCGAAGCTGCTGAAGCGCATCTGGATAAAGAGAATCGTTGATTTTTAAGGTTTGAAAAGAAATCATGCCTCCAGATTAGCACACTAGTCATGACCTTTTTCTAAACTTTTTATGAAAAAATTAAGAGGGTTTAAAAACTTAATTGTAAACCCTTTTTGAAATACCCCTGACTTACGACCTGAATCCCTGGTTCAGATGTAATTTCACCAATAATTTGAGCTGGGACATTGTGCTTGCGGGCAATTTCAATAGCTTCTTTGGTTTGAGATCCATCAACCACCATCATCATCCCAATTCCCATGTTCCAGGTACGGTAAGCTTCTTCATCATCAACATTACCAAGTTTTTGAAGTTCTAACATGGCAGCATGAGCTGGAAAAGGATGATTAATAAAGGCGCCTCGTCCAACTTTGTCCACAATGCGAGCTAAATTTCCAGGAAGCCCGCCGCCAGTGTTATGCACAATAGCCTTAGGATGAATTTTAGCTTCCCCCTTACGAAATCTTCCGACCATATCCAAAATGCAGGCATGATAAATACGAGAAGGGGTTAAAACCATTTCCCCCCAGGTATTTGAATTATTAAATTTGTGTCGATGCCAATTTTCACCATAAGCTTTTTTAAGAATGTAGCGAATCAAAGAAAACCCATTAGACCTAAAACCCCTACTCTGAAACCCAATAATTTTGTCACCAGGACGGACGTGCATGCCAGTAATAAATTTTTGCTTTTCCACAATACCAACAGCGCAAGCATTCCAAACCATGTTTTTAATTTGATCTTTAAGCTCTGCAATTTCCCCACCCGCAATAACAATTGATTGCTCACGACAAGCCTGAGCCAAACCATCCATCATGGCGGCAATTTTAGTGCGATCAATCTGTTTAACATCAATGGTATTGGTAATGGACAAAACCTCGGCACCAACACAAATCGCATCGTCGCAAACCATAGCCAATAGATCATAACCAATGGTATCAAAACGGTTCATTTGTTCAGCCACCATCATTTTACTGCCAACACCATCGTCATTTTGCACCAAAAGAAAATCTCCGCAATCAAGAGCCCCAGTAAAACCTCCTTCAAGTTTAAGAGGACAAGCAAACATGCCCTTACGGCCAACGTGAGTCGATAAAGCGGCTTTATAGGCTCTTTTGGAAGCGCTATCGCCGGCTTGAATATCAACACCAGCTTTTTTATAGGTAGATTTAGAGAATTTGATTTTAAGATTATTTTTAGTAAGACGAATAGGCATAAAATTTAATTAATTTTAGAAAAAATAACTCAATTACACTTATAATACTGCAATTTGGCTTCGGGACTACTGATAATTAAACTAATAAAAAAAATAACCTTGACAAATATTGATAAATTTTTATAATAAGAACTTATCCTTTAAAAAACTAAAACATGACCGCAGAATCACCTAACTCTCTTAACTCTCTTGAGGGGGTAGAAGAATCAGCCGTAAAAAAATCAGCCAAGGTATGTCCTGATTGCAGTGAAACCTTGAAAGCCACAACAGATTGCTTAGCTGGAGCATTGAAAGGATTACAAACTGCACCATTTAGCGAAACGGGTGGTAGAGGAGTAACTACTGAAAGTGAAGATATGTTAGAAAAAGGCCTCAAAGCGCGGGCACAGTGCGCCAAAGGCTTAATCGAGGCTACTCTAAAAGGTATCGAGGTATAAACCTTTTACTCTCCAATAATAATTTCTACCTCACCAGCGGCTTCACGCAACAAATCAAGTTCGTAGCCGCTGTTTTGTTTATCCGAAATTAAACGTCCATCTTTTAAGGTTACAACCCGCTGATTAAGCTCATCAACCAATTCGCGATTATGCGTGGCTAAAATCACGGTTACACCTCCGGCATTTAGTTCAGTTAAAATAGCCAAAATTTCCCTGGCTTTCCAGTAATCCAAATTACCAGTGGGCTCATCCGCAATAAAAAGTTTAGGATAATGTACCAGTGCTCTAGCAATAGCCACCCTCTGAATCTCGCCACCAGCTAATTCGTGCGGAAAGCGATTAGTGTGCTCCAACATGCCAACCTTACCCAAGACTTCGTAAACGCGTTCCCTAATATCCTCCTCTTTAAGCCCGCAAACTTCCAAAGCAAAAGCCACATTTTCATATACGGTTTTTTTTTCTAAAAGCTTATAATCTTGAAAAACTACCCCTATTTTACGGCGATATTCCTGCAAAGTTTCAAAATCAAATTTAGTAATGTCGTAACCATCGACCTGAATTGCTCCTTGAAATAAGGGAACTGCCCCAATTAAAGCCTTAATTAGGGTTGATTTTCCAGCGCCAGAATGTCCCACAATACTCACAAATTCCTGCCCACCAATTTCCAAATTAAAATTAAGGAGTACCGGCTGTTTCCCGTAATTGACCGAAACATCTTGAAAATAAATCATGAATTTATGATATCCGTCCAATTAATTTTGAGCAAGCCATCACTCCTAAAAAAATTCATCTTATTGATGATACTTTTCGTGCACTTCGCGAAGCTGTTTATTGGTGAGATGGGTATAAATTTGTGTGGTAGTGATGGAAGCGTGCCCAAGCATATCCTGAACTGACCTTATATCAGCGCCATTAAACAATAAATTAGTGGCAAAAGAATGGCGCAAAGTGTGCGGCGTAACTTTTTTAATAATACCGGCCAGGAGTGCAGCTTTACGCACAATATTCTCCATGGAAACCGTGGTAAGCCTTCTTTTTTCGTGAAAATCCAACTCGTCGTTACTTCTTTTGCGGCCACTGCTAATAAATAAAGGCTTCCAATTATCTTGACGTACTTTTAAATATTCAGAAAGCCAAACAGCACATCTTGCAGACAAAAAAACAATTCGGGGTTTGCGCCCCTTGCCTCGAACCATAAATTCGCGCCTTTTTAAATCAACCTGATCGCGATTAAGATTAGCCAATTCGCTGACGCGCAAACCAGTAGAAAAAAGAGTTTCCAAAATGGCTCTATTCCTTAAACCATTAGCCGCACCTAAATTAATACTGCTTAACAACCTTTCTAGTTCTTCCCTGGTTAAAAACTCTACGGTGCGTTCTGGGATTTTACCAAGCTCTATTTTTTCTGGAGCTAAAGAAGGAATATCGTTTCTGGATAAATATTTAAGAAAAGCGCGCAAAGCAATCAAATGGTAATTTTGAGTTTTAGAAGATAAAGTTCGACCACGATCATCTTCATAGCGATTCAAAAAAAGACGATAGCGATGAATAACATCCAAGGTAATATTTTGGGGATTTTGATCCCCATACCACTTCAAAAATCGTCCCAAATAATGTTGGTAATTTTGAATGGTTTTAGGAGATTGATTTTTAGCAATTTCAGCGTGCTCGAGAAAACGGTTAATTAAGGAAGAAAGAAGCATAAAAAAGCTTGCGACACTGTTTTTTTACCAAAAAAATTAATTAAAAAGCAACCGATAAATCGTCTCGGACACTTCGGCTCTGGTTACGGGCTCACCGGGGTTAAAATTATTATTTAAGTCCGGATCCATTAAATTATGGTCTTTGGCATACTGCACATAAACTGCAAACCAGTCATCCTTAGAAACATCAAGATAAAGGCTGGTAAGAGGGTAATCTGTAAGATTTAAGCCATAAGCATTGGCTAGAATTTTTAAAAATTCAACCCTATTAACTGTATTCCCTGGTTGATAAGTACCATCGGGATAGCCACTAATTATCCCCTTAGAAACTGCATAATTAAGATAGGATAAATACCAAGCTCCTTCCTCTAAATCCTTAAAATACTTAGTGGAGTCATTAGCAGGGATTTTATAATCAAAGCCCAATAATAATATTTTTAAAATTTCAGCTCGATTTACTTCTTTCTCTGGACGAAAAGTCCCATCTTCATAACCAACCATGATTTGTTGATCTTTCATGGCTTGAATAGCCGGAGCATGCGGATGATAAATCCCAACATCTTTAAAAATTAGTTCCGAGTCGATAATATTGCCACTATCATCCCTACTAAAACCAGTTTTGATATTTTTTACATAGCCCACAAAACTATCCGCTGCTCCGTCGCTTGGATAATCACCCAAATAAATAGCCTTATTGGATCGGGCAGTAACTAAATCGCAGGAGCCCTGTTTCTCTCCATTGAGCCAAAAACTTAGCCCATCAACCATTCCATAGCGAATTTCAATATTTTGCCATTCGTATAAACCAAGAGGTGTTATAGTTGAAAGTTGGTGCCAGCCCTGAGCATCACGACAGCTAGAATTTTGAATGGGATCATAAAAACGCAATTTCGCAATCGCGTTTTGGTCAAGGCCTAAGGAGAGAATCCCAACATCAGACGATTTACTAGGATTATTCATACTTAAAATCTGCCCTATTTCCGAAGCGTCATTCAAAGAAACATCAAAAGACAAACTTCCGTTTAGGGGAATATCAAAATTTTCACTTAACGGATAATTAGATTGAGCATCCTTTAAAAAATACTCGTAATCCGAGGGACTATCTAAAGAAAAAGTGGTCCCTAAATAAAATTTAAGAGCCTCTTCACAATACACCACAATTTCATTGAGGACCGACAAAGTACCATCCTCATCATCTAAATATCCTAAATAAGCCGAAACATTATTTCTTAAATATTGACCGGAAGTACGATAAAAATTCACCACCATTAAAATATTATCGTAATAACTCACAAGATGAAGACTGCCTTCTTCGAGAGAGCGATATTTAATCAGGTCGTTATCGCTTCCAGAACCGGCATAATAAGTAAAATAATCTTTTCCTTCCGTTATTTTTTGCCATTTCCCATTTTTAAATTGACTGCTATTTGCCCAGGTAGAAAATTGGACTGCGGCCGCATCCTGCGAAACAGCGGATATTAAATAAACATTAATAGTCGGCAACTCCTCACTTTGATTAGGGGCCTGATCAAAAATGGCTTCGTAAGTTACTTCAATTCCTGATGTTTCGACCATATTTACCCGCGATAATTCGCGCCAAGTAGAATGACTTTCTAATCCAAAAACATAATCCGCTCCCGGAAATAAATAATTGATATTTTCTTGTAGGGAACCCAAAGTAACTGAATTTTGAGCTTGCACTAAAACCCCAAAATTTGAGCTGAGTAGCGCTCCCATTATTAAGACAACCAATGTTTTTCGAAATATAAGGCGCATAATCAAAATATTGAAGATTCGATAATGATTTTTGGGGCAATATGTTATAGTGAATTCCCTATGATTTATGACCGAGATAAACTTATCATAATTGAGAATCAAGTACTAGCCCCTTATGCAGTTAAAAGCAAGGATTCACGGGGGAGAGAATATCAAGAAAACGAAGATTTAACTCGCCTTCCTTTTCAAAAAGACCGCGATCGGATTATCCATTGCCGAGCTTTTCGACGGCTTAAGATGAAAACTCAGGTTTTTGTAGCGCACTACGGGGATCATTATCGCACTCGCCTAACTCATAGCCTAGAAGTGGCTCAAATAAGCCGCGATCTTGCTCGCTCTTTGGGTTTAAATGAGGATTTAGCGGAAACCATCGCCCTGGCTCACGACCTAGGACATACTCCTTTTGGCCATGCCGGCCAGGAGGCACTTGATGAAATTTTACGTCCTTTTGGTTTACATTTTGAACATAATCAACAAAGCAAAAGAATTGTGGAAATTTTAGAAAATGTTTATCCGGATTTTTCAGGATTGAATTTGTCATTTGAGGTCAGACAAGGACTTTTAAAACACCAAAGCCCTTGGGATCAAAAAACCTCCAAATTCCACAGTACCAGCCTTGAAGCTCAAGTCGTAAATTTAGCGGATGAAATCGCTTACAGTAATCATGATATTGATGATGGCTTGCGAGCCGGCTTAATTACCGAGAAAGAACTTAGAAAATTGTCCATTTGGCAAGCAGTGGAAGATCAAGTTAATAACAGGTATGGGAGTATTAGACAAACAAATATTAGGCAAGCGCGCCTAATAAGCACCATGATCGGATTAATGATTCAAGATTTGATTAATTTTTCCAATCTAATTTTAGAAAAAAACAACATTAACTCTTTAGAAAAAGTTTATAAAAGCAAAAAAAAATTAATTTCTTTTAGCCCCACTCAGGTTGTATGGAATGCTGAATTGAAAAAATTTTTAACTGACCATCTTTATTTTCACCCTCAAGTCTTGAGTATATCGCGCCACGGACAAAAAACTTTAAAAATACTTTTTGCCAGATATCATGCCAACCATGAATTGCTTCCAAAAGAAGAACAAAAACAGATTAAAGATGGAATTAACCCGGAAATCGTTATTAAAGATTACTTAGCTGGGATGACGGATGATTTTGCCAAGCAAGAAGCACGCATTCACACACCTTCTCTTTGATGATCCCGGATCATACTCCGTTAGCCTAAATAGCTCTTTAGACTTTATTTAATCGATCACTGGCGGAACAGATTGCTGCTTTGCGGGCTGATGGCTTAATAATAAGCTGCTTTTTTCTTCTTGGGTCTTTTTTAAGCGCTCAAAAAGGCTCATTTCTTCTTTTTCAACATCATAATCCTCCTCAGAAAAAAGGAGATGAATTGCTCTTTTAACCCTTTTAATCTTTTTTTGATCCACTGCTTTAGCCCTAAAAAGCTTAACTACTTTATTATCAGGATCTCTTTTAGCTAACCGATCACAAATTTCAATTACTTCATTATATTTACCCTCATTAAACCACATCCCCATAAGCTCAATGACTACTTTTTCTTCAGCTTCTCCAATAGTAGAAGGCTTGGCTCTTTCCTCATCAGTAAACACTAAATAGGTGGTGCGTTTTTTCCCTAGATAAAGGACTAAAATAAATCCCAAAATAACGATTCCTAAAGCATAACCAAGTTTATTCATCTGCAAGGAAAAATTAAATAAAGCATGTAAGCCCATGGCGAGATATAAACCTTCGAGGGTTTGTTGAATATGGAAAATATTACTTTCCTTAAATCCTAATTTCTCCTGTAAGTAAGCTAAAAATTTATGCTGACGACCAGTCCACCGATCTAATTCCAAAATAGGATTTCCGAATTTCCCAATAGCGTAATAATAAGCCACAATACTAGAAAAAGTCATGTGCCCAGCAGTTGTAAAAATAGCTCTAAACACTACGGCACTAAACAATTCCCCCAGATGAGCAGTGCGAATAATATCCAAAAAATAAAGAATATTTTCCGTAAACGCAAACCCAAGAGCAATAACCAAAATATAACGCATAGCGTCATTAATGCTTTTAATTTCAACCTTGGCCCATTTAAGATGCCTTAGCATATTAAATTTGGTAATTTCCTCAAAAATACCAACAGCGATAAAAGTAAATAAAAAACCTAAGTGAATATCGGTTGCACTTTTCTGCGCAATTTCATAAACATCAAATTCCGGATGAAATAGCCATATATATTGAATACCTAAAAGGGGCAATACGGAAAAAACCCCAAATAAAAACACTTTAATAAGAGTTTTTTTGGAGACATCTTTCTTTTGAAACAAAAAATTCATCCATATAAAAACCGGCAAAGTAGCTAAACCAATTGCGATAAGGAGCTGAACCCACGGAACCTGGATGATCTCTTGAAACATTAATTTTGTTGTTTATTTTTATGATTTCTTGGCAATTATATTATTGTAGCATTTTTCTAGACTTATTTCAATTTTTATGTTACTATTATTTGATTTGTGCATTTTTAAATTTTCTTAAATCCTAAAAATTACATCTATGATCATCTCATCCAAACAAAAAACCTTTCTTTACGGAACAGTAATCACATTCATAATCGTAGCTGTAGTACTTGGTGGCACTGATTTACTAAGATTTCAAGGAAAAGTTAAACTTGGATCTACTAGCTCAGGATCAATGCCCACATCTGAAGATATTAGCGCTAACAACGTAGTTAATGAAGGTATATCAAGCGATGGTGGGGGCGGTGGAAAAGTGGAGAATTCAGCTCCAATCGAAGACCCGGCTCCAATTGAGGAGGAGCCAGCTCCAATTGAAGAACCAGCAGAACCAATACTAGATGAAGCGCCTCCGACTCCAAGCATCAAAACATCAAATGCGGCCCCTTTAAGAGAGGGGACAATTTATGTCAATAATTCCACGGATTCAATTTTTGACAGTATTGCCGTGGCTGGAGCTGATTCTGCATCTAATCCAATTCCAGTGGCTAACTATAAACTATATGCCAATGGCGAATCCTTTAAAATTACCAGTTTATCTTTAGCTAAAGGAGATAAAACCAATGAAAAAGCAGTTGAGGCTGTAGTAATTCATTATCCTACTTCTTTAAGTGCACCAACCAATCTTAACGGTGCGGCTTCCGCTGTTCTAAAAAACGGCGTAGCCACTTTTTCCAACCTGAATTTTATGATTCCGGCTTCAACCGGAGACGAAAAGGCTGTAACCCTTAAAGTTTTTGCTATCACTAATAATATTGGGCAAGGCACTAATTCTGGCGATCAAATCGAATTGGATTTTGTTAAAAATGCTTTTCTAGCTACAGGACAAACTTCCAAAGTCTCAGTTACCCCTGATTCTCCGCGCTTAAAAGTCCCGGACAATAAACTTTATTCCAATCAAGTAGCCCTTTACCAGAGTTTGCCTGTTTATAAAGAAGATTTCAGTAGTAGCTTTTCGCCTTGCGCCCAAAATGGAAAATTAACAGCTTATGAAGCCACTACGCCAATTTATTGTTTCTCTGTTGTAGCTAATAACGCGGGTGATGTGGCTCTTTATAAAGTCACGTTCGATGTTGAAGAAACTGGCTTAAATCTTTCCAGTCTCCAACAAGCAAATGGTTTTAATATCACTGAGTATGATTATACCGGGGACAAAATCGTCGGCGGTAAAGCTCTGGGAACAGGAACATGGGATTCAACTTCAAAGCAGGTAACTATTGTTTTTGAAGAAGAAAGAATTATCAGCCGCGGAGCCACTCGTTATTACGCCTTGAATGCACCTTTAATCTATCAATCGAGTAGCCAAGAAGCCACAGTTAGCACTCGCCTAATTCAAGAAAACGCCAAAGAACATTCCGCAAATAATTACGCTGCCAATGTCCCAGGTGGCATAGTTTGGTCTGACATATCTGCCCCAGGGCATTCTCCAACCAATACTGCCGACTGGACAAATGGTTATCGCGCTTATTATTTACCAACTGCAAATTTAGACTTGCTTTGCCCGGCAAATGATTCTAGTTGCCGAGTTTCCTCTACTCAAAAAGTTTTAAACTAATTTTTTACTTATTTTCTATTTATCTCTAACCCCTTTACCTTATGTTTACCTCTCAAAAACATAAATCCCTTTTACTCGGCGCTTTAGCCGTAGTAATAATCACAGCTATTGCGGTAGGCGCCAGCAATCTTGAAAATTTACAAGGCGCAACTCGGATTAAAAACAATCAAACACCTTCAGCTCAACAATCAGCAACCCAGCCAACTTCAACCCAAGATCAAATTCAACAACAAATTGATAATAACGTTGCTCAAACCAGCGCCTCTTTTACTAACGCGATTGAGGTTAAACAAGTTAGCCCAGCGACTCAAAATATCCCAGAGGATTATGATGGTACTTCGCCAACTCCGGTTTACGAATTTTCCATGACTAATCATCACACTGGTATTGTCGATGTCTATAAAGTAACTGCCAATTTTGCAGCTAAAGAATGGGATGGTACTACCTTAAGCGCTGAAAATGCCTGGACATTAACTAGTAAAAGAAAAACAGCTTACGGCACTTTGTATAATAGCAATATTCAGTTTGTTTTTGAATCTCCTACTTCCTTAAAACCAAACGAAACCGCAAATTTTGTGGTTAGCGCAACCTTGAGTATTCCGTCCAGTTATACCTATAAGCATGAAGCCACTATAGCCACTAAATTAGTTAAAGATGCTACCGCCGGAGAACTAGCCGTAACTTCTGCCACTAGCCTGGAAACCCTAAATACTAATCAAAATAATCTTATTTTCTTTGATGAAACCAGTGGTGTTTACTTTACCTCAGCTTACAATATTAATGGCACTTCTGTCCTTGCAGGATTCCCAAGCAATGACAGCACCACGACTACCTCTTGTGGTAGCGCTGCACTTTGCCAAGAACCAATAGTAGAAGTAACTATGGGTGATTTTCTGAATCAAATTCACCAAGATCTAAATATCGCAGACAATAGTTATATGGATTATTGTACCAAAGATATCGCTCACTCCAGTGAATATTATCAAGCTTTTGAATATGCGATCCATCAAGGCTGGCTAGTTCAACCGCTTGATAGTTATTGTCATCCGGAAAAAGCTGTTAGTCGCGAAGAAGCAGCTCGAATTATAAGTATGGCTTATAAATTAAATCCTCCTTATTCTGGATACTGGACAGATGTACCAAAAGGAGATGCCTATGCCGGATACACCGAATCGCTTTACGAAAAGGGTATTGGCAAAGAATATGGCAACACCTTTAAACCAGACCAGATCCTTAGCACCAAAGATCTTAGTGCTTGGATGAGCGGACTTTAAAAATTTTAATTACAACTTTTACCTCTTTTTATATGTTTTACTCCCCAAAATACAAACACCTTTTATACGGCTTCCTCACTGTAATGATAGTTGCAGCAGTGGCACTAGGGGTTAACAACCTTAGCGATTTACAAGGAAGAACTAAAATTAGCAGCAATAACAAATCTTCAGCGCAATCCGAAAAAGACCAAAAGGCTTTCGATAGCTCTATTAAAGGCGCCCTAGAAGTTAGCATGTCGGGCAATACCTCGATTACGTTAACTTCAGTAAACGGGGCAGCTCTTCCTGCTACTAAGGTTTATAATTTTAAAATCGCTAATCATTATGCGGAAGAAATTAAAATTTATAAAATAACGGCCCAATTTACCCAAGAATGGTTAAATGCGTCTTATTTAACAAAACCAAATGGTTGGCAATTGATGTCCACTGACAATAAAATCCTTTCCTATTCAAATGGAGATAGTAATGGTTATGTTGCCTTTTCGCTAAACTCTCCAATAAGTTTACTGCCTAGCGAAACTAAAACATTTAGTGCCGCTACAACCCTTGCCGTCCTGGAGATGGAAACTCCTTTCGGGCAAGTAGTAACAGGTACGCCTCAAATTACAGTTAGCCTTGTTGGGGACGCCATTACTACCAGCGGCCCAGGCCCAGTATCTGGTTCTGACTATAATGAAGTAAATAAAACTAATTCTCGTTTTATTTTACAAGCAGGAAAAACTTACCTCAATTCAGCTTATCCTGACAGTCTAGCCCCCGCAACATACGGACTTCCCACTGCTGCTGCTTCAATTAAGTTAGACACGGTAACTTTTCCTTAGAAAAATCTTTTCTAAAAATTAGCAAAAATTTTGTCCCCAAAACTAAACCTACTTTGGGGACTTTTTTATTAAATTAAGATAAAATAAATTTGCTTTCAGCTTTTCCTCAATTCTTACGGATTAAAATTTATGCGTTGCCCAAAATGTAAAAAATCGGAAACACGCGTTATTGACTCACGTGACACCAACTTTAGCCGCCAAATTCGACGGCGAAGAGAATGCGAATCTTGCGCTTTTCGTTTTACTACTTTTGAACACATTGAAGCAGCCCATTTTGTGGTTATAAAAAAAGATGGCTCCAGAGAGCCATACCAAAGAGAAAAAATTGAATCGGGAATTTGGAAATCGTGCGAGAAAAGACCAGTTACCGAAGCTCAAATTGAAGCGCTTTTAAATAACCTAGAAGACAAATGGAGCGCACATGGCAAGGAAATCCCCACTAAACTAATTGGCAAAGGGATTATGGATGGCCTAAAAAAAATCGACGAGGTAGCCTATATTCGTTTTGCCTCAGTCTACCGCCAATTTAAGGACGTAGAATCATTTAAAAAAGAACTGGCAAAATTATTGGAATAAAAACGGCTAAATAAAATTACGAACTAATCGCCTTTTCCCATAATCGAACCAATGACCGGATTTATTGACCCTGTTTAGTCTTTCTCTTATAATAAACTTTGTAAATCCGCATAAAAAAGCCATTATGTCAGCGACCAGCACCCATCTTCTCTTGGTAAAAATTCCACCTGGAATTAATGATGCAGCCTCTTTTGAGCAATTGGTAGATAATTTACATGAAGTAATGACCGGAGCAGATGTAACTTTTGAGCTGGTATCCATGCATCAGCACATTTATTTTTATGTGCGGGTTAAGGCTGACGTAAAAAGCGTGGTTGAAGGACAAATTTATGGGAAATATTCCGATGCAGAAATTTTCGAGGTAAAGGATTACGTTACCACTGATATTCTAAATTCAGGACGAGGCTTTGCCGGGGCTGATATTTATTTAGGTCGTAACGATATTTATCCCATTAAAACTTATAAAGAATGCGAAGGAGATTCCTTGGCTGGTGTTTTTTCGGTGTTATCCAAAGCCTCAGAAGGAGAAGGCATTTGGATCCAGGTAGTGGCTACTTCCATGGAGGAAGATTGGAAACTTAATATTTCCAGAAAACTCAATATTAAATTAATTAATTTTAAAAATATTTTCAGGCTACGCGATTATTTTAAATTAAAAGGTAAAACCGCTTTAAAAGAAGACGAAAAAACCGCTATAAATAAAAAAGCGGAAAAAAATGTTTTCAAGATTAGTATTCGTATTGCTTATTTAGCCCAGACTCAAGCCATTGCTGATAATAAATTAGATGGTTTTAAGCGAATTTTCAACCAATTCAATACTACGGATTTTAATAGTTTTACTTCCTCAAATGCCAATAAAAAAACCTTTATTTCTAAATATCTCAAAGCCGAACATGAAAAAGCATTTATTTTTAACACCGAGGAATTAGCGAGTATTTACCACTATCCGCAACCAGATGATGTACCGCATATTGTGCACGTGGTTTCGCGCAAAAAAGAACCGCCGGACAGCTTACCAAAGGCCGAGGCTCTTGGACCGAACGAACTTTCTGTTTTTGGCACCACAAATTATCACAATCAAAATATTCCCTTTGGCATTAAGCGTGTTGACCGTCGCCGTCATCTCTATATTGTGGGCAAAAGCGGGACCGGCAAGAGTAAGCTTTTGGAACTTTTAATTAATGCGGATATTCAAGCTGGAAAAGGGATTGGGGTACTTGATCCGCATGGTGACCTGGTAGACAATGTCTTGCGCTATATCCCAGAATCACGCAAAAAAGACGTTATTGTTTTCGATCCGGGAGATATCCAATATCCGATTGCTTTTAATCCTTTAGCTAGTGTGCCGCGCGAATACCGAATCAGGGTAACGATTGGCTTTGTGGAAGTTTTTAAAAAATTATTTGGAGCTAATTGGACTCCACGCCTAGAACATGTGCTGCGCTACACTACTTTAGCTCTTTTAGATACGCCAAATACCACCATTTTATCGATTTTAAAAATGTTATCAGATAAAAATTATCGACAAAAAATCGTGGCCAATATTCAGGATTCTGTGATTAAAAACTTTTGGGTTAATGAATTTGCTGGTTGGAGTGAAAAATTTGACAATGAAGCAATTATGCCACTCCTTAACAAGGTTGGACAATTTGTATCTACGGATTTAATCCGAAATATCGTAGCTCAGCCGGAAAATAAAATCGATATTCGGAGCATTATGGATAAAGAAAAGATTCTCCTTATGAAAATCTCCAAGGGGAAGTTGGGAGAAGAAAATTGCGGATTAATTGGTGCCATGATGGTTACCAAAATCCAACAAGCAGCCATGGAAAGAGCGGATACCCCAGAAGAACAGCGCAAAGATTTTTATTTATATTGTGATGAATTTCAGTATTTTGCCACTGACACTTTTGCGGAAATCCTTTCTGAAGCACGCAAATATCGACTTAATTTAACCATGGCTCACCAGTATATGGGCCAACTTACGGATCTAGTAAAAACAACGGTTTTTGGTAATGTAGGTTCGATTATTAATTTTCGAGTAGGAGCCGAGGATGCCGTGGTTTTGGAAAAAGAATACACCCCGCGCTTTTTCGTGAGAGACATTATTAATCTGGGAGTTCGCGAAATGTACATTAAAATGTCAATTGACGGAGAAGTAACAGATGCTTTTTCCGGAAGAACAGTGAATATTCCAACTTTAGACCAAAATATTTACCGAGAAATTATCGATTATTCAAGATCTCAATATGCAAGACCCGTGGCCGAAGTTGAAAAAGTTTTAAAAGCATGGACAGAAGGAACATCGGATGAAGCAACCAACACTAATCAAACCTCCGAGCAAACAGGGGAAGAAGAATTTGCAGCTCCTATTGTGTAGGGGAAATTTTCAGCTATTTCTCTTCTCTCCGGCCGCTATTCACAGAAATCGCGTCCAATAATCTCCTGGTGAATGCGTCCTTATCTTCCGGGGATAAATTGCCATCTTCCCAATCTCTAATGGCATACTTTAAACCGACTTCCCTTAAATTTTCTGGAATTCTTGTCTGCCCCCCCTCTGCGCCCTTAGTTAATCCTTCTGTTTGTGCTGGCATTTGAAATATGATTACAAAATAGGAAAGAAATTTAGCATAAGGCATTGCTTTTTGTCTACATCACTCCAAAAATGAACTCCTAAATACAACCGACTAAACCCAATAGCTAAAATAAACAATAATCCCACAAATATGGTGTTAATTTTTTTATGCCAAGTAGTAACATTTCTAAAAACGACATGAAAAACCGCCAGCTTACGCAGGCGGTTTCAATGGCTTCGCCGTAGCTATGCTACAAATCAAGCTTCGCTTGTCCGGCATCTTCTTTGCCCTGCATCTCAATGTACCGCCGAATAACTTCCTCATTCACTCCAACAGTTGAAACAAAATAACCTCCGCTCCAAACACTATCTGTACCCCAGTACACATCTTTCAAAAATTTAAACTTCTTCTTTAAATCACGTGCCGTATTGCTTTTTAAAATCCTCACAACACTACCCACACTCATCTTCGGTGGTATCGACACAAGCAAATGCACATGATCCTTATCGTGATTCATTTCCAAAATATCGACTTCCGGATGGTATTGATTCATCGCTTTCAAGCACTCTCCCATATACCTAAAAATCCCCTCATTCAATATCTCTCGTCGATATTTTGTCACCAACACCAAATGATAATTACAGTGATACACACAATTCGTCTGCTTTCGATATTCAACCATATCTAAAATCTACCATGACAAAGAAGATGCCGGAACTACTTCATC
This sequence comes from Candidatus Peregrinibacteria bacterium GW2011_GWF2_39_17, assembly GCA_000993615.1. Classification (GTDB taxonomy): domain Bacteria; phylum Patescibacteriota; class Gracilibacteria; order UBA1369; family UBA12473; genus UBA12473. Next base: position 43,234 of record LBWM01000001.1, on the reverse strand, counting down.
CGCCAGCTCACGCTGGCTGTGTTACGTTAGCAATCGCCGCAGGAAGGGAGCTTAAAAAACTCATTTAGAGGGAAAACGTAATGAATTAAGATTAAGAGCTGATTCCTGAATCAATCTATACAATTTCTCAAAAGCCACATAGGTTTTCCCCGCATCATGTTTTTTAATAATTTTAAGGCTATTTTCACCCATTTGTTTTAAAGCACCAGGTTTTAACGAAAGCATCCGAATCATTTTTTGGGCAAAATCGTGCTCATTTGGCTCAAACAAAAATCCATTAACCTCATTGCGAACTAATTCAGGCAAGGCCACGGCATTAATTGCCAAAATCGGCAATTCAGAAGCCATGGCCTCCATCACCGCTAATCCCTGCAGTTCGGCCACACCAGTCGCCATATAAACATTGGCTATACTGTAAAAATTCAACAAATCTTCATCAGAAACTCGCCCTGCAAAAGTAACGTACTCTTCCAGTCCTAGTTCTTTAGATAAAGCCTTAAACTCAAGTTCGTTTTTCCCACACCCCACCAAAATCATTCTTACTTTTTGAGTTTTCAGTACCTGCTTAATGGCCATAAGCAATAGTTCAATATTTTTATCTTTTTCCAGGCGCCCGACAAACAAAAACAAAGGTAACCTAAAATCGATCTTATATTGATGCGAAAAAGAAGACGGAACCACGCGTTTTTTAAATTTAGCCAAATCAATCCCATTGGAAATAACCTGTATAGGGACAGTTAACCCTAAATTTTTAACAATTTTTATGGCTGCATTTGAAGGAGCCGTAACATAGGCCAATTTGTTGTAAACTCTTAAAAAATCCTCCCACATTAATTGAGAAATTCGACCAATTAACAATCCGGGTAAGTATTGAATTAAATTTTCGGGCATAAAGTGGTTGGTGCCGATTATGGGAATATCGAGCTCCTGGGCTGCATTTAAAGCAGCCCGACCTAAAATAAAGTGATTTTGAATATGAATAATATCTGGTTTAAAATCCTCAATATAATTCTTAATTTTACGATTAATTCCTGGCCTGTAAATAACTCTAAAATAGGGATGAATCGGCTTAATCCCGATTGATTTAAATCGATAAATTCCCACCCCATAATTTTCAATTTTTTGTTTATCGGTAAAATCGTTACTTGGCCCTAAAACGCGTACTTGGTGCCCACGCCTAGCTAGTCCTTCAGCCAATCTTTGCGTAAAAATAGCAGCTCCGTTTAAGTCAGGGGGGTAGGTTTCACTGACAATCAAAATTTTAAGGAAATCATTATTCAAATTACGGGGGCTAGCTGATATTTAAAATATTACCTGATTTAATTAATCTCCGAGCCATAAAATATAAAATCTGAATTAGGATAATAAAAAGAGCAATCATGGTCAAATAAGACAGCGTACTGTCAACATTGCGCCAAAGATGTCCCCAGAAATAGCCAATTATAATTAAAATCGCTGATTTAATCAGAGTAGCGAGTAGATTAATAACTCCAAATTTATACCAAGAGTAATGCGCTAATCCAACGCCGATTAAAACCGGTAAACCTAAAAAATGGGTAATTTTCCCAATTAAAATTAATTTCCAAGAATGTTTGGTTACCTTAAATTTAATTTGCTCCATTTCTTCCAGGGAAAATCGAAAGAATGAAGCAATTTTATGTAAAAATTTTCTACCACCCACCAGTCCGATGCCGTAATACATAAAATCAGCGCTAAAATCGCCAATTACATGGAGTAGAAATCCAATTCCTAAGTTAATTACCTTTAATTTTACTAAAACTCCGACAATTAAAGCAACGGTTGGCCCTTCAATAAAAGCTCCCAAAAAAATAGCGGGGTATTTCAAATTAAGGATAAACTGATATAAGGCATCGGCCATAGGAAAATTTAATTGGTCGGGGTGAGAGGACTTGAACCTCCGGCCTTACGCACCCCATGCGTACGCGCTAGCCAACTGCGCCACACCCCGACAATATATATCCGAATGGTGCCGCGGGAGGGAATCGAACCCTCACTCCCTCACAGGAACACGATTTTGAGTCGTGCGCGTCTGCCAGTTCCGCCACCGCGGCAAAAGAAATGCGATGTTTATCCTATCCTTTTAGGAGACGAAAAGCAACAAAAGCCAGTTTGGATAGGTGGCTTTGTGCTAATTGCTATTTATTCGAACGAACTAAAAAGGTGAGCTTTCAATATGAAGAAAATCCCGCTCCTTCCCCTTGCCCTAAAACTGGTAATACCGTTGGTGGAGGAATGTATTTTAGATGCACGGGCTCATTGTGCGAATAGTTCAAACTAATACCTTCTTCCGCAGCTAAATGAGTGGACAATTTATAATCTTTGGGACAACGAACCATGTCTCCCAAGTCAGGCTTACCATCTGATTCAGAGAACCGATTGTTATTATTTTGATCAATAGGAGTATTCGTATCGGCGTCAACTTCAACCCAGCAATTTACAAATTCGCTTAAATCATTCAAGTCGTATTCTCGAGCCACACCTGAAGAGGCACTTTTCCCATTTGGCAAAATCCCAACATCAGTACCGCCAATTGTATTTTGCGAAATTACGGACCCTTGAATGTATAATTGCCCAACCAAGCTAGATCTTCGCTGTTCTAAATTCCACGTCATTACTCCGTTAGATAAATGGCTTTTATCACCGTCATAACGCAATAAACTGCCATCGGCGTACATGTTGAGATATAGATCAGTCACTTTTGGTCCAAGATAAACATTGCCACCTTTGCCGGAGGAGCTATCCTTAAACACTAACAAGCCCATCGGATAATCACCATCAATATTACTATCAAGGTAAACATCACCTCCAACCACCACCACAGTTTTAGGATCGTATGCCCCCGTAATATCAGAAATACGCGTATCACCAATAAAATAAACCAAGCTATCCTTCATTAATAATTCCGCATTACCGGAAGGCTTGAGATCACCTGTTACGGTATTGGATTGGACATTACCTGCCCAGGGAATAACCCCCTTAGTTAACTCGGAAAAACGCTTATAAAGCGAATTACGCACCTCGGAAGTAGAAACATCACCAATGGCCACAACGTCGCTATTTTGACTAATAGTATTAGGAGCGTTTTGGCTGGTAATGGACCCTTCGATAACTGCCGGAAGCTTATAAGGATCTTCAGCGGGTACATTGTAAAGATGCAAACCGCCTTTTAGCGAATTTTGCGGTAAATACATGGATTGATATCGAACTGTGCCGGCTAAAGTGGAATAACTGATTTGGGTGTGATAAGCGGTGACAACTTCCTTATTATCTACTGAAATATCTTTACAATTATTTACTTCACTAATTTCAGGAATCGCGTTAACCGAATCCAGACAAGCCCGCACAACATGCTGACCTGTAACTAAGCCAGGGATATAGGGTGAAGTATAGCCAGCTTTCAGAAAACTCTTATTTTCAAAATCCGTCCAGGGGATATCCCAAACCGGATTTTCCATATCATCTACATAAATTGCCAAATTACCTTTAGCGGCATCAGTTTCCGAAAAACTACCTGGTCCCAAGTTAGAAACTAGCACAATTAACGCTAAAGTAGCCTCATCCACATACAAATTATCAACTGTAAAATCTGGCGTATTATTAATAACTTTTTCCGCGCAGTTTTTATCTCCTTCATTGTATTCTTCAACAATGTCGTACGGATCAATACAGACTCTAACTAAAGTATCCGGAGGAATAATTGCAGGATTACTTACAGAAACACCACCAGGTTCAAAAAAATCTTTATCTTCTATGGTAAACCATGAATAGGTATATTCAGGGTTCACCATGTCATCTAGATAGATATTAAACATCCCCAAGGAATTCACGCGATCATCCTCGGAAACTGCGCCTTTACCAGTATTGACAATATCAAAAGTAAAATCACCATTGGATTTTATAAGAATGTTTTTAATTTCTAAATCCGGGTAATCTCCTACTCGTGATTTTGCCGAATTATTAGTTTCAACTGATTCAGTAACTTTGTTAGTAGAATCAACGATTACTTCAATCCCCTGAGATTCTCCAGAAATAGTCATATCTTTTAACGTAGAGCTGCCACCAGCTTTTAAAAATCCTTTTTCTGCTTCCGAAAGATTGTCGGAATTTAAAGTATAAGCAGTAGCTCCATTTTTAAGAATTTGGATAACTACATTAGTACCTGCGGGAACATCTGCAAATCCTTGATTCTCTAATTTTATTTGAATATCAGCGCTATTTTTCACAAATACATCTTTCACAATTAAATCCGGCTTAAAAAACAAATTGTAATTTTCCGTAACATCCAAACCGGAACACTCATCCTGGGCGCATCCTGCCCCGGCAACAATCATGCCCACACCAGCTATTTCACCTAAACTGCCACCAACAATCGGGCTGAAAGAATTTTCACCTCCTACCGGAACATAATCTTCTAATTGATCATTGATGGCTTTTAAATAATCAACCTCTCCTGAACCACTAAAAGAATAAGCCGAATTTACTTCACTTAAGTCAACTCCAACTTGGTAATTATTGTCTTGGTTAGAATCAAAAAGAAAAGAATAATCCCCCTCCGAGCTATCTACAGAAAGAGATGATTTTACTTCAAATAATTTTCCGGCCAAAGCACTTGACCAATTTGCCACCAATCCTTGAAAACTCAATTTTTCATAAGGTAAAAAAGGAATATCAGTGGTTAAAGTTTCCTCATCCTGCTGATAACCTAAATTAGTTACTTCAATGGCCGGTGCAAATTCAAAATTCAATAAGCCTCCTTCTCCCAAATTCCATAAAGGATCATCAGCAGCATTAATAATTTTCACCTCCGATGGCCCATCCTCGACACTAATTTCAATAGCCTTTAGTAAATATTGATTTTCCATGGAATCATCAAAGTAGCTTTCTAAAACACCATCGGCATTTTGTTCATACCCGTTCATTTTGGAAGTTGGGGCAAAGGAATGAATCGGCAAAACAAACCCTTGCAAACCAGGATCATAACTTACCCCATCAAAAATTACGGCATTACCAATTTTGGCAATTTGATCAAGATACAAATGTGAATTATCGTCCTCAATAGGCTTAATACTTACCGTATAATCGCCGTTCAAAAAAACTTTTGGCGTGGAATCGAGATTCCATAACTTAAGAACCAATTTATAGCCATCCTTACCATCGGCTAAGGGCGCGGCTTCTTTACCGTCCAACCCATATTTACTTAGGTCATAAGGATTAGGATAAACGGACATGGTCGCAGTGACCGACGTGGTTTGTTTTAAGCTGGGAAGATCTTGTACCACGTTCGTGTCATCAGTTTTTGTGCTGCCAAAATTAATCCAGCCAATTTGATCGTTCCAAGCATATCCTTCGACATCTCCTACTTGAGTTGAATCAACATCAGGCCACCCTTGAGGCAAAATTGTATGCACCCTTTGTGTCTGGTCACAATCCTGACATGTCCAGTCAAACCAAATCCAACCAATAGTTTCGCTCCAAGCATATCCACTCCAGTAAGCATTTCCGGTAGAAGCAAGTTCTCCCTTAAGCCCCAAATCAACCCGAGGGCCATATTGATCAAAATTAGCATCACTACCCCACTTAAAATTAATCCAACCGCCAGCATTAGTATTCCAAGCATAAGCTCTATCTCCATAAATCGCTCCTTCTTGGGTAAATTTCAACTGGTCACTTTCGGCAATAATACTGTAAGCATTTGGGTCATCCCAATCTGGTAAGTCATAATAATCCCCAGATAAAGGACTCCAGTCTCCATGCTCAAAATCAATTCGCCCGGAATCAGGGATCGCGCCTGGAATATATTCGGAAATACCGAAAATTAGGCCGTAGGATTCATTAGCTGGATCATATCCTTGGCTGGTTAAAGGCGGCGGAATCAGCAATAAGCCAGTTTGTAGCAAAACCAAAAACCCAGGAAAGAGTAAAGACCGAAACTTGAGACTAGAGAAATGAGTCATAAGATTTGCTTTTATTTTTAATTATTTTAATGATTTCTTGAGTCACAAAGTGGCTTTTTAATGACCCATACTTAAAAAATCTAAAAATTATAGCATAAAACTCGCCAAGATTCAACCCTAGCCTTGTCATAATTAGTTTATATTGAAAAATTTAATAAAATAAGATATAATTAAAGGTCGAAATCTCTTTTTTATTTAGATTTTAGTTTTCTAGTTGATCTACTCTTATGTCTACAGATGAAATTTCCCCCTTAACAGATATAGCTGTACCTCATGCTAATGATCCAAATTTAGCGTTGGGGCGAAAAGAAGATCACCGGGTAGTTGACGGTACACCAGGGATTGCCGAAATGACCCACCCTAGCCAAGAACCAAACCTGGTCAATACTGTTACCACGGCCGTTGCAAGAACAGTAGAAACTAAATTTTCAAAACCTACCACTCCTCATAGTTACGCAGACTGGCGGTCGCTACTTAGCGCCCCTGAAATTATTCCTGGACTAGGCCCTAGCCAATTGGAAATAGAGGTTAAAAATTTACCTCATATTAAGCCCTTGCTAGAATCTGGACAAACTTTAGATCAAGCCTTAATCACGCTCCGTTTACCGGAATATCGTGATTTCTGGGCAACGCTTACTCGTGATCCGGTTTATTTAGGGAAAATTAGGCCATTATTATTGCTTTATGAGGCTCGTTTTATTGATCGAATTCAAGGTATCCCTTATTTACTGGAAAAAATCGCTAGAAATTCCACAGAAGCTCTAAGTTTTGTAGGAACGGAAAGTTTCCCTGGAATCTGCTTTAAGATTGACGTTGTGGGCTCAACTGCGGCACAACAAGATGCTAATTTAGCTGAAAAATTTAGGGAAACCATGGGGATTTTATCAACAAAATTGATTGAAGCCTTAAGATATTATCCTGAAATTCAGTTAGTTAAATCTGCGGGAGACGAATTAATTTTTGTTAGCCGATTACAAAATGATGATCCTACTAATCGGAATAATCTTCAAGGACGAGTTGTGGATTTTTTAAGTACTTTATTAAGAGATTTTATCACTAGAGCAGAAATCGCTTTACATGTTGGAATATCACAAATTTCAAATATTGAAATTACAATTACCAATAATGGCAAACTTACAGTAGGCGGAGCTGCCTCAAAAGAGGCTGACTTAGCTCAAAAATGGCATAAACAACATGCCCAGCATGCTGCTGCTTATTTCAATTCCAAAACAAGTCCTTCGCCTCAAGCCTTACCACTTGAGTTAAAAGACAAAGCCGAAATTACGCTTCCAACCCCTCCCACCCTATCAGCGATGCGATTTAGAAATAGCTCTACTAATCCAAAAATAACCCAAAAAAGATACGAAAAGCTGCTAGATGATATGTCTTTATTGGCCAGTTGCAGTATAAATCCCTATGCCCTATTGAACGAAACCGTACAAGGACAATGGGGAACTTGTGTTTATCTTAAATTAAACAAAGAAGCAGAAAACCCAAATCCAACCACTCTTCTAAATTGGGATGAACAACTTCACACCACAGCTAAACAATACGGCGGAACTGTTTTCTATGAAGCTGATGGAGGGGACGCCATGGTCCTTTTTGGTGCTTTGGGTAATGACACCTTACATCAAAGCCAAAGAGCAGTTAGTTTTGCGGCAAATATTATAAAATATTTGCCGCAAAAAGTAGCGAGCGGTATTACTTATGGTCCTTTTGCTTTTCGCTTAATGTCTGGCAAAGGAGCCGATCTTCATGCAGACACAGCTAATCGAGCTGCTCGCTATGCTACAGCTCAAATCTCAGGACAATTACGACTTGATCACGACACTGCTTTAGCCTTAAAAAATAGCCATTATACATTACACGACGAACAGGAAATTAAGGGAGTCACCCTCCCTGGATTACCCCCCCAAACCATCACTACTTGCACCGAACTCCAAGAACAAACAACACCTGACGCTCTTTACGGACGTCTCCAAGATTTAGAGCGCTTAAAAAGCGCTATTAAGGGAATTGAAAATGCCAAAATCCCGAAAGGACAAATTGATATTGTGGGCGCTCCAGGCATTGGGGTGACTGCTTTTGTAAGAGGAGCAATGCACCTATTAGGTACCCACCGAAACACCTTAGCTGTTTCGGTAAATGGAGAATATGGACCTAGGCTTGAAGCCCTTCATCGTCCTTATGGCGCCTTGGCTAAAATTTTAAAATCTATTTTCCCAACCCAAGATGATTTTATAAAATGGCTTTATGGAGCATCTAATTCAGGGAAAAAACAATCATTGCAGGTCGCAGGAACCGACTTTGAAATTTGGCAAAACTTATATATGGCCTTATTTAGCCCTGGAGAAACCACAACTAGAATTCTAGATAAACCAGAAGTGGCAAAAGATCTATTTAAAAAAATTCTATACCGAGTAGCGGAAAATCACCGCCTAATTTTAGCTTGTGAGGATATCGCTCATATTGATTCCGCTTCTTATGAAATTTTGCATGAACTTATTCAAGAACCAGGACCTGTTCGTAACTTAATTTTGCTAGTGTTGGTATCCACACAAGAAAAACCACCTTCGCAAGATAGCAACAGATTAACTTCTTTCCCATTAGGGGGAGTTAACCAAAAAGCGGCCTTCCAAATTGTTGCTCACGAACTTGGACTTGATGATACTTTTCAATTTACCGGAGAGACAGCAAGTTATATTGAAACATATTTATCAACAATTCGGGATGAACAAGGCCGATATATTCCTTCTGTAGTACGAGAAGCGGCTATCCGTTTAAAAGAAGCTAATTTTATTAACCAGCAACACCAATTCAATACCGACTTAACCCTTGCTCCTCCTAAAAAAACTATGCGCGAAATTATTGAAGCTCGCATGGAACGATTATCGCCTGGGGCATTAAAAACGCTACGCATTGTCGGAATTTTTGAAAGCTTACCTGCTGCATTTTCACATTCCCTGACCAAAAAAACCAACCTTGAGATTTTACAAAAAAATGGAGCTAAGCCAATCCCTGACGAACTTTTCAATGATCAGCCACCTATCTTGATCAAAACAGCAAATTCAATTCGTTTTAATCAGCGCCTTTTTTTGGAAATGGTCAGAGAAAAATCACCTATCGTGGATAAGGAATCAGAAGCTATTTTAGCAGCTATCCCCGAAGCAATTACAAAAAGGGATATCCCAATTGAAACTGCGATGGTGGTTTGCAAAAATCTAAAAACTATTCCGCGCGAAATAGCTGAAGTTTTAACAGATTCAATTATTAAAATCCCTGTTAATCAAGCAGCTTATGCAGAACAAGTATCAAAAACTTTTATTGATTTATGCGTGCCGTTAATCGCTCCTGATTCACCTCCTGAATTACTAAAAGCCGCTGGCCGTATTTATATTCAAAATATCCGCATGAGCCTAGAGTTAGATCTTCCTTACCCACTCATTCAAAAAAGATTACAAGCGGCAAAAAACTTACAGATTCATGATACCGCATTACTAGTTGAGCTTGCGGAACTGGAATGCGAAGCTGCTTTTAAAGCAAATAACCTGTCAAATTTAGAAGGGGCAACAAATAAATTTCCTACTTTTACTAGTGACTCGGGAAATCCTGCTCAAAAAAAGGCCAGAGCACTTTATCAATATTATCAAGCCGCCGCGGATTATCGAATATCATTTACAGGAAAAAACCTGCAACAGCGTATCTCCAACATGGAAAATAGGTCTACTAAAGCCATCGCTAGATTACAAGGCATGCTACATTTAGATTTAGATGATAAACGCGCCATAGCTAAAGCTCGCCGTTTAGAATTTTTAGCAGATAGTGTTCGGACAATGGATCTGCCTATGTTTAGGGAACAGGTTGAAGTCGTACAAAGGATGGAATCCCACCCCGGCGATCCCAATTATTACAGTATGGATTTAGATTTGGCCGCTCACCTTACTGAGATAAAAAGATACCAAACTCAACTGGAACTCTATCTTGCACAAGCAGAAAATATCGAAGAAAGTCATCTTACTATGTCCGAAATTTTAAATTTACGCCTAAAATTAGTTCATTCCTTGGGCTTAACTGGAAATTACGAAAAAGCACTTACAGAGGCAGATTCTGGCCTTAATGAGGCAAATGTTCACGGCAATATGAAACTTTTGGCTAATTTTATTTTGAAAAAAATTCAAATTTCGATGCTCGCCGGAGAGCATAAACAACGCCATATTACATCTGATTTTTCAAACCCTGAAACTGCCAGGGGGCTTAGGGAAGCTTTTGAACACACCTTAGAAGCAACTCAAAATTACAGCGAACTACTTCATTTGGCGAGCATTTTACCAGTTGAGACGATTGATAATGCTCATCTTGAATACATTGATAATTTAATCGTGCAATTACGTATCGCTCGAAAAAACATTAAAGCCATGGATCCTCCAAAATCAATAACTGCTTTACTAAGTGAAACTTTAGCCTTAAAAGAGATTATTGGAAATATAGCCAAACGTAATAATAACCTCTTCAATAGCAAAGGAATTGAAATAGCAGTTTTAGATCAAGAATATCAACTAACTTTGGCACAATTTTCAGGGGATTTCTAAGAAAAGAAAAACCGCCTGCTCACGCCGACGGTTTTTCTTTAAAAAAGCTTTCCGAAATTTCTAATCAGAAGCTCCCCAATTTACAAAATGAGAAGACCCGTCTTGTTGTATCTTTGGATTTTCTTTTAAGATCATGTTTTGGATATTATCATTTTCATAAGTTTTATAAGTAAAAATCAGACCAATAATAATTGCTCCGGTTAATACCCCTAACCAAAAAAGCACAAAGGGATGCACCATAATTGATTGAGAGCAGCAGGATGATTTTTCTGCCATAAAAAAGTGTTTTTAAAAAAATAAAATTAAACAAATCATTAAATAATACCACTAAATAAGCGCCGTAGCAATACCTGCGCCCCAACACCAATGGCGACTCAACCTTTAATTTATTAATTCCTTAAAAATTATTCTCCCTTCTTACACAAAGAACAAATAATTTTATCCCCCTTTTCAACCATTAACCCTTTACAATCTTTACATTTTTTATTAACTGGCTTATCCCACAAAGCAAATTTACATTTAGGAAATTTATTACAACCATAAAACACTCGAGCTCCTTTTTTGGTTCTCCTCTCAACTAATTGTCCATCTTTGCAATCCGGACATTTTACTTCTGCAAATTTAACAATCGGCTGCATATTATGACATTTTGGATACCCGCTACACCCTAAAAATTCCCCATACCGCCCTTTCTTTAATTCCATTGGTTGTCCACACTTGGAACAAATTTTCCCACTTAATTTTTTTTGCAGTTTGGCAAATTCCTCGGCTGCTGCCTTATCTACCTCTTTTTCTACAAGTGGTTTGGCATTTTTGCAATGAGGGTAATCACTGCACGAAAGAAATTTTCCAAATCTTCCTAGTTTTACAACCATGGGTTTACCACATTGTTCACATTTTTCATCGGTTTTTTCCGTAATAACATCTTTCTTTTTTAGGGTTTCATTCTTCTCCTCCACGTTTTCATGGAAGGGCTGATAAAATAATTTCAAAAATTTTAGCCAATCTTCTTTTCCTTCGGCAATATGATCCAAGTCTTCTTCCATTTTTGCGGTAAATCCAACGTCAACAATTTTAGGAAAATGCTGAACTAAAAAATCGGTTACGACCTCACCAGTATCAGTGGGCGCTAAATAATTTTCAATTTTATTAACATATCCCCTGGTCATAATTGTAGAAATCGTGGGAGCGTAAGTACTTGGTCGACCAATTTCCTCTGCTTCCATTTTCTTTACTAAACTGGCTTCAGTATAACGGGGGGGGGGCTGTGTAAAATGTTGATTAGGCTGAAAATTTCTAGCCTTAGCCGCACTACCTTGAGTAAGAAAAGGCAAAAGCTTTTCGTCATTTTCCTTTTCTTCTTCTGGATCATCTTTACCTTCAACATATAAGGCAATAAATCCAGGAAATTTTAACTGTTGGCCAGTAGCTCGAAATAAATAATGTTTTTGATCACTTTCAATATCAACTCCCACTCGATCAAATCTCGCTGCTTCCATTTGAGAAGCTATTGCTCTTTTCCAAATTAATTCATAAAGACGATGTTGATCTGGATCTAAATACTTTTTCATCTCATCGGGATGGCGCTTAACATCAGTTGGCCGAATCGCTTCATGAGCTTCTTGCGCTCCTTTTTTGCTTTTATAAACTCGTGGTTTTTCAAGCGCGTATTTTTCTCCGTAAACTTCTTTAATAAAAGATTTCATCTCCGAGGTGGCTTGAATAGAAAGATGCACGGAATCGGTACGCATATAGGTAATTAGCCCATGATGCCCTTCTCCCACTTCGAGCCCTTCGTAAAGTTGTTGCGCTAAGGTCATGGTTTTTTTTACTGAAAAGTGCAATTTGCGCGCGGCTTCTTGTTGTAAGGTCGAAGTAGTAAAAGGAGGAGCTGGGTTTTTTTGAATTTCCTTGCGCTCAATTTTAGCAATTTTGTAGTGTAATTTTTTTAGTTCCTCAAGATGATGCGTAGCTTCTTTTTGATTTGAAATTACTAATTCTTTACCATCCTTTTTTTGCAATTTAGCTTCGAAAAAATTCTTGGCATCATTATCAGCAGAAAATTCTCCGATAATAGACCAATATTCTTCAACCTTAAAAGCCTGCCTTTCTCGTTCTCGGTCAACGATTAAACGCACCGCTACACTTTGCACTCTACCGGCTGACAATCCATAACGAATCTTTTTCCACAATAAAGGCGAGAGCTCATAACCTACCAACCGATCTAAAATCCTCCTGCTTTGCTGCGCATTAATCAGGTTTTGATTCAATTTTCCGGGATGAGTCACTGCTTTTAAAATGGCTGACTTGGTAATTTCATCGAAAACAATACGGTGAATTTTATGATTTTTCAGCTTGAGGGCCTCAACTAAGTGCCAGCCAATAGCTTCCCCTTCACGATCACGATCAGTAGCCAGCCAGATAACAGTATCACTCTTGATTTTTAGTTTTAAATCTTTAATCACTTTACTCTTATCCGGGGGGATTAAATAACTTGGCTCAAAGCCATGCTCAACATCAATTCCCATTTGCGATTTTGGCAAATCGCGCACATGCCCCATCGAGGCCTTAACTTCATAGTCTTTCCCTAAAAACTTAGAAATTGTTTTTGATTTCGCCGGAGACTCGACAATGACAAGATTTTTGGCCATTGAGGATTTTTTAAAAAAAGAAGCAGCGATTGTTATTACTATAATAATTAATTGTTTTTAGCAAGGATTTTCCTTAACCTAAGGTAGTCAATTTAAAATTTTAAGGCTTACAAATCCTATAAATAAGCCGTAAATCAACATTATTTTAATGACTGGCAAGACCAAAAAGCTTGTAAAAGGGCTTGTGTTGGCTAATAATCAGTACCAGTTAATTTTTAACCCCACATCCAATGACGAAACAAGATCTCGTCAATGCCGCTGCAAACACAGCTGGTATTACCAAAAAGGCAGCTGCCTTGGCTCTCGATGCCATCTTGGCTGCAATCACGACTAACCTTAAAAAGGGCCAAAACGTGACCATCACCGGATTCGGAACATTCCGTGTTAGCAAAAGAGCAGCTCGCACTGGTGTAAACCCAAGAAATCCAAGCGAGAAAATCAAGATCCCTGCCATGAAAGTTCCTGCTTTCAAAGCCGGCAAGAGCCTTAAAGATGCTGTTCGTTAATTTTTAGTTATTGTTTTCGAATTATAAAAGGGCCGCCATAATATTTGGCGGCTTTTTTGCGTTAAAGGTTTTGAGGTGTTATCCAAAGTCACCAAACGGAAAAGTTTGAATTTTTTCAAAAAAGGATGATGATTTTTTGATTCTAGTCCTTGATTATGAGTTTTTTTTATGTTAAAATTTAGTATTCGGCCTAGGCAAGGCGCTTTGCAGTTGCCCATGGCAAATAAAAAATAAAAATAATCAAAAATGTCTCACCGTAAACATATTCGAATCTTTCATCCTCGCAAACTCTGGCTTGTTATTTCGATTTTTGCCCTAACTATTGGAATTGCGGTTGGTGAAAGACAATTACAAGCTAAAATAAATCCAGCCCAAACTGGCATTAAAATAAGCCAAAATTTTCAAGCTTCATTTTTTAATTATTTCATAACAGCCAAACAAGGGATTGTGCGTTTTAATTATCCTGTTTCTTACCTGCAAGCAAAAGATATTAACCCTTTACAAGAACCGTTAAAATCCGGATTAAAGCAGATTTGTTTTTGGGAAGATTCGACGGATGAACCAATTTACGAAGCAGAAATTTCAGAAGTTAAAATACCGGAACATATTCTTCCAGGAGAAGAATTTCGCGTCGAAGTTTATGTCAAGAATACCAGCAATCGGATTTGGTATTCGTCATCAAGCGGGTGCGAGAATCGAACTGTTGTAAATTTAGGGACAGAAAAAACAAGAGATCGAGCTAGTGTTTTTTATCAAAATAAAAAAAATTCTGGGTGGCTGGGGAATAATCGAGTAGAAATGGTTGAAGATGCCGTGGCACCGCAGTGGACCGCTACTTTTGCCTTTTCAACCATAGCTCCGACCCAAGATAATATTTACATGGAATATTTTGGTTTAGTAGCTGAACATCAAGCCTGGATTCCTGATTTTGAAATCGCCATTCCTATTCGCATCGGTAATATTACAGCGGATGACGAGTATAAACTCCGCTTTATTAAAAATAAAAGCTTGGATACTCGCAGTTTAACAGGCGATAAATCAATTAATGTTTCTCTGTCCACTCAAACCATGAACTTACAATTTGGCGATGAGGTGGTTTATGCTCTCCCTGTAAGCAGCGGAGCAGCCAAAACTCCGACCCCGGTGGGCTCATTTGAAATTTTAAACAAGCAAGAATTAAGGGTAGGAGGAGCGTCTCCCCACTATCGTATGCCAAAATGGCAAGGATTTACCAAATGGGGACATGGTCTGCATGCCTTACCTTACACGGGAAATAATACTGGTGGCGTTTTTTGGAGCGAAGCTTTAAGCCATATTGGCACTCCGGTAAGTCATGGCTGCATACGGATGCTTCCTGAAGATGCGGCTTTAGTTTACGAATTTGGGGAAATAGGAACATCGATTAATGTAGTTAGATAAGACTAATTATCAAAAAGTTAAAGATGGTCATAACTTTTACTACTTGCAGTTCGAGGGATTTACCGAATCTTGATTGCTTTTAAATAGCCGTGTTCAAAAATTAGCTTTTCAACATAATACCTTTGACCTTGATGTAAATTAACCCATTTTTTTAATCTAAGCTCGACCCCACGAGGTACTAGATACCCCTCTCCAGATGACCCCGTAACATAATAACCTACTCCATTTCGGGGCGGCCAATAAGAAGGATTTCCAAAGGCTTCACTCCTAAAAGGAGGATTTATGGTGTTGCCAGGTAAGACGTCTCCTCTTTTTAATTCCTTAAAAGAACCGATATCAAAAAAGTCGCTGTCAGGATCTTCTAACGAGGCGTCATCTTTTCTATCTGTTGATAAAAAAAGTGCCTGGCTATCTTGAGTCGCTACCTTGGGAGCAATTGCCAAAATCTCAACCCCAAAATCTCCAACTTGACCATGTTGATTGACCCTAATTCTGCTTAAACGAGCGACGCATTTACTCTCTGGAGAAGTAGCCCATGCCCTCCCGAAATTTCCCCCTAAAGCTAGCAAAAGCCCTGCCCTTAAAGCATTTTCATTAAGTACCGCCAAAGACCTCATACTTTCAGGATCTTCTCTCCAAGGAAAAACAAAGTTATATTCCGCACCCTCTGGTATACTAACTGCGGCACTAAAATCACCTTCTTCGTATCTAGCTTCTAAATTCACCTCAATTATAACTCCTAACTTATTAATTTCTCCTGTGCCAGGGGGAACCGCCTCATTTTGTAAAATTTGGTATCTCTGATTGGGGTTTTGCGTCTCTTTTTCACATCTATCACCTAATTTCCCTTGTTTTTTGGCCATTTTTCTCCTATGTCTTCTTTCTTCAAGCACCTCTTGAATATGCTCCGAAGCTCTTTGAATCGGCCCCCAGATAGAAATTAATGTTGCTTCATCTAACTGCATTTTAAGCAGCTCTCTTCTAAATTTTTCCTTAGCTCGACATAGACGTTCTAGTAACAAATTGGCAGGTGGCTTTTCCACTAGTTTCCCATTACCGTCTAAAATTCCGACATTAGTAAAATTCCCATCAGGGGTCGTCAGACCATTCCATCCGTTGATTTCTCTTAATAGAGGATATATTCCGCCCTGACCACAACTCCCATCGACCAATAATTCACTGGTTTTTCGTATAATTTCCCATATTTCCCTGTCAGCAACGTATAGTTTAGCAGGATATTGCGTAGCATCTGCGCTCTCCGGGGCAATCCTACTATAAAATTCACTCATCTTTTAACTTTTAAAATTGGCTAAGGGCTTACCATACTAAATCTTGATAAAAAATCAAATCAATTTTTACCCAAACCCGCTATTTTGAGTTATTGGCCTTTGCTTTTCTATGCTACATTGTTAGTCTGGGGCCAGGTTCACGGTGCCATAATTTTAGATTTTATGACCTTAAAATCAGACCATCCACTTCTTAACTCTCTGAACCCTTCGCAGCAAGAAGCAGTGCTGACTACAGAGGGGCCGGTTTTAATTTTAGCGGGCGCAGGGAGCGGAAAAACACGCACTTTGACTCATCGTATCGCTTATCTGATTGCCGAGAAAAAAGTCTCGCCTTTTTCAGTTTTAGCGGTAACTTTTACCAATAAAGCAGCCGGAGAAATGAAAAAACGAGTTTTAAATCTTCTTTATGGCCAACAAAAAGCCGATTTCCTTTTGAACTCAATTAAGGGGCCAACTTTTAACCACCCTGATTTACCAGTAATTGGCACATTTCATTCTTTTTGCGTGCAAATTTTAAGAAAATACCTTCACCTGCTCGGGTTTGAAAACCAATTTGCGATTTACGATGATACGGACTCCCAAATTCTAATGAAAACCATTATGCGAGAACAAGGATTAAGCACGGATCGTCTGAACCCAAAAGCGATTTTGTCCCATATTTCTGGAGCTAAAAATGCCTTATTGACACCTACGGAATACGCCAAACAAGCTTATAGCACTTTTACCCAAACCGTGGCGGATCTTTATCCTATTTATCAAAAAAAATTATCCCAGAATCAAGCTCTGGATTTTGATGACATCATCATGAAAACCGTGGAACTTTTCGAAAAAGAGCCGCAAGTTTTGGCTGATCTCCAAGAGCGATTCCAGTATATTTCCGTGGATGAATATCAAGACACAAACCATGCCCAATTCATTCTGATTAATAAATTGGCGCATAAATATCGAAATTTGTGCGTGGTCGGGGATGATTGGCAATCGATTTACAGTTGGCGAGGCGCTACCATGCAAAATATTTTGGATTTTGAAAAAGACTACCCAGAAGCAAAAACCGTTAAATTGGAACAAAATTACCGTTCAACTTCAATAATTCTTGATGCCAGTCATTCCGTAATTGCCAAAAACAAGAAGAGGACTGACAAAAAATTATGGACTAATAAAGAAAAAGGTCCAAAAATTCAAATTTGGCAGGCGTTAGACGAACGAGCCGAAGGCGGGATGATTGCCGCGGAAATTCAAAAAATACTTTTGCAATACGAAGCTCCTAGTTATCGTGATTTTGCTATTTTGTATCGGACAAATGCTCAATCGCGTGTCATCGAAGAAACCATGCTCCGCTATGGCATCCCGTACAGGGTGGTGGGTGGGGTTAAATTTTACGAACGCAAAGAAATTAAAGATATTTTGGCTTATTTAAAACTTATTGTTAATCCAGCGGATAGCGTTAGCTTACTTCGAATTATTAATATTCCGCCTCGCAAAATCGGCTCTAAAACCCTGGAAGCCTTGCAAACCATGAGTCGCCATCAGGGAGATGTGCCCTTATTATCAATAATTCAAAATCTGCAAACCATGGCCGGAAATAAAATCGAACTAAACGAAGGGAAAACTGTAACCTTGGGACAATTTGTTAAATTAATTTCGGTAATGCAAAAAATTAATCATCAATATCCGGCTTCGGGCGTAATCAAAAATCTATTGGAAGAAAGTAAATACAAAGAATTTTTATTGGATGGTTCCACAGAAGGAGAAACTCGCTATGAAAACGTACAAGAATTAATTTCCGTAGCCAGCAAATACGACAAACTTGAGCCAGGACTTTCTTTGGCTACTTTTTTAGAAGAAGTGGCTTTGATCTCGGATCTAGACCAATTTGACGATCGCGATAATGCGGTGGTTCTTATGACCATGCACATGGCTAAGGGCTTAGAATTTCCAAATGTTTTTATTGCCGGACTAGAAGAGGGAATTTTCCCTCATTCCAGGAGCCTATTTGAGCCCAATGAACTAGAGGAAGAAAGAAGATTAATGTATGTCGGGATGACTCGGGCAATGGAACGTTTATATCTCCTTTACGCGGAACGGCGACTACTTTACGGAGACATAAAATGCAATAGCCCTTCTCAGTTTTTACGTGACCTGCCGGCAGAACTATGTGAATCGAATGACCCTAAAAATCCTTTAGCAGAAGATGGAATTATAATGGAGACAGAAGCCAAAGAAGGAATCTTGGCCAATTATTTTGGCAAAATAAATCAACAAAGTGGCTTAAAACGAATCCCGGTGGAAAATGAAATTGAATTTTATCCTGATGAAATTCCTGATCCAGTAGCTTTGGTTGACCAGACAGAAGGTTTTTTGACCGGTCAAATACCAAATTTTTCACAAGGGGATCGGGTGAGACACCGAACTTTTGGAGAAGGAGTGGTGGTTAAAGTTACTGGTGGGATACTAACAATTGCTTTTAGTAATCCCCAAATTGGCGTTAAAAAGTTAGCGTCCAGTGTAGCTCCTTTAAAAAAAATTAAGAACTGAGATGCGGATTTGCCGACGAAGAAGCATCAATTTTCCTTAAAATGGGTTCGATTTCCTTAACTGGTAAACCTACAACATTATCGTAATCGCCAATAATTTTTACCACAAACTGATCGCCTTGCTCTTGAATAGCATAGGCCCCTGCCTTATCAAAAGGTTTTTTTGTTTTAATATAATAATTTATTTCTTGATCAGAAAATTTTCTAAAAACAATTTTTGTGACTACGGATTTGGTGATTTGCTTCTTTTGAGAAGGGAACAAAATAGTAAAGGCTGTAATTACTTGATGGGTGCTTCCACTTAAAAGTCTAAGCATTTGCTGAGCTTCTTTCTTGTTTTTAGGTTTTCCTAAAACTTGCCCGCAGCAAAAAACCAAAGTGTCAGCCGCAAGAATAATGGCTTTTGGATGACGAAAAGCAACTTCCTTGGCTTTTTGGGTTGATAAATATTTAGCGAGTTGACGAGGTGGGAGCGAAGGCGCTTTTTCTTCATCGTAATTGCTGGGATCTACTATAAATTTAAACCCTGCCTTTTTAAGAAGAGCCTTACGACGCGGCGAAGCCGAGGCCAGAATTAAGGGATTTAAAAATTTTGATAAATTCACCTAGCCACTTTACCCTATGTTTTTATTTTAAGCATTATTCAGCTACTATGGCGCCGATTAATTGTTATCTTATATTTTTTAAAATATTATATTGAGCGGATTTTGGAAAAACCTAACAAAGCCCATCATTGGTTTAGCACCCATGGATGGCGTCACAGATGCGGCTTTTCGTCACATGGTTACAAAATACAGTCACCCTTCGGTGATTTTTACGGAATTTACGCACGTAGAGGGATTAGCCTATGGCGCAACCAAAATATTGACCTCTTTTCTTTATGAAAAAAAAGAGCATCCAATTGTAGCCCAACTTTTTGGTACAGATCCAAAAGCTTTTTACAAAGCCACAATTTTGGGAGCTTACCTTGGGTTTGATGGAATCGATATTAATATGGGCTGTCCATCGCCTAAAGTTGCAAAGCAGGGAGCAGGGGCAAGCCTAATCCAAAATCCGAAATTAGCGCAAGCTATCATTAGTGCTTGCCAAAAAGCGGCTCTTGATTGGCAACAAGGAATCAGCCTAGAAAAAGCCGGCGTGAACCCTGCTATTATTCAAGCTGCTAAATTAAGGCGCGGGCAAAGGATTAGCAGAAAATTACTACCAATTTCCGTAAAGACGAGAATTGGCTATGACTCAATCACAGCCAAAGAATGGGCGAATCAACTTTTAGAAATGCGCTTAGCCGCTATTACCATGCACGGCCGAACCTTTAAACAGCTTTATTCAGGCCAGGCTAACTGGGAAATTTTAGCTCAAGCTGCAGCACTTTTTAAAGGAACCAATACCTTGTTTTTGGGAAATGGTGACATTAATTCCATAACTGACGCTATGGCCAAAATAAAAAAATACAAAGTAGATGGAGTTTTGGTTGGTCGCGCCGCCTTGGGTAATCCCTGGTTTTTCAGCAAATATCTTCCCAGTCAAGAAGAATACTTAAAAGCAGCCAGTGAACATGCTCATTATCTTGAAAAGAAGATACCCGAAATAGCTTTTGTATCGGTGCGCAAACATTTGCTTTGGTATTGCAAAAATTTCCCGGGCGCCAAAGAGCTACGAATTAAGCTTAGCCATGCAAATACCGCCCAAGAAGTAAAAAAAATCCTTTTTAAGAATCTAGGCTAATTTCCTTCCTTTCAATAGTAACTTTTTCAATCGTATGTTTATTCATTTCGTCTATGGTTGTGACAAAATTTTCATCATCGATAATTTCTCCTCTTTTAGGAAAGCGCCCTAATTTTTCAGTAATATAATAACTGATTGTTTTATGCTCAGGAGCAGGGATTTGAATCTCCAAAGCATCATTGATTTCTTCAATCAGGGTTTTCCCTGTTGCTTCCACCTCTGACTTACCAATTTTCCTCAAATCAGGCTTTTCTTCCTCATCAAATTCATCAACAATTTCCCCTACAATTTCTTCTAAAATATCTTCCAAAGTAATTAAACCAGCTGTCCCCCCATGTTCATCCAAAACAATAGCCAAATGCATCCGGCGCTTTTGAAATTCGTGAAAAAGTTGATTTATTTTTTTGGAAGCTGGCACCTTAAGAGGCTTCAGTAAATTAAGAGACCCCAAAGTTTTGTTCATTTCTTCAGTGTGAATACGTCCCAAAATTTCTTTAACCGTAATCATTCCGACGATATCATCAATATTTTTGTCATAAACTGGGATACGAGAATGATGATGTTTAACCACGAAATCCGACGCCTCCTTAATTGTTGAACTCAAAGGTAATGCTTGAATCCCAACTCTGGGAGCCATAATTTCTTCCACTCGGGTATCACTAAATTCTAAAACATTTTCAATAAGCTCTTGTTCGTCTTTTTGAATTGCTCCTTCCTCGGCCCCAATATCCACAAAAGCCTTCAACTCATCCTCCGTAACATGATTTTCATGTTTTGTTTTCCCAGTAGTTAAAAACATTATCTTGATAAAGGAATCCAAAAGCCAAACCGCGGGCGTAAAAATTACAAAAAAGATATAGAGAAAGGGCGCAACATACCGAGAAAGTGCCTTAGCATGATTTTGAGCAAATAATTTAGGGGCAATTTCGCCAAAAACTAAAATAACAAAAGTTAAAATTCCGGTAATTATTCCTAGCGCCGCGCTTCCTAAAATATTTTCAAAAATAATTGTAGCGTAGACTGAAGCCAAAACATTAACTAAATTATTGCCAATTAAAATCGTAATCAGTAATTTATGCGGATGACTTTTGATTTGTTCTACTAACAAAGCGCCTTTTTTCTTTTTTCGCACTAAATCGCGCACCTTAGCCGGAGACAGTGAAACAAGCGCTGTTTCGGAGGCTGAAAAAAAAGCGGATAAAGAAAGCAACACAACGAGAATAACTATTTGAAAACCCATTATTGATATAAATAATCATTTTTAATTGTACCAGAAAAAACAAAGGGAACCTAAATAAAATTAGTTCCTATTGCGGATTTTTGTTAGAATAAAAAGGATTTTTTTATTTCTTCTTATGCTTAAAAATAAATTAACTCAGCTTATTCAAAAGAGTTTGAGTATTTCCTTCCCTAACCAAAGCGACCTAGCTATTATTGTGGAATACCCCAGAGACAAAAATCACGGTGATTATTCTTGTACCCTTGCCCTACAATTAGCTAAAAGCGTCCAAAAATCACCTCGGGAAATTGCCGAGATATTGATTGAAAACATCGAGAAACCTAATTTTGTGGATACGATTGAAATCGCGGGTCCGGGTTTTATTAATTTTTTTGTAAGCAAAATGTACTTACTCGGCGTACTAAGGGGTATTTTAGTAGAAGGCGAAAACTACGGTAAAAATAAAACCGGCCATGGTAAAAGCGTTATTGTGGAATATTCCTCGCCCAATACCAATAAACCTTTACATTTAGGACATGCTCGAAATAATTTTTTGGGAATGGCCGTATCCAGGCTCTTGGAAAATAATGGCTATGACGTTTTAAAGACACAAATAGTAAACGACCGCGGGATTCATATCTGTAAAAGCATGCTTGCCTATCAACGATTTGGTCGAAATACTTCGCCGGATAGCCTCGGGAAAAAAGGAGATCATTTTGTAGGCGATTATTATGTTAAATACGGAAAAATGCTAAAAGATAATCCGTCACTAGAAGTAGAAGCCAGATTAATGCTCCAAAAATGGGAAAATAATGATCCCTTAGTCCGTGGTCTTTGGAGAAAAATGAATAACTGGGTTTGGGAAGGATTTACGCAAACTTATGAATTGATTGGGTCTCATTTTGATTTTTCCACTTTTGAAAGTGATATTGCCGAAGAAGGTAGAACTATTATTGAAACCGCTCTAAAAGAAGGAAAAGTGGAACGAATTGAGGGAGGTGCGCTTGCTATTGATTTAGCGATTGAAGGGCTGGGTGACCGCGACCAGGGGAAAAAAATCTTAATTAGATCAGATGGAACCACCATGTATATCACCCAAGATATTCAATTGGCGGTAAAGCGCATGGAAAAAGAGGAGATTGAACGGGTCATTTATGTGGTGGGAAATGAGCAAAATTACCACCTTAAAGTTTTGTTTAAGATTTTGGAAAAACTTGGCTTTAAGTGGGCTAAAAAATGTTATCATTTGAGTTATGGCATGGTTGATTTACCTTCTGGTAAAATGAAATCACGAGAAGGAACCAGTGTGGATATTGATAATTTGGTAAACGAACTTGAAAAGTTGGTAGGAAACGAGATAGCCCAAAGAAATTTAGATTATCCAGAAACAGAACAAGCGGATTTAAAACGCGCTATAGCTTTAGGGGCCTTAAAATATTTTATTCTCAAAGTTGATGCGAAGTCGCGTATGCTTTATGATCCTAATTCTTCGATAGATTTTCAGGGGGATACCGGCCCTTATTTGCAATACACCTATGCCAGACTTCAGGCGATTTTACGAAAAGCCCCGGAAGCGGATCAGGAATTAGCCAATGTTACAATTGACAATAGCCTTTTCCCAAATGAGCCAGAAGAAATTGCGTTACTAAAAAAGCTGCAACTTTATCCGGAATTAGTTTTGGATGCAGCGCAAGATTATCGGATTCACTCAATTGCCATTTACCTTAACGAATTAGCGCAATTAGCCAATTCTTTTTACACCAAAACACCTGTCTTGGAAGGGACTAGCCCAGAATTACGAATCGCCCGTCTACAACTTGTGACCGGAGTGACGCAGGTACTTAAAAATGGCTTAAATATTTTAGGGATTGAGGCCGTAAAGAGGATGTAACATAAGCTTGAGCCTCATCACAAAAAAGTTTTCTTTTGGAGAAGTTTTTAGTTACAATCCTTCAGCAAGTAAAATTTAAGTACTAATTACGGAGAGATGGCCGAGCGGTCGATGGCGGCAGTCTTGAAAACTGTTAGGGGCGCAAGCCTCTCCTGGGTTCGAATCCCAGTCTCTCCGCCAATTTTCACTTTTTTTGGGGGAAACGGGCTTTTCTTTAAAGAAACAATTCGATGACTAAAAAAGATATTTCCAGTGGTGTAGCACATAAAATTCCGTCGGATTTGTGCGTTGCTTTAACTTCTGACCCGAAAGCGCTCGCGGCATGGGAGGATCTTACCCCGCTTGCGCGTAATGAATGGATTTGTTGGACAATATCAGTCAAGAAATCTAAAACCAGAAGTCAACACGTTGGAAGAGTTCGCACTGAACTAAAAAAAGGGATACGGCGACCTTGTTGTTGGGTTGGCTGTATTCATCGCACTGATAAACCGATAAGCCCTTCGGCGCAATATGTACTCGGCAAAAAATCTAAATCAAAGTAGTTTACTCAAGATGTCCACTTTTCAATCATCTCAAATCCGGTAAAATAAATTTGTTTAGAGTTGTTTAAATTTACCCAAAATGCCTTCCTCTCTTTCTCCATCCATTAAAAAATCCCTACTTCTTGCCCAATGTAATGAAATCACGGAATACTTTATTTATCAAAAATTAGCAGCGTCAATTAAGCAACCGCACAATCAAAAAATTCTAAACCAAATTGCCGAAGACGAACTTAGACATTATAAATTTTGGCAAAAATACACCCAGAGTGAAGTCCAACCAAAACGTTTTGACATTTGGCTTTATTTTGTTGTTTCTAAATTATTTGGCATTACTTTTGGGCTACGTTTTATGGAGAAAGGCGAACAGTCAGCTCAAATAATTTATAAGGAAATTACCAAATTTATACCCGAAGCTAAAGCTATCCTGGATGATGAAGATACTCATGAGCAAAAACTAATTGGCATCCTGAACGAAGAAAAATTGAATTATGTTGACTCAATTGTTTTGGGTCTAAATGATGCCCTAGTGGAGCTTACTGGGGCATTGGCTGGATTTACTTTAGCTTTACAAAATACGCAGTTAATAGCGATTGTAGGACTAATTACTGGCATTTCCGCGGCTTTATCCATGGCTGCTTCTGAATATTTATCAACTTCCCATACTGAAAATAAAAATAAAGAGAAAAAACCATTACGTGCTGCCTTTTATACCGGAATAACTTACATGTTAACTGTTTTATTTTTAGTTTTTCCTTATTTTGTTTTTCAAAATATGTATGTTTGCTTAGGCATAACCCTTTTCAATGCTCTTTTAGCTATTTTTTTGTTTACCTTTTACATTTCGGTTGCCAAAAATATTTTATTTGGGAAAAATTTTCTTAAAATGGCCGCCATTAGCCTGGGAGTAGCAGGTTTAAGTTTTGGTATGGGCGCCTTGGTAAGATGGACATTTGGGATTAGCGCTTGATTTTCTCGGATTCAGGGACTAAAAAATAAAGTAATAAGTAGATTATCGCATCCGTAATTATTTTTTATGAAAATTCATTCTTTTGTCCAAGTTCCGGAAGAAAAAATTCTAATTGAAGGAGCAAAAGATACCACTATAAAAGTTTTAGTTGGCCAAAATGACGGCTCTGAAAAAATTACCATGCGCTATTTTAGCATAAAACCAGGAGGGCATACGCCTTATCATCAGCATCCCTACTGTCACGTGGTAAGGATTGAACAGGGACAGGGCTTACTAGTTGATAAAAGCAAGAAGGAGCATGTGGTAAAAAAAGGAGATAGTTTTTATGTGGCTCCAAATGATTTTCATCAATTTAAAAATCCCAATAAAGAGGATTTTGAGTTCTTATGCGTTATTCCTAATGAAACATAAAATCATAAGCTTACCGAAAGCAATAATTAACAAAGCCTATTTATTTACGAAGGAGTATATAAGGAGTATATTTTAAACTTAGGCTTTCTTTTGAAAAAGAAATGCATAATTAAAATGAAAAACATCCAAACCGT
Source organism: Candidatus Peregrinibacteria bacterium GW2011_GWF2_39_17 (assembly GCA_000993615.1). Classification (GTDB taxonomy): domain Bacteria; phylum Patescibacteriota; class Gracilibacteria; order UBA1369; family UBA12473; genus UBA12473. The sequence goes on along the minus strand of LBWM01000001.1, from coordinate 17,382 downwards.
GCTGCGCTGCAAATTTATCTGGACACACCGGAAATCTCGAATACGAATCAACATAAAAAAGTCCGTTTGGTTTTAAAAGTTGAACGATAGCTCCCAAAGAAGCATCCCTGATTTCGCTTGATTCCCAAAGTACGCCATACCGACCACTCAAATCTGCCTCGCAAGTTAAAACATTGCTTGCCGCTACCAAATCGAAAAGCAATCCTCCAAATCTAACATGATGAGGATTATTTAAATCTACTTGAACATAATTATCAGGAACACCACAGGGGTTATGCGCTGATAAATAATCTGTAAAAATTATTATATTCCCTTCTTCTCTCTCAATGGCTGGTATAAAAGACTCCGCCACCGTGCCATTGAAACCAATTCCACAACCTAGTTCTACTGATAGGCTAGCATTATTATCTTCTGCCCTCCTTTTTATCCAATCCACAAAAAATCTTTTATATACTTCTTCCCCTTTCATCCCATGAAGACTACCCCAAGAACAAGGTTTACCCTGAGTCCATAAAAGCCTATGGATAAAATGTTCTGGAGATTCTCCATTCCCAACACGACCTTCCAATTCATCTGGACGGTATCCCATCTCTTTCAGGGCTTGAGTTAAGTCATGTCCATCTAAAGAATCTAAACTTGATAAATCTCCCTCATCATCTCTTGCTCCTAATGCTGCTTCCATAAATCCTTAAGTTATAAGTTAAAAGATGCTAAAATAGCTAATTGAAGCCATATTGTCAATATTCCTTACAAAATAAAAAAGAGCGGGGTTGCGCGCCCCCCACTCTTTTATTTAATTCCGGTTAGAAGTCTAGGCTTCTTCGCGGTCATTATAACCTGACCGGCGAAATCCGCCACCTCCGCCTTCCCGTCTTGGAGGACGTTCTTCAAGCGGACGAGCCTCGTTAACAGTCAAAGTTCGACCTTCGAACTCTTTACCATGCCACATTTCAATGGCTTTTTGCCCTTCTGCCTCTGTCTCCATTTCCACAAATCCAAAACCGCGTGAGCGGCCACTGAATTTGTCGGTAATGATTTTAACTGAAACAACAGTTCCCGCTTGACTAAAAGCGGCCCTAAGGGCTTCTTCTGTTGTTCGATAGGGGATGCCCCCAACATAGAGTCTTGTACTCATAGAAGTGAGTGAAACTAAAGAATAGAAACGTAATTTCTAGTTGGATTAAGGGACCGGGAATTAAGGAACCGCGCACAATCGATCTGTTCCAAGCACCGCTACAGCCCAACAAAACGAAACTACATATAAACTGTGAAGGATAAAACAAGATTTGTCAAATCTTATTTTCCGTTTTAAGGCTTAAGAAAACACAATAAACCTTCTCACTTTCTCTAAATTTAGATAAATTAAAAGCATTATTAGAGCAATTTGAAAATCATGGAATTAAATCAAGCACAAGCAGCGGTGATTACCACTATTGATGGCGCTCAATTAATTTTAGCAGGCCCAGGCAGCGGAAAAACCTTAACTTTAGTAGGAAGAATTTTATATTTACTAAAAGAGAAACAAGTAATGGCTCAAAATATTTTAGCTATTACCTTTACCCATAAAGCAGCTAAAGAAATTACTAATCGTCTCAATAATTTTTTAAGCCAAAATGAAGAATTACCGTTTGTTTCCACTTTTCACGCTTTAGCCTTTAATGTCTTAAAAAAACATTTTGCCTACTTGGGGCTTAATGAAAATTTCCAGGTAGTTTCTGACATCGAACGCCTTTCTTTAATTAAAATTTTACTCAAAAAACACGCTTCTCTAAATTTAAAGGCAAGAGACGTTGACCTAGCTATCACTAAAAGCAAAATCGGCTTCGAAATAACCCCATCCGAAACGACTAATCCTCCTTTACCAAACGCCTTAAGTAACTTACTTGAAGACTATCAAGAAGCTCTCCAGGCACGTACTTGGTTGGATTTTGATGATTTACTGGTTTTAACAGCTAGACTTTTTAAAAATTCACCGGAAATTTTAGATCATTATCAAAATTTATTTCGTTATATTTTAGTTGATGAAGCCCAAGACATGAACCCTATTCAAGCGCATCTCATGGATTTGCTAGCTAAAAAGCACGGCAATCTTTGTTTGATTGGTGATCCCGATCAAGCAATTTATGGATTTCGGGGGGCAAATATTAATTATTTTTTACAATTTCAGAAATATTACCAAGGAGCCAAAATTTTAACCTTAGAGCAAAATTACAGATGCTCAAAAACTATTACCGAGGCAACACAGGCTCTGATCCAACACAACCAGCACCGATTGGCAAAAAAAACTTGGACCACAAATGAGTCCCCTTCTTTAATTAAAGTTACTTCTCTCGGGACAGCCTGGCAAGAGGCCAATTTTATTATTAATTCCATTGAGAACCTAATTGGCGGTTCTTCCCATCTTAATATTCAAAATGCTAAAAATTATTTACAGAAGATAGAAAAACCCTATCAATTTAACGAAATTGCAATTTTGTATCGGCTTAACAGCGTTGGTCGATTTTTGGAAAAATCTTTTAACAAAGCAGGCTTACCTTATCAGAGAGTAGGGGATATTGGTTTTTTTGAACGAACTGAAATACGTGATTTACTAGCGCTTTTTGAAATTTTAACCTGGGAACCAACGACCGCAGAAAATCCGAATTTAATTGAATCCTGGGAAAGAGCTTTACGCCATTTCGGAGAAGGAATTGGAGAAAAAACAATTAGCTCTTTAAAACAAATTTTTATGGAAAACCCGGCTAATTTTCACCAGATATTATTTAATGAGAATTCATTAAATTTTGGCCCGGCATGGGCTAAATTTCTCCAAAAAAGAAATAAAATTAGCGCCATGATAAACAACCTTTGCATTTCAAAACAACTGCGTTTCATTATGGATCATTTTGCTTTAAAAACTTATTTAGAAGATGGAACCCTAAAAGGGCAAAATCGCTATGATCGCCTTTTGGAGTTTTTAAATATAGCCAGTATTTATGATGAAGATTTACCAAACGTAGGAAGAACAAAAATTTGGGATCAAGTGCGTTTTTCCAGGTTAGATGACTATTGGAATAAAGAGCGCGAAGCAATTACTTTAATGAGTGTTCATGCCTCAAAGGGGCTTGAATTTCCTGTGGTTTTTGTGGTTGGGATGGAAGAAGGTCTTTTCCCCAACTTCCAGGAAAAAGAGACCTTGGAAAAGACCGAAGAAGAACGACGCTTATTTTATGTGGCCATGACCAGGGCAAAAGAACGACTTTTTTTGTCTTTTTGTGAACATCGCGACACTTTTGTTAATGAAGAAATTCAACAAACTAGGCCTTCCCGTTTTTTAAAAGAAATTCCCTTAAATTTGACAGACCAGCAATTTACAAAAGCGCAAATCAGGAAAACAAAAACAAAAGAGGCTTCCCGCCAAATGACCTTATTCTAAAAAGGGTGCTAGGAAGTTTTTCTGACTTGAAAAGGAAAAAGGCGTGGTTCTAAATTCCAACCATTCTTTAAAAGAATCCCAAAAAGGGGATTTCTGATTTCGGAAATATCGGAATTAATAGTCGCTAAACGTTTAAAACCCTGATATGGATCACTTAAAATTAATTTCTTTTTATCAATCAGCATAATTCCGTAAAAAAAATTAAATTGTCCTTTCGCTTTTAATTGAGTCAAATTATTAACATTAATCCATGAAATTTCCTTAGTTTTTTCGCAATAGAAAGCGGTTTTAATTTTTTCATCCAATTTTAAATACAAACTATAATCCCTTTTTAGGCCGCCTTTAAATAAAATTTCCCGCCACTGGTCATCATTTAATTTAGATTCGATGATTAAATCGTACTTTTCAGTTTGAGAAATTTTTATTGGCAATTCTTCGTTATTAAAATTCAAAAGTTCCTTAATTGTCTCTTCCTTATTTCTAAAAGGCTGCGGGGGCACAACCTTAACCATCATGGCTTTTAGGCCTACCTTAAAAGGAAAAATCGCCAGTAAAACACATCCTGCCGTGACTAAAATTAACAAAGCAATCATGCTTCCTCCTGCTCCAGGATTTAAAAACGGAACAAAAAACCCTAATAAAAAAATAACGGCGCAAATCAAAAGAAACCAGAAAAAAATAAGAAATAACCCTTTCCAAAAAGTGCTTTGAATTTCGTAAAATCCTTCATTGTTACCGAGTTCGTGAATGGGATTGGACATAGACAATTCTACCTTACCATATCAACCTTTATTTTTCTCCGGAAGGAAAAGTTTTTCTTTTTAAATCTTCTAATAATCCCTTTCCCTTAGCTTTTCCCGCTACGAATTCGAGACATTTTAATATTCTATCTACCATTAAATATTTTCCTGTTGTCATAAATTTTTTAACTTGTCCGGCATTAACTCCGGTCACTGTCTGGATTTCTGTCATACTACTAATAATACCTAAAGAAAGGCTGGCATTTAATGCCGCCTTGGCAAGACGCTTAATCGCACGGTTATTACAAGGGATAGGCTGCCCTTCCAATAAAGCTGATATCCCAGGATAATCTTCAAACCTATCAACTAAATCAATTTTAGCAAATACGCAAGCGATTCCTTCCTGTAAAGCTCTTATTGTGCGATCAACATCTTTGTCAGGTTGCTCTTGAGTTAAGATAGAAGCTACCATCTGAGCGATATAAATAATCGCAGGCTCCAACTCTTTAAAATGCCTAATAACTCTTGGATGTAAGACAACCCTGTCATCACCCCCAATTTCTACAAAAGCACTGAGGTCTAAAGATCCAACCCCTTGCGCGGATGGGGTTTCCGGAAATTCGGCTGGGCGAACTACATCTCCAATTTTTTTATGATTCATTAAAAAAGACTTAATTTATAAAGTGTTTAATTTTAATACCAAACAACAAAATCGTCAATAGCTCAAATGTATCAAAATCTGACAACCCATTTTGCCTAGTGAGCGATTACCTCCAATTTTTCTTTCTATCCTAAAACCGCAACAATGAGGCAAATTTTTCAGTATTTTCCCATGGCCCAATACCGGCTAAATGCAACTTATTTTCCTGAAATAAATCTTTAGTTACGCGCTGAATATCGGCGGTAGTTACTTTGGCGATTGCCTGATTAATTCGCTCCATAGTCATTAATTCGCCATATAAAATTTCATATTTACCTAAAAGATGTGCCATTTCTTCTGAATCTTCCAAGCGCAAAACCATTTTACCGGTTAAGTAATTTTTGGCTTTTTGTAATTCAACTTCGGAAATTATTTCTTCCCTAATTTCAGAATATTGAGCCACAATTTCTTTAACTGCCTCTTCGGCTCGATTCAAATCCACTCCGGCCCTCGTGGAAATTACACCGGTATCCGTGTAGTCATCAGTAGAAGTATGAATGTAATACGCCAATCCTTTGGCTTCACGAACTTTTAAAAACATCCGAGAACTCATGTTCCCACCCAAAATAATTCCCAAAAGCTTCATGGCAAAATGATCTGGGTGCTGCTCTGGATAACCCGGAAAACCTACTACCACATGTCCTTGTTCGGTTTTCTTATTCTGCAAAATAACTCGATCAAGGGAAGGATTTGAATTAATCTTTTCCCATTTAAAATCAGTATTGGCTTTTTGCATGGCAAATAATTTTTCAATTTCTCGAACTACTTTTTCTTCCTGAATTTCACCGGCCACAGTAATAACAATGTTATCAGGACGATAAAGTTTATTTTGATAATTTTTAAAATCATCATGAGTTACGCGTAAAATTACTTCCTTAAGCCCGATTTGATCCCAGCCAAGTGGCTGATCACCAAATAATAATTTTTCAAAATCCCATCCGACTTGATACATCGGCGTGTCTTGATACATATTGTATTCTTCCAAAATTACGCCACGTTCTTTATCGATTTCCTTGGAATCGTGCTTAGCACGAAGGAGCATATCTGACAAAACATCCAGCGCAATTAATTGATGCTCGGATGCTACCTTAACATAATAACCAACGTATTCTTTACCGGTAAAAGCGTTAAATTCTCCGCCGATGCTATCGATTGCTTCGGAAACCGCTTTGGTATCTGGATATTTTTGCGCCCCTTTAAAAAACATGTGTTCCAGAAAATGAGCAATCCCGCGAATATCCCTGGTTTCGCACCTAGATCCAGCTTTAACTAAAATAAGAATGGTAAAAGTTTTGGTACTTTGCAGAGGTTGAGTAACCACCCGAAGCCCAGAAGGAAGAACGGTACACAAAGCCATAAATGTAACGGTGTTATGAGTAAAGACGTTTTAATAGTATAGTAATACTAAACTTTCTCCAATTTTTAATTCTTGCATTGTATGAAAAAAATCACAGAAATCTTGCTTTGCGTTTTAGTTTTTTCATTACTCCCGGGGCTGTCTTTAGCCACAAACCCCGAGGATATTTTTTCGGATCTCTCTTCCGATGATCCTAGCCTTGAAGCTATTGAATACCTAAGCACCAATAACATTGTAGACGGATATCCAGACGGGACATTCAAGTCCCAAAATAAAATTAATCGCGCGGAATTTATGAAAATTGTAGTGGAAACGATCACGGATGAGGCGAATGGTTCAAATTGTTTTCCCGATGTCCAGGATGAATGGTTTGCCAAGTACGTGTGTTACGGTCACGATCTTGGTATCGTAGATGGTTATTCGGACGGCACATTTAAGCCCAATCAAGAGATCAATTTTGCTGAAGCAAGCAAAATTCTCACCAATGCTTTTGAGCTCACTGATGAAGAAACGGCAGGAGCGGCAGTTTGGTATAAACCTTTTGTAAAAGCGCTAGAAGCTCATTTTGCGATTCCCTTTTCCATCAGTGATCTTGATAAATCCATTGCCCGAGGGGAAATGGCCGAAGTGGTTTGGCGCATCGAAGCGAATAAAACAGATCTTGATTCATTGAAATATGAAGAATTGGAAGGAGTCCCCTTGAACATCAATTCTTGTGATGAATTGAAAGACATTTTTTTGAGTCATCCGGAACCTTATTATTATTTTGGCGAAGAAGAAGGAATGGATGTCGCAACTGAAGCTGTGCCCCAAGACGATTCAGCACAAAACGCGCCAGTATCCGAAGTAAAATTAGACGAAGATTATTCCAGCACCAATGTGCAAGTGGCTGGGGTTGACGAGGCGGATATCGTCAAAAACGATGGGCAATACATTTATATGCTCAAAGATTCATCGATCCGTATCATTGAAGCGTATCCCCCCGAATCCATGAAACAAGTCAGCGAAATCATTGTCGACGACACCGCTTTTTCGCCCAATGATCTTTACCTCGATGGGGACACCTTAACCCTTATTGGCACCACTTATTCCGCTGAAGACATGTATGATTACGGAACCGCAGAGATCTGGTTTCCCTATTATCATCAAGACCGAACCGCTATTTATATTTACGACATTGCGGATCGAGCCCGGCCAACTCTCAAAAGAAATTTTGCCTTTGATGGATCGTACAACAATTCCCGCAAAGTCGACGACACGCTTTACCTCATTTTGAACAAATACGATTTCAGTTATTATTCCTACGGTTATGATCCAGAAAATATCAATGTTGAAGAAGTGCTCCCCCGCTATTTCGATTCCAAGAATGGCCAAGATGAAATACTCGCGGGTTGTACCGATATCCGTTATTTTCCGCGTGAAAGGGATTTGAATTATTTGATGACGATCGCTGTCCCATTGGAATCAGAAGGCGATATCGTGAGCGAGGTGATGATTGGTTCAAGTGAAAACATTTACGCCTCCCGTGAAAATCTTTACGTGGCGGCCACAAACTACGACAGTACTGAAAATTATTATTACGATTGGTCCAACGCCAAGACCCTTGTGTATCGATTCGCCTTAACTCCTGGGAGCATCGCGTATCAAAATCGCGGTAAAATCTCGGGAACCATTTTGAATCAATTCAGTATGGATGAATACGGTGATTATTTCCGCATCGCCAGTCAGCGTGGTGAAGCATGGGATACCCAAGATCCCTCCACCAGCAATCTTTACATCCTCAACCGGGATATGGAAACAGTGGGAAGCATTGAGGGTATTGCCCCAGGAGAGCAAATGCATTCAAGTCTATTTATGGGCGATAGGGGCTATATGGTGACATTTAAAAAAGTTGATCCCTTCTTTGTTTTTGATCTTTCTGATCCGGAAAATCCACGTATTTTGGGCGAATTAAAAATCCCAGGGTACAGCGATTATCTGGAGCCTTATGACGAAAATCACATCATTGGATTTGGGAAAGACGCCGAAGACGCTGAAGAAGAAGAAATTGCGGCGCGTGAATTAAACTTCGCTTGGTATCAAGGGTTAAAGATCGGACTTTTTGATGTCACGGATCCAACCAATCCGAAGCAAACATTTAGTGTGGGGATTGGAGATCGTGGCACAGATAGCCCAGTCCTCTACGATGCCAAAGCGCTCTTATTTGATGCGTCCAAAAACCTATTGGCCTTCCCAGTATCTTTGTATGAGATCCAAGATGAAAATGCCCCAGCCGATACCTACGGAGAATTTGTTTATCAGGGGGCATATGTGTATACGCTGGATCTTGAAAAAGGATTTAATTTAAGGGGGAAAATTTCTCATTTCGAAGAAGGAGAAATTGCCCAAAGCGCGCCTACCATGGATGAATGGGGATGGTCCAGTCATGATTACCAAAAAGAAATACAACGAATTTTGTATATTGGAAAACATTTGTACACCACCTCGCAAAAAATGATTAAATCTAATAATATGGATACGGTCGAAGAAGAAAATCGTTTAAATTTGGAATAATTAGGCATTAAAATGACCCCTTTCCTTCCCTATCGTAAACATTTCAGAGAGCTTCCTCTCAATCGTATTACGATAATTTTAACTTTCTTTTTAATCTTTGCGTTTATTATTTTTTCGCGGCTTTTTTATTTACAAATTGTACGAGGAAATTATTACGAGAAAATCGCTCTTGAAAAAAACCAAGGCTATACTGAAATTCCAGCTCGTCGAGGTGAAATATTGATCCAAGATCGTCATTCTGGTGAACCGTACGCCTTGGCCACCAATACAACCCTGGACATGATATACGCGGATCCAACCTTAATTGAAAATCCGGCTCAAGTTGGGGAGAAACTGGCTCCTTTACTTTTTGACCTTGCTGTTGAAAAAGAAAAAGATCAACTCCGCTACGATGAATTATTAAGCGCAATTAAAAAAGCTAACAGCTTATCTCCAGATCTAGAAAATACCACCACTCCTCTCCAGGAAAATCCTGAACCATTACTCGTAAACACAGACCCCGCAGGCATGCCAATTATGCCCCCTAATTCATTGGTCTTACATAGCGACGCTGAATTATTTACACTTTACAAACAAACTCTTATTGAGATTTTAAGCAAAAAAATTCGTGATCGAATTTTACTAACGGAAAAATTAGATGCCTCTATCTTAGCGGAAATTAAATCCAAATCTTTACCTGGTGTTGAAATCTCAGAAATGGGTAATCTTTACGCTTATCCGTCACAAATTATTGATCGCCCTAAAACCGCAAAAATTTTAGCCTCAATTTTAGACACTGACCGTGATCGCCTTGACCAAATACTGGTAGGAAAAAATCGTTATGTGGTTTTAAAGCGCAAACTAGATCCGACAATTTCTGTCAAAATTACAACTATGGCTAAAGCAGATCCTAAATTATTTTTAGGGATTCGCATGAAAGAAGAATATTTTCGTTTTTACCCGGAAAAAGAAATGGCTGCCCAGGTTTTGGGATACGTAGACAACACCGGAACCGGACAATACGGCATTGAAAGTACCTTTGACAGTGCCCTAAAAGGCAAAAGCGGCTATTTTTCTTCCCAAATTGATGCTAGTGGTAATCAAATTACCGTGGGAGACAGTAAAATCGTAGAAGCGATAAATGGTGCTTCCATCAACTTAACAATTGATCGAACTATCCAGGCAGAAGCGGAAAAATTACTACGAGCAGGTGTAGAAACCTATCAGGCTGACAGTGGCTTGGTTATTGTTCAAGAAACCAAAACGGGGAAAATTTTAGCCATGGCTCATTATCCAACCTTTGACTCTAATGCTTACGGCAACGTATTTAAGCGTGAACGAGTTGAATTAAGCCCCCTGGACGCAAAAAATCTTTATAGGGTTGGTGAAGGAGAAAATGAGCATTTTTATCTTTATATTCGAAAGGATCCGGATGTTCGAATTGAAGTTTTTTACGACCTGGAGACTGATAGTTACTACAAATATGTCAATAATGTCGGCCCTGAAGTTTATCAACTTAAAGCGGTAACTCTTCCTTATGAACCAGGTTCTGTCTTTAAACCAATTGCCATGGCAGCAGGAATTGATGCCGGAGAAGTCACCCCTTATACCACCTTTAACAGTAATGGACCTGTTAAGGTTGATGAATATGAAATTCATACTTTCAATGACGAATACTATGGAATTTCCACCATGACCGATGTTCTAATTCATTCGGATAATACGGGCATGGTTTTTGTGGCTAAAAAATTAGGAAGCGCCCTTTTCTATAATTACTTAAAAGCGTTCGGCTTTGGGGATAAAACACATATTGAATTTGAAGGCGAGCATAGCGGCAAACTAGCCTATTATGATTATTGGGCCGAATCGGAATTGGTCACAAAAGCTTTTGGCCAAGGAATTACCGTGACGCCGGTTCAATTAGTGACTGCGATTTCAGCCATTGCGAACGGCGGCGTTTTAATGCAACCGTACATTGTGGATTCGATTGAAAATGCCGAAGGAAAGCGTATCGAATTTGAACCCAAAGTGGTACGCCGCGTTATAACCAAAGAGACCGCTGATCAATTAACTTCCATGCTTGTTACTGTTATTGAAAACAGCAATGAACAAGCAATCGCTTTAGATCATAATTATGTTGCCGGAAAAACAGGGACAGCCCAAACTTATAAATGGGGCCAAGCTGTTAAGGGGAAAGGAACAACTATCGCTTCGATGATTGGTTATGCCCCCATTAAAGAACCACAATTCACTATTTTGGTAAAATTGGATCGTCCAAAAACTATTGAATGGGGAGGTGCTACCGCTGGACAAATCTTTCGCAATTTAATGGATTTTTTATTTCAATATTACAATATCCCGCCAGATAAAAATTTAGAATGAAATTTCCCAATACCAATTCGCACTAGATCTTCTTAATTTCCAGCTCTAAAACGAGCAGCACTAGAATTATAAGCTTCACCAGCAGAAAGCGGCGTAAGTGCTGTGATTTCATCATCCACTTCATACAAACATTGAACTATTAGATTATGCCCAATTTTAAAATAACATTCCGACATTAAATTAACTGGTCGCCAACCTTCGCCCCCTTGAAATAGATGGGTCACCGCAAGCACGCCAGGAATTAAAGTAGCTGATTGAGTTGTGTCAGCAGGCATTTCCGCGAAAACTTCCTGAAGACATTCGGAAGATGATCCCGAAAAAGTATTTCCCATAACAGTCGCAGCCCAAATATTCCCCCGATTGCGCATATCAAGCCCCATCGGCCTAGATTCTTTTTCCCCCAATTGCAAATCCCCGTTGCATCTTACAGCCACCTCTCTCTTAAGATAATTTGTAATTGCTTCCAGGTTTTCCAAAGCAATTTCTTCCCTTGGGGTACATCCGCCTACGCCAGCTACCAGCGAAGATACGACTGATACCATCAAAGCCTTATAAATTGCCGCCACTTGATTAAAATCACGCTTTTCAGTCGGTTCATTCCCTTCAAAGTTGTTGCGCATGAATAGATAAGGTTAAAGTTTATTATTATAACTAATTTTTTTATATTGTCAATATTTGCCCCACTCGGTTATTGTTTTTTTAGACAGATCATAAACATAAAAAGTTTCACCTTTTATGGATTTCTAGTAAAATATAATTATCAATATTTTTAATCTCAAAAAACGAGCATGCGTCCTCGTCAAACAAAATCATCAATAAAAAATAGCTCCAAAAATAATTCCGCGGATAGGGGAACTGTAATTCAGAATATTCCCAAATATTTTATCCTAGGCGGATTGCTTTTCTTTTTAGTGACCATTGTTTTAATCATTAAGCCGTTTATAGTTTCACTAGTAATTGGAGCGGTAATAGCTACGGGGTTTTATCCGGTTCATAAAAAAATTAGTTCTTTTTTTAAGCATCCTACGATACCGGCCATTATCAGCTTTATCATCATTTTGACTATTATTTTAGTACCTTTATCCTGGTTTGTTGCTTATATAACTGGCCAAGCTGTTAACACCTATATCTTTATAGAATCAAAGGTAAATCAACTTTTGCAAATCGATATTCAATTAATTCCCCAAATTATCCAGGATAGTTTTATTGGAAATTATATTAGCCATGTTGAACAATTTCTGCCGGCGCCAAAAGATATCATCGGCTTTGTAACCACTATTATTCAAAACTTAAGCCAATTTCTGGTTAACCAAACTACGAATTTCGCGAAACAACTCTCTGTTTTAGCGATTCAAATTTTCGTGTTATTGTTATCAATTTTCTTTTTTTTAAGAGATGGAGATCGAGCTATTCATGAAATTAAAAACCTTATTCCGCTGGCCAGTAAGTACCGTGATGAAGTCTTTAATAAGCTGCATGCGATGAGCCAAGGAATTCTATATGGCATGTTTGGAGCCGCCATGGCACAGGGGCTTTTAGGTGGGACTGGTTTCGCAATAGCTGGGATTGAAAATTCTGCTTTTTGGGGGACTATTATGGCTTTTTCCGCGCTAGTGCCTTACGTTGGTGCAACTTTAATTTGGGTACCAGCGGCAATTGTACTTTTTGCGACCAGTCATTGGGTCGCTGCTCTTTTCTTAATTTTGTGGGGTTCATTTGTTATAGGAACCATTGATAATTTTATTAAACCAATTGTGATTGGTGAAAAGGCGCGTATTCATCCGCTTCTTAGCTTTTTGGCAATTTTAGGGGGAATTTTTACCATGGGGCTGCCGGGTTTAATTTTAGCTCCCTATCTGCTATCTTTAACTTTAGCTTTCTTGCATATCTATAAATTGGAATATCATCAGATCTTAGACGTTGGGCATCCCTCGAAAGACCGCTAAACACCCGAAATGTAAAATTTGTCAGTCTAAAAAACTTGTTATCATAAAACGAGCAGTTTATAATTTCTAATTATTTTTGCATTTAAAAAATGAAAAAACCTAGAATTAAAAAGAGAAAATCCATTAATCTCCAGATTGCTAATATTTTACATTACCCCACAACAATAATTTTAATAGGAATTGGAATATTTTTTTCTTTAATTATTTTGCAAGTTTTTACGCAGGCTATTTTAGATTTTTACACTCAAAAAATAAACCTAAGAACAGTTTTAGCCCAAATTTTTCTGATTTTTTTGTATGTAGAAGTAATCGCTGCAATAAAACTTTATTTTATTCACAATCATCATTTTCCACTTCGTTTCTTTTTTTATATCGGAATAACTGACCTGCTACGCCATATTATTGTTAACCCGGAAAACACTCATGAATTACTACTTTACGTAGTGGGAATTTTAATTTTAACTTGTGCCCTAGCGGTTTTAGAACTTAAAAGTCATTACTTGCGCAAAATTAATTACCAGTCTGAGAACCATGAAATAACTAATTTTGAATTATAATTTCTACTTCCCAAAGTTACTTTTCATTTGTATAAATGAGCTTGATAGCTTAAAAATCTCCAAAAGCATAAATTTTGTTTTTATTGCGAATGGGTACTAAATTATAAAATTTAAAATTCCAAAGATGAGAAAACTTTTCTATAAAATGCCTCATAGCCTAACTAAATCATTTTGGGGAAGAAGCACTATTTTTCATTTTGGAGCTATTATTTCAACTTATATTTTAGTAATTACGGGCTTTGACTGGCGTTATTTTGATTTTTTTAGCTCTGAACCCAAAATTCGTCTTTTCCTATTTCCGGCAATTATTATTGGGGGATTTTTACCGCTATTCTTACCATTAACACTAGTAATTATCGGTTATCTAAAAAAATCTTCCCTAAAATATTTACACATCTTAAATACTGGCTTTGCCCTTGGACAAGCGGCTATTTTAGGATGGTTTATTTCTTCTTTTTATAAGGCTTTAACCGGCCGTGTTCATCCGATAATCGATTCAGCTATGGCCATTGATCTTAGTGAAAAATTCCAATTTGGTTTTATGCGAGGCGGCATCTTTTGGGGATGGCCATCTGGTCACACCACGGTGGCTTTTGCCATGGCTATCACTGTTTTAATTCTGTATCCAAGAAAAAAATGGATGCGTTATTTAGCGATAATTTATGCTTTATATATTGGGATTGGAGTTTCAAGTAGCGTTCACTGGTTTTCTGATTTTTTAGCCGGCGCTCTAATCGGAACAACTATTGGATTTGAAGTTGGAGAAAATTTTAAAAAACAGCCAGATGCTATTTGCGGCTAGGAATCAAATTTCATATTGCAACCCCAAAGATGCAATGGAATTTGGTTAAAAAAAGTTGGAATTTACTTTGCACCTCCCGTAGTTATTAATGCAAATCGTCCCGACGATTAATTTTAGCTAGGCTTTTTTATAAATTAATTTAATCTGGCAGGGGCGGCAGGAATCGGACCCGCGACAAAGGTTTTGGAGACCTCTGTGATACCACTTCACCACGCCCCTTAAACATAATGTTCGAAGACTGTTTTTTTATAACATGATTTTTTTTTTGAAGCGAGCTGATCGTAATCCTAATTCGCCCATTTTGATCGTTGCTTTTAATGCTTACATCCCTTTTGGTAAGCTTGTTTAAGGTCTCGGTGTGTGGGTGACCAAAAGAATTATCTTTGCCACACTGAATGATGGCCAAACTTGGTTTAACTTTATCTAAAAAATCCTCTCCTGAAGCAGTTTTACTACCATGATGACCCGCTTTCAAAACCTCGGCTTGAAGATTAAATCCGACTTTTAATATTTCATTTTCAACCTGGCTTTCCGCATCTCCGGTAAAAAGAACGTGATTCCCTTTGTATCCCAACCGAATAACAACTGAGGCATTGTTAATATTTTCCATAGAAATCCCCAGTAAAGATTTTAAGGGATAAACTATGTCCAAATTAATGGCACCTAATTGCCAATCTTCGTTCGCTCGCGCCACGTACAAAGGTATATTTTGAGACTGAATAATCCTTAAAAATTCATCATAGATGGGGTTAGAATAATTTACTCCGGAAAATAAAATTGCTTTTACCTGATATCGCTTAAGGATTTCCACTAAACCGAAAATATGATCCGCATGCGGATGGGTTAAAACCATAAAATCAATATTTTTTTGCAAAAAAGGTAAAACTTCGCCCAGCTGCGTTAGGAGGCTTTGGTCAGGGCCGCCATCGATTAAGATGTGATTTTGATCTGGAGTAGTAATTAAAATGGCGTCACCTTGCCCCACATTTAAAAAATCAATCATTAAGCGTCCGCGGGGCAACCGCCAAAGATGAACACTAAAAAGCACACTGAATATTGTCAAAATACTAATGAAAAATCCCAAAAATTTAGTCATCTCTTATCCTTAGCACTTTGGCATGAACAAAAGATTTCAAAAAAATAACAAAAGAGAAAACGTATAATTAATCCGCACTTTTTTATTTTTTGTTTCGACCAATTAAACCGCCTCCGAGGATAGAAGCAAGTGCTAAAAGCCCGATACCGGCACCAGTCGTAGGCAAAGTCGCAGTAACTACAGTGCCCTCACTTTCATTACCGCTATCATCAACTGTAGTAACCTTAAAGGTATAAGTTTGACCTTCGACTCCACCTTTGTAGGTGTAATCTATGGCGCTATCTTCTAATTTTTGCCCTTGATCATAAGTACCATCACTTGTTTTAACGTAAAGCATTTGGCTTACCAAATCTCCAGCACTATTTAAACTAGCCTTCCAATCTAAATTAACCAGCATATCCACAACATCGGCCACTAAATTTGTCACATCTTCCGGAGCAACGGTATCCGGAGTTTCTACAGGCGGCTCATCAGTTTTAAATTGAGGAGTCACATAAGTCATAACACTTGAAAAACCTTGTCCATCAGTAGCATTTCCGACTTCATCTTCTAAACCAGTAACTGCTAATTTATATTGAGTTTCGCTTTTTTGTTCGGCTATTTTTAAAACCAAGGTAGTTTTATCAAACACTGGATTATTATCAGCATCAACTTCACCAGTATCCTTATAATCGACAGTTAAGATTTCAAGCTCGACCCCATTGTTATCAGTGATCTTAAAAAGAGCTAAAGCTGGGTCAATAATTGGCTTATCGCCGTCATCATCAGCCGCAACTTCTGGCTCAGGCAAAACTACCGTTTCATCAAAGGCTACTTCTAAATTCGTACTATCAGTTACATTAACTGTTTTCAAATGTGGCGCAATTAGATCATGTTCCTCGTCAACAACAGGATCAGTTGGCTCTTCACAAGCAGTGCCACTAAAAACCGCGGTATCTGAAGTACCACTAACAATAGCATTGCCATATTTATCTTCAACGTCTGAGCCAACCGTCATTAAATATTGTGATTTTTCTTGCATTTTTTCTGTTGTCAGATTTAAACCACTTTGATCACCCTTGGCATAACTGACTTCAATGACCTTGATGTATTGAACTGTATCAATGTCTTCAATTTTGAAAGCCTCGTTAGTACTTTCTATTGGGTATTTAACTGGCTCAGAAAAAGTTACCAAGACTGTCTCGCAATCAAGGGCTTTAGCAGAAACTACAACTGGATTACCTTTATTTTCATCTACAGAAGCTTCTGGAGTGGCTGAAACTTCATAACTATAGTCGACGCTTTCATTACCAACTGCATCCAGGGCTGTAATGGCAAAATAATAAGCTGTCCCGTTATCCAAATCCGAAACAGTATATTCTAAAACATTCGCCACATTAACAGATCCCAGATCATAACTCTGCCCAACTTGTGAAACTGAACTAAGCCCCATATAAATTTTATAACCAGTAACACCAACATTATCCGTGGACGCGTCCCAGGTAAGACGAATTTCTCCGTCTCCGGGATAGGCCTTGACATTATCCACATAACTTGGGACTTCCTCATCTTGAGCAGGGGTTACAGCATTAACAGTAAAAGCTCCAAATCCTAAAGAAATAATCAAGACACTAAAAATCAAAGTGGCTAGTGTCCGAGGTATTTGTTTTAATTTTTTCATAGATTTTTTGTTTTTAAATTTGAAATTAATCGTACTATGATACCATAAAAATTTTATTCAGACAAGAGGATGGAGAATTTAGTTAAATAAGAGGGGATACGTAGTTTCACGAATCTCGAGGGCACTCTTGGGAAAGAGAGGGATGTAGAATAGGTATGCTTAATATCTAAACCACATCCCATGAAACTATATCAT